>NZ_JBYSZA010000001.1:0-667540 GCF_058786735.1 Pseudomonas sp. FW305-7
GTTCTTGCCGATGCCAGTGTTTCGCAGGCATCGACCAGCAGCTCTTCGTTTTTGAAGTCGGCGGTGACGGCGTACATTCTGCGGGTCCTACGGGGAGGTGGCGTGGATCCGGGCGGACAGAGGTAGTGATCGAGCGCACGGTCGGCGGCTTCGTTGAGCTTTTTCGACTCGAGGGATTCGTAGGGAGAGGTGGGGTCGGTTTCGGGCGGGTTTGGCGTTGGTTTGATCATGGTGAAACTCCTTGAGAAAAACGGAGCCGTCAACCATCGCTGCTAAACGAAGAGGTGGCGGCTGTACGCGGGTTAGCAGACCAGGCTCAAGGATCCCGGCGCACCGAAGTGCCCCACGCAAAGCCGCCATAACGTAATGGCGGGACTGGCGTGCCTTGAGAATTGCCGAGCTGCTAAACCCGATCACTGAAATTTCAGCGACCGCACCACAATAGAACCCGCCCCCTAGGCGCACAAGCCGGCGGATTCTGGCGTAGCTGTAGGCAATTACGCAAGATCGCGTAGCCTGATTACGTGTCTTGGCGTGTCATTTAAACGGGGGTGTTTAAAGCCAAAGATCGCAGCCTTCGGCCGCTCCTGCACCGGTCCATATAGGAGCTGCCGAAGGCTGCGATCTTTTGATCTTTTTCCCGACACAACGCCTAATTCGTCAGCGAAACAACGATATCCAGCGCATTGATCGGCAGGTAAATCAGCGTGACAGTCGTGTAAGCCTTGCGTGATTTCGCCGCGAAGGCGCACAGCGGAAGAATGATCATCAACACATCCAGCACACCCCACAGTGCGATCGGCGAGGCTTGAAACAGGAAGACATTGACGATCAGCCCGAGAAGCAGATAAGTCGACAACGACAGCAAGGCGTAGCGGCCGTCCTGTTCGAAATAGACTCGCAAGCCGTTCTGTTCATCTTCGCTTCGACTCGGCAGCAACAACGCCGAAGAGACAAACAGCGACAGCGCCAGCAGCACCAGCAACAAAAACTCCGGGAAGGAAAAGGTCGATTTGATCTGCGGCAGCGAGTTGACCGCCCACCAGAAATCCAGCTGCGTGGCGAACAACGTGACGGCCCAGACCAGCGCCACCCAATCCGGCGCCGCCGCCCGGCGGATGCGGAATACCGTCAACGCGCCGAGCAGCAGCCGAGTGACCGACAGCCCCAGAATCATCGAAAGAACTGTCGCAACGATGGAGAAATTGCTCATCAATGGCCGTGTCCCGTGTGCTGCCAATACCTGCGTTTCACGTTAGACGAGAAAACGGCCGTACTACCGACGAATCGCTACATAGGATTGCCCCAGATCACTGGCCCAGCCATCCAGCACCCCTTTGACGTCATCCGCCGTCAGCACTTGTTTGTCGTTTTCCAGCGCCACGCCGGTGCCCTTGCGCACGACCTCGGCAACCACTTCGCCGGTCGAGCCGTCCTCGAACGACACTTCGGTGGCGATTTCACTGTCCTGATCGCGGATGCCGGCAGCGGTGCTGACCCCGGCAGCCACTAAAGTGACCGGCAACCATTCATAAAAGCGCAACCCTTGAGTGCTCGCGGCGACCCGGGTAATGGCCGGCCTGACGATCAGCGTATCCGGGCCGGGCATGGACACCAGTTGCAGGACTTTGCCCAATTCCTGCCGGAGGGCGGCATCGTAATACTCGGTGACGCCGGAAATCGTGCTCAACGGAATACGCCCGGTCGGTTCTACGCCGGGATAAAACTGGCTCGGCGCCAGATAGGCTTTGGTATAGCGGCCCCTGGCCAATGCCGGGCTGACCCAACTCATTACGTCGTGACCCGACGGCGATTTGTGCTCTTTCAGAACGCTGTAATCATGCAGAAATCCCGTCGTTTCGACGCTATTGCTGCTGCAACCGGACAGACTCATTGACGCCGTACAGAGCAGCGTCATCAGGCAATGGCTTCTCATCAACGGGTTCCCTTGTGATGTTGCGTCGTGATGCTGTCCGCGCACTCGATGTGCAACTGGCCGTGGCGCATGATCCATTCGATGAGGTCGGCGGCGGCGATGCTGTGGACGTACTCGACCCAGTGCGCACTGGTCGGGCTGAATTGCTCGAAGTAACGACGCAGGAAGATCCGGCTCTGATCGCCGGACACGCCCAGGCAGGATTCCTGGAACACAACCGGCGTGTCGGGGCCGAGTGCGGCGGTACGCTGGCTGAGGATCAAGGGACGATTGCTGTGATGTCCCTCGGTGCAATGGCTGTTGTTCAATACCTTCATCATGCGAACCCCCTGGATTGGAATGGCAACAGAGTGCCCGAGGGGTTTTGCCGGACGATGTCCGCTTGATGTCTGTCATGCAGGAATGTTACTCGATTGAAATAAATGACCCGGGCGGCGAAATGGCTTTAGATAGCCTCTTTTGGTCCATGGATCCTGTAACCGTGAGCAGACTGCTGTTCGTCGACGACGACGTGGAAATCCTCTCCTTGCTGAAAAAGTTCTTCGTCCAGCACGCCTATGACGTCGACGTCGCCGTGGATGGCGAGGCGATGTGGGCGGCGATCGCGCAGCAGCGCCCGGACACGATCATTCTTGACCTGATGATGCCCGGCGAAAGCGGCTTGAGCCTGTGCCAGAAGGTGCGCGCGCAGCTGGGCATTCCGATCATCATGCTCACGGCCATGGCCGAGCTGAGTGACCGGATTGTCGGGCTGGAACTCGGTGCGGATGACTACCTGACCAAGCCGTTCGCCCCACAGGAGTTGCTCGCACGGGTGCGCGCCTTGCAGCGTCGCGCCGGTGAACAACGGAGCCCGGTTGAACCGTCGCGGCCGGTGATCGGCTTCGCCGGTTGGCATCTGGATATCACTTGCCGCGAGTTGCGCTCACCGGACAACGTGATGATTCCGCTGTCCGGAGGCGAGTTCGATTTGCTCGTGGTGTTCCTTGATCACCCGCAACGCATCCTTACCCGTGAACAGTTGATCGACCTGACCCACGGCCAGGGCCACGACGCTTTCGACCGCAGCATCGACGTGCAGGTCAGCCGCCTGCGGCGCAAGATCGAGCCGGACTGCAAACGCCCGGATCTGATCCGCACCGTGCGCAATGGCGGTTATATGTTCACTGCCAAGGTCAATCGCTCGTGATCCGCCGATTGCTGCGTGGCGACACACTGAGCCGGCGCATCGCCCTGACCATCATTGCGGCGATGTTTGCCTCGCTGGCGCTCAATGCCCTGTTTTTTCAGGCGGCGGGGATCTGGGCGAGGCCACCGATCGAACGCACCGGCCTGCTGGAGCAGATTGCCGCGACATCGCGCGTGATCGAGGCTGCACCGGCCAACCTGCGCCCGCAACTGGCTGCCGCAGCGAGCAGCGCCATGCTGCAAGTGTCATGGAAAGCGCAACGCGCTGAATTCGATCTGCCCAATGACGGCCTGCGCATTGAAGCGAGCAGGGTGCCGGTGCTGCAACAGTTGCTGGGTGCTGATCGAAAAATCGAAGCGTTCAACCCCGGCGATTGGCCGAACGACAATCCCCAGGCGCATTACGCTGCACTCGTGCAATTGGTCGATGGCAGCTGGTTGTCATTTATCCCGCCTGAACGCAGCTGGGGTTTGGAGCTGGGCACGCGGATCGCGATCATCATCACGTTGGGGTTGATTGCCACTTTGCTGGTGGCCTGGATCGCCACGCGCCAACTGGCCAATCCCTTGCAGCGTTTTGCCCGCGCAGCGCGGCGTTTCGGCACCGACTTGCGTGCACCGCCGATCAAACTGGAAGGCCCCGACGAGATACGTCAGGTGATTGTGGCTTTCAACACCATGCAGGCACAGATTCAGCATTTCATTGGCGAGCGCACGCACATGCTCGCGTCGATTTCCCACGACTTGCGCGCACCGCTGACCCGCATGCGCCTGCGCAGCGAGTTCATCGAGGATCTTGAATACCAAAGCAAACAGATTCGCGATATCGAAGAGATGCAATCGATGATCAACGCCGCATTGGCGTTCTTTCGTGAAGACACTCAGCCCGAACAAACTACGGCGTTCGACCTCTCGGAACTGCTGCACACCATCGTCGATGACTATCGCGATCAGAACATTGCCGTCGACTACAACGGCCCGGCGCATCGGGTGTATGAAGGCCGGCCGCTGGCGCTCAAACGGGTGATCGTCAACCTGCTGGAAAACGCCTCGAAGTATGCGCAGCGCCCGCGTATCGAATTGAGCGGTAATGAGCGCTTGATTCGTATCGACGTCAGCGACGAGGGGCCGGGCATTCCTGAGGAGTCGCTGCAGCGTGTATTCGATCCGTTCTTTCGCCTCGAAGCCTCACGCAACCGCCACACCGGCGGCGTTGGCCTCGGGCTCTCGGCAGCGCGGGCCATCGTGCGCGAGCAGGGCGGCGAACTGACCTTGAGCAATCGCAGCGGCGGCGGGCTGTTGGCGCGGGTCGAGTTGCCGGTCCATTGACCACGTGCTCAAGGCGCGCAAGTCAGCGACACCCGCTCATAGTTGAGGGCCTTGTCGCGCTCAGGCAGTGAATAGCTGGCCTGACATTGCTTGCCCGCCCACTTGATCGTCAGCGTGGCACGCTGTTCCTGAACCAGTGCCAACGCCTTGCCGGAAGGATCGGCGATCGCAATCTGCTTGCCGGCCGCATCTTCGAGCACCGCGCCAAACGGCAAGCGGTTGTGCTGCGAATCAAACAACTCGAACTGCACTCGGCGACCGGTCTGCGACGGGTAGCGCACCAATACGGCGGCACCGCGGCGTGGCACGACTTGCTGGGTGGCGTTTTCAATTTCTACATCGGCACCCAGATCTCGAGTGTCGAGACTGATCCAGTTCACCCGATAGGGCTGGGTGTTGGGAATCACGGCGAAGCCATTGCGACCGGTTCCAGTGCCGCTGAAGCTGCTGATCTTGACCCCGCCCGGTACCCCCGGCACTTCGGCCAAGGCAAAGGTTTCACCCAAGGTTTGCCCCAGATTGATACCGCCCGCGTGCGCTACCACCGAACCGGCAAGGCTCAAGTTCTGCGACGTGTAGCCGCGCCCCTGGCTGTAACCGGCGTTGACGTCGACGAACGAGGTGCGCGAGCTGATGCTCGCCGAGCCTGAATTGCCGCCGGTGCTGCTGTTGCCGGCCTGCACCGAATAATAGGTGTCGCTGTTTTCCGACAGATAGCCGTTCACGCCCAACTGCGTGCTGTCGCTGGATTTCTGTCGATTGGTCGAGACAAAAGCCCTTGGTGCGCGCGGTTTGGAACCCAGTGGGAATGACAGCGAAAGGTTCATCTGCGTGTCGTTGTTTGCCGGGCCGGCATTGCCCACGTCCTGGGTATGCGTTACGCCAAGGTTGTAGGTGACGTCGCCCCAGTTGTTGCTGTAGCCGGCAGACAGGCTTTGCGAGCCGCCACGTCCCCAGTACCGCTGATCGGTTGCGTTGAGGTACAGGCTGCCGAATTGCTGGTTGCGCCCCAGACTCTGGCTGACGGTGAGGTCAGTGCGGGTTTTGGAGTTGCCACGGCGCTGCTCCCCGGTGCTTTGATCCTCGATGTGATCGGTCAGGGTGCGATAGCCCTCGGTGGAGTAACGATAGGCGGCGAGGGTGAAATTGGTGTCGGTGCCGGTGAAGGTTTTGGCATAGAGCATCCGCAGGCTATTCCCTTCGGTGGTCTGCCCGTGCGCCTGACTGGACGAGTGCGTCAGGTCGAACGACACCGCGCCAAACGCCGTGTTGCGGCCCATGCCCAGAGACATCGCCTTGAAGCTGTCTGTCGCCTGCACACCAAGAATCCCGGTCATGTTGCTGGTCATGCCATAAGCCAGCGTGCCGCTGACAAACTTCGGTTCGGCCAGACCCTCGGTGTTGCTTTTGTATTGCCCCGCCGAGAGGCTGTAGTTGACCTGGCCCTTGCGCACCATGATCGGCAGGCTGGAAAACGCCTGCTGGGTTTCATGCCGCGTGCCGTCGGCCTCGATGACAATCACCCGCAAGTCGCCGTTCGAGCCACTCGGATAAATGTCGCTGATCTCGAACGGGCCGGGTGGCACGTTGGTGCTGTAGAGGACGTAGTCGTTCTGGCGGATTTCCACGGTGGCGTTGCTTTGCGCCACGCCGCGGATGACCGGCGCGTAGCCGCGTTCGCTGTCGGCGCGCATGCCTTCGTCGGAACTCAACTTGAGCCCACGGTAACGCACGCTGTCGAAGAGCTGCGAGTCGGAGAAAATATCGCCGGCGCTGAATTGTCCCTTCAGCGCTGTGACATCGTGCTGCACATAGCTGCGGTTGCTGGTGAACGTGTTGCGCTCGCCGGTACGGCTGCTGAAGTTCGATTCGTTACGCAGCCGCCAGGCGCCGAGGTTGATGCCGTTACGCAAACCGAGGTTGTTGGAGATCGTCGTGGCGGAGTCGGTGCTGTTGCGGTTGCTGCTCAACTGGTAATTGATGAACGCCGCCGGGACGCCGGCATCCCACAGCGCAGGATCGACATAGCCACGCATGCCGCGTTGCATGGCGATTTGCGGCACGCTGATCAACAGTCGCAGGCGGGTAGGGTCGTAGCTGACGGTGGCTTGGTCAATCAGGGTTGGCAAGTCGTAGCAAGTGTCGGGCGCCCCAGGCTTGAGCAGGCCTGCCGCTTCCAGCGTACTCATGTTGATGCCCAACTGCTGCAGCATGTCCAGGGTCAGGCACGCCTCGACCTTGCCGGTTTTCTCGGCGCGACGAAAATCGATATCGCGCCGCCCGACCAACACTTCGTTGCTGTAAACGTCGACTCGGTAATTGCCCGGCAAAACGCTGTTGGCCGAGAGCAACAGATTCAAATCCACCGACGACCCGACTCCCTGCAGAAACGAAGTGTTGAACTGGGCGAGTTGCTCTTGCTCCGGTGCAGCGACGGCATCACTGGCATTCGCCAAGTAAGGAAGACTCACTAACATGGCCAGATACAGCGCATTGAATCCCGAGAGTTTCGGGCAGGATTGTTCAGTCAGCGAATTGAAGTTGCTGCGCGGGAGTAAAGACATACCCAGCCCTATATTGCTACAGAGAACGAAGAGTTAATTCATTATTAGAATCAAGAGAGGGAGCAAACTTTCGGTGCAGGCGCTAATGCACTGCTTTGGCTTTCACGGCGGCATTACCCGAGAAAGTTGCGCCGTAACGATCCTGTGCGCCGTAATCGTTAATGCTTGAAAAGTTGAGGTTGGAATAAGTCGAGTTGTTTGTTCCTTTTAGTGCGATGGTCTTGCTCTGGCCCGGAGCAATCATCATCGAATCGACTGGTTTTTCCGTTGTGGCACCCGATTGCACGGAGACTTCTGACAACGAAACATGAAAGAGACTTGGATTGGTGATTTTCAATGCGGCATGCCCACCTTGCTGGTCGATCTGCCATAACAGTTGAGTCGGTGCGAGGTAAGCCTGGCTGGCCAGTCCGGCAGGGCGGAAAAACACCTTGATGCGCTGGCGCACGGCCAGTTGCAGGGTGTTTTCCGTTTTGGCGGTCTGGGGGATTTCCTGAACGTTCAGCCAGACCACGGATTCCTTGTCAGACGGCATGCCAGTGCCTTCGTAAATCACCCGCAGCAATTGCTGTTCCTTGCCGAGAATCCTCGCCAACGGCGGCGTGACGGCGAAAGGCACCGAAGCAATGCCGGGCTCATCGCTGTCGATCCATGACTGGATCAACAGGTCATCGCCATTGTTGCGGACCTTGATGCTGACTTCTTTGTGCTCGCCATCAAACACCAGACGGGTCGCGCTCAGCGAGATACCCGCGTGTGCCTGCGTCGCCAGCAGCGCGCAGTGCAAACCCATGCACAGGGAAAGAATGTGTCGATTAAACATGGAAAACTGCCTGAAATTGAAAAAAGGCGGGACGATTGCGTCCCGCACAGTGTCAGCCCCGAGTGCGGTTTACTCGTATTGCAGAGTGAACGGCAGAGTCGCGTCACCACGACCGGCGACCGCAGTTTTCGGGTCGGCAGTGGTCACATAGGCGGCGGAGAATTTCAGGGTGGTGCTGCCGTCTTGCAGGGTGTTTTGAATTTTGGCGGCGGCAGGCGAACTCAGGTCGATCTGATCGCCATTGGCGTCGAGCAGGGCGATACCGATGTTTTTCGCGGCGCCCACACCGTCGGTCAACTTCAGGACCTTGGTGCCAGTGACGATACCCGAACCAGCGCCTTTGGTCGGTTCGAAGATCATCGAAACTTTGGTACCGGCGTTGCAGTTGATCTTCATGTCGAAGTTCTCGGCACTCAGTTTGCCATTGCCCTTAGGCGCTGCAGCGGTACCCATGTCTTTGATTGACACTTCGCCCATCGGTACGGAAATGGTTTTATTCAGACCTGCATCTTCGATAGAGCAAGCATCGTTGTTGATGATGCCGGTGAAGTTAATGGTGCCGCTGCCCGCTTTAGTGGGTGTTACCGGTTCGTCTGCTGCAAACGATTGGCCCGCCACCGAAAGCATGGAAAGTGTCAGCAGTGTCAGCGAAAGCTTTTTCATGTCGATATCCATTAGATCGTGATTAAGTTGTGTTGGAGAACACGATCCAGAATATAGGTCTGAGTGCAGTGCTCAGACCATCAGACGATTCCTATAAGGTGGGGGTGTTAGTTGCACTTCGTCTGATAAGTGCATTCATTGAAAGACGTTATTCTCCAGGCAGTATGTCAACAGATCCTGATCGCTGGACACTTCAAGTTTGCGCATCGCCGAAATCTTTTGCGTGCTGATGGTTTTCGCACTTCTGGACTGGCTGCGTGCAATCGTGGTGACGCTTTGCCCGGAGACAAACATGCGCAGAATTTCAAATTCCTTGGGCGACAGCCGCGACAGTCTTTCGTCCAGCGCCACGTTAGGCTCCAGGACGCTGACAGGCTCGGGTTTGGCACTCTTGAAGGTGCGGCCTTTGGCGATTGACGAGAGTGCCAGTTGAATATCGTCGTGTAACTGGTTTTTCTGAATCACCCCCACCACCCCCAGTTCATGCAGGCGGGTCAGAATCAACGGGCTGGAGATCATGGTCAGCACCAGCACTTTCACCTGGGCAAAATGTCGGCCCAGGTACTCCACCAGTTTCAGGCCGTCACCGTAGGGCGAATCCGCCGGCATGTTGAAGTCGGTGATCACCAGATCAACCGACTGGGTGTGCAGCAACTCGATCAGCTCGTTCGAACAGACCGCTTCGCCCACCACGCGAAAGCGCTCATCACGCTCTATCAGCTCACGTACGCCCAATAAAACGATGGGGTGATCATCGGCGATCACGACGTTGAGTATTGCCATGTTCGGCTATCCCTAGTGTGTTGTTGAATTCAATCGGGTTACGCCAAAGCATCGAGCATCGCGGTCAGTCGCTCAAGCATAGCGCTGATCTCGCGGACCAGAGCGGGCGTGATGACGCGACCTTGCAGTTGGCTTTCCAGACGCACGCACGCCTCCGCCAGACCAGTGGCCTGCACCGCGCCAAGGGCCCCGGCCATGCTGTGCAGGTGTTGGGCCAGCGCGGGGGCGTCATTGCTCTGGAGCAGGGCGCTGACTTTCTCGATGTCCTGTTGCAGGGTACTGAAAAACAGCACGCGCATTTTCGGTGAAAGCTGTGGCTGATCCAGCGGTGGTGGGGTGCCTTGTGTGGCAACCGCGTCATCGGCCAGCGCCGGCTCAACGAGTTGGCAATGCTTGAGCAACTGCGTTCGCAACGTGTGCAGGTTGAGCGGTTTCACCAGCCAGGCATTCATGCCCACCGCGGCGCAGCGCTCACCTTCATCGCGCAGGGCATTGGCCGTCACGCCAATGATCGGCAGATCCGCATCGTTGCTGCGCAACGCCTTGGCCAGCTCATAGCCATTCATGACCGGCATGTTGACGTCGGTCAGCACCAGATCAAACACCCCCGGCAGCCATTGATGCAGCGCCTGTTCACCATCGGCGGCGGCGACCACCGAGCAGCCCAGGGCTTCCAGCTGTTCTTTGATAATCGCTCGATTGATCGGGTTGTCTTCGGCGATCAGGATGTTCAGATCAAGGCGTCGCGCCGGCGCTTTGATCGCCGGGCGAGCTTGCGGGTCGGCGCCTTGTTGCGCGAAGTGGACAGCCCAGGCCACCGCGCGAATATCGTGGGCATCGACCGTCCAGCCTTCGCCCGTGTATTGCGGCGGATTGGCGCCGGCGGCCGTGGCGATGACGCGCAGACCTGGCCAGCCGGATGGCTCGGCGCACGGCAGTACGTCGAGCAACAGTGATGATGAGGCGGCCAGGTGTTTGGTCTCGGGGCCGATGATCTGAGTGTCCAGCCCCAGTCGCTCAAGCCAGCCGCAGAAATGTTGCGCCAACTCCGGCGCGTAAGCCTGGACGAACAAGGTTGGCATATGCGCGGTGAATCCCGGGCAGTCACTCAGCGAACCCTCCACACGAGCAAGTTTCAGTTGCAATGAAAAGCTGCTGCCCAGACCGGGCTCGCTGACCACTTTCAGTTGCCCCTCCATCAATTCACACAACCACCAGCAAATCGCCAGACCCAAACCTGCACCGGCTTCGCTGGACGCATCACGTACCTGATAAAACGGGTCGAACAGCTGAACTTGCTGGGCCTGGGAAATGCCGATCCCCGAGTCGCTGACCTGCCACAGCAGGCTGACATTTTCGGCGGATTCCTGCACAACTCTGGCGCGCAATACCACCCGGCCGTTATCAGTGAACTTGATCGCATTGCTCAGCAGGTTATTGAGGATCTGCCGGATGCGCAGGGGATCGCCGCGCACCCGGTCGGGGATCGCCGGGTCGATGCAGGCGTAAAGCTGCAAACCTTTGGCCTGAGCAAATGCACTGTAGGCCCGCAGCGAATCCTCGGTCAGTTCGAGCGGACAGAAATCCTGCGCTTCGATGGTCATTTGCCCGGACTCGATTTTCGACACATCCAGTACGTCGCTGATCAATTGGAACAACGTCGTGGATGAGCGCTGGATCGTCCGCAGATATTCTTGCTGCCGAGGGCCAAGTTCGGTCAGCCCCAGCAACTCCAGAGTGCCGAGAACGCCATACAGTGGGGTGCGGATTTCGTGGCTCATGGTCGCGAGAAAACGGGTTTTCGCTTCGTTGGCCGAGTCGGCTTCACGCAGGGCATTTTCCAGTGCGGCGGCGTCATCGATGTGCCGGGTCACGTCGTGAAATGCGCAGATCCACACATGTTCTCCGTGGTAGCGCGCAGGCACGAACCCGACGTGATAATGCCGTCCTGCCACTTCCAGATCGGTCTGGCCCGCAGCGGTCAGCGCGTGTTCGCGGATCAGCGCCGCGATCAGTTGATCACTTTGTTGCCACTCCTGAATGCAGCGGTTTTCCAGGAGAATCCGGTGGTCACTGCGGCGCACGACACAAAGGCCTGTTGGGGCGGTGTCGATGATCGCGCGGCTGAAGGCTTCGCTATCAGCGATGCTTTCATGGGCCTGATGTGCAGGAATCACCACGCGGATTTTGTACCAGCGATTGAACACCCAGCCGCCGCCGATACTGGTCAGCATCAACGTCAACAAACCGAGCAGCGGCCACCAGGCATAGTCGATGAACCGCTTGAAGCCGACCACATAGACGGCCGTCCACGGTTGTGGCCCGGCACTGGAAATCTTGAACACCAGACCGTCCAGACGAACATTCAGCCCGTCCTTTAAATCCTGACTGGCATGCTCCGCACCGATCACCAAAGTGCCGTTGGGAGCGGTGAGGTTGAAGCTGTCGTAGATCGACCACTTCATGATTCGTTCGATGTTGTTGATCTGCGCCAGACTCAACAACGACGCCACGACTACCCAAGAACTGGCGCCCTCGATATCCAGTTGCGCGGCGGGCATGTTGACATTCACGTAGGCCAGCAGCGCAGGCGGGCCTTTGCTATCCGATCGGGCGTCGTAGCGGACCCAGTGAACTTCACTGTCCAGCGGCTTGGGGTTGGCATCATGCAGCTGTTGCACCACTTGCTTCATGACGTCAACGAAAGATCCGCCCTGAAGCTGCCCGGCAGTGCGCAACTGCCCGGCAGCGGGGACGGCGATGTCGAAATTATCGGGCACGTTGAACAGGAATACCTGCGGTGATTGATAGTGCGAGGCCGACCAGAAAGCACTGTAGTAACTGGCCAGATGGGCACCCAGGGCAAAGACTCGTGCGCGCTCACTGGTTTCAATCGCTGCCGGATTGATTTTCACGCTGTACGGCAGGGAAGAGGAGAGTTCCTGCGCCTTATAGATCCCGGCGCCCTCATCGGGCAATGGCGTCTGCTTGAAGATCTGCACGTGTGCATTCAACGGCAGGCCTCTGTCGGCTTGCTTGACAATGGCGCTGAGGAACACATCCTGTTCGCCGATGTTCTCCATCAGCCGGGCGAAATGAAACCGCACCGTGTCGCGCTGTTCCTCGACCATCCGATAAAGCCCCCAGCCACTGAGGCCCACCAACAGCGAAGCGAGGCCGCAGAGCACCACCAGACCGGTGTTCATTCGCAATGAGCTATTGGTCAGTTTTTCCAGATGGACAGTCGGGTGGGTCATTGCGCAAGCCTGTTGAAAATGCCGGGATAAGCGTAGGTCACCGCTACCTCTGTAGAAAACATCGGGTCAATCCATCAACGCGGGACCGTCCTGCGTCAGCAGTTGCTGAAAATCCTGTGACGACACGGCGTGGGAAATGATGAAACCCTGAACCTGAGTGCAGTTGATTTTACGCAACACCGCCAGTTCTTGCGCCGTCTCGACGCCTTCGGCCACGACCGTCAATCCCAGTTGTCGGCCGAGGGCGACAATACTTGTCAGGGCCTGCGCCAACTCTTCATTGTCATTGCAGCCCTGGACCAGAGCCCGGTCGATTTTCAACTCGGTAAACGGCGTCGAGACCAGGTTCATATAAGAACTGTAACCCTGACCGAAATCATCCTGCGAGAGGCCAAAGCCCTTCATGCGCAACCGGCACGCACCGGCGTAGAAGTTACTGATGTCCTCGGGCATCGAGCATTCCATCAATTCGAAACAGATCATCGCAGGAACCCCCTGACGCTGAAGCACAAAGGCAAGAATCCGGTCAGCCAGATCGGGGCTGTTGAGCAGATGCGTCGGCAGGTTGATCGACACCGGGATCGCGTAACCTTGCACCTGCCATTGTTCCTGCGCCTTGATTGCTTGTCCCAGAATCAGCCACAGCAAACGCGCTTCCAGATTGAAGGCTTTGAAGGCCGGTAGAAATACCCCCGGCAGCAAAAGCCCTTGCTCAGGGTGAAGCCAGCGCACCAGTGCTTCGGCGGCGACGATGCGGCCGTTGGCCAGTGATTTCTTTGGTTGGAACCAGGCCTGCAATTCACCGTTATCCAGCGCATCGAGAATGGCCAGATGATCAATCTGCGGGCCGGGCAGGGGCAGGGTGGCCTGACGCAAGTTGCCCAATTGGTCGGTGAGATTGCGCAGGGCTGCGGTCTTGACCGGTTTGGAAATCAGGCCGATGACTTTCACGCCCAGATTGCGCGCGGCGAGGCTGGCACTGGTCAGCATGCGGCGCGAGGCGGCGCTCATGATCGCCAGCGCGGGGCGCGAACCCGAGGCGGCAAGCCCCTGGATGAACTGCACGCCGTCCATGCCGGGCATCAACAAATCGGTCAACACCAGATCGAAGTCGTGGCGTTTCAGGCAGTCCAGCGCGGCGCTGCCTTCTTCGGCAAATTGCAGATGAAACTGGCCGATCTCGCTGAACAGGTTTTGCAGGTACAGTTGCTGGAACGGATGGTCTTCAACGACCAGGATACTAATCGGTTTCATGGAATGTTCTTTCGTAGGACGCCAACTGGTTATGCAGGGCCTGTAGCGTGAAAGGTTTGATCAGGCAGTCGTTCATCCCGGCCGCCAGACACAGCGCTTCTTCGCCGCGCATGGCATTGGCGGTCGCGCCGATAATCGGTACCGTGCAACCGAGGCGGCGCAGCTCGCTGGCCAGTTCATAGCCGTTCTTCTGCGGCATGTTGACGTCGCTCAGGATCACGTCGAAATGCCCCTTGCGCCACAGCGCCAGGGCTTCCTCACCGTTGCTCGCCAGCTCGGCGGTACAACCCAGCTCCTGCAACTGGTCATGCAGGATCAACTGGTTGATGACGTTGTCTTCGGCGACCAGTACATGCAGATGCAGGGTTTTCAGTTGCCGCTGTGGCGCATCGATTGTGGGTTTGCTCGCCGACAATCCTTGAGCGTGGCTGACCGCTTGATGAATGGCGTGCAGGTGATTGATGTTCACCACCCAGCCGTCGTCGCTCCATTGCGGTTCGTTGTAGCCATCGCCCGTGGCGATCACTCGCGAGCCGGTCCACTCGGCGTCCAGGCGCTGTTCGAATGAGCCGGGATGCAGCTCCAGCAGCACATGGTCAGCGTTGCAGGCGCCCCGCGAAGGCCGATCGAGTTGTGGCCGTGCGCCCCAGCGGCGCAACCAGCCATTCATGGCTTCGGCCAGTTCGCGGATGGGCGACACCACGTAGACCGTCGCCGGCAACAGCGGCGTAAAGCTGCTCGGCAACCTCGGCGTTGAGGGCTGCTCGAGCGACAGGGTCAGAGAAAAGCTGCTGCCCAGGCCCGGCTCGCTGACCACGCGAATATGGCCGTTCATCAAGTGGGTCAGGCGTTGACAGATCGGCAACCCCAACCCGGTGCCGGCGATCACGTTGGTGTGGCCCCGGGACTGATAGAACGGTTCGAAAATCCGCGCCTGATCTTCCTGGGTAATGCCTTTGCCCGTGTCCGACACTTGCCAGAACAGGTTCACCCGCTCAGCGTCACGCCCAAGCAGCTTCACCCGCAGCACGATGCGCCCGGTATCGGTGAATTTGACGGCATTGTTCAGCAGGTTGTAGAGGATCTGACGAATTCTTGACACATCGCCAATCACCCGTTCCGGCAGCTTCGGATCAATCACTGCGTACAGATCAAGGCCCTTGCCATGCGCCGCCGCCGCGTAGCCTTGAATCACTTCGTGGATCAGCTCATGGACGCAGAATTCACTGAGTTCAAGCGCCAGTTGCCCGGCTTCGATCTTGGACACGTCGAGTACATCGCAGATCAATTGCAGCAACGTCGCCGACGAGCCTTCGATGGTGCGCAGATAGTCGGTTTGCTGCGCGTCGAGTTCGGTTCGCGCCAACAACTCCAGGGTGCCCAATACGCCATACAACGGCGTGCGGATCTCGTGGCTCATGGTTGCCAGAAACAGGGTTTTCGCTTCATTGGCGGCATCGGCCAATTGCCGCGCCTGTTCCAGCGCCTCTTCAATTTGCGTGCGCGTGCTGATATCGCTGAAGGCACAGAGCAACACGTCCTCGCCCTTGTAGCGAGTCGGTGCGCAGCTGAGATAGAGATGGCGGCCGTCGGCGGTTTCGAAGTAGTCAGTGACTTGCGGGTCCAGCGCATCGAACGCCTGATAGATCCAGCGATGGCTGAGCCTTTCCCTTTCGCCGCTCTGGCCCAGCCATTGTTGTGACAGGGTATTTTCCAGTACCACCTGACCATTGGTGCGGCGCAACACGCACAGGGCCACGGGTGCGGTTTGAATCACGTCACTGCTGAACAGTTCACTCTCCACCAGCGCCTGAATACGGCTGATGGTCGGCGCGATAAAGCGGTATTCGAGGCGGCGGATCAGGATCCACACGAGGCTGATACTGAACAGGCAGAACAGCAGCGCGCCGGCGAGGCGCGGCCACAGGGCGACGACGACATCCCGCAGGTTGATCGAATAAACCAGTTGCCAGTCCGAGGACTTCAGTTGTTTGCGCATCACCAGATGATCTGGCAACCAGCCTTCGCCAACGAAACCGAAGAAGTTCTGCCGCTGGATCTGCAGCAGGTTCTGGCTGAGTTGTGCAGGCTGGCTGTTGCTGAACACCAGCATGCCGTCGGAGTTGAACATCATGAACTGCCCGGCACTTTGATCATCCAGTACATGGGAGACTTCGCGGCCGTCCATTTCCAGGCCGAGCCAACCGGAGTCGACGTCGCGCTCATCCAGGCGAATGAACATATACAGCCGGGAATGACTGGCCGACTGATTGGTCAACCAGAGTTCTTCCAGCGCAGCGGTGTTGTCGCGTTTGAGCGCCTGCAACCGATCAAGCATCGCCGGGGGGAAGTCGGCGACTATCGGCGTCGCCGTGTAAAGCCTTTTGACGCGCACGTCGTTGCCACTGCTGACGTAGAGCAGATTGACCTGTTTGCTCACCAGATACTGCTTGATGCGCTCCGTCAGCCAGATGCTCCACTGTTTGCCTCGCGTGTTGCCCAGCAGCAGGTGAACTTCCTCGGGTGAGACCTGCGGTTTGACCCCTTGAGGCTTGCGGATGGCCGAAAGACTGAGGCTTTCCAGCAAGGCCTCGCGGGTGGTGAAAAAGGTGTGCGCCTCGGCAATGGCGCTGCTCATGTGGCTGCGTCGGCGCGACACTTCGGTATTGAAGGTCAGCAAGAGAAAGCTGTACACGCCGCTGAGGATGCCAATCAGCAAAACCAGGCCAAAAATCCGCAGCAACCGCCGGGCGGCGTTGGGCGTAGAGAGCAGGGGATTGATCTGGTGAAGGTAGTTCTTCAGTTTCATCCGGCCACCCTAGCGGGGCGTCGCCGGAGGCCACATCAGACGATTCCTAAAGTGTGCCGTTCTATAAATACGACATGACGAAATTGATACTGGTGTTGGCGCTGCCGGCGCGAAACTCCGCGCCCGGGATTCGGGTGTATGCCGCAAAGAAATTCGCCTCGGCGGTTTCCGCGCCGCTGGTGAAGCGGCCAAGCTGGTAGGTTTCATCCATCAGGATATTGCCCATCAAGCCGTTGGTGATTCTCAGGCCAATACCTCTGGCGGTGGAGTATTGGTCAAGCTCCACGGTGCCGGTGTCTTTGTCGACGATGGGTGTGGTGGCGTTGAGTCTGATCTGAATTTTATTGATGCTCTTGTCGCAGCCGACGACAGGAATCTTGAAGGCGACCGGTGGTGTGGTATCACCGACGTTTTCCAGTTGGTGCAGTTGGTAGTCATTGCCCATCGCGACGTTCACGTCGTTCACCGTGCAGGACGCGGCGACGACATTGATTGGATTGAGCAAATTGAAGGAGGCGATGACATAGCCACTGCTGGTGGCCCAGGTGCCGAGCAAGCCAGCGGGAATGGTGGTGCCCGGTTCGATGGTGCGGTTTTTGATCAGAAACAAGCGGTACGGCCCGTCCTTTATCAGCATGCCGGTCTTTGCGACGAAGCTCGGCTGCGGATCCAGTTTGGAGAAGAACGCGCTAAAGCCTTCTATTCTCAACCTCAGGTCCAGTCCGGTATTTCTCAAAGTGAATACCGTGCCCTTGGCGGGCTGAGAGCCCAATGCGGGATTCAACTGGAAACCGGAATTTTCCTCAGGGATACACACCGGTCGGATATGCTTGTTCAACCCCGAAGTGGTCACATCAAGGACGGTCAAACTGCTGCTATCGGCGGGAATATTCAGGGTTGATGGCGCACTGAAATTTATGACGCGAGGCTTGCCGTCGCCGGCCTGCCCATTGTCATCGATATAGCAGTTGGCGACCGCCCCGGCAGAGTGGAAGAGCAGTAATGTTGTGATGATTCGGTAGGTTCTGTTCACGGTGAAATCCAGTCTTCGGGTTTTCTGGCATTGAGCAGGGCGTTTTGGCGTCATCGCTCCCATACTCATAAGTAATCGTCTGATAGTGATAGGCGCGTTATTCAGAGGCCATCAGAAGATTCCTAGAGTTTCTTGCTGCAGATTCGGCCTGTGAGTGATCTTGTAATACTTTGAAACATTTGTGCGCGGCGGGCGGTCAACAGGTCACATTCCTGATAAGAAGCGTCCATGAAAATCCCACGGCCCTCAGCACGCCTTGAACCGCTGTCGCAACTGCGCAATCTGAAAATGGCCCGCTCGGCGCACGCTTATGTAAGGGGCAGCACCGTGCAGTTTTACGAGTGGCTGCACAGCCAGCCGGGGCGCAGCCTGCCAAAAGGTCCGGCGGTGTGGATCTGTGGCGATTGCCATGCCGGCAATCTGGGGCCGACAGCGGATCTGAAGGGGAAAATCGACATTCATATCCGCGACCTTGACCAGACTGTCATCGGCAATCCGGCGCACGATCTGGTGCGCTTGGCGCTATCGCTCGCCACAGCCGCCCGTGGCTCGGATTTGCCCGGTGTGGCCACCGCGCGAATGCTTGAAGAAATGATGCGCGGCTACGAGCAAGCCTTCGAGGGTGATCTGGATGAAGAGCCGCCGCGCCCGGCGCAGATCAAGGCCGGGATGCGCAGTGCGGTGCAACGCACCTGGAAGCATCTGGCTGAGGAACGGATCGAGAACAGCAAACCGACCATTCCATTGGGCAAGCAATTCTGGACACTGTCCCGGCCTGAGCGTGCGGCGCTGAAGGCGCTATGTGCCACGCTGGAAATCCATACGCTGGTGACTTCACTGAAAGGCCGGTCGAAGGACGACCGAGTAAAAATGCTCGACTCGGCGTATTGGGTCAAAGGTTGCAGCTCGCTGGGATTGCAGCGTTATGCGGTGTTGCTCGGTGTGGGCGAGGGTGACGATCAGGAATATTGCCTGCTGGATGTCAAAGAGGCCGTCGGCGCCGCCGCTCCACGTGCAGCCCGCGCCACCATGCCCAGGGACAACGGCAAACGCGTGGTAGAAGGTGCGCGTTCGTTATCACCGGGGCTCGGCAATCGGATGCTCGCGACACGTATGCTCGATCACGGATTTTTCGTCCGCGAGTTGCTGCCGCAGGACATGAAGCTTGAACTGGACCAACTGAGCCAACGCGATGCGATGTTGGCGGCCGGTTATCTGGCGCGGGTCGTGGGGCTGGCCCATGCACGGCAGATGGACTTGGCGACGAGGGCCTCATGGATAGGCGAATTGCAAGCTTGCCGCTCGAAAACCCTGGACGCGCCGTCGTGGCTTTGGACGAGTGTGGTGCAGTTGGTCGGCAATCATGAGCGCGGGTATCTGGAGCATTGTCGCCGGTATGCGTTGGCGCACTGATTACTGGGCCAGTCGCTCTAATGTGATGCCCGGGGCAGGCGCCGCTGTGGATTTGACCTGATTGCGGTAACTCTGTGCACTGATGCCGAAATGCTTTTGAAACGCTCGGCGCATGCGTTCTTCGCGACCAAAGCCCACGGTTTCGGCAATCCTCTTGATCGGTTCATCGGTGGTTTTCAGCAGCCGACGGGCCGCCTCCATGCGCAAGTTCTCTACCGCTTGAGCAGGCGTTTCCCCGGTGGCGGCGACGTAAGCGCGGGCAAAGTGGCGCGGGCTCATGCCGAACTGCTCGGCGAGCCGATCGACCCGCAGATCACCGTTCAGATTTCCAGCGATCCACCCGTGCAGACGAGCCAGACGCACATCCTGATCGGTGCGCAAGGCCTTCGATTGCGCATTGAGCGAGGCGCTGAGCTGCGGCTGTTCGGCGCTGCGCCAGAGGAACACGGTGAAATAGCGAGCCAGCGCCAATGCGGCGTGGGCGCCGAGATCCTGTTCGACCAGCCCGAGCGCCAGATCGATACCTGCCGTGGCACCGCCGCACGTCCAGAGATTGCCGTCGTGCAGATACAGGGCTTCGGTCTGACAGTGCAGCGCCGGGTAGCGCGCCTGTAATTCATCGGCGAATTTCCAGTGCGTCACCACTTTGCGCCCATCGAGCAGGCCCGCAGCGGCGAGGGCAAAAGTGCCGGTGCCAATCGAGCAGAGACGGCGGATTTGCGGGGCGCGGCTGCGCAGCCAGTGGCAGGCGTGTTCGTCGGCCTCAAGGGCGGCCATGCCCGGTCCACCGGCGACGATCAGCGTATCGATCACTGGCGCTATCTGATCGACCTGCTCCAGCGAACAGGTGGTGACGGTGATGCCCGAGACCGACATCACCTGACCACCCTGCGGCGAGGCCACCAGCAACCGATACGGCGGATTCGTTGCAAAGTCGCCGGCCAACACGCGTGGTATCGCGGCAAACACCTCAAGCGGCCCGGCCGCATTCAGCAGCAACAGATCGTCGAACGCCAACACCACCACCGTGCGCGCAGGCAACGGCGGCGTGTCAGAGATGGCAGCAAAGGAGGGGTGTTTGGCATGGAGCGGCACGGCGGGCCTCGACATACTGAAATCAATGCATAAATGAGGGCACGACAATGCCGCTAAAACTTCTTGCTGCCAAGCACCCACTGCTGACGCGGTTCAAAGCGTTGCTTTGCTGCGCCGCGTTGGTACTGGCGCATCCGGTGTCGGCTGCCAGCGAACCATTGAAAATGGGCGATCAAAGCGGTCTGATTCAGGCGTTGCTGCATGCGGCGGGTGAGGACAAGGATTTGGCGTATCCGCTTTCCTGGCATCCCTTTCTGGCCGGAACGACGATGCTGGAAGCACTGAGCGCCGGGGCGATCGACGCCGGTGTGGTGGGCAATGCGCCGCCGGTGTTCGCCCAGGCGGGCGGCTTCGATGTGCGCATCATCGGCGTGGCCAGTGGTGCGCAAAACAACAACGCGCTGCTGGTTCCGCAGGATGCTCAAGTTCATAACGTGGCCGATCTCAAAGGCCAGCGCATCGCCGTGGCCAAAGGCAGCAGTGGCCATTATTTATTGCTGGCGGCGCTGCATCAGGCAGGCCTGACCCCGCGTGATGTGAACATCGTCTACGTCAGCCCGGTGGATGCGCAAAATGCGTTCGCCAGCGGCAAACTCGACGCCTGGGCGGTGTGGTATCCCTTTGTCGGCCAGGCCACTTCCCGTGGTGCGCGGATTCTGCTCGATGGCAGTGGCTGGCCGGAAACCGGTCTGAATTTCACCGTCGCCAGCAAGCGCGCACTGGCAGATCCTGAACGAGCAGGGCAGGTCGGCGATCTGTTGGCTCGACTGGTCCGCGCCCAAGCCTGGGCCACCGCGCATCCTGAGGTCTGGGCCAAGGTTTTCGCCCAGACCACCCGCCTGCCTGTCGAACTGGTGCAGGAGATGCTCGCGCATCAAGACCTTCGCTACGTGCCGATTCAGCCGACAGTGATCAACTCGCAACAACGACTGGCGGACATGTTTGCTGCCGAGCGCCTGATTCCAAAACCCCTGCAAGTCGAGCAGATCTTCGACGACCGTTTCAACGCCTTGCTGCCAACACCGCAGTAACCCCACGACTTCACCTTGCCGCTTGACTGTCGGCCGGGATTCACACGCCTGGAGAAAAGCCATGCCTAACCTCGAACGCACCACGCTCAAACGCCAGAAAACCGGTCTGATCGCTGTCGATCATGCCCGCAGCGCTGGTGGCTACACGCTGTTCGCCCCGCAAACGGCGGGCGGCAATGTTTTCCTGATCGACCTTGACGGCGAGATCGTCCATCGCTGGAAACTGCCGCAACGCCCCGGCCGCGACGCGGTGATCCTGCGCAACGGCAACCTCGGTTACAACGGCAACCATCCTGATTCACCGGACCTGTTCCCGGGCTGGTCGGTATGGCATGGCGGCGCGTTCAGCGAAGTCACGCCTGAAGGCGAGGTGGTCTGGGAACACACCGATCTGCTCCATCACCACGACGCGCAGTGGCTGGACAACGGCAACCTGCTGTACACCACCGCCGAGCCGTTGAGTGCCGAATTGGCCCGTCGCGTAGTCGGCGGGATTCCCGGCAGCGAGGCGCCGGGCGGGGTGATCTATGCCGACGTGGTCAAGGAAGTCGATCGCCAGGGCAACGTGGTCTGGGAATGGCGCAGCTGGGAGCATCTGCGCCCTGAAGACTATCCGCTGCACGAGTGCTTCGAGCGCCATCACTGGCCGATGACCAATGCGGTGACGCCGGGCCGCGACGGCAAGGTGATCCTGAGTCTGCGCAGCGTGTCTTCGGTGATCGCCGTGCAACGTGGCAGCGGTGAAGTGCTGTGGCGTCTGGGCCACGATCTGGTCGCGCAGCAGCATTGCCCGACTGAGCTGGACAACGGCAACGTGCTGGTCTTCGACAACGGCATCTTCCGCCCGCACATCAGCATGCCGCACTCGCGCATCGTCGAAATCAACCCGACGACGCAACGCATCGAATGGCAGTACGCCGACACGCCGGGTTATGCCTTTTTCACCCCGTTCATGGGTGGCGCGCAGCGGTTGCACAACGGCAATACGCTGGTCACCGAAGCCAACTTCGGCCGTTTGTTTGAAGTGACACACCAAGGCGAAGTGGTCTGGGAATACGTCAATCCGTTCTTCGCCAGCTACCCCGATGCGCCTTCGCGCAATTACTTGCCGGGCGAAAACAACGCGATCTTCCGCGCGCATCGCTACCAGCGCGAAGACCTGCCATGGCTGCGTGACTGATCACGCGCCGACTTCCACCGCAACGATTCCGCTCACGCAAGCCACGCGCAGCGAAGTATCGACTCCTTTCAAAGAGCGGCGTGAAGCCGCTCCAGGAACCACCGATGACTCTTCTTTATTCGCGCAATTTTTCAGTGGGCGCACTGGGCTTGTGTTCGCTGATGCCCATGTTGCCCGCAGCGGCCAATAATCTGCCGAGCAATTCCGATGTCCTGCAACCGGTGACGGTCGAGGCCCGCCGTCGCAGCGAAGATGCCCAGCAAGTACCCACGGCCATGAGCGTGCTCGGCGCGCAAACCCTTGAAGAACAACGCTTGTATCGCCTGCAGGATTTGCAGCAGGCGATGCCCAGCGTCAACGTCGCATTCATGCATGCACGGCAATCGAGCCTGTCGATTCGCGGTTTGGGTAACAACCCGGCCAGTGACGGGCTGGAGGGCAGCGCCGGGATCTATCTGGATAACGTCTACCTCGGTCGCCCCGGCATGGCTGTGTTCGATCTGCTGGATGTCGAGCAGATCGAGTTGCTGCGCGGCCCGCAAGGCACGCTGTTCGGCAAGAACACCACTGCTGGCGTGTTGAACATCACCACACGGCGACCTTCGTTTACCCCTCAGGGCAGTCTCTCCACTTCGGTGGGTGAGGATGGCTACACGCAAACCCAGGCGAGTTTTTCCGGCCCGCTCAACGACACGCTGGCCGGGCGCATTGCGGCTTACCGAACCCGTGAAAATGGCTACGTGGAAAACGACTTCGACGGCCACACGCTGGGTGGTGGCGTGCGGCAGGGCGCACGCGGGCAACTGCTGTTCCAGCCCAACGAGGATTTCAACTTGCGCTGGCTGGCCGACTATCACGAAGAAGACTCGAGCGCCGGCACTCGCTCACTGTTCAGCACCGGGCCGACGATCAATGGCGTCAACCGCTACGAGCAGCGCGCAGCAGCGGTGGGCGCGACGCTGGCGAAGGGGCGCCATGTCAATCTCGACGCCGACCAGAGCGTCAAGGTGTTTCAGGGTGGCACGTCGCTGGAAGCCAATTGGAATTTGCCCGGTGACTACACGCTGACCTCGATCAGCGCTTACCGCTGGTGGGATTTCACCCCGCGTAACGACGATGAACTGAACGTCGATGTCATGCACAACGTCGGGCAGTCGGCGCGGGACAAGCAGTACTCTCAGGAGATTCGCCTGGCTTCGCCGATCGGTGAGCGTTTCGATTACGTCCTGGGCGGGTATTACTTCCGTCAGGAAATGCGCAATACCGTGTTCACCGACTACGGCCCGTTGGCCGATACCTGGAATGGCACGCCGCAAGGTGCGCTGAACAACGTCACCAGCGTCGGCCACGGTGAAGTCGATACCGACAGTTTCGCCACATTCGCCCAAGGCACCTTGCACCTGACCCCGCGACTGGATTTCAGCCTGGGCCTGCGCGGCACCTATGAACGCAAACTCGCCGAGGTGACGCGCAATGCGCCGGTCGGTGGTGCGGCGGTCAGCGGTGCCGCAGCGGCGGCGAGGGCGGGGCGGATCGGTGCTTACGACTCCGGTGATTTGAGCCTGTACAGCTTCAGCCCTTCGGCGCTGGCCAGCCTGGCCTGGCATGTCAACGATCAGGTGCTGGCGTACGCGTCGCTGTCCCACGGCGAAAAGTCGGGCGGGGTCAACCTCAGCGTGGCCAGTGCGCCGGTCGCGGGTGCCGATTCCTTGTTGATTGGCAGCGAACGGGCCAACGACGCGGAACTGGGGATCAAGACCACGCTGCTCGACCAGCGCCTGTTGCTCAATGCCAACCTGTTCTGGACCGAAGTACATGGTTACCAGACCAACGCCTACGATGACGTCAACCTCACCAGCTATCTGACCAACGCCGGTTCGGTGCGTAGTCGCGGGCTGGAGGTGGATAGCAGTTGGCGTCCGCTGCGAGGGCTGACCCTCAACATGAACGGCTCGTGGAACGACGTGCGTTATCTGTCTTACGAGGATGCACCTTGCCCGGCCGAAGTAGCGTTGCGTCCGGGTGCGCCGGCATCTTGCGACCTCAGTGGTCATGCGGTGGTGGGCGCGTCGAAATGGATCTTCAACAGCAGCGCCAGTTACCAATGGAATCTGGGCGATGGCCTGCAACCCTACGTCAACGGCAACTACGCGTGGCGCTCGCACGCGGTCGGCACTGTTGATGATTCCCGTGAGGCGCAGTTGCCGGGTTACGGCCTGGTGAACCTCTCCACCGGTGTGCGCGGAGACTGGGGCCGAGGGCAGTGGGACGTGTCGTTGTGGCTGAAAAACGCCTTCGACAAAACCTACTACACCACCCTCTGGAACTCACCGAACGGCGCCTACACCGGCGTACTCGGCACGCCGCGAACGTTGGGCATGACGGCGCGATACGACTTCTGATTGTCGTTCGCCCTGATCGGCGAAAACACCCGAGCACGTCATTCGATGCTGCGCTTTGCCGGGGCATCGATTGACGTGCCCGGGTGGTCTTGCCGGGCGGAGAGTCCGCCGAGTCGGCGTGCAGGGTGCGTAACTTCCGTCAGTAACTAAGCAATAGCCTGTCGGATCTTTCACTTTCCGTAGAACTTAGTCGTGACATATTTTGTTTGCTGTTTCAGAAGCGTCCTACAACTTGCCTAAAAAACGTTGGTGTAGGATGTTCGGCAAATAAAAGGGAGTGGTACGTTCGGCTAATCACGGTTATATGAAGATCACAGGCAAGGCTCAAGGATTGATTTCATCGGGTTGTTCAACCCAGGACTCCGTTGGCAACAAGTGTCAGACTGCACATAAAGACGAAATCATGGTGCTGTCTTACAGTCACAACATGGCCAATATCGGAAACGCTAACAAGCCGACGCACAATCCCGTCATCATCACAAAAAACGTTGATAAGTCATCGCCTTTACTGGCTCAAGCGCTTTCAAGCAGAGAAGAAAAACTGCATTATCAACTTCTACCGAATATCGCCGTTTGGCCTGCAGGAAAAGTTTTACACGGTAGAAATCAGAGGCGGCATGGTCACCGATCTGACACTCGATATGCCCCATGTGGTTTTACAGAATGACGTCGAACCGCAAGAGCACGTTGCCATTCGATATCAAGACATCATATGGACTCATCATCTGGCAGGAACCAGTGGTTACAGTTCATGGTGGGAATAACCCATGAGCCCACTGAAGAGTAGCTGCAAGCCAGGGAGTTGCGATTATTGGATGGTCAGTAATGCTGCTGCCAATCTGGCTAATCAAGCCTGTACGTTAAGTGCGCGTCACATTAAGGATGGCACGTTACGCATCCAGTTCAATCGCGAGGTTTCTTATTACGCCAGAGGCATTGTCAATGACGTTGCACAGGGCAAAAGAAGCCCTGAACAGGGCCTCAAAGCTATAAAAGACGAGCAGAACAGCCTGTTAAGTCAGTCAGTGGATATCGCCAGAAAAGGCGTCGGCGCAATTGCAGGTGCACTTCAATTTGTAGCAGGTGCGGGGATTTGCTACGGCTCAGTAGGTGCGTTGTGCCTTTTCGTCGGCGCGCCTTTGATGGCTCATGGGGCCAATAATACTTATGAAAACGGGCGGAACTTATGGGAGGGTCGGTCAGATATACAAGGGCCCGTTAGAAAAGGTTATCAAGAGGCCGCTAAATTGATTGGGGGCGGAGCATTTGAAGGGAATATGGCTTATGGGGCCGTTGACTTGGGGCTTTCGGTATATGGCCTCGGCAGGCTGGTATTGAAGCCGGATGCGTGGCGGTTGTTTAGGTATGTGCATTCTGATTATGTTCGCGGTTATGAGAATGTGAGCAAAAAGGTATTGGCGACTGAAGTTATTTCGGACGGCATAACGATAAGATCCATGCATTTAGATGTCCGGGAGCGCGATGAGTAACGCACTACTTCTAGCGGTGTTGTATTTTCTGGTTTCGCTGATTGTCTTTGTGATTTTTTTTAAAATCTCTAGAAATATTTCGGGAGTAAATTTTAGTGCTGGATGGTTTTGGTTTTTTCTTATATGGGTCATGCTTTGGGGGATGACCCAGTTAGATGTGGCTCGGAATGGTTATATTCTGTTCGTTCCAGCCTCCAAAAATATTATTGAGGATAACTACGTAATTCGATGGGTCGCATTTATAAGCTCTATCCTCCAGGTCTTTTGTCTTCCAAGCAAGGAAAAGCCCGGGGGCGGGCGTCCCCGAAAGTAGATTCACATTTACGGCAATATTGGACACCCTGCATCACAAGGTCAAAAACAATGATAATTGATCGATTAATATTAGTGCTGTATTTACTTGTGTCTATAGCAGGCTTCTGGTGTTTGCGCACTATCTCGATAAGGATTTCAGGGCGCAACCTTACGGTTGGAAGGTTTTGGGTGTTTTTTGCATTGCTCATGCTTTGGGTGATAAACCAAATGAGCGTGGCTCACAATGGTTATTTATTTTTATATAGGCCGTCCAAAGAGATTTTCGAAAATGATTATATAATTCGGTGGGTCGCATTTGTAAGTGCCATTGTTCAAGCCTTTTTTCTTCCAGGTAGAGAAGAGCCAAGGCGCTGGTTCTCACGAAAGTAATCTCACCTCTAATCCGTCCCACGCCACACCGCAACCCAGAAGCACCGACCACTCCTGCATGACGAATGACAATCCCCCATGGGGGTTGCCCGCATGAAATTTGTTCTGTAGATTTTCATGAAATTATAAGAAATAAATTTCATGAGGCCGCGAATGTTTCAGCAATCCCAGCGCCATGTCGACAGCTATTACGCCCACAGTTGCGCCGCCATCCTCCGCGATCGACCTGCATTGAGCGGTGACCACGATACCGACGTGGTGATCATTGGCGCCGGTTTCAGTGGGCTGCACACCGCGCTGCGCCTGGCGTTGGCCGGCAAGCGGGTAACGTTGCTGGAAGCCAGCCGGGTGGCGTGGGCGGCCTCGGGGCGCAATGGCGGGCAGGCGATTCTGGGCTGGTCGTGTGATATGCCGCCGCTGGAAGCCGCGCTTGGTCATGAGCGGGCGAAACGGCTGTGGGACGGCATGCGCTGGGCGGCTCGCGAACTGCGTGAATTGCCGGGGCGGCATGCTTTCGACTGCGACTATCGCCCTGGGCACCTATGGACGTCGGTGATGCCGCGCCGAGTCAGTCTGCTGACCGAATGGCAACACGAAGCGAGCCACAAATGGGGCCACGATGCGTTGCAATTCATCCCGCGCGAAGAACTGCCGCGATGGGTCGCCAGCGAGCGCTATCAGGCAGGGCTTTACGACCCGGAAGGCGCGCACCTCAATCCGTTGAAACTGGCACTGGGTCTGGCGGCTGCCATCGAGCGAGCCGGCGGGCGCATCTTTGAGCAAAGCAAAGCGCTGAGTTATCAGGAGGAGGGCGCAGGTTTTCGGGTCAACACCGAGCGCGGTTCGATCAAGGCCGATGTATTGGTGCTCGCCTGCAACGCCTATCTCGATGAACTCGACCCGCATCTGTCCAGCTGCATCCTGCCGGTGGGCACCTATCAAGTCGCGACCGCGCCGCTCACGTCAGAGCAAGCCACCGCACTGTTGCCGAGCAATGTCTGCGTGACCGACAACCAGTTCGTCCTCGATTACTTCCGCCGCACGCCGGACAACCGTTTGTTGTTCGGCGGTGGCTGCACTTATCTGGGCGGCATGCCCAAGGACATCGTGGCGGCGACCCGGCCGTTTCTCGAACGGGTGTTCCCGCAGCTCAAAGGCGTCGAGGTGCAGTTTGCGTGGGGCGGGCACATCGACCTGACGCTGAACCGCACGCCGGATGTCGGCGGCGCGGGCAACCGTTATTGGCTGCAAGGTTACTCGGGCCACGGTGTGCTGCCGACACTGGCCGCCGCTCGCGCCGTGTCCGATGCGATTCTCGGCAATGCCGATGAGTTGGCGTTGTATCAGGGCCTGAGTAATGGCAGCTTCCCCGGCGGCAAATACCTCGCCGCACCACTCGAAGCCATCGGCAAAGCCTGGTATCGCCTGCGAGACAGCATCTGATGAATCCTTTTCCGGAACCCCGGCCATGAACAAGCAAGAAGAAATCGCTGCGCTGGCGATCCTGATCCACGACCTGCGCAAGCACAAGAAGTGGACCCTCAAGGAGCTGGCCGACAAGATCGGTCGCTCGGTGGGTTTTCTCTCGCAAGTCGAGCGCGGCTTGTCGCGGCCCACCGTGGCCGACCTGACGGCGATCAGCGAAACCTTCGGCGTGCCGACCACTTATTTCTACAGTTTGCCCAAAGCCAAGGAGCTGCCGTTTGTCACTCGCCCGGACGAGCGCCGCACGCTGTATTACGCCAACGGCATCACTGACATCCTGGTATCGCCGCAGATGCGCGCCTCGTTTTCCATGCTCGAAAGTCATCTGGAAGCAGGCGCGAGCAGCGGCGACCGGCACATCAGTGACAGCTCGGAGCAGGGCGGTTACGTGCTCGAAGGCGAACTGACCCTGTGGCTGGGCGATAACGAAGAACCGGCGACGCTCAAGGCTGGCGATAGCTTCCAGTTCGACAGCCACACCCGCTGCCGCTACGGCAATCTCACCGACCAGCTCACCCGCGTGCTGTGGGTCTACACCTGATAACAATCAAAGGATGAACATGATGGACGCTGTCTGCGCTGACCTGCTCGCTGAAGTACGGGCGTTTCGCCAACGCTACCCTGAGGTGCGTTATGTCGACCTGATTTGCCTGGACATTCCGGGGCACTTCTACGGCAAGCGCTACCCCGTGGACATGCTCGAAAAAGTCGCCGCCGGCAGCGTGCTCAAACTGCCGCAAAACTGCGTATTGCTCGGTGTGCAGGGTGGCTTGTTCAAGATTGGCGATTACTGCTTCAACGATGGCGACCCGGACGCCGTGCGCCGCCTGGTGCCCGGCACCCTGAAACCGGTGACCTGGGAAGCCCAGCCGCTGGGGCAGATGCTGATCACCTCCGACGGCACCGAAAACCCCATCGAATTCGAACCCCGCGAAGTCCTCGCACAAGTGCTGAACCGACTGGCGCGCAAAGGCATTCACCCGGTCGTGGCCTTTGAACTGGAGTTTTACCTGTTCGACAAAAAACTGCGCGACGGCCTGCCGCAATTCCCCCGCGACGACTTGACCGACGATGCCGATGATCAGCCCAACCTGCACATCGAACGCCTGTCACGCTTTGCGCCGGTGCTGGATGAAATGGTCGAGGCCAGCCGCGCTCAAGGCATCGACGCCACCGTGATCACCGCAGAGTTGGGCCCCGGCCAATTCGAAATCAATTTCGGCCATCTCGACGACGGTTTGCGCGCAGCCGACTGGGCGGCGCTGTTCTGCCGCAGCACCCGAGGCGTTGCGCTCAAACACGGCTATCGTGCAAGTTTCATGGCCAAGCCGTACTTGCAGCATCCGGGCAGTGGCATGCACGTGCACGTCAGTCTTTACGATGTGCAGGGCAATAACTTACTGGCGGCGAATCAGCAACAGCCGCTGCGCCACGCCGTCGCCGGATGCCTGGAATTGTTGCCGCACAGCATGCCGATCTTCGCCCCGAACCAGAATGCGATGCGGCGTTTGGGCGGCACGGTGAATACGGCGACCAAGGCGAGTTGGGGTTTTGAAGATCGTGATGCGTGTTTGCGCATTCCCGAGTCGGACGAAAAGAACCTGCGCATCGAGTACCGACTGGCCGGGGCGGATGCCAATCCGTATCTGGTGTTGGCGGCGATTCTGGTGGGGTTGGAGCATGGACTGGCGTCGGGCAAGGAACCGATTGCACCGCTCAATGATGATCGCAACAGCGGGATTGGATTCCCGACGGAGATGTTCGAAGCGGTGAGGGCGATGCAGCATCAAGCGCAGTTGCGTGAAGGCCTGGGTGCGGAGTTTGTCGACGTGTATTGCGAGAACAAACGCCAGGATCATCTGGCGTTCATGCAGGAGATCAGTGCGCGGGAGTATCGCTGGTATTTGTGATGGGAGCCCCTCAGGGAGCACGGTTTATCACCGCCAATTCCGCAGACGTATAGTGCTTGTCCCAAGGCGCGATTACTCATAAACCCTCGAGTGAGTCGACTTATTAAAGTCAATGGCACCGGTCAGTAGCCGGCACAAGGAGGGACTATGAACGCCACTGCGATTCCCGAGGGCTTTACCCCGTTTACCCGCAGCAGCCCGTTGCTTGATTTGCTTGGCCCGATTTACGCGAGGGGCAACGGGCTGCAACTGGAATTGGGATTATTGACCGACTCGCGACATGCCAATGGCCGCGGCACGCTGCATGGCGGTGTATTGGCAACACTGGCCGATGTGGGCATGGGTTACGCCATGGACGGCCTTCCGTGAATGCCTGTTTTCGGCCAGAAGCGGACGTCCATGAACCACCGTTTACAAGCTGACCCGGTCTTTTGTTGCCTGAGCTTTTGACGAGCTGGATGATGCTGACGCTGGCCGGGTCATTCGGCCTGGTCTTCCTCAAGCCTATTGCGCAGGTGGTTCAGAACCTGATGGGTAGTCTGGATAGCATCGATGTCCAATCCTTCCGCCAGCTCATTAATCCAGGGCACCTGAAGCTTCATCGTCAGATCGAATGCTTCTCTTCCAGCTTCAGTCAGGACAACCAACTGCGCCCTGCGGTGGTGTGGGTTCGGCTGAAACTCCAGCAGTCCATCCTTCACCAGATCGTTGACGATCCGCTGAACGTTTTGCCGATTCGCCCCCATGTCGCGAGCAATCCATGAAACCGGTTGTGCTCGTTCGGCGTACACAATCGTACCCAGTAGTTGCCAGCGGGCGCTTGTCAGACCTAGCTCTGCGACGAGTCGATCGCCTGCAGTAAGCAGACGCGCACTTGCTCGAAAGATCTCAAGAACCAGATCGCTCGTGGCGCGTCCTGCGGGGGTGTAGTTTGTCTTTTTCATGGCGCGAATCCTTCCACGTTGACACCATGATGTCAATCGCAGTAGGTTTGGAGCGTGAAACCCAAACTGTCATTATGATTACAAGTTAGAGGTCGCCATGCTTTCTATTCGCCCCTTGATCCGATCGTCCCCATCACTCAACAGCTGCAGTGCAGCGAAGCTCCAGTGGTATTGATCAACCTTTTCACTGTCGACGCAGACGATGTTCCTGACCTCCTTTGCGCATGGGAGCTGGATGCCAACTGGATGAAACAACGTGCCGGCTTCATCTCCACACAGCTCCATCAGGCCATCGGTGGCAGCAACATGTTCTTGAATTACGCCGTATGGGAATCGGTAGAGCGGTTTCGCGAGGCTTTCAATCATCCAGAGTTCGCCAACGCGTTGGCGCGGTATCCCTCAAGTGCCTGGGCCATGCCACATCTGTTCACCAAAGTAGCTGTGTCGAATATCTGCACGGCCTGAGTGTTAACCAACTGTCTGACGGTATTAGATAAATGCTTAGACGATTACATTTGGTCTCCAGCACGTTGGCACTGCTGTGCATCGCCACCTTCTTTCTGTCGACCATTTTTGTCGAACTCATCGGATTCCGACACTCGATAGCCTCACTCAAGCACCTGATCGTGAGTCCTGGGCTTTGGATATTGGTGCCGGCAATGATTGCGACCGGTGCAAGTGGGGTGTTAATGAGTCGAAAACGACAAGGACGACTGGTCGCTTTGAAGAAGAAACGCATGCCATTCATTGCCGCCAATGGCCTGTTGGTTCTGATGCCGTGCGCCATTGTGCTCAACCAATGGGCGTCGGCGGGAAGCTTCGATACGCGTTTTTACTTCGTACAGGCAATCGAACTGATCGCAGGGGTCACCAATCTCGCATTAATGGGGCTGAATATGCGTGACGGCCTGCGCCTCAGCGGCCGACTGCTGCGGGTTGCACCTCACAGACGGTAAGCTGAATACTTGCTTCCATCTGTCTTGAAAAGCTGGGCCGAAACCTGCCATTCGTGACCGGCTGCTATCGGCTAATAGCAGTCGCTCGCGGACGGCTGCTTACGACCCAAAACTGGCATCAGGCGATGGATGCTCTTGGCCAAATAGCTTTGATTAAGCAACGAGCGTAATCTTTTGGCCTTCTCGTACAATTGAGGTAGGCAACACATGTCTGGACGGCTTTGCGTTGTATTCATTCCGGCGCTTTCGGACGCATTGCAAAGCGCCGAAACGAACAAAGGCTACCCACTTACAGAGTCCGAAACACTCAAAATCCGTGATAACTCGACGTGTGTTGCAGTTCCATTCGACGTCGCCCTTGATATGGAGAAAGAACGTGGTTTCCGGGATCTGGTAGCTGAGGACTGCTGGAATGAATGGCAGCGACTACGGCTCTCAACGAAGAAATGAGAGGCCGCTCTTGGCCAATCTCTGCCTGTCGTGAGGGCCGTAATCGGCCCAAAACGGAGCCTCCAAGCACGATACTGAAAGCGAGGATTGGAATGACAGTTGGCCGCAGAGATGATCTAGCCTACTCCGTCCTGTTAATCACTCCGGTTCTCCTTTTCGCCAGCATAGGTGCGAACCCGCTGTATACAGGCAGTGGTTACCTTGTCGCAGTCCCCGCGGCCGTGTTCGTACTGGGCTTGATTTTTCGAACGCCTGCCCTGTTTCTGACTGGTACGACAGCCGCGGCGGTGGCCACACTGTTGATCTACATGAACATCATCACCAGCCTCGACCACCCCGAAGGGTTGTTTGGGCTCGGGCATGTGTTCTCAATGCCCGGCATGTTGGTTGGCGCATCAGCGTCGGCCTGGCTGTTGAGATACTGCGTGAAAGCAAGTTTGCCGTGGATCGTCGCGGGCATTGGCTTTCTGGGAACTGCCTTGGGATTCATGGTCGCCCAGATGGTTGTGTGCAACATCCTGATGTATTGCGGCCCGCTTTCATTTGGGGGTTAACGCAGGAACCGAACGTCCCCTTCTGGCTGAAAGCAGGCGGGTATTACCTTGTTTCAGCTGCGTCAGGAGGCCAGCTCTCATAGAAAGAGCCGCCTACAGGGATCGGGTTGCCATCCATATGGTATGCGGCCCATGCCAGTAGGTGTGCCATGCGTTCGGCAGCAACTGGCGACAGTCCGCAAGATTCTCTGACTTCGTCTAGCCGTACTCGGCAAACATCGAGGTGGCGTCGAACCCCGGAAAATCCGCCAAGATAGAGATAGAACTCGTCGAGAAGGATACCCACACCTGGAACACCATAGGTGCCGGCCACACCTGGTGCCTCCTCATATATGGCCTTCACATCATGGCCTTCCAAGGTCGCGACAGCGGTTAGTACATCGCAAAAAGTATCTTTCATGCTGTTGCTGACCCAGAGGTCATAGCTGCTGCCGATAATGATGGGCGCGCCCATGAGTCTTACTCTGATTTCGATAATGGAATGCTGAAGAAGAGACGGATTCAGCCATGTAGCCAATTTTCAATAGGCCGTCTCCGCTCCGATTATTATCGTTTTGGGCTGGAAAAGGCCATGCGTGGACGGCAGCTCTTGGCCGATAGTGGACATTTTGGCGTTTCAGGTAAATCCGGCAAGGAGAAAGGGCCAATGGACTTCATTATCGATTTGATAGCTCATCGCATCGGCGTGTTTGTGCTGGGTTTGCTGAGTGGCGGCCGTTTCAAGGGTGAGAGTGGTTTTGCCTGGGGCTGGGCAGTTGTCGTCGGTGGACTGATTCTGCTATCTCCGTTTGCAGCAGTCATAGCTGTGCTCGTCTATACCAGTGCCCCCTGATTTCATGTCTGTAATGGGTCAGAAGCTGCATTTCTCGAACGGTAGCTTTTGGCCGGTTGCTGCCGATTGCACCTTTCGCTTCCGACCAATCGCAGACTTTGCACCCAAAGGCGTCGAATTTATCCCCTGAAATAAATCCGGCCTCATTTTTTCCTGGCATCAAACGCATACCAACTGGCGCGCCTTGCCAATGCTCCCCACCACAGTTGGAGATAACCTTCTCTTGGCTTGAATCAATCGGAAGGGGTTTTCATGAGGCAAACAAATCGTGTGGCGCTGGTAACCGGCGCTTCGTCCGGGATGGGCAAGGCTTTCGCGCAGGCTCTGTTGGACGAGGGGATGGTGGTTTATGCGGTTGCCAGACGAGTCGATCAGATGTCTGAGCTGCGCCGCCAGGGAGCGATTACCCTGGCAATGGACATCACCGTCGAACAGGATATCCAGCGTGTGGTGGCTCACATCAAAAAGGATCATGGTGGCGTGGACGTGCTTTTGAACAACGCAGGTTTCGGATTGTATGGTGCGATGGAAGACACCGATATTAACGAAGCCCGCTATCAGTTCGAGGTCAATTTATTCGGGCTGGCAAGACTGACGCAGTCACTGCTGCCCGATATGCGCGAACAACGCAAAGGCACAATCATCAATATCTCCTCCATGGGTGGCAAGGTGTACACACCATTAGGCAGTTGGTACCACGCGACCAAGCATGCGCTGGAGGGGTGGTCTGATTGTCTGCGTCTGGAGCTTCACCCATTCGGGATCAACGTGGTCGTGATAGAGCCTGGGGCCATCGAGACTGAATTTGGGGGCGTATTGCTGGAGCCGATGCTCCGGCGTTCGAAAAACGGCGCTTATCAGGATTTGGCAAAGAAAGTAGCAGCCGCCACCGGGCAGTCTTTAAAACCAGGAACGCTTTCCACGCCTCAGGTCATCGTCGATCTTGTGTTGAAAGCTGTGCGTAGCTCTAATCCCAAAACCCGCTATGTGGGGGGCAAGTATGCGCGTGTGCTGATGACTATTCGCAAGTGGCTGGGTGACCGCGTTTACGACAAAATAATAATGTCTACGATGCGGTAATGGAGATAACAGAGTGAGACGGGCCACGCGATTTTCAGTACATCCCGGCTGGGCCTTGCTCATCGCTGATCTCGGCGTGAATGTTGCCGACGTTCTGAAGCTTGCCGGCCTGCCGGATGATCTTTTTGCCCGACAGGATGCGAGCCTTGAGCCGGTGGAGTACTGTCGGTTCTGGCTGGCACTGGAGCAACTGACCCAAGGGGAAGAACTGCCCTTGATCATCGGCAGAGCGATTACCGCCGAAGCGTTCGATCCGCCTATTTTTGCAAGCCTGTGCAGTCCGAACCTGGAGGTCGCACTGCGACGCCTTGCGGGCTACAAAGCGCTGATTGGACCTTTGCTGCTGCACATTGACCAGCAGCCTGGCTATCTTGAGGTGCGTGTCGAATTCCCGCTGACTGTACCGTCATGGCCTTCCAGTTGCGCGATGACCGATCTCGTATTTTTTACCCAACTGGCACGTCTGGCAACCCGCAAGCGGATCTGCCCTCTGCGCGTGCAACTACCGAATCCACCCGATAACCTTCATCCGTACCTGGAGTTCTTCGGCTGCCCGGTGGTCTCGGGGCAGGAGATCGCCATTCGGTTCAGCGATAGCGATTCGAGGAGGCCATTCCTGACGGCGAACCAGGCCATGTGGGAGTTCTTTCGACCTCTCCTCGACAAGCGCCTGAGCGAACTGGACGTCAATGCGAGCATGCGCAAGCGCGTGCGCGGTCTTTTACTGGAGCTATTGCCCAGTGGCCAAGTGAGTATCGATGCTGTGGCTGGGCGGTTGGCGATCAGCAGGCGTTCATTGCAACGCCATCTGGAAGTTGAGGGTTGCAGCTATCAGGAGGTGCTCGTGGAGACGCGACGCAGCCTTGCCGAGCACTACCTGAGTCACTCACATATCAGCTTCGCCGAGGTAGGGTATCTACTGGGTTTCAATGACGGAAATACTTTCCACCGCGCCTTCAAATCGTGGGTAGGAATAACACCCGGGGTATACCGCTCTCGGTCACTAGGCTTGACCTTGAGCTAAAACAACATCATCAACGCCGCGCCCAGTGTGCCGCGTACCAGACCACCTCCCGATGCGCCGCTGTAAGCGATGATCGCTGCATGATACCGGTCAGTTGCAGTGCTGAAAAAAAAGCGGCGAATGTCGTTGATGTTTTATAGCGGACAGCGCAATAGCTCGAATGATCTTTGGAGAGAACCATCAAGACGTTATCGATTGTGCGGCCCAGTGGCGGTCGTATCGCTTCAGGGGAGAAAACCCTCGAAATTCGCCGGTGGCATCCAGACCTGGATCCTTGCGAAGATCTTCTGATTGTTGAAAACGGACGCTTTCTGCACACCGAGGGTGACGAGGATGCCGACGGCATTGCTGTCGCTATCGTGCGGGTGAAGGCTGTTCGCCCGTTTGTCCTCGCGGACATGCAAGCGGCCTGTGCGAATTACTTTGAGGAGGGTTGGCTCGCATGGGAATTGAGTCATGTCAGGCCGATCACGCACCCTGTGAACATCCGGGCGGCGCGGGGTATTTACGAAGTGGACTTCGTGTTTACCGATAACGGTTGATCATCGGGGTGGGGGCGAGTGGTCGAAAACGCTCCTGATCAATACACACTTTTTCACAAAGACCTCCTCGCAACCATTCAATGGCAGAATCCCCTCAACTTGAAAGTTTTGGAGATCACCATGCTTCGTGTGTTTGAACGAAGACTCGACCCTTTTCCTCCTGACGAGGTGCCACCACCACCACCCAACGGTTTGGCACGTTTTCTCTGGGCCTGTACGCGGGGCGCTCGCGGTTACATTCTGGTGCTGGCGCTGCTGAGTGCCGCTGTGTCGATCTACGAGGCCTGGCTGTTTTCCTTCCTCGGGCAGGTCGTGGACCTGCTGTCGACATGGCAAGCAGGCGGTGAAGCCTCGGCGCAGGAGAGTCGGGTGTTGTGGGGCATGGGCATTGTCATGGTGACCAGTGTCGGGCTGGTGGCTTTGCGTACGATGGTGCAGCACCAGATCTTGGCGATCAACTTGCCGCTGCGGCTGCGCTGGGACTTCCATCGGCTGATGTTGCGGCAAAGCCTTTCGTTTTTTTCCGATGAGTTTTCCGGCCGCGTCACAACCAAGGTGATGCAGACGGCGCTGGCGGTGCGCGACGTGCTCTTCACCCTTATCGAGATACTCCCTGGGATTGGCGTGTATTTCATCGCGATCATCGCGTTGGCCGGCGGCTTCGCTTTGAAACTGATGTTGCCGTTCATTGGCTGGGCCGTATTGTTTGCGCTGGCCATGTGGTATTTCGTGCCGCGCCTGGGGAAAGTCGGTCAGGAGCAGGCGAATGCGCGGTCGATGATGACCGGGCGTATCTCCGACGCTTACACCAACATCACCACGGTAAAGCTGTTCTCCCATTCCAATCGTGAAGCGCACTTTGCCCGTGCGGCGATGGAAGATTTCAAACTCACCGGTTTTCGCCAGATGCGTCTGGTCAGTCTGTTCGAAATCGTCAATCAGGCCCTGGTGGTGGGCTTGATCATGTCGGCGGGCGGTTATGCCCTGTGGTTGTGGCATCAGGGCGACGTTGGCGCGGGTGCAGTGGCGGCAATCACCGCCATGGCGTTGCGGATCAATGGCATGTCGAACTGGATCATGTGGCAAATGACTTCGTTGTTCGAAAGCATCGGCACAGTGCAGGACGGCATGGCGACGCTGACCCAGGGCGCCAAGGTCCAGGACGCGCCGGATGCCGGCGTGCTGGTGACCTCCGGCGGCGCGGTGACTTTCGACAAGGTGCGTTTCAACTACAACGGCGAGCGTCAGGTGCTCGATGGCCTGAGCCTGAGTATTCGTCCGGGCGAAAAAATCGGTCTGGTCGGTCGCTCTGGCGCCGGTAAATCCACGCTGATCAACTTGCTGTTGCGCTTCTATGACATCGACAGCGGCGAGATTCGAATCGACGGCCAAAACATTGCCCACGTAACGCAAGATAGCTTGCGAAGTGCGATCGGTATGGTCACGCAAGACACTTCGTTGCTGCACCGTTCCATTCGCGACAACATCGCCTACGGCCGTCCCGATGCCACCGACGCGCAAGTGCGCAGCGCCGCAGCCAGCGCGCAGGCCGATGAGTTCATCAGCCAACTCAGCGACCGCCAGGGCCATAGCGGTTACGACACGCTGGTGGGTGAGCGCGGCATCAAGTTGTCGGGCGGTCAGCGTCAACGCGTGGCGATTGCTCGGGTAATGCTCAAGAACGCGCCGATCCTGCTGCTGGACGAAGCCACCAGCGCCCTGGACTCGGAAGTCGAAGTGGCGATTCAGGAAAGCCTCGATGACATGATGCAGGGCAAAACCGTGATCGCCATTGCCCATCGGTTGTCGACGATCGCGGCCATGGACCGACTGATCGTCATGGACGAAGGCCGCATTATTGAACAGGGCACTCACAGCGAATTGCTTGCGAAGAACGGCGTTTATGCGCGGTTGTGGCAGCATCAGAGCGGTGGTTTTTTGGGGGAGGACAACGGCGTGGTGGAGGCTGCCTGCATACAATGAGCCGGGAGCAAATGATTTTGCAGTAACGAATGCGGTCTCATTTACGACCGCATCTGGCAATTCAAAGCTGAGCCATCAGCACGGCTCAGCGTTCGCCAGGGTTAATGTTTCAAGGGATGTTTAATGACGAGGGATGATTCAGTGGCGAACACCGCAATGAGCATTAGTCAGCTGCAAATCGATATTCAAGAACACTTTCAAAAGTTCGAACGTGCTCCTATCAAAGCTGCATGGCGCAGGCGCGATGCGCGCAGCTGTCTGATTTGGATTGCTGCATGTCTCCCGGGCATCTTATGGGTGACTTTGGAGTTGCCCAGTGTCTCGCTTTATCAATACATCCCCGTGCTGTTTGCCATTTTGATTATCACCATGATCTGCGCGGCACGGATCGCCGATGTGTACTCTCGGATTCGCGCAGAAAGCCTCGGCGCGGACGTGAATGCTTCTCGCACTGATCGTTTGAAGTTGAGGCAAGATTGGCTGTGCATGCGTTATGAGTGTGGCCCCGGTGAGCTTGTCACCAAGGCGAGAGCCCTCAGACAGCTTTGGGAAGAACGGCAGGAAATTCGACGTTTGGCCAGTAACGATACGATGGGGCCGCGCTTCGCTGCGTTCTTTCGGTTGCCCGACTCTGCGCGTTTTATAGGATTGCTGATTGCGATCACGGCAATTATTGCCACTCTGGTGACGTTGGGAAGTAGCATCGACTCAATCTTCGACGCCTTGCAAAACTGGCGGATGCTGATCGCAAATGTGCTTGTTGCCACCTTGTTGTGCGCCGAGTTGATACTGTTGTGGATAATGCTCACGGGCATGATCCGAGAGATTGGCCCTTCGATACTGGAGCAACTCGCAGTGCTGCCACTTTCCAGTCGGCAGGTTTATCGCTACCTGTTGGCCATGCACACTGCTAGCGAGCCGAATGATCTGCAAGGGAAGTGGATTGATCGTTTATTAAGTTTTGCTGCGCTGTTTTTTATACCCATCCCGCGATTGTGCGGGCGAATAAAGGCCTGGGTCTCCTCGCGACTGTCGAGGCTGAACGCCTGACTGCAAACGTCCGCCTGACATGCGATGAGCCAAGAGGGAATTGATCAGATCGTCTGTTCGGTGGACTGCCGACAGATGTTTTCATGGATAGGGGGTGTTTCCATGCCGAAACCGACATTGCACCTGATGTGCGGCAAGATTGCCTCTGGCAAATCTACACTCGCGAAGTCACTGGCAAGCGAGCACCGCGCGATTCTTTTGAGTGAAGATCAGTGGATTTCAAGGCTCTACCCCGGCAAAGTGCAAACGGTGCAGGACTACGTGCGCTGTGCAAAACGCATTCGCCATGTATTGGGGCCTTTGGTTATCGATTTGTCAGGTGCAGCGCTTGATGTGGTTTTGGACTTTCCGGCGAATACTGTGGCGGATCGCGAGTGGCTACGAGGTCTGGCGGACGCTGCTGGATCGCCGCATTGCCTGCATTATCTGGATGTTGATGACGACACTTGCCGAGCCAGATTGCATGCTCGCAATGAGCGGGGAGGGCATGACTTTGCGGCAACTGATGCGGAGTTTGATTTGATCACTGGCTACTTTCAGATTCCGGAAGAGGTGGAGGGATTGGTGATCGTTCGGCATTGTCCGTGAGTGCCTGAGGGGGGACAGGTCAGTGCCGCCCAAGAGTTGAGTGACTGGTATCGGCCAGAAGCGGACGCTCCCGAGTATTGACTTTATCAGCGGAGATTCAGGGCTGGGGTTGAGTTGAGTTGAGTTGAGTTGAGGCAAAGCTAATCCCCAAGCTCGAATTGCTGAAACCCTACACGCCTGACGTAAACCCAAAAGTCATGTCTTGGCTCATACTGCTCCATGCATACCCTGTGAACCTGGCGCAGTTCATCTTCGTCGATCAGGATACGATCCCAGTCGAAGTCAGGGTTCGTGGAAATGGCGTAACTAGGGTAAGGTTTGTCGAGATCGAAGTGGATCGAGTAAACGAAAAACGGAGATTCCCCCGGCATGTAGGTTTCGTACAACCGTATCAGTTCGGGCATCTGTGCTTTACAGTGCTGTTCGGCGAACTTCAGTACTTGGGGTAAATCATCCCACGCAGCATTGACCGCGCGTTGCGCGGCGGCGACCCTGGCGCGAGGTGGCTCGTCATCGCGATGTTGGACGTAAATCAATCGGCTGCCGAATTGGTATTCGCATTGCCAGACACCCGATGCAGCACGCCAGTGGCCAAGCATGGATTCGGTCAGTAAGTTGATGCCCATATGGGTGCCACACAGATTAAAAGGTGTTCAGGGTACCCTCTCAAATACCGACCTGGGAAGGCCGTAGGCGTTTGGGCTATTTGCCCGAAACCCATGGGGATCTAACCGGCAGCATTGGGACGAAAGCAGCTTCTTGTAAAGGGCGGCTTTTGGCCGATTGCTGCCGCTCACGAGTGACCGCTTTCGGCCAATAGCAGCCGTGCGATTTCGCCTGCCAATTAACCTATAACGGCCGGTCAGCATTCACGGAAATCGAGAGTCTATTGCCTATCGCTGTTATGCAATCTGCTCGACCGCCGGCAGGCAGGCCCAAGTGCTCACCGGTTCACGTCGCGAGCGCACTGCCAGAAGGCGCCGGCGTTCAGAAAGTCGTGAACCCCGTACTCCATTTTAATTTACCATTCACAGGCGGTCCGTTCCGGCGCCGCTCAGCCCACCCCTGCATTTCGAATTTCAAATGGAAGGATCCCCGCTTCATGTCCACTACTTGGTTCCGCGCACTCGCCTTGCCCAGCCTGTTAGTCCTCGCCAGCTGCACCACTGCAACGACAACCGTTTCGACGCCTGTTACCTCCAAGGCCATCGAAGCCTTCGTCGACATCTGTCTGAAGACCGCCCCCTCATTCGCCGGCTCTGCTGAAGCGGCCAAGCGGTTCGGCATCAACGACCTACAGGACATGGGTTTCACGCGCATCGGCTTCACCGCGGACAAAAACCTCTCAGTGCAACTTTCCGAAAAGGAATGCGTCGTTACCACTCCGGAGCAACCCGACGACAGCCTGACCCGCCAACTGCTGAGTGCCGCGCAGGCTTACTCGCAAACGCCGGTAGCAGATCGTGTGCCATCGAAGGTGCGTATCCAGGACAACAACTTTATTCTTCAGCATGACCGAAACGGCGGTGAAGCTTATGTGCTGTTGCGGAACAAGTAATTAGCACTTATACCCCGCGTACAAAAAAAGCCCGCAAAGTGGGCTTTTTTTGTGTCGGCAATTTAACGTAAATGCCGTTCTATCTATCTGCCCCTTGAGGCCGCAATCGACCCAAAACCTGCATCAGGCGAAGGATGCTCTTGGCAACCAGCATATTCCTCGCAGTTCAGCGCCATCGGCCGACAGCGAGCGGTTCGCTATGTGCAGTGAGCAAGGCGAGGGCTCAGCCAACCATCACCTCGTCCAGCGCCTGCTCAAGCGTACTCAGAGTGCGCTCGATATTGTGCAGCTTTTCCAGTCCGAACAGACCGATGCGAAAAGTCTGGAAATCGGCCGGTTCGTCGCATTGCAACGGTACTCCGGCGGCGATCTGCAGGCCGTGGCTGGCAAATTTCTTGCCGTTCTTGATGTCGGCGTCATCGGTGTAGCTGACCACCACGCCAGGCGCCTGAAAGCCCGGGGCGGCCACGCTTTTGATGCCTTTGCCGGTCAACATCGCGCGCACCTGATCGCCCAGCGCCTGCTGTTCGTCGCGGACCTTGTCGAAGCCGTAGGCTTGCGTCTCTTTCATCACTTCGTTGAAGCGTGCGAGGGAATCGCTGGGCATGGTCGCATGGTAGGCATGGCCGCCCTGTTCGTAGGCCTGCATGATCTGCAGCCACTTTTTCAGGTCGCAGGCGAAGCTGCTGCTTTGCGTTTGCTCGATGCGTTCGAGGGCCAAGGCACTGAACATCACCAGGGCGCAGCAAGGGGAGGCGCTCCAGCCTTTTTGCGGTGCGCTGATCAGCAGGTCGACCGCGCATTTGTGCATATCCACCCACAGCGCGCCTGAGGCGATGCAGTCCAGCACGAACAGACCACCGACCGCATGCACGGCGTCGCCGACGGCTCGCATGTAATCGTCGGGCAGGATAATCCCTGAGGAGGTTTCAACGTGGGGAGCGAAGACAATCTGCGGCTTCTGCGCCGCGATGGCTGCCAGCACTTCGTCCAGAGGAGGCGGGGCGTAGGCAGCCTGACGACCTGCTTCAATCGGTCGGGCTTTCAGCACCGTGGTGGCCGCCGGGATCTTGCCCGTTTCAAGGATCTGGCTCCAGCGATAACTGAACCAGCCGTTGCGAATCACCAGGCATTGCTGGTCGGTGGCAAACTGTCGCGCCACCGCTTCCATGCCGAATGTGCCACTGCCCGGAACCACCGCTACAGCCTCGGCGTTGTAGACCTGTTTCAGGGTGCTGGAAATGTTCTTCATCACGTCCTGAAACGACTGCGACATGTGGTTGAGCGAGCGGTCGGTGTAGACCACCGAGTACTCGATCAGCCCCTCGGGATCGATACTGGGATAGAGCTTTGACATAGATGACTCCTTTGGCAGAGATTTCAGTGGTATCGACCCTGCCCCAAGCGTTCAAGAGGGGCAGCAACCGACCCAATATAGCTGACCAGCGTTTTTGCGCCCCCGCCGTCAGCCAATGATGAGCGTACCGATGGCAATCACCGCGCAGGCCAGTGTCTTTTGACCCGACCGAGAATGTAGGGTGAGAATTGGTTTCTCAGCAAAATGTAGTCTTCAGTTACTGCATCGATTCAGCACTGCTTGTATCCTTGCTTCCCGAATAGGATGAATGACTGCCGCCATTGCCTTGACCCCATGTTGCTGGAGCGGAAAACCGGACTTTCCAAAAGGTAGTAACGTGAAGCGTGATTCCCACCTGGTTGTGCTTTTGCTGCTGGTTATCGGTTGTTCGCTGGCGTCTTTGACGGTCTGGAAGGTATTGGCCTCTCGAGAGCGAGCACTGGCGGAGGTGGACGTCCATGGTTTGAACCTTACCCAGGCCCTGGCGACTTACTCCGAAGGCATCGTCCGTCAGAGCTCGCTGCTTTTGCTCGGGCTCGTCGAGCGTCTGGAAACTGAAGGCAGCGGTCCTGCACAGATTCAGCGGCTGCGTGCTTTGGTCGACCGCCAGGAGCCGCTGATGCCACAGCTCAGTGGTATCACCATCTACGATAATCAGGGGCGTTGGTTGATGTCCTCCAACCGGCCTATTCCAGCGGGTGCGAACAGCAGTGATCGGGTGTATTTCATTCATCACCGCGACGATCCTTCCCGCGAGACCTTTATTGGTCCGCCCATCCAGAGCCGTTCCAACCAGGAATGGGTGATCACCGTCAGCCGGCGTTTCAATGGTCCTGGCGGCGAGTTTGCCGGCGTGGTGGCGGTTACCCTGGGGATCGAAAACTTCCTGCGATTGTTTGGGAAGATCGACGTGGGGCAGGAGGGTGCTATCGGTTTGTCCTATACCGACGGAACGTTGCTCGTTCGCTATCCATTCCGTGAGCAGGACATGGGGCGCAATTTTTCCAATTCGCCCATCTATGCCAAGTATCTCGTCGATCGATCTGTCGGCACCGCCTCATTTACCTCCAGTCTGGACGGCGTGGAGCGCCTCTATGCCTTCCGCAAAAGTGACCGGCTGCCGCTGATAACGACTGTTGCTCTGGGCAAACGCGAAGCCCTCGCCGCGTGGCGAACGGAGGCATTGCTCTCGGCGGTGGTGGTAACGGGTTTGCTGGGGCTGACAGGGCTCATCGGCTGGTTTCTGATTCTGGATATCCGTCGGCGTACCGAGGCAGAAGATCAGTTGCGCGGGGCTCAGCAGCAGTTGCTTTCATCGAACCGGCAACTTGAGTTGCTGGCAATGAGGGATGCCCTGACCGGTCTGGCCAATCGGCGTTGTTTTGATGAAAGCCTTGCCATGGAGGCGCGGCGAGCACAGCGTAACGGCACGACGCTGGCATTGCTGATGATTGATATCGACTACTTCAAGCGCTTTAACGATTCCCTCGGGCATGTGGCGGGAGACGCGTGTTTGCAGACGGTGGGCAGAATCTTCGAGGGCTGCGTAAGGCGACCGTCGGATCTGGTGGCACGTTATGGCGGAGAGGAGATCGGCATCATCATGCCTGACACCGACGCTGACGGGGCCGCAGTGGTGGCGCAACTCATCCTCGACCGTTTGCAGCAAGAGAACATTGCGCACAACACCAGCCCGCTCGGTCGGCTGAGTGTGAGCATCGGGATTGCTACCGCGGGCGGTACCCGGCTGGACAATTTGCAGGGGTTGATCGAAGTGGCAGATCAGGCTCTGTACAACGCCAAGGCATTGGGACGTAATCAGTTTGTGAGGGGAGGGATGTAACAAGGTGCGCTGGCTCACCGGGCTGGCACGCAAGCCCGTCCGTCCAGAACTCGGCACTCCCATGGGCTGATCGCCTCTGAACTTCAAGCACGGACTTCCCGCGCCTTGTTAGGAGAGCCAGCATGGACATTGATGAGAAAGCGCCAGGCAACACGTCTCAGCAGGAAGTGACACGCACCACGGACAATGAAACCGGGCACGACCCACGGCGCGATGAACCTGAGGTGCCGCTGCCAGCGGACGACGAAGCGCCGGTCGAAGAAGACATGAGCGACGTGGAGGCCAATAACTCGGTGTCGAGTGAGCATCCTTAGCTAAAACCTTGAGCTTCGCGCTGTATCTGTGGCGAGGGAGCTTGCTCCCGCCGGGCTGCGCAGCAGACCCTCTTTTGTGTAAAAGAAGGGCCGTTTCGCGCCCCAGCGGGAGCAAGCTCCCTCGCCACAAATTAATGTTGGTTCGGGTAGAGGTTTTTATGGCCTGCAATCAGAGCGACGCTTTCACCTGTAAACCCACCACCAACGCATTGTCGATGTCCTGCCCGGAAAACGCCCCCGGCTCGATGATGTACTGCAGATTCGGGCGCAGGGTCAGCCAGGGCGTTGCCTGATACCCGTAGCCGAGTTCGATCAATTGTTCGGCGCTGTCCAGATTCGGGAATGCCGTGCCGTTATTCAACGCGGCATCTTGCTGCACATCACGACTGCGCGGGTTGGGCACCGCACGCCCGTAGCCCAGAGCAATGGTGTCACGCGGGCGGCCTTCGAACGGTTTGTACAAAACGACGCCGGTGCCGTACCACTTGCTGAACGGCGAAGCGGCTTCACTGGCTGCCGAATATTGACCGAAGGCATGCAGACTGCGGCCCTCGGACGTCTCGGAACGCCACACGGCCTGATCCACCAACAGGTAATGACCGCCGCGCCCCGACACTTCCTTATCGCTGCCAATGCGCTTCACATCAGAGCTGTCGTAGTAGTAGCCGACCTTGTATTCACCCGGCAATTGACCCGCGTGCTTGTACACCAGTTCGATCGGCACCACGGTGCCTGTGGTGTGTTTCGGCCCAAGGTGCCAGGCGCGGCTGGAATTGCCGTTGCTGTCGGGATCGACATTGAACGCGGCCACACGCAGTTGCCATTCAGGCGACAGATCGTATTTCACCCGCACGCCGAGGCGGGCGTTGGGGTAGTTGGTCCAGCCGCTGCCGCCGGACATGTTCAGCGGATGCCCGCAGAAACCAGCGTTCATGAAGTTGCAGAGGATGCCGCTGTCGAGGCCGCCGAGATCATTGCCCATGGCCATGTAGCCCAGCTTCACGTTCAGTGCCGGAGTCAACAGGCTGCGCTCGTAGCTCAGTTCGGTCAGGCGCGTATAGAGCCCACCGTAGTTTTCCTGGATCGGCAGACGGTTGCCGACCAGATCTTCGGAAGCGCTGTTGCCGCGGCGGTCATTGATGCTCAGTTGGACCTTGCCGTCATTGTCGACGCCGTACAGTTTGCTCAGGTCGAATTGCACGCCGAGCTTGATGTTCTGCGAGTAACGGGCCGAACGGTGCAGACCGCAGTCGGCGTTATAGGCCGTCTCGCCACTGTAGTCGCCGGTGAATTTGACGCCGTCCTCGTCCATCTGGTGGCGCAAACCGCCCCAGTCGCCGGTCAGGGTATTGCGGGTCAAAAGGTTCGAATCATCGAAGGCGAAGGCGGGCAGGGCGGCGCTGCAGGTCAGGCCCAACAGCACGCCGTTGAGCCAGCCAGTATGAGTAAAACGAAACATGACAATCTTCCTGCTGAAATCTTTATCGATTGCGCAAAGCAGTGCGGCACCCGCAGGTGCCGCACTGAAAAGAAAGCGCCCGTGGACAACACGGGCGCAGCCGCTTACGGTAAGGCGTAAGCCATCACGTAGTCGCCGCGATCGGTCGACTGACGCGCGCCACCGGCGGTGATGACGATGTATTGTTTGCCGGTTTTCGGCGAAACGTAGGTCATCGGGCCGCCCTGGCTGCCCACTGGCAGGCGGGCTTTCCAGACTTCTTCACCGTTGCCGCTGTTGAAGGCGCGCAGGTAGAAGTCCTGAGTACCGGCGATGAAAATCAAGCCACCTTGGGTCGACAGGGTGCCGCCGAGGGTCGGCAGGCCGATCTTGATTGGCAAGTGCATGCGGATGCCCAGCGGACCGGTGTCTTCGACGGTGCCAACCGGAACCTGCCAGGCGACTTTCTGGGTTTTCATGTCGATGGCGGTCAGCGTGCCGAACGGCGGCGCCTGGCAAGGAATGCCGGCGACCGACAGGAAGCGGTTCTTGTTCACCGCATACGGCGTGCCTTTCAGCGGCACAGCGCCCATGCCGGTGTTCAGCGCTTCGCCACCGGAAGCCGCCTGCGCCTTGTTCTGCGACGGGATCATCTGAATCCACAAGCCCAGACGCATGTCGTTGACGAAGATGAAACCGTGCACCGGGTCAGTGGAGATGCTGCCCCAGTTCATGCCGCCCAACGAGCCCGGAAAGCTCAGAGATTTGTCGGTGCCCGGCGCGGTGTACAAGCCGTCGTAGCGCATGCCTTTGAAGTCGATGCGGCAGAGCAATTGATCGTAAGGGGTCGCGCCCCACATGTCCGATTCGGTCAGGTGCTGAGCACCGATCTGCGGCATGCCCACCGATTTTGGCTGGGTTGGCGAGTAAGGCTCGTTCGGAATGTTCGCCGCTTTGACCGGCACTTCTTTGACGTCGGTCAGCGGTTTGCCAGTAGCGCGATCCAGCACGTAGATCTGCCCGGCCTTGGTGCCGATCACCAGCGCCGGTACGGTTTTGCCGTCCTTGGTGAAGTCGATCAGGCTTGGCTGCATCGGCAGGTCAAAGTCCCACAGATCGTTGTGCACGGTCTGGAACACCCACTTTTCTTCGCCGCTGTTGGCGTCCAGCGCGAGGATCGAAGCGCCGTAGGTGTGATCGAGTTTGCTGCGCTCGACACCGTAGATGTCGGTGGAGGAACTGCCCATCGGCAGGAACACGGTGTTGGTCGCCGCGTCGTAGGACATCGGCGCCCAGCTGTTTGGCGTGCTGCGCACATAGGTGCTGCCATCGGCCGGTGCTTTTTTATCCTGCGGATTGCCCGGGTCGAAAGCCCAACGCATGGCGCCGGTCATCACGTCGAAACCACGGATCACGCCGCCCGGCATGTCGGTCTGCACGTTGTCGGCCACGCGACCGCCAACCACCACGGTGGTGCCGGCCATCAGCGGGGCGGAGGACAATTGGTAGTAGCTGTCCGGGACATCACCCAGACCGGCCTTCAGATCAACCTGGCCGTTGTTGCCAAAACCCTGGCAGAACTCGCCGGTGTCAGCATCGACCGCGATCAGACGGGCGTCGATGGTGTTGGTCAGCAAGCGGCGCTGGCAATTGGCAGCGGGGGCGGGTGCAGCCTCCGGAGTGACTGGCGAGCTGCTCTGTTTGGCGACGGCGGCAGTGGCGTCGAAATACGCCATGCCACGGCAACGCTGCCAGACTTTCGACTGGGCGTTGATGGCGTTTTTCCAGAGTTCCTTGCCGGTGTCGGCATCCAGCGCGATCAGGTTGTTATGCGGGGTGCAGATGAACACCTTGTTGCCGACCTGCAGCGGGGTGAGTTGGTCTTCGGCACCGTTGCCATCGCTCACGGCGACATCACCAGTGTGGTAAGTCCACGCCACTTTCAATTTGTCGACGTTGTTACGGTTGATCTGATCCAGCGCAGCGAAGCGGCTGCCGCCCTCGGTATTACCGTAGTGCGCCCAGTCTTTCTGCGCCTTGTCCGGCTCGACCGGGGTCAGGCCCGGGCCAGTGCCGGTGGCGGCGACAGTCGGGTGCGCAACGAACATGTTGCCGGCCGCGACAGCCACACCGATGGCGAGTACAGCGGCCAGCGCATAAGCGCCGCGCCCTGGAACACCGCCGTTGGCACGTTTGAGCAGTGGATACACCAGCGCCACGACCACGCCGATGGCGCTGAACATGAACAGACGCGAGAACACCGGCCAGAACACCAGCCCGGCATCGCTCACCGCCCAGATCGCTGTTCCGACCAGGAACGCCGCAAACAACCACGCGCCGGCCGGTTTGAAGCGGGCGATCAGCAGGCCGGAAACAGCCATCACCAGACCACCCAACAGGAAGTACCACGAGCCTCCCAGGCTGACCAATTTCACGCCACCAGCAGCGAGTGCCAGACCGAGCAGGGCGATGACCACGCCCAGCCCGACCAGAATGAATTTTGATATGCCCGAGAGGCGTTGACTCTGCTTCACGTTGAATGTCCCGTTGAAATGAGGCGTGCATTATATAGATAGGTAACTACCTAGTTAAATCACTATTTCTGAGGGAAGCGTAGTTCGCTGCTCAAACCCGTGCCAACAGGGGAAGCGGTGCAATGGCTATAGCTCGACGCAATTATCCAAAGGTCGTGGAAAGCGCTGTTTATGTCAGAAGGTCTGGTACTTATGACAGCTCTAAAATTTCTCCAATAATTCGACGATTAACCGACATACGGCAGGAGTCAGAGCTCTACCTTCACACGATCAGGCATATGCATATGCCCTTTTAGTCTTTGATTCCCGATCGGTTTCCCGCTCAACTGGCGCCTTTTTGATAGGGAGCTATTGATGTCCGAGCGCTGCGAGGTAGTCGTTCTGGGGTTGGGTGCCATGGGCGCCGCGACGGTGTATCAGTTGGCGAAAGCAGGCGTGAATGTTGTCGGCATCGACCGCCATCATCCTCCGCACAACCTTGGATCGAGCCATGGCGATACGCGTATCACTCGATTGTCGGTAGGTGAGGGCGCGCAATATGTGCCGATCGTGCGCAACTCCCACCGCATCTGGCGCGAACTGGAGGCGCTGACGGGCGAGTCGCTGTTCGAACAGTCCGGGCTGTTGGTGCTGACGTCGAGCCCCGAGTTCGATCCCGATGACAAAACCGACTTCACCTTGCGCACCATCGGTCTGGCGCAGACCTATGGCATCGAGCACGAAGTCCTGAGCGCCGCGCAGATTCGCCAGCGTTTTGCGCAATTCGCCAACGTGCACGACACGGCCATCGGCTACTTCGAGCCGGGCGGCGGTTTCGTCCGCCCGGAACGCTGCATCGACGTACAGCTCAGACTCGCCGAGCAGCATGGGGCGATTCTGCACAAAGGTGAAACGGTCACCGATATCAGCTCTGACGAGCAGGGCGTCACCGTCACGACAGACCGTCGCACGCTGTCTGCCAACAAACTGGTGATCAGCGCGGGCAACTGGAGTGGCGAGCTACTCGGCAAACCGTTCGAAAACCTGCTCAGCGTCTACCGGCAGAAATTGTTCTGGTTCGAGCTGGAAGAAAACGCCGAACTGGTCGGCCATTCTCCGACCTTTATCCTCACCCACGGTCGCGGCGACGATAAAGTCAATTACGGCTTTCCCGCGTTGCCCGGCGAAGGCAGTCTGAAAATCGCCACGGCGCAATACCACACCGCGACGTTGCCGCAAGACATCGACCGCACGGTCTCGGCGGCCGAAGAGCAGGCGATGTACGAGCATCAGGTGCGCGGCCGAATCGCTGGCGTGACTTCGACGGCGCTCAAGTCTGCGGTCTGCGCCTACACAGTGACGCCGGACCGCCATTTCATCATCGACGAGCATCCGTCCCTGCAACACACCTTGTTCGTGTCGGCCTGTTCCGGCCACGGTTTCAAACACTCCGCCGCACTCGGCGAGGCATTTGCGCAGTGGTGCATGCGTGGCTCGACCGACCTGGATCTGTCCTCTTTCTCCCTGAAACGCTTCGAAGGAAAACTATCGTGAAACGCGCCGCTTTTTCCGTTGCACTGCTGCTCGCCGCCATGGGCTCGGCCTCAGCCGAAACCCTGAAGATCGCCGTGGTGCCGGTGCCGCATGCCGAAATTCTCGAGTTCCTCAAACCTGAGCTGGCGAAAGAGGGCGTGACGCTGGACGTCAAAGTGTTCTCTGACTACATCCAGCCGGACCGGCAGACCGACGAAGGTCTGCTCGACGCCAACTACTTCCAGAGCAAGCCTTACTACGACGCTTACAAAAAGGATCGGCCAAGCAGCGATCAGGTGCCGATCGTGGCGGTGCACATCGAACCGTTCGGTGCCTACTCGAAGAAGATCAAATCCATCAGCGAGCTCAAGGATGGTGCGACCATTGCCATCCCCAACGACCCGACCAACTCCGGCCGCGCGCTGCTGCTGATCGCCAGGCAAGGACTGATCACCCTCAAGGATCCGGACAACATCATGGCGACCCGCCTGGACATCGTCAGCAACCCCAAACACTTGAAGTTTCAGGAACTGGAAGCCGCGATGCTGCCGCGAGTGCTGAACCAGGTTGACCTGGCACTGATCAACGCCAATTACGCGCTGGAGGCGAAACTGGAGCCGCACAAGGATGCTCTGTTTATCGAAAGCTCGGAGTCACCGTATGCCAATTACCTCTACGTGCGCCGCGACAAGGCCAACGCCCCGGCGGTGCAAAAGCTCGGTGCCTTGCTGAATTCGCCACAAGTGAAGCAATTTATTCTTGAGCGCTATCACGGCGACGTTGTGCCGGCGTTCTGATTCAGTCGGGAACCGTCGCAGAGGTTGGCGGTTCCCTTGATCGACCCACAATGCCTATCCCGCAGCAAAATAATTTGAACCGCCCCCCAGCGCGCTCACCCTAATGATCAGCTTGTGGTCAATTGCACAGGCGTTGTGCCAATACCGGCATACTCCGAGAGGTGATCAGCGTGGCTAAAGACGAAAAGAAAGGCAAAGGTGAAGCTTCGAAAGCCAGCAAGGATTTGAAGGACAAAAAGTCGTCACCTGAAAAGAAATCCGCTGCGGCCTCGGCGCTTTCAAAATCTTCCGACAAGAAAGACAAGAAAAAAGACGCCGAACCGAAAAAGTCTGCAAAGAAAGCTGACAGCAAGCCAGACAAGGCCAAGGACTCGAAAAAGGCTGAAAAGCCTGCGAAAAAGAAAAAGTGATATCCGCTGTCTGCCAGGGCTTTACGCCCTGGCTGACTTGACCGTGTTGCTAGGCAGTCGGGATTGATCGTCCGCTAGTGCATTTTCAAAGCCAACACTTTTGTTCCCGCGCAAGCTCTGACGTAATCTCTTGCGAATCAGCCGCCCACCCGCTCAGGCACGCTTTGGCAGTTTCCAGTTCGGGCGAATGAAATGGCAGGTGTAGCCATTGGGGATGCGCTCCAGATAATCCTGATGCTCTGGTTCCGCTTCCCAGAACGGTCCCGCCGGTTCGATTTCGGTGACCACCCGACCTGGCCACAGTTTTGAGGCGTCAACGTCGGCGGCGGTGTCTTCGGCGATGTCGCGTTGCTGTTCGCTCAGGTAATAGATCGCCGAACGGTAGCTGGGCCCGAGGTCGTTGCCCTGACGGTTGGGCGTGCTCGGGTCGTGAATCTGGAAGAAGAATTCGAGAATCTGCCGATAGCTGATCACGGCAGGGTCGAACTCGATTTCGATGGCCTCGGCGTGATTGCCATGGTTGCGGTAGGTGGCGTTCGGCACATCGCCGCCGGTGTAACCGACGCGCGTGTGCAGCACACCGGGGTAGCGCCGCAGCAGATCCTGCATGCCCCAGAAGCAGCCGCCGGCAAGAATGGCAGTTTCGGTTGGTGCGGTCATGGTGTGTCCTTCCTCTCGGGGGGGGGAACATTGGGTATAGCCATGGTTATGAGGGCATGCTGAGCAATTCCAAGACCGCACCGCGCAAATAGTCAGCGAGCGTGACGATTGGTCGGTCGCTCGAGTCCCAAATGCTCGCGCAGGGTCGAGCCGCTGTATTCGTGGCGGAACAGTCCGCGCTGTTGCAGCAACGGCACCACGCCCTCGACGAAGTCATCCAGCCCCTCAGGCAGGAACGGCGGCATGATGTTGAAACCGTCGGCGGCCTGTTCGACGAACCATTGCTCCAGGGTATCGGCCACGGTTTTCGGCGTACCGATCACGGTGTGGTGCCCGCGTGCCCCGGCGACTTTTAAGTACAGCTGACGAATGCTCAGGTTCTCCCGACGGGCCAGATCGATGAACAGGGCCTGACGGCTTTGCATCGAGTTGCTCAGTGGCAGTTCCGGCAAGGGACCGTCGAGATCGTATTCGGAAAGGTCGAAGCCACCGGCCATGCCCGCAAGCATCGCGAGCCCGACCCGGGGTTCGACCAGGTCTTGCAACTGTTGATATTTGTCTTCCGCTTCGCTCTGCGTCCGGCCGATCACTGACGAAATCCCCGGCATGACTTTCAACTGATCGGGCCGGCGCTGATGTCCGGCACGGCGATACGGATTTCCTTGACCGTATCCGCCAGCGTCAGACTGGACACCAGCACTGCGGCCAGGGTCAGCGCAATTTTCGGAAGGGAGATTCTGCTTGGCGAAGTCGTTCGATTCACACGGATGCTCCTGCAAATTCCAGCGGGGTACTGGATCGAAGGCGCACTTATAACGATGTAGAAATGAGGAAATAAAATACTAAAAAAATAGCTGTTTATACGTTTGTGGCATATATCCGGCGGGACAAAGGCTGGGCGCGCAATGCTTTTAAGGCATAAAAATTATGTCCCGCTCCGAGGTCGGGTTTGCCGGACATTGAAGCGAATTGCCGGATGGTCCCATCAATATCCTCGTTAATGGATCTTTCCTTGGCACCCGGCCTGTTTAGACTCGCGACATGCTCATTGGCCCTATGGAACAGCCTCCATGTCCGCAACCGTTTTCGACTGCCAACCTACATTGTGTGGTCCCACGCTGAGGCTTCAACCGCTGGCCGAAAGTGACCTTGGAGGCTTGTATCAGGCAGCGAGTGATCCGCTGGTCTGGGCTGGCCATCCCGCGACCGATCGCTATAAGCGTGGGGTATTCGAAAGCTATTTTTCCTCGCTATTGGCGACGAAAACGGCGCTCACCGTAATCGATACAAAATCGGGAAAAATCGTCGGTACGTCGAGCTACTACGCGCCACCCGATCTGCCCGAGGGTATCGCTATCGGGTACACCTTTCTGGTGCGGGAAAAATGGGGCGGCACCAGTAATCACGAGCTGAAGCGGCTGATGCTGGAACACGCATTCAAGACGTATGACACCGTTTACCTGCACATCGCGCCCACCAACGTTCGATCACAAAAAGCCACGCTGAAGCTGGGCGCCGTGCACCTGTACGACGCCGAGCTGACCATGGGCAATGTGTGCAAACCCTGCAAGTGCTACGGACTGAGCCGCGCGCAATGGGCCGAGGCGCAGCGTACCGGTTAAGCGTTCTCTACTTGCCTGCGCACATCACCCAAAGAATCACGCTGCATCGATTGCAGGTTTTTCTCGATGGTTTCGCACAGGGCTTCCATCTGGATCTGGTGTTCGCTGTGGCGAAACGGGCTTTGCAGATCGGTGCCGATGCGTTCGATGGCCAGCAGCATGAAACCGACCACAGTCGAGGCCAGCGGGGTGAACCAGCCCAGCGATTCCACCAATCCCACGGGCACGATCAGGCAAAACAGCGAGATAAACAGACGTGGGAAATACACGTAAGGGTAGGGCAGTGGAGTGTTGGCGATCCGCTCCATGCCGCCCTGGCTGTTGGACAAATCCACCAGTGTCGACTCCAGCCGCGCCAGGCGAATGCTGTCCAGGCGCCCGGCCTTGTATTCCCGGGCGAGCAGGGTCGCGGAACCGGTGAGGATGTCGTTGGCAAAGTTGTTGGTGGTGCCACTGCGGGCGAACTCGTCAGCGGGAATAAACGCCCGCACTTCCTCCGGACAAGGCTGACCCCGTAGATGCGCCGCGAGGCAATTGACATACGCCACGTGCCGGCGCAGCAACGTCGACTTGACCGGATTCACCTCGCTGCCGGGGTCATCCAGCAGCGTCAGGACCTGACGGGCGAAGCTGCGAGAACTGTTGATCATCATGCCCCACAGCGTCCGCGCCTCCCACCAACGGTTGTAGGCGCTGCTGTTGCGAAAACTGATCAGCACCACCAGCGCCGAACCGAGCAAGGTCAGCGGCATCAGCGGCAGGTTGATCTTGGCGTTGAGAAACAGCATGAAGTCCACGGTGACGGCAATGTCCCAGAGCAACAGCCAGAACAGCGACCAGCCCACATAGCCCATGGTTTTGATGATCAGACGGTATTTTTTGACGATGGCAGCTTTCAAACGGAAACCTCGTGGCGAGCGGTAAGCATTGATGCCTTAGCTCGGACGGTGGTTTCTGGGTAAAGGTTCGGCGGCTGATGTTGGCCCGCTTGTGAAACAACTGGCTGAAGGCCCCCAGCTCACGTTCTGCTCCTCTGAAGCCCGCGCGACGCGCGTGCATGCGGCCATTGCCAGATAAGTGAAACAACTTGTTGCCTGTTTCGCCTGGATTTGAAGAAGCTGTTGGGAGATTGACACGGTCAATCTGCGTAGCCAGCGGCATAAGCGGGATCCAGGCCACGCGCTGAGAGGCTTCGTTTGAAAACGTGTCTGATCACGATGAAACTGGGAAGGAAGTGTTGGCGATGGCAGGGGTGAGCTCATTGAATGGCAGAAATGAGGTTAGAGTGTTCATCAATGTCTCAATCGTTGCGTGAACAATGAATCCTCCGCTGTTTGTTTCTCTGGATGGGCCCAAGGGCACCGGCAAAACCACGCTGTTGGAGGCCGTTACGGCGGGACTGCGGGCTGACAACCACAAAGTCATCCGACTTTGCGAGAGGAAAAGCGATCCTTACCGGGGCGAAACCATGGCTCTGGTTAACGAACTCGCCAGAAATCCTTCGCGGGATCTGGAGTGGGCGGTGTGTCAGCGTTTCGCTGATAGCCGTCGCTGGATCTCCCGGCATGTGCTGCCTGAACAGCCGTTGGGCAGCATTATCCTGATTGATCGCTGGTATCCGTCGGACGCCGCGTTCCGCCATACCGTGCCGTTTGCCGAGATTCTCAAGTTGAACATTGAGCGGGAGGTGCGTGTGCCGGATCTGCATGTCGGGGTTGTCACCGCACCGGATATTTCATGGGCAAGAGCAACGACACGCTCGCGGGGACTGGGCGGCACTGTGATCCGCAAGCACGCGGAGCATGTAGCGTGTACCGAGATGTTCGAGCAAGCGGTTGCCGATCACGGCTGGGTTTTATGCCGTAACGAAGGGACAGTCGAAGCGGCATCGATGCAGGTGATGAACGAGATCTATAAAGTGCTTAGGTGACTTCCAGGCGCATTCAGCGCTTGCCGCTCTTCGGTCGGCTCATCAAGGGGCGCCATGGTCATTTGATCCTGATAACGACCTTGCCTTTGGCGCGTCCCTGCTCGACGTACTTCAGTGCCTCTGCCGTTGATGCAAAGCTGAAGGCGCGGTCAATCACCGGTTTGATGATGCCGGCCTCAACCAGCGCGGTGATTTGTTGCAGTTGGATGCCATTGGCCCGCATGAATACGAACGCGTAGCTGACGTCCTGCTTGCGTGCCTTGCGCCGAATGCCAAGGCTCAGCAGGCGCATGACTTGCTGCAAAGGCCAGGACAGCCCTTGCTCCTGCGCGAACGCTGCCGTGGGCGGCCCTGAGATGGAAATGAGCTGGCCACCGGGCTTGAGCACCTTGAGTGACGTCTCTAGGACATCGGCACCGAGGCTGTTTAACACCACGTCGTAGCCGTGCAAGACGCTGGCGAAGTCTTGCTTGGTGTAGTCGATGACCAGATCGGCACCCAGTGCCGTCACCCATTCGACATTTGCGGTGCTGGTGGTGGCGGCGACATAGGCACCGAGGTGTTTGGCGAGCTGGATGGCGATGCTGCCGACACCGCCGGAGCCCGCATGGATCAGCACTTTCTGGTCTTTCTTCAGGCGAGCGGTCTCGACAAGCACTTGCCAGGCGGTCAGTGCGACCAAGGGCAGGGACGCGGCTTGTGCCATGTTGACGTTGCCGGGTTTCAGGGCGATGGCGTTTTCATGCACCGCGATCAATTCGGCAAACGTGCCGATCCGCGCTTCTGGCGGGCGAGCGTACACTTCGTCTCCAGGTTTGAAGCGTTTCACCTGCGAACCGACCTCCACCACGACGCCCGCGAGGTCATTGCCCAGTACCAATGGAAACGAATAGGGCAGGATCAGTTTGAATTCGCCTTTTCTGATCTTGGAGTCCAGCACATTGACGCTGCTGGCCTGTACCTCGATCAGCACGTCGTGGGCCCCCACTGCGGGGGCAGGAACCTCGCCGATGCGCCCGGTTTGCTTGCCATAGCGATCGATCAAAAATGCTTTCATCGTGACGCAGCTCTTGTCAGTTGTAAGGAGGGGCACCGTTGCCTGACGGCGCTGAATAGCAGGACGGATTCGATGCACGGCCTTGCGCCTGCGTCGAATCCGGTGCCGATACTTGCCAGCAAAAAATCACTGTGGCGTCTGGTAGCGCTGGGCAACCGCAGACTGGCGGATCTGCCCGATCAGCCCCTGACGTGCGCCCTGCAGGACATCCCAGCGCTCCGCTTCGTGCAGCGGCGGGATGGTTACCGGTTCGCGGAGATCGAAACCGACCAGCGCGGCATCGACCAGATCGTCGACTTCCATGATTTCGCTCAACGTGTTGATGTCGATGCCGGAACGATCCCAGATCTCGGTGCGGGTGGCGGCGGGCAGCACGGCCTGTACGTAGACGCCCCGAGGCGAGAGTTCCAGGCTCAGTCCTTGGGACAGGAACAGCACGAATGCCTTGGTCGCGCCGTAGACCGTCATGCCTAACTCTGGCGCCAGGCCGACCACCGAACCGATGTTGATGATCGCGCCGTCACCGGCCTTGGCCAGACGTGGAGCGATGGCGCTGGCCAGACGCACCAGCGCCGTGGTGTTGAGGGCGACCAGTTGCGCAATGCTGTCGGTGCTTTGCTCGACAAAATTGCCGGACAATCCCGCGCCGGCATTATTGACGAGGATGCCAATGCGCTCGTCGTCGCGCAGGCGGCTCTCCACGGTGCGTAGGTCGCCAAGTTGGGTCAAGTCCGCCGGGATGACATCGACGGCGACGTCGTATCCGCTACGCAAGCGCGCCGCCAGTTCGTCCAGGCGCGCCTGATCACGGGCGACCAGCACCAGATCGTGGCCGCGTTGCGCGAAGCGCTCGGCGTAGATGGCGCCAATGCCGGTGGAGGCACCAGTGATCAAAACAGTAGGGCGAGTTGTCATGGGTATCTCTCTCAGATGAAGCACGGTGTGTGTGCAATTAGGATGATGATCGAAATCTAAACTGTCAACGGTTTTGATTATGGTCGGCATCTATGTATGATTGGACGCAGGATTTCCCGGTAAACACGAGGTATTGCACGTGAGAGTGACCAAGGCCCAGGCGCAGGCCAACCGAGAACACATCGTTGAAACGGCTTCAACGCTGTTCCGAGAGCGCGGCTTTGATGGCGTCGGTGTGGCGGATCTCATGGCGGCCGCCGGTTTCACCCATGGCGGTTTCTATAAACACTTCGGGTCGAAGGCCGACCTTATGGCCGAAGCCTCGGCGTGCAGTCTGGGCAAATCGCTGACAGGCGCGCAGGCGCTGGACGTTCCCGGCTTCATCAACGTCTACGTGAACAGAGAACATCGCGACGGACGTAGCGAGGGTTGCACCATGGCCGCGCTGGGCGGCGACGCGGCGCGTCAGTCGGACGATGTGAAAGCGACGTTTGCCGAGGGTATTGAACACACCGTGCAAACTTTGGGAGAGAGATACCCGACTGGGCCGGACGCGGATGCGGGGGCGGGGCGCAAGAAGATGATCGACCTGCTGTCGCGTGCCGTCGGCGCGATTATCCTGTCGCGTGCCTGCCCGGATGACTCTGCACTGGCGGACGAAATCCTTGAGGTGTGCCGCGCTGAGATGTTGGCGTCGTTGCCGACCGATAACGTCGATGTGCAATAGAAGCGCGGCTCACTCCGCCAGCGCTTTGGCCCTGGCAATTGAAAACGCTTGCGGCAGGCGGGCGCCATTCTTCGCTGCAAGAATCTCGGCCATCACGCTGACGGCGATTTCCGCAGGCGTCTTGCTGCCAATGTAGAGGCCGATTGGCCCGTGCAGGCGCTCAAGCGACGCCTCGGTCTCGCCAAAATGCTCGATCAGGCGTTCGCGGCGCAGTTGGCTGTTGCGCCGTGAGCCGATGGCACCGATGTAGAACGCCGGGCTGTGCAGCGCTTCAAGCAAGGCCAGATCATCGAGTTTGGGGTCATGACTCAAGGCGACGATGCAGGTGCGCAGATCCACCGCGAAGTCGCGCACCACATCATCCGGCATGCCGACGATGCACTCCACGCCGCCTACCGCCCAGGTCTCGATGTATTCGGGGCGCGGGTCGCACACCGCCACCTTGAACCCGTTGAATAACGCCATGGTCGCCAGATACTCGGCCAGCGCGCCGCCACCGATCATCAGCATCCGATAGCCCGGCCCCAAGGTATTGAGCATTTGCGCGCCATCGAAGCTGAACTGTTCCGGCGTCGCAGTCGGTTCGAGCATGACCTGGCCGGACTCTAGCGCCAGGCAACGGCGAACCAGTTGCCCGGCGTCCAGTTGCGTCAGCAACTCATCAAGAGACTGCCACGCCGGGTTGAACTCAAGGATCAGTTCAAGCGTGCCGCCACAGGGCAAACCGAAGCGATGCGCCTCATCGGCGCTGACGCCATAGCGCACCATTTCTGGCGCGCTGTCGCTAAAAGCGCTGCCGCCATGAGCCGTGGTGTAGCGATGGATCAGATCGTCCTCAATGCAGCCGCCGGACACGCTGCCCACCACGCGACCGTCGTCACGCAAGGCCATCATCGAACCTGTCGGCCGTGGTGATGAACCCCAAGTGCGCGCCACTGTGGCGAGCAGTACACGCTCGCCGGCAGCGAGCCAGTCCCGCGCCGTGCGCAGGACCAGCAAGTCGATGCTTTCCATCAGAAACTCCTCTTAGCGCATCTGCAGAATGATCGGGCTACTGCTGGCCGGATCGGTGCGTTCACGTAACTCTCCAACCGTCTGCGCATCGACAGCACTGCCCTGATTGCCCCAGGTGCTGCGCATGAAGGTCAGTACTTCGGCGATCTGCTGATCCGACAACTGTTCACGGAAGGCTGGCATGCGATAGGCGTCGGGCACGCCGGCCGCGACCACTCGTTGAGAGCCATTCAGAGTGATGTTGATCGCCGAGGCGCTTTCCTTGGCCAGCGCCGAGGTGGCGCCCGCCAGCGGCGGCATCCATTCGGACTGGCCTTTGCCGTCCAGACCATGGCACGAAGCGCAGCGCGTTACGTAGGTATGAGCACCGGGCGAGTCCAGTCGTTCCGCTGCCGAAACCGCTTGATACTGCCAAGGCGCGCCATCTCGTTCGCGATCGCCGGGAAGCGACTTCAGGTAGTGGGCAATCGCGGCCAAGTCATCATCGCTCATGAACTGCGTGGAGTTGTTGAACGCTTCGGTCATCGAGCCGTAGACCACTGCATGTTTATTGCGACCGGTCTTGAGGAACTGCACGACCTCCGGCTCGCTCCAGCGGCCCAGCCCGGTGTTGTGATCGTCACGCAAGCTCGGCGCATACCAGCCATCGAGCAAGGCCCCGGCGAGGTACGGTTTACCGGATTCATCCAGTGCCTTCTCGTTGAACGCCAGACCACGCGGCGTATGGCAACTGCCACAGTGCCCGGCGCCCTGAACGAGGTAAGCGCCACGGTTCCATCGTTCATCCTGCGACGGTTTGGCCACGTAAGACTCGGCGTCGACAAACACGCCGTTCCACAGTGCAATCGGCCAGCGCAGGTTCAGCGGAAACGGAATCGAACTCGGGACATTCGCCTGTTTGACCGGCGCCACGCCCTTCATGAAGAACGCATACAGCGCACGCACGTCATCGTCACTGAGCTTGGCGTAGGACGGGTAGGGCATCGCCGGGTATAACCGGCGACCGTCGGGTGCCACGCCGTGGCGCACCGCTCGGTCGAAGTCCGCGAGGCTGTAGTGGCCAATCCCGGTTTCCGTGTCCGGGGTGATATTGGTCGCATGGATCGCGCCCAGCGGCGTGGCCATTTCCAGGCCTCCGGCGAACGGCGCCCCGCCCGGCACGCTGTGACAGGCCACGCAATCGCTGAGCCTGGCGACGTATTCGCCACGCGCTACCAGCGCCGGGTCGATGTCGGCCACGGCGATCTGATGATTTTCCAGGTGCGAGACGGGCTCGCGGGTGACATACCAGGCCAGCAGGCCTGCCGCGACCAGGCACGGCACTGCCAGCCAGCTTACGGTTCTTGCGAATCGGCTGTTATTCATGGACGCTCCGGCGCTGATCAAGTGAAGGTGTGGCGGCTCATGGGCAGGCTGCGCACCCGCTGACCGGTTAGCGTCGCCACCGCGTTGGCGACGGCGGGGGCGACCGCTGGCAACGGTGGTTCACCGATGCCACCCATTTTTTCCCCGCTCTCGACCACACGCACGTGTACCCGTGCCATCCGCGCAGGCGGCAGGATCGGATACAAGTCGTAGTTGCGCGCCCGGGGTTTGCCATCCACCCACACGGCTTCTTCCACCAGGGTTTGCGACAGCCCCAGCGCCACGGCGCCATTGACCTGCGCCTCGACAATTGCCGGGTTGACGATGCTGCCCGGGTCAATCGCTTGCCAGATGTCATGCACCTTGACCTGGCCGTTCTCGATGGACACCTCGGCGATTACCGCAGTTTCTGTACCGAACGGCGAAGCCATGGCCACGCCACGCGCACGTCGGCTGCCATCCTCGGCGGTAAACGGACCGCGCTTCCAGCCGCCCGACAGTTCACCCACTGCTTGCAGCAAGGTGGTCAGCCGTTTGTTGTCACGCAGCAAATGCAGGCGCAGGTCGAACGGGTCTTTGCCGCCCTTGTCGGCCAGTTCATCAAGGAACGATTCATAGAAGAAGTCGTTAAGGGAATTGCCCACCGAACGCCAGTAGCCGAGCATGGCCGGGCCTTTGACGTAGATCTGCGCGATGCGCTTGTTGGGGATCGCATAAGACTTGCCCGACAAGCCTTCAAGCGCCGTCGGGTCGAGCTTTTCACCTTGCTTGCCGGCGAGGGCCTCGGTCGGACCTTCGGTGGCACTGATCGCTTCGATTGCCAGCGGCCAGCCGTCGTTGTCCAGCGCGGCACGGAAATTCACCGCTGCAACCGGGCGGAGCACATCACGCAGGAACTCTTCCTCGCGACTCCAGATGAGTTTGACCGGGCGGCCAACCGCTTTCGCCAGCGCGATCGCCTGAGGGTAGGGACTGGCCGAATCGTAGAGGAAATGCCGACCGAAGAATCCACCCAGCAGCGGTGAATGCAAGATGATGCGCGACGGATCGAGGCCCGTGCGTTTGGCGATGTCGGCGCGGAACATGTCCGGCGCCTGATTCGGCAGCCAGACTTCCAGCGAACCGTCCGGATTGAATCGGGCAAGGGCTGAAGGCGGCTCCAGTTGGCCGTGGTTCAGGTATTGGTTGTGGTAAGTGGCGTCGATCCGGGTCTTGGTCTCTTTGAGAATCGCAGCCACATCACCTTCATGTTCATCATCCTTGGCAGGGCCCTTATCTTCAGCGAGGCGCTTGAACCAGGCATCGCTGGAAAAGTCGGCGGGCATCGGCCGCACTTTGCTCTCGGCCGTTGGTTCTTGCCAGTCGACCTGAATCGCCTCGACCGCACGTTTGGCGTGCCACCAGCGCTCGGCGACAACCGCCACGGCGCCCGGCAGACGATGCACGGAATGCACGCCTTTCATTGCCTTGACCTGGTCTTCGTTGCGCAGGTTGCCGACCGTCATGCCCAGGCGCGGGGCATGTTGCACGGCGGCATGGAGCATGTCGTCGACTTTCAGATCGATGCTGTACAGCGCTTTGCCGGTGGACTTGTCGTAAGCATCGAGACGCTTCACCGGTTTGCCGATCCAGCGGAACTGGCTCGGATCACGCAGTTGCACCGAAGCCGGATCGGGAACCGGCAGATCCATCGCGCGCTCGGCCAATTCTCCGTAAGCCAACGAGCGGCCCGACTTGGCATGCACGACTTTGCCAGGCTCGGTGCTCAACTCGCGGACTGGCACGCCAAGTTGTTGCGTGCCCGCCTGCAGCAGCATGGCGCGGGCGAGGGCGCCGAGGCGGCGCATGACCGGGTAACTCATGCGCACCGACATGCTGCCGCCGGTGATGCGCATGCCGTTCTCCAATACTACATAGGCTTCGCCGGGCGGTGCGGCTTCGACCAGGAAGGTCGCCGGGTCGGCGTCCAGTTCTTCACCGACGATTTGCGCCATCGCGGTGAACGTACCTTGCCCGCCTTCCATGAACGGGCAGAGCAGACGCACGCGGTTGTCCGGACGGATCTCGAGAAACGCCGGGACCTGCGTGCCGCGCTCGGCCGTCGTCGTTGCCGCAGCCGCTTGCACGCGTGTTGTACCGAGCGGCAGGCCGAAACCGAGGACCAGCGCGCCGACGGCAGTCCCGGTCAGAAAACGCCTGCGGGATACATTGATCGGTTCGTGCAGATCCAGTACCGAGGCTTGCTGTGAAGGGTCGATGCGAACAGTCATCACGCGTCTCCCTTGCCGGCCAGTTCATGCACGGCGGCATGAATGGCGTTGTAAGTCCCGCAGCGGCACAGATTGACCATCGCCGCGTCGATCTGCGCATCACTCGGCGTGGGGTTCTGTTTGAGCAGCGCGGTGGCGGCCATCACCTGCCCGGACTGGCAGTAACCGCACTGTGCGACCTGCAGATCGACCCAGGTCGAGACCACCCGTTTGCCCACTTCATCGCTTTCGATGGCCTCAATCGTCGTGACCTCGCGGCCTACCACACCGGCCACCGGCGTAACGCACGAGCGCACCACATTGCCGTCCACCAGCACCGAGCAGGTGCCGCATTGCGCCAGTCCGCAGCCGTACTTGGTCCCGGTCATGCCCAGATCATCGCGGATCACCCACAGCAAGGGCGTATCGGCGTCGGCATCGACCTGGTAGGTCTTCTGGTTGATTCGTAGTTCCATGATTCACCCGCTGATCATCGGTTGACGTGCATTGTTATCAGCGGTGACACGCGGCGAGGCGCATCACCGGTTTTCGTTTAATTCGCGACTGTGCCGAGCGCTTCCGCTTCAAATGGCTGCCCGCGCAGGAGAGCGATGTCACGACTCGGCGCGGTGCCGAACAGCCGGCCATATTCGCGGCTGAACTGCGAAGGACTTTCATAGCCGACGGCAAACGCCGCCCGTGAAACATCCAGGCGTTCTACCAGCATCAGACGACGGGCCTCGTTCAGCCGCAACCACTTCTGGTACTGCAGCGGACTCATGCCGGTGAGCTGGCGGAAATGATGGTGAAAGGTCGGCGCGCTCATCTGCACCCGTGCGGCCAAATCGTCGATGCGCAGGGCATCGGTGTAGTTGACCTTGAGCCAGTCAATCGCCTTGGCGATGCGGTAACCCTGACCATCGACGGCCGTGATCTGCCGCAGCCGCGCACCTTGGTCGGTGTGCAGCAGCCGATAGTGGATTTCGCGCAGAATCAGCGGCGCCAGCACCGGGATCGCCTCGGGTTCATCGAGCAATGCCAGCAGGCGCTCGAGCGCGCCCTCCAGCGCAGAGGACAGGCTGCCAATCGCGGCGCCCGTGCCCGTTGCTGGCTGCCGCTTGGCGGGCAAGCCGCTCTTGGTGATGACCTCGGCCAACATGCTGACATCCAGTTTCAGTACCAGCCCGACACAGGGCTGGGCGGGACTGGCGAGCGTCACTTCGGAGTTGGCGGGAAGATCCAGCGACGTCACCAGAAACCGCGAAGGGTCATAGCTGTAACCCTCACCACCGACCCACAAACGCTTTTCGCCGCGACCGACGAGAATCAGGCTCGGTTCGATCATGCACACCACGGGCGGCGCCGGTTGGTCGCGACGAAACAGCGATAGCCCGGGTATGGCCGTGGCGAAGTCACCCGGTACGCTCACACGCGGATCAATGTGCAACGCCAAAGGCGATTCTTGGGGCAGGGGGGTAGGGATCATGTGGGTCACTCCTGTTGACCGAACTCTAATCCGCGCGCGAGACGTTTCCTATCCATCACCCTGCATCGCCAGAGGATCAGGCAAGCATTCAAGAGGAATGCACTAGGGAAGCGCCGGATTGACCGGGAGAATGTGTCTATCTGTTACAGGGACAGTGCCCGCCAGGGCGATTGACTGCTTGCCCCTGCGCATCACATCCACAGGTTTTTCGCACCACAGGTAGTTCTCATGACGTTTCCTTCTACAGATCCTTCTAAAAGAACAGGCGGCTGGAGCGCCGTGCTGGCCATGTCGCTGGCCGCATTCGCTCTGGTCGCTTCAGAATTCATGCCCGTCAGCCTGCTGACGCCGATTGCGGCCGACCTGCACATCACCGAAGGCCAGGCCGGGCAGGGGATTTCCGTGTCCGGTGCCTTTGCCTTGATCACCAGCCTGCTGATTGCCTCGGTCGCCGCGCGCATCGAACGCAAGACGTTGCTGCTGGGCCTGACCTTGTTGATGATCGTCTCCGGTACGGTCGTCGCGTTCGCCCCGGGCTACCCGTCATTCATGTTCGGACGTGCACTGATCGGGATTGCGATCGGCGGTTTCTGGTCACTCTCGGCGGCGACCGCTATGCGCCTGGTGAAGCCTGAACAGGTTTCCCGAGCGCTGGCCATCGTCAATGGCGGTAACGCGCTGGCGACGGTCATCGCCGCTCCGGCGGGCAGCTTTCTCGGCTCGTTGATCGGCTGGCGCGGGGCATTCTTCTGCGTCGTTCCGGTCGCCGTGCTGGCCGCCGTCTGGCTGCTGATCAGTCTTCCGTCGTTCAAGGTCGAGCGCCAGGCCGGTAGCGGCAATGTCCTGCGGCTGATGAAGCAATTGCCAGTCGCCTTGGGCATGGTCGCCGTCAGCGTGTTTTTCATGGGCCAGTTCATGCTGTTCACCTATCTGCGACCCTTTCTTGAAGGCGTGACGGGCGTCAGTGTCTCTACGTTGTCGTTCATGCTGCTGGGGCTGGGACTGGCCGGTTTTATCGGCACCTTTCTGATCGAACGGTTTATGGGTCGCGGCCTCTATCGCACGTTGACCGTCATCCCGCTGATCATGGCCGCCATCGCGCTGGCGTTGGTCAGCTACGGCAAATCACCGCTGCTGACCGCTGCGTTGCTGGGACTCTGGGGACTGGTTGCCACCGCCGCGCCGGTCGGCTGGTGGACATGGCTGGCGCAAACGCTTCCGGATGACGCGGAGGCCGGAGGCGGCTTGCTCGTGGCCATTGTTCAACTGGCGATCGCCGGCGGCGCAATCGTTGGCGGTCTGGCTTTTGATCTGAGTGGTTACAAAGCTACGTTCGAGCTTAGCGCCGCGGTGTTGGTTGTCGCGTCTGTGCTGGCCTGGCTGGCGGGGCGCAATGCCACGGAAGTTCATCTTGTTGAGTCGGCAGCTCATTCGAGCGGTGTGTCCGGCGAAGCTGGTTCCCGATTTGTCTGATCAAGCAGGAAGCTGCTCAATGCGCCAATGACGGCTGGGTAGCGACCGAGACAGTGAAGATCACAACAAACAGCACGACGACTGCCCAGAACATCACCATGACTGTCCGCATGACGACCTTAAGGCCTTGATAAAGCCTGCGCAGCCAATGGCCTTCGGGTTTTGCTTCTGCGCGGGTTCTGAGTGCGCCTTTCAAATAAAAGCCGAGCAGCGCAAGCAGTGCGCCATCTATCGCCAGCGCAGGCAGGCCGGCTATGGGGAAAATGCTTTCCCACCGATAGAAAGAAGACCGGCTCAGAAAGACCACATAACAAGTCAGACTGCCGTAGGGCAGTGCTCTCCACCATTTGCCGGCCAGCGCGCCGACCATCAGGCACATGATCACCATGAACGGGCTGAGGAGAATATGGAGCATCCACTCCAGTACGTTGGGCAAGTAGTCCGGGGAATGGATGTTGCGCCAGAGGTGTTCCAACATTGTTTGGGTTCCTGCCTTCTAGGGAGTCAGTGCTGCTGCGGTGCTTCCGTGCTGCTGGACGGTATCGGCGTGTTTTCGGGTTACATGAGGGCTGCGCAAGCGATCCACCCATGTGGAGCAGGTCGCGCGTCCCCCAGAAACGACAAAGCCCTGAATAGTCAGGGCTTTGTTGTATCCAGTGGAAGAACGGTTGCATGGGCTGATAGAGAACACCTGCTTTACGCCTCCACTCTCAGCAAAGGGCCGCCCCCCTGATGAACTCATTCACTGAGCATGTCGCCAGTTTGACGTCTTTTCCTTACACAATTGATCGTCAAAAGCACGCCGGCTGCAATGCATTGTGTTCCGCACATAAGCCAGATTAGGCCTATGTGAAAAAGGACCCAGGCACTCAAACCTAGAATCAGTGTTAACAAAACCCCAAGTAAAAGTAGTGGCAGGTGTTGCACAGAGGGGCTGTCCTCCAGCGAGTCGGAAAAAATGCTCCAGCATGCCCATTGCGAGAACAGCGACAGCAGAAGCCACAACATGATCACCCCCCAACCTGAAAAGGATTGTGAGGTGAACAGGTTGATCGTCAAGGTGATGGTGAACCAGAGAGTGAAGACGAATGTAGTGCTTGAAGGTACGGTATAGGCTGGAAGGGCAATGGCTATCTGAATCAACTTGAGTGTTTGCAATCGAGTCATTCATACGCTCCCTGCAAGTTGAATTTCACCGCTTCCTGTGGATTCTTCAGTGACTATAGATCAGGAGTCCTTCGAGGGGAGCATGCTGACGGTCAGCTTCTGGCCGATAGCGGACGTTCCTGAGCGGCCACTGTCTGCTGACATTAGGCGAATGGGCCCTTGGCGGTGGCTGCCAGAGAGCGGAAGAAGCTAGCGGCAGATTTGCGACAGGGTGTCGACTCGATTTCCGGGTTATCGATATCTTTCTCGGCATACACCAGCGTGGCATCGCCATTTAAGCTTGCTGAAACGTTTCATCACGTTTATAAAAAGCGCACAACTCCAAGAAAGGCTGCTGCCATGACCCCGCTCAAACTCGTTGTTGCCCTCAGCGCACTGTCCGCTGCCTCCCACGCCATGGCCTGGGATTACGTTCTGCTCGACACCGACAAAGCCGCCCAGAACTGGCAGATCACCAGCCAGCAACTCGGCATAAAAACCGATAAACCCTTCAGCGTTAGCCTGCGCACCTTGCATGGCGGTCGGCAGGAAGGCGTCAGCATTGTCGACATCGATAACGGTACGATGAAACTCTCGGTAGTGCCGACACGGGGAATGAATGTCTTGCAGGCCTCGGTCGGCAATGTGCGCATGGGCTGGGATTCGCCGGTCAAGGAAGTGGTCAATCCGTCCTTCATCGAACTCAATGGCCGCGGTGGTTTGGGCTGGTTGGAAGGTTTCAATGAGCTGGTCACCCGCTGCGGATACGAATGGGTCGGCCACCCCGGCGTCGACAACGGCGAACTGCTGACCCTGCACGGTCGAGCCGCCAACATTCCCGCAAACAAAGTCACCCTGCACATCGATGAAATACCACCGTACGCCATCACCCTGCGCGGCGAACTGAAAGAGCAGGCGTTCAAGAAGGTCGACTTCTCCGTCGCGACGGAACTGGTCACCGAACCCGGCAGCGTAGTGTTCGCCCTCAACGACACCCTGACCAACAACGGCGACTATCCGAAGGAATACCAGGCGCTGTATCACAGTAACTTCAGCACCCCGTTCCTGGAGCAGGGCGCTCGTTTCGCCGCGCCGGTGAAGCAAGTGTCGCCGTTCAACGACAAGGCCAAGGGCGATCTGCCCGAATGGCAAACCTACCGCGCGCCGACCAAGGACTACGACGAAACGGTTTACAACGTGGTGCCGTATGCCGATGCGAAGGGCGATACGTTGACCGTGTTGCATAACAAGGCCGGCAGCCTGGGCGTTTCGGTCGGTTTCAATACGCAGACACTGCCGGTGTTTTCCCTGTGGAAAAACACCGATACCCAAGGCCAGGGCTATGTTACGGGGCTGGAGCCGGGGACAAGTTTTTCCTACAACCGCCGTTATCAGCGGCCACTGAACCTGGTGCCGACAATTGGGCCGAAGGAACACAAGCAGTTCCGCATCAGCTACAGCTTGTTGGCGGATAAGGCGGCAGTGGATAAGGCCTTGAAGCAGGTGAGCGAGATTCAGGGTGGGCGCGAGACGGAGGTGCGGGAGACGCCGTTGGTTGATCTGACCAAGGGGTGACTCCAACCTGGGCATTGTCGACCGATGAGCTGCTCGCAACGACAGAGACTGTCGGCTCTTGGCCGACTGCTGCCTTTGGCGAAGGTCAGGCTTGAGTGGATTTCTAATCCTCACGAGAGGCACTAACCGGCCACCTTTGCCAAAGAGCATTGCCAAACGACCACTTTCACCATAAGCCCGCCAGAACAACCTGTAGGCTTACAGGTGTGAACTTTTTAAAGTGCCATATCTTTTTTTGAACGCATGGACTATCGACACAGATAGCAGTGAGACCTCCAGTGAGGAAACCGTAATCACAATACCCGCCAACAAAGGCCCAGCAATCCGGCCAACAGTAACAACGATGCGTCGGACGCGAAATGCAGCCTCCGCACGATGTTTATCAACGGTTTCCGCAGGATAGATGCCCAAAAGAGGCTGGATCATTCCAAATGCTGATGCAGCGATAACATCGATCAGTATCAGCGCATCAAGCGAATACCAGTTAGCGGCAAAAAAATATCGCAATACGCTGGCCATCAAGATCGCAAAACAGCCCACCTTGAGCGCCGTACTACGGCGAATCGACTCAACACGCGGCGCCAGACACAACATCGAAATAATCGCCGCGAGTGCGAGCGCTGTTTCGTAGGCGGCCAGCTCCAGCAGGCTTCCTCGCTGCACGATGATCAGCGGTAGCGTGATATTCCAGCAACCGAGGTAGATCCAAAGTAACAAGTCCAGGCAAAGATACTTTCGAAATGTACGAAAGGGGTGACTTCCTTGCCCCGCACCTTGTTGTTTGGGATGTCATTCGCACGCGCCGAATTATCCGCAATGCGGCTGCGCAAATATCAGCTTATACCTGCGCTGACATCCGGTGATGCTCCAGCAAGAAGTCCACGAACAACCGCACCCGCGCCGGCATCGCCGCGCCTCCGACGAACACCGCATGAATCGGTTCCTGATCCCCCGGGTTCCACGCTTCCAACAGCGCAATCAGGTCGCCGCGCTGCAGATCCTCACTCACGCTGAACTCTCCGATACGGGCAATGCCAGCGCCCACTCGCGCGAGTTGTGCCAGCGCTTCACCGCTACTGCATTCGATGTTGCCGCTGACCTTCAGGGAAAACGCTTTGCCATCGCGGATAAATGGCCAGTTGGGTTCGGCACGCTTGAAATTGAAGCGCAGGCAGTTGTGCTGGAGCAGGTCTTCCGGTTCCTGCGGGGCGCCGTGCCGCTGCAGATACTCGGGCGACGCCACGACGACCTGGCCGGTGGTGCCGATCCTGCGTGCGCTCAGCGGGCTGTCGGGCAGGTGGCCGAAGCGCACTGCGACGTCGGCTTGTCCGGCGAGAATATCGACCACTTCATCGCCAAGGGTGAGGTCGACGACGATGTTCGGATAACGCGCGCTGAAGGCTGCGACCAAGGGAACAATGGCCAGGCGTCCATGGCCAAGGGCGGCACTGACCCGCAATCTTCCTCTGGGCACGCCTTGATCGGCGATGGCTTCTTCGACCTCGTCCATGTCGGCGAGGATCCGCCGGGCGCCGCGCAGGAACGCTTCGCCCTCGGCGGTGAAGGTGATCGCTCGAGTGGTGCGCAACAGCAGGCGGGTGCCAAGCCGTTGCTCGGTGCGCGCGATGATCCGACTGACAGCCGAGGGTGTCAGGCCCAGTGCACGCGCGGCGGCCGACAGGCTGCCTTCCTGCGCCACGGTGGTGAACACGCTCATTTCACCTGACCTGCCGTTGAAATCCACTTGTGCCTCCTACGCAAAGGTGATTGCCAAAAATGCTATCTACCGCCTGAAAAGACGGGATCGTAGCATTGGCAGCATAGATGAGGAGCTTTCCATGCGTATCAATCCACCACTTGTTGCACTCGCCATCGGTGCCTTCGGCATCGGCGTTACAGAATTCGCCCCCATGGGCATGTTGCCGGGTATCGCTGCGGATCTGGGCGTTTCCATCCCCGCTGCCGGTTTGCTGGTCAGTGCTTATGCGCTGGGCGTATTGCTCGGCGCACCGCTGATGACCCTGACCACCGGCAAGATTCCCCGGCGCTCTCTGCTGATCGGGCTTATGGCGATTTTCACCCTCGGTAATCTGATGTCAGCGTTGGCCACCGATTACTACAGCCTCATGATCGCCAGGGTCGTAACCTCACTGAACCACGGTGCCTTCTTTGGCGTTGGCTCCGTCGTCGCCGCCACCCTGGTCGCTCCGGAGAAACGTGCCGGGGCGGTCGCGGCGATGTTCATGGGCCTGACGCTGGCGACCATCGGCGGTGTGCCGCTGGCTGCTTGGTTTGGCGAACTGTTCGGTTGGCGCACCGCTTTCTGGGGCATTACCGGCCTGGGCGTGGTGACGATGGCCTCGTTGTGGTTCGCCTTGCCCAACGTGCGGGCGCCGCAAAGCGTCGGTGTCATGGCGGAAATTCGAGTGCTGGGGCGCGGCCCGGTGCTGGCCGCGTTGGCCCTGACCGTGGTCGGCTCGAGCGCCATGTTCACAGTCTTCACCTACATCGCACCAATCCTCAGCAGCGAGACCCATGCGTCCACCGCTTACATCACTGCCATGCTGATGCTTTACGGTGTCGGGTTGACGCTGGGCAACATGTGGGGCGGCAAGGCTGCTGACCGCTCGATCAATCGCACCCTGATCGTCTCGCTGAGCGTACTGATTCTGGTCTTGCTGGCGTTCACCGTACTGATGCGCTGGCCGCTGCCGGCCGCCGTGGCCATCCTGATCTGGGGTATCGCCAGCTTTGCTTTGGTGCCGCCGCTACAGATGCGCGTCATGGAAGCGGCCAAGGACGCGCCCAATCTGGCCTCGGCGGTGAACATCGGCGCCTTCAATTTCGGCAACGCGATTGGCGCAGCGCTGGGCGGTGCGGTGATCAGCAGCGGGCTGGGTTATCCGGCGATCTCCCTGGCCGGAGCGGCGATGGCGGGCCTGGGGCTGCTGATGGTGTTGGCGTTTGCCTGGCGTTCCAGAATGATTGCAGCCACCGTGGTGTGACAAGCTCGCGGTGAACAGTTGAACAATGCTCGGCGAGTTGTCAGTCCTTGATGGGGTGAGTAAGCTGCCCTCATGAACCAGCCATCTCTATCTACCTCCTCGCCGAGCACTCGTGGCCCCGCCGAGCACGACATTCGTGACCAGATTGTCGCTGCGGCCAACGAACACTTCAGCCAGTATGGCTACGCTAAAACCACGGTTTCCGATTTGGCCAAGGCCATCGGTTTTTCCAAAGCGTACATCTATAAATTCTTTGATTCCAAGCAGGCGATTGGCGAGGCCATTTGCGCCAATTGTCTGGGCCAGATCGCTGCCGCTGTCGAACAGGCCGTTAACGCAGAAGCCATTTCAGCGACCGAGCGTTTGCGCCGATTGGTGAAAACCGTGATCGCCACGGGTGTGGACCTGTTCTTCAACGATCGCAAGCTCTACGACATCGCGGCGTTTTCCGCATCGGAGCGCTGGAACAGTGCCCAGGTGTATGAAGCGCAGATCAAGGGCTTTATCTTCGACATCGTGCGTCAAGGTCGAGAAGCGGGGGAGTTCGAACGCAAGACGCCGCTGGACGAGACCGTCGAGGCGATCAATCTGGCGCTGCGACCTTTCGTCAACCCGCTGCTGTTGCAACACAATCTGGATCTGATCGAGCAAGCGCCCACGCTGACCACCAATCTCATCCTGCGCAGCCTCATGCCTTGACCCTTCCCTGAGCAAAATTCTCAGGCGAATCAATTCCAGGCGACACCCTCTTAGTGACTATTGACTGAATTGGTCATATTAATGATATGACTACATGCACGTCTGGATGTCAGGTAACCATAGCAATAGCGAGTCGCATCTTCAGACGATCGATAGTCCAATATTGCTGCTGGTCAGGATGCAGTTATTTCTCGATAAGTGACTATTGACGATATTGGTCACAAGACTGAGAATATGATGATCATCCTATTCCTCAGTAAGGGAATTTATGCGCCGGCTCCGACATTTCCCCATTGCCGCATGCTTGTTACCTCTTGCCCTGACTGCCTGTGGCGAATCTTCCAGCGTTGCAGATCCCCGCACACTGGCGCCGCTGGTCAGATCCGCTGCCGTTCAAGCATCAGCCGATGTTGCTCGCTCTTTCACCGGAGTGGTCGCGGCGCGCGTGCAGGGCGACCTGGGGTTTCGCGTTTCGGGCAAGGTGCTCGAACGTCTGGTTGATACGGGGGAGGTCGTCAAGCGAGGGCAGCCGCTGATGCGTCTCGACCCGATTGATCTCGGGCTGCAAGCGCGGGCGCAGCAGGCGGCGGTCATCGCTGCTCGCGCCAGCGCCAAACAGACAGCCGACGACGAGGTTCGCTATCGCAAACTGGTCGGCGTTGGCGCCATTTCGGCATCAGCCTACGACCAGTACAGAGCCGCTGCGGAGACTGCCAAGGCGCAGCTCAACGCCGCGCAAGCGCAGGCGGACGTAGCGCGTAATGCTTCGGGTTATGCGCTGCTGGTCGCTGATGCGGACGGCGTGGTGGTGGAAACACTCGCCGAGCCTGGACAAGTGGTCAGCCCGGGACAACCGGTGGTGCGCCTGGCCCGCGCAGGGCAACGCGAAGCCATCGTGCATCTGCCCGAAACCCTGCGCCCGGCCGCTGGCTCTACCGCGCAAGCGAGCCTCTATGGGGTGAGTTCAGCGGCGGTGACGGCAAAACTGCGGCTGCTTTCAGACTCCGCAGACCGTACAACCCGCACGTTTGAGGCGCGCTATGTGCTTGAGGGCGCGCTGGCCAATGCGCCGATCGGTGCGACCGTGACCCTCAGCATTGCCGAAGGCGCCACGCAGACACAGGCGTTACAAGTCCCCATCGCCGCCGTTTACGACCCGGGCAAAGGTCCGGGTGTGTGGGTGATCGCCGGAACACCGGCAACAGTGAACTGGCGAGCGGTTCAGGTGCTGGGGGTGAGCGATGATTCCGCCCGCATCGCCGGCGACCTCACTGCCGGTGAGCAGGTTGTAGCGTTGGGCGCACATCTGCTGCGCGATGGCGAAGAAGTGCGATTGCCGCAGCAGAGCGCGGCCAGCGTTGCCGGGAGCCGTCCATGAGTCAGGGGCGCTTCAATCTTTCGGCCATCGCCGTGCGCGAGCGGGCGATCACGGTGTTTCTGATTTTTCTGATTGCCGTTGCGGGGACTTTGTCGTTCTTTCAACTGGGTCGAGCGGAAGATCCACCGTTTACGGTCAAGCAGCTGACCGTCATTACCGCGTGGCCGGGCGCGACGGCGCAGGAGATGCAGGATCAGATCGCAGAGCCCCTTGAAAAGCGCCTGCAAGAACTCAAGTGGTACGACCGCTCGGAAACCTACACCCGCCCTGGACTGGCGTTCACGATGGTGTCGTTGCTCGATAGCACGCCGCCCTCGCAAGTGCAGGAAGAGTTCTATCAAGCACGCAAGAAACTCGACGATGAAGCCATCAGGCTGCCGGCCGGTGTGATCGGGCCGATGGTCAACGATGAGTTTTCCGACGTGACTTTCGCGCTGTTCGCCTTGAAAGCCAAAGGCGAGCCACAGCGCTTGCTGGTGCGTGATGCCGAAGCCATGCGCCAGCGTCTGTTGCATGTGCCGGGAGTGAAGAAGGTCAACATCATTGGTGAGCAAGCCGAGCGCATCTACGTTTCGTTTTCTCATGAGCGGTTGGCGACCCTGGGCCTGTCACCGCAGGACATCTTCGCCGCCCTCAACAGTCAGAACGTGCTGACGCCCGCCGGCTCCATCGAAACCAACGGGCCGCAGGTGTTTCTGCGTCTCGATGGCGCCTTTGACAAGTTGCAAAAAATTCGCGACACACCGGTCTTCGTGCAGGGGCGCACACTCAAGCTTTCTGATGTGGCAACGGTCGAACGCGGTTACGAAGACCCGGCCACTTTTGTTGTGCGCAATAACGGCGAAGACGCGCTCCTGCTGGGTGTGGTGATGCGCGAGGGCTGGAACGGTCTGGATCTGGGCAAGGCGCTGGATGCGCAGACCGCGCGGATCAATGTGGAAATGCCATTGGGCATGACGCTTTCCAAGGTCACCGACCAGGCGGTCAATATCGAATCCGCTGTCGGCGAGTTCATGGTCAAGTTTTTTGTCGCGCTGCTGGTGGTCATGCTCGTGTGCTTTCTCAGCATGGGCTGGCGAGTAGGGGTGGTAGTCGCCGCGGCTGTGCCGTTGACCCTGGCGATCGTGTTCGTGGTGATGGCCGCCACCGGCAAGAATTTCGATCGGATTACCCTCGGCTCATTGATCCTCGCGCTGGGGTTGTTGGTCGATGACGCGATCATCGCCATTGAAATGATGGTGGTGAAAATGGAGGAGGGCTACGATCGCATCAAAGCGTCCGCCTACGCCTGGAGCCATACGGCGGCGCCGATGTTGGCCGGTACGCTGGTGACTGCGATTGGCTTTTTGCCGAACGGTTTTGCTCAGTCCACTGCTGGCGAGTACACCAGCAACATGTTCTGGATTGTCGGCATCGCGTTGATCGCGTCCTGGCTCGTTGCGGTGGCGTTCACCCCCTATCTGGGCGTGAAGTTGTTGCCGGACATCAAGAAGGTTGAAGGTGGCCATGCGGCTATCTACAACACGCCGCGTTACAACCGCTTCCGCCGGGTGCTGACGCAGGTTATTGCGCACAAATGGCTGGTCGCGGCAGCGGTTTTCTCGCTGTTCTTCGTGGCGGCGGCGGGCATGGGCCTGGTGAAAAAGCAGTTCTTCCCGACGTCTGACCGACCCGAGGTCATGATCGAAGTGCAAATGCCCTACGGCACTTCGATCGAGCAGACCAGCGCCACGGCCGCCAAGGTCGAAGCCTGGCTGCACAAGCAGGGTGAGGCAAAAATCGTCACGGCCTACATCGGGCAAGGTGCGCCCCGTTTTTTCCTGGCGATGGCGCCAGAACTGCCCGATCCATCGTTCGCCAAGATCGTGGTGCTCACGGACAGTGAGGCGGCGCGGGAAACCCTCAAATTGCGTTTTCGTCAGGCCGTTGCCGAAGGGCTCGCCCCGGAGGCCCGTCTCAGGGCGTCGCAAATTGTGTTTGGGCCTTATTCGCCGTTTCCGGTGGCCTACCGGGTGATGGGACCAGATCCCGCGAAGTTGCGCGACATCGCCGAGCAGGTCCGGGGCGTGCTGCAAGACAGCCCGATGATGAGAACCGTGAACACTGACTGGGGGCCGCTGACCCCGACATTGCATTTCAGTCTCGATCAGGACCGCCTGCAAGCTGTGGGGCTGACCTCCAATGCGGTCGCCCAGCAACTGCAGTTTCTCCTGAGCGGAGTGCCGATCACGGCGGTCCGCGAGGATATTCGTTCTGTGCAGGTCGTCGGGCGTGCGGCGGGCAATATCAGGCTCGACCCCGCGCAAATAAAGGGTTTCACCCTGGTCGGCGCGGCGGGACAACGCATCCCCTTGTCGCAGATCGGCGAGGTCGATGTGCGTATGGAGGATCCGATTCTGCGGCGCCGTGACCGCACCCCGACCATCACCGTGCGTGGCGACATTGCCGAAGGCCTGCAGCCACCGGATGTTTCGGGTGTGATCCTCAAGCAGTTGCAGCCGATCATCGAGACCCTGCCTTCCGGTTACCGGATAGAGCAGGCGGGGGCTATCGAGGAATCCGGCAAGGCGGGCAAGGCGATCCTGCCGTTGCTGCCGATCATGATCGCCATGACGTTGCTGATCATCATGGTGCAGGTGCGTTCGATCGCGGCGATGATCATGGTCTTCCTCACCTCGCCGTTAGGGTTGATTGGTGTGGTGCCGACGCTGCTTCTCTTTAATCAGCCGTTTGGCATCAATGCGCTGGTCGGGCTAATTGCGCTGTCGGGGATCTTGATGCGCAATACGCTGATTCTGATCGGGCAAATTCATCACAACACGCAAGAAGGTCTGGACCCCTTTCATGCCGTGGTCGAAGCCACGGTGCAACGCGCGCGGCCGGTGCTGCTGACGGCGCTTGCGGCCATCCTGGCGTTTATGCCCCTGACACACTCGGTGTTCTGGGGGACGCTGGCCTACACCCTGATCGGCGGCACGTTCGTTGGCACCATCATGACGCTGGTGTTCCTGCCGGCGATGTACTCCATCTGGTTCAAGATCCGCCCTGACCACAAGACTCAGCCTGAAACAGTCAAACTGGCGTAGTGACAAAGCCTGAAATCGAGGCCCGCTTTGACGGGCCTCTTTGTACCCACGTCAAAGCGTGGTGATTTGCCCATTGCGATCCAGTTCATACACCTTGTTGCCCTGCAATTTCTCCTTCAACCAACGTTCGGCTTTACCCAGCGGCCGCTGCCGCGCCCACAGCAAATCGACACCAATCTGCCAGTCAGTATGCGGATACGCCGAGAGCTGTAGCTCCACTAGTTCCCCCTTGGCCAGTTCACGCTGCACAAGTTGACGGGGCAGGGTGGCCCAACCGAGCCCGGCGCGGACCATTTCCAGTAACGCTAGATAGCTTTCCGCTTGCCACAACTGGGTCGAGCGCAGGTATTCGCTGCTCGGCAGTTTGCTCGCGTGGGCGCTGAAGGCCAGGCGCCGATGGACGTGCAGGTCGTCGAACGTGACGTTATCGAGTTGCGCCAATGGGTGCTCGGGGTGGCAGACGTGCAGCATGATCAGTTTGCCCAGTTGCTGGAACGCCAGCTCCTTGGGATAGCCGGGCTGTGAGAACGCCACACCGAGTACCGCTTCGCCGCTGCTGACCAGTTCGCTAACGTCGCCGTAAACCGGATGGCGGATGATCAGGTCGACAAAGGGGAACGCGGCTTCGAAGGCTTTGAGCACCGGCATGATCGGCCCGTACGGCGTTTCAATCGCCAGTGTCAGGCTGGTTTCGACGTTGTCCGAAAGGCAGTCAGCGTGGGCTTCGAAGGTCATGCAGCGTTCGAGCACGGCTTCGGCCTGCACCAGCAATTTGTGGCCGCTGGCGGTGAGGGCGGGGCTGCGGTTGCTGCGGTCGAACAGGTCGACGCCAAGGTCGGTTTCGAGGTTGGCAATCGCCGCGCTGATGGTCGATTGGGTCTTGCCCAGTGTGCGCCCGGCGGCGGAAAACGATCCGCTTTTGACCACCTGGACGAACATCAACAGTTGATCGAGTGAGAAGCGCAAGCGGTGGACTCCCGGGTCGAAGGCAATGATTTTTTTGGCAGCGAGCGAATGGTTGATTGTGCCGTGTGTGCGCCATCGAAAAAAGCGATGGTTGCTAATTTGTTTCATCGTAATAAACGTCCAAATATGGCCCCGCGTCAAACGATCTCCGGGGCGGATCTGACTTTCAAACGCCCCTGAGCATGCCCGCGATCTCAACAGATGCCGCACCTTCAGGAGCGTGTGAAATGACCACACAACGCATTCATCCGGTGGACGAGGTTTTGCCACTACGACAGTTGTTCACGTTTGGCTTGCAGCATGTGCTGGTGATGTACGCGGGAGCGGTGGCGGTGCCGCTGATTCTTGGCAGTGCAATGGGGCTGACCTCAGCGCAGGTGGTGTTGCTGATCAACGCCAACCTGTTGACCTCGGGTGTGGCGACGCTGATTCAAACTCTCGGTTTCTGGAAATTCGGCGCGCGTCTGCCGCTGATTCAGGGCTGCTCGTTCATTGCCCTGGCGCCGATGATCATGATCGGTAAAGAGTTCGGCCTCAGTCAGATTTTCGGCGCGGTGATCGCCGCGGGCTTTATCACCATCGCGCTGGCACCGGTGTTCAGCCGCTTGCTGCGTTTTTTTCCGCCGGTGGTGATTGGCAGTCTGATCACCATTATCGGCATCTCGCTGATGCCTGCGGCGGCGATCTGGCTGGGCGGCGGCAATCCCGATGCGGCGGATTTCGGTAATCCCGCCAACCTGTTGCTGGGCTTGGCCACGGTCAGCGTGACGTTGGTGATTTACGCCAAATTCAAGGGCTTCATCGGCAACCTCAGCGTGCTGATTGGCCTGTTCGTCGGCAGCCTGATCGCAGCGGCTTGCGGCATGACTCACTTCAACCGGGTCAGCGAAGCGGCGTGGTTTGAACTGAGTGCGCCGATGGCATTTGGCGCACCGGAATTCGCGCCTGTGCCGATTCTGATCATGACTTTGGCGATGCTGGTGATCATGGCCGAGACCACCGGCAACTGTCTGGCGATTGGCAAATTGACCGGCAAACCGACCACGCAACAGACCCTTGGCAACGCGTTTCGCGCCGACGGCTTGTCGACCATGCTTGGCGGCCTGTTCAACAGTTTTCCCTACAACGCCTTCACCCAGAACACCGGTTTGATCGCGCTTTCCAACGTTAAAAGCCGTTTCGTCGTGGCCGCTGCCGGGGCAATCATGGTGCTGATGGGCCTGTTCCCGAAACTCGGCGCGTTGATCGCCGCAGTGCCGACGCCGGTGCTCGGTGGCTGCGCGATCGTGATGTTCGGCATGACCACGGTGGCGGGGATTCAGGAACTGTCGCGGGTGCAATTCGAGGGGACGCGCAACGGCATTATCGTCGCCGTGTCGGTGAGTGTCGGGGTACTACCGATGTCCTGTCCGGCGCTGTTCGAACATGTCGGCCCGACCCTGAAACTGGTGCTCGACAGCGGGATTTTCCTCGGTGCGATCACCGCCATCGTCCTCAACATCCTGCTTAACAACGAAAAAAAATCGACCGAAACCATCGGCGCTGAACTGGCCGAATAATTGTTTGTTTTCCACTGCCCAGGAGTTACCCATGAATCAATTCACTCAACTCATCCCGGCCGGCGTCAGCGAGCTTGATCTGACGTTACTGCGCCAAACCATCGCCTTGTCCGAGGCATCGAAACAGCGCGGTCGCCATCCGTTCGCGGCATTGGTGGCCGACCGTAACGGCAAGGTGATTGTCGAAGCAGGCAATAACTCGATGCCCCCGGAAGGCGATCCGACTCAGCATGCGGAGTTGGTGGCAGCGGCGGCAGCGGCAAAACTGCTGTCGCCGCAGGAGCTGGAACTGTGCACGCTGTACACCAGCGCCGAACCTTGCTGCATGTGCGCCGGCGCCGTGTATTGGACCGGGATCGGGCGGGTGGTGTATGCCTTGTCGGAACATGCCTTGCTGGGGTTGACGGGGGATCATCCGGAGAATCCGACGTTCTCCTTACCTTGCCGCGAGGTGTTCGCCAAGGGGCAACGCAAGGTCAGTGTATTGGGGCCGATGCTGGAGGGGGAGGCGGCTGAACCGCACAAAGGGTTCTGGTCATAACGCGCAACGTGCAGGAAGTCGCTATCCCCGCGCCGCGTTCTTGCTCCTGGTGATTCGCAGGTCGATCCATGGGATGGCCCTTCAATCAAATGAATGAAGGGCCGACGCTGATGATCGCCAACCGCAGGGGAAAAACGTAATTATCCTGATCCGAGAAATTGATTGCCCGGTGCCACACGTTAATGACCGGACACGCCTGGCACATCCATATTGATCTTGCGCCAGAACGCTTCAGAAAAACTGTAGACCGAGAAGGCAATCAGCCCCAGCGCCATCACCATCAAAATCAGCCAACCTGCGGGTAGATTCTGCAGCGCATCAAGTGCTTCCTTCATCCCCGGTGGATCCATGGCCTGATAAGCGGAACCACTGATTGCCAGCAGCACGGCAATCTCGATGAATACCACGCCGCGAGCTATCAGACCGAACCGGGATACCGGACGGACATAGCGCATGACATCTTCGTCGGCCTCGAAATATTGTACGAACGACGCTTTCCAGCCCTTGATGATGTGAGCAATGCCCACCCCAAGCGGAATGAGAGCGATCAGGTACACCAACAAGTTCGAGTGTTTCCACGACAAGAGATGCGCCAGCCAGTCTTTGGTTTGCCCTCCGCCATCGCCCGAGCTCTGGATGCCGCTGACGAGCAGGCCCAACGCAAAAAACGCCAGCGCCCCGTTGACCAGACCTCCCGCCAACAGACCAGCGCGAATCACCAGACCTTTGAGTTGTTTGCCGTGATGATCGACATCGCGCGTGGCTTGCAGGACACGCCAGGCCGCAAATGCGAGCAGACCCGCCACCACAAGTCCGACTAAAAAATAGCCGAATGGCTGGCCGAGCAAAGCTTCAAGGCTCTTGTGGCTGTCTTTGGCTCTGGTCGAGTCCTGGGCTGCCAGCAATGCGAAGATACCGATGATCAAATACAACACTCCCCGAGCGGCATATCCTCCCCGGGCGAGTATGACAAGGCTGTGTTGCGCGGACATGGGTGTATTCCTGAAAGGGCATAGAGAGCAGACCCTTCTTGCCAGGAGGGGTTCTATTCACCTTCCAGGCGCTTAAACCCTGGTTACGTGTTGCGAGTCGATGAGGATTATTCAAGGTCGCCTGGCAGTAAATTGCGACTTCCGTCGAGCGGGGCATCGCCTATGGCGGTAACTGCCGTGACGCTTATCGCGCATCACACTGCGGCGCAGGCTCGCCGCTCAACGCATCCACCATCGGCGGATGCTCCTGCACGGCCTGACGCAGATCTTCGGTCACACGCAGTTCCGCCCCTGTCGGCGAAAAAGTCGCTGCCGCCGCAAAAGGTGCGGGATTGGCCGGAACCGGGCGTTTACCGCGTCGCCACAAGAAAAAGGTGACCATGCACAGATTGACCAGCGCAAATACCCAGAACAGGCCATTGGCGCCGAACGAGTTCATCACCGGCGAAATCATCATCGGACTGATCGCCGACCCCAGTGAGTTAATCAGCAGCAAACCCTGAATCATCGGCACCAACGCTTCGGCAGGGGCGCGGTCGGCGGCGTGGCTGACGGCAACCGGATAAAGCGCGAATACACCGCCGCCGAGCAGAAACAACATCGCGGCGAGCAGGGTTGGGGACAAAGGAAGCAGGACGATCACCAGCGATAACACCGAGCACGCCCCCGTCAGCAGGGTAAGCACCTGCAAACGATCCTTGCGGTCGGACCAGCGTCCGACCGGGTATTGCAGAAGCATGGCGCCGAGGATTGTCCACGCCATCATGCTGCCGACCTCACCGACATTCAGGCCGCTGCGCTGCAGATACAACGGCAGCAAAGTGTAAATCGCCGCGATGCTGACACCCGAGCCGAAACAGCCGACCAGCCCGGTCGGTGTGACGCCCAGCAGTTGCCGTGGTTTGAGCGGTTCCACCTGATCGAGCAGGGGCGACACGCGCGGCAGGATCACGATCGGCAACACCGACAGCGAGGCGAGCATGCCGGCGACCATGAACGGTGCGCTGTCGCTCAATCCAGTAATTTTGCCCAACGTTGCCTGCCCAAGCACACCGGCGCCATACAAGACGATCATGTACAGCGCGAGCAAGCGGCCGCGGATCTTCGCGTCGCCCGCCAGCAGCAGCCAGCTTTCGATCACCAGAAATACGCCGACCGTGGCCCAGCCGTTGATCAGGCGCAGGGCGAACCAGCCCCAAGTGTCATAGAACAATCCCTGCAGCAGGATGGTCACGGCGATCAGCGAAGCAAAGCTGCCGTAGGCGCGGATATGGCCGATGCGCAGAATCAAGCGGTCATTGAACACGGCGCCTAGCGTGAGACCGATAAAGTAGGCCGATGAAACCACACCGATCATCGTCGCCGAGGCACCGGCGGCGTCCAGTCGAAGGGTGGTCAGCGAAGACAGAAAACCGTTGCCCAGGGCAACAATGAACAGCCCGAGCAGGGGCGCCAGCGCCATGGCCAGCAAACGCGGAGACATAAAAACCTCTGGAGATCGAACAGCACAACGTGCGCCTCTGCGCAGGTGATTGCCAAGCCGAAAAAGTGTGTGATGCGAGTGCCCGCCGAACGGGCAGGGTTGTAGAGCCGGACACCCATCAGCGAGGTGTGCCCAGGCATTCAGCTAGACGTCAGTCACCGGTTTCGGCGCCTGCAAGATTGCGCGGGATTCTAAGGCTTGTACGGAATTTGCCAATGGCTGTTGGCTGCGACGGTTGGACGCAGGTGAAAAGCCTCGAGGCCCCCACTGCAGTTGATCAATGACACTGCAAAGTTCTAACGTCGGTTGATGTCGCTCACGGCAGCGAGCCCGAAGCCTTCAAGGCTCTTGCCCAATTTGGCAAAAAAACGGCAGAGCGCTTCGCAGCGTCTGCCGTCCATTCGCAATGCTGTAGTTCAAACCGCAATTTATTCTCTGGGTCGCTCAATCCGGACAGGCTCTCCAGCCTCAAGCATGAAATGGATAATCAATGTACCCACGCTGATCCCCGCCGAAAAAGCTACTCGGGTCCGGCGCGTTGAGTGTCAGGCCATCGTGAAGCCGACGCGGCAGGTCCGGGTTGGCCAGGAACGGGCGGCCGAATGCAATGATGTCGGCACGATCGGCAATCAGCGCCTGTTCGGCAGATTGCGCATCGTAGCCGCCCGCCAGGATCAGCACGCCGTTCCAGGTCTTGCGCAATTGGGCAATGATCGCGTCCCAGCGCGGGTCGAAATTTTCATCCTTGACTGTGCCGACCATCGCCGGCTCGACCAAGTGCAGATACGCCAGATTCCATTGATTGAGCGCTTCGACGAGGTGGCCGAAGGTTGCCTCCGGAGTGTCATCGCCCATGCCCATGAAGCGGCCCATCGGCGTCAGGCGCACGCCGACTCGCTCGGCGCCGACTTCTTCAGCCACGGCCGCGACCACTTCCAGCAGAAACCGTGCGCGATTCTCCACGCTGCCGCCATAGGCATCGTCACGCTGGTTGCTGTTGCTGTTAAGAAACTGATCGAGCAGGTAACCGTTGCCGGCATGAATCTCTACACCGTCCATGCCCGCCTGCAATGCGTTGCGCGCGGCCACTCGATAGTCCTCGACGATGCCGGCGATTTCCGCGGTTTCCAGCGCGCGCGGCACCGGCACATCACCCCAAACGCCGTTACCGTTTTCGTCGACGATAAACGTCTTGCCGGGCACCGGCAACGCGCTAGGCGCAACCGGCAGGCCGGCATCGGGTTGAAAGCTTTGGTGGGACACCCGGCCGACGTGCCACAGTTGCATGAAGATCAGACCGCCGGCCTCGTGCACCGCCGCGCTGACGTCACGCCACGCACGGACCTGCTCAGGGCTGTAGATGCCTGGCGTCCAGGCGTAACCCTGAGCCTGCCGGGAGATTTGCGTGGCCTCGGTGATGATCAGTGCGGCGCTGGCCCGTTGGCGGTAATACTCGGCGTTCATGGACGTTGGCACATCCCCCGGTTGGCCGGCGCGTGAGCGCGTCAACGGCGCCATCGCCACGCGATGGGCGAGGGTGTAAGGACCGAGTGCGAGGGGTTGGAACAGGCGACGGGTCATGGGTAGCTCCAGATATCAATAGAGGGAATTCAAGCGCGGCAGCGGTGCCGCGAACCAGTGGCGCTAACTTAACCGGGTGTAGCGGGGCTGATAATCGGTGGCCGGCGCTACGCTGTTTTGCGCAGGGCGCAACGGCACCCGTGCTCATCGGCGATGAACACGGGCGTGGCTCAGGCGGGTGGGTTGGAGCGCGTCAGCGGCAGATTCAGCCAGCGCCGGCCGGTAGCGTTGGCGACGGCGTTGCCAAGGGCGGCGGCCATCGGTCCCTGGACGATTTCAGCGGCACCGAGGAAGGGTTCTCCCGGCTGGTCGAGCAAATGCACATCGACTTTTTTCGGCAGTTGCGTGAAACGCAGAATCGGATAACCGCTCCAGTCGTAACTGCGAATGCCGCCCGTGTCGTAGGCGACTTTTTCGTACAGGGTCCAGCTCGCGGACTGCACAATGCCGCCCTCGACCTGATTGCGCAGGCCATCGGGGCTGACGATCTGGCCGACGTCCACCGCCGTCACCACGTGATCGACGCGGATCTCGCCGGTCTGCGGATGCACCCGCAGCTTCACCGCGATGGCGCAGTAACCCATGATGTTTTTGTAGCGGGCAAAAGCGAAACCGATACCGGCGCCGGGCTCGCCGCTTTTCTGCGGCCAACCGATCTCATCACGAACACGTTCTACGACCGCGCGAGCACGCGGGTCGCTGAGATGGGCCAGACGCAACGCGACCGCGTCGATGCCGGCCCGGATCGCCAGTTCGTCGATACTCGCCTCGATGGCAAAGATGTTGATGTGCGCCCCCAGCGAACGCATGGCCGAGGTGCGAAAGGGCATCTGGGTGACGAAGGTCATGTTGATGCGCGTCGAGTTGAGGTTGTACAGCGGCACCGCGTTGCGATCACCATCGCCTTCGGGCTGGGCGATCGGCACGGAGGGCGCCGAGGCGAAGGGCCGCGCGAGCAAGCGTGCTGGCAACAGACGCCCGGCGTTGACGATGCGTTCGTTGTGCGGCGTGGTCCACAGTTCGTAGGCCCAGTCCTGCAGGCGGCCCTGAGCGAGGCCGGCGTCGACTTCGGTGACCATCGCCGAGCTATACGGCTCCCATAGATTTTCCTGCTCGCGCATCCATTGCACGCGCACCGGCGTACCGGGCATGCGCATGGCGATCAATGCTGCATCGGCGGCGGCATCATCGGCGCCGTTGTGCCCGTAACACCCTGAGCCTTCGGCATGAATACAGCGCACCCGCTCAAGTGGCAGACCGAGCATTTCGGCAATGCCGGCGCGCAGCGGGTAAACGCCCTGGGTGTGGGTCCAGACGGTGAGAGCGCCGTCCTTGAACCAGGCCACTGCGCAAGACGGGCCGATCGAGCCGTGCATCAGATACTGCTTGGTGACCCGCGCCTGAAAACGTGTGTCGGCCGCGCCGCTCGGCGTGCCGTTGTTGCTGATCGGATAGCGTCGTGAGGGCAGGCGTTTGAGCAGACCATGAATCTCTGCCGCCTCGGGAATCGCCTCGCCCTCGCTCCATTGCGTCACCTCGCTGGCACGGCGCATGGCTTTGATCGCTTGCCACTCATCACGGGCGACCACCGCCAGGTAGTTGCCGTCGCGGATCACCTTGACCACGCCAGACAGCGTTTCGATGGACGCCGCATCGAACGCTTGCAGCGCGCAGCCCGGACGGGGCGGGCGGATCACCCGCGCATGCAGCATGCCCGGCAGGCGCATGTCCTGGACGAATGCTGCGCCACCGCTGACCTTCGCCGGGATGTCGAGGCGCGGCAGCGAATGGCCGATGAGTTTGAAATCAGCGGCGGCCATCGCCGGTGACTGAGCCTTGGCATATTGATGCACATCGACATGTCTGACCGCGTCGGCGTAACTCATCCGCTGAGCGGCCGGCCCTTCGATCACACCATCGCGGGTACTCAGCAGCGCCGCATCGACCTGCCAACTGCGCGCGGCGGCATCGACGAGCATTTCGCGCACCTGCGCGGCGGCGTTATACAACGCGGTACCGCTGTCGAAAATGCTGTGGCTGCCGGCGGTGTAGCCTTCGTTGGGCGTCAGCGCGGTGTCGGCGGTGAGCAGGTTGATGGATGTTGCCGGTACCTGCAAACGCTCGGCGGCGATTTGCAGCAGCGCGGTTTTCACGCCGGTGCCCAATTCAACCTTGCCGGTGTAGACGGTAATGCCGTCGGCGCCGATGCGGATCCAGGCGTCGAGCCACGGGTTGGTGCGCAGGCTTCCGGGGAGGTCGGGGGCGAGGACCACGGTGCCGAGTGTATCGACTTCCGTATCCGCCAACACACGTCGCGCCACCGGCATCAGGGTGAACGCCATCAGCAACGCGCCGCCGCGCAGGAAAGCGCGTCGGCTTGGGTTCAACTCATTCGACTCACTCATGTCAGGCTCCCGTTGTGCCCGGCCACCTGTTTGATCGCCTCGATAATCCGCAAGTGCGTTCCGCAGCGGCACAGGTTACCGGCCATGTGCTCACGAATGGTGGCCTCATCAGGGTGTCGATTACGCTCAAGCAACGCCTGCGCGCGCATCAGCATGCCGGCAATGCAGTAGCCGCATTGCGCGGCCTGTTTCTCGATGAACGAGGCTTGCAGCGGGCCGGGTTGTTCCGCGCTGCCGAGGCTTTCCACGGTGCGGATTTTTTTGCCTTCGAGGCCGGCGCAGGGCGTCAGGCAGGCGAACACCGGTTGATCATCGACGATCACCGTGCAGGCACCGCATTGGCCGAGACCGCATCCGTATTTGGCGCCGTTGAGGTTCAAGTGATTGCGTAGCGCATACAGCAGCGGCATGTCCGGCTCCAGCTCAAGCGGTTGCGCGGCTCCGTTGACGTTGAGGGTGATCTGGCTCATTTCGTCTCCTGACGTAACGCTTCAATAGTGGAAGAGAGGTCGGCCCACGGCTGATCGGGGCTGGCTTGCTGACGCAGATACGCGGCCAGTGCGGCGAGTTGTGCGTTGTCCAGGCTGGCGGCGAATGCAGGCATGACCGGGCCGGGCGATCCGGGTGTGGCGGGCAGACCTTCAAGCATGGTTTTGAGGAAGTTGCGCGAACTGGTCGCTTGCAGCGCCGAGGTGTTTTGCAGGCCCGGGCGACCATCGATGGTGCGCATCGGTGCCGCAGGGCCATGGCAACCGGCGCAGGCGCTGCTGAAGAGCAGGGCGCCGTTCGAAGGGTCTGCCGGTTCACTGGCAGGCGTCTTCGCCGTCGTCTCTGTCACCGAAGGCGGGTTTTCCAAGCTCAGCAAATACTCGGCAATCGCCTCGGCTTCACTGGCGGGCAAGCGGGCCAGACTCAAGCTGACCGGACGCATCGGGCCGGCGGGTGTGCCGTGGCCATCGACGATCTCGGCGCGCAGATAGCCCACCAGTTGCTCGCGACTCCACGGGTTGCTGCGTTGGCCCATTCCGACCAGTGCGGGCGCCTGCCAGCCATCGACGCTGCCGCCCTGCAGATAGTCCGCGGATTTTTCTGCGCCGATCAGGTTCAGCGGCGAATGGCAGCCGGCGCAATGGCCCGGACCGTCGACCAGATAACGCCCGCGATTCCACGCCTCGCTGCGTTGCGCCAGCGGCGTCAGTGGCTCACCGTGCAGAAACAGCAGGTTCCAGAACGCCACCAACGGCCGAATGTTCATCGGAAAATTCATCCGGTTCTGCTCAGCCGGCGCGTGCACGGCGGGGCCGCTCATCAAGTAGGCATAGGCGTCGGCGATATCTGCCGCGCTCATGCGCCGGTAGTGCACATAGGGGAACGCCGGATAGAGGAAGTGACCATCGCGAGCAAAGCCCTGACGCATCGCCCGCTCAAAGGCTGGCAGTGACCATTGGCCGATACCGGTCTCGGCGTCCGGGGTGATGTTGGTGCTGTACAGCGTGCCGAAGGGCGTTACCAACGGCAGCCCGCCGGCCAGATATTCACCACCGGGGCGGGTATGGCAGACCGCACAATCGCCGGCCTCGACCACCCGCGCCCCGCGTTGCAACTGCGCAGTATCGAACATCGTCGGGCGCTCGATCGGCGCAATTGCCGGGCGCCACATCAGCCAAACGGCACCGATCAGGCCGAGCACGGCGACCACTGCCACGCTGATCCAAAGCGTTCTGGACTTCAGGAAGTGGCGGTTCATGGGACAGAGAAAAACGCGGTGGGCAATGGCAGAACGGATGGGATACGGGTCATGACAACGCTCCTTGTGACCGCCGGGGAAGGGCGCCGCTGAGGGCGGCGGCGCCATGGGTCAAAGCGTAGAGATACCGCCGGCGCGGGAGAATCATCGGCGCACGCAATAGCGCGTTGCGCGAGAAGCAACGCCTGCGCCGTTGCGCCGGACGCATCACTGCGTTGCCCGCCGCGTGGATTCTGCGCATCGCCACAGGGCCGTAGCCTTGGCCGCACTTTCCTGAACTCAATGAGGTGTCATCATGCTCACGGGCAACCCGGTCGTTGCGACCAACGCCGAACAGCCGGCAGGGCTTTCCGGCCTGATGGTCGCGTTCCTGGCATTCTGCTGCGGAGCGGTTGTGGCCAATCTTTATTACGCCCAGCCGATCGTCGAACTGATTGCGCCGCAGATCGGTCTGTCCAGCGCCAATGCCAGCCTGATCGTTTCGCTGACGCAGTTTGGTTACGCGCTGGGCCTGTTGCTGCTGGTGCCACTGGCCGACCTGATGGAGAACCGTCGGCTGGTGGTCGGCTTCACCCTCGCGGCGAGTGTCACGCTGTTGTGCGCCGGGCTGACCCATTCACCGTCGATGTTCCTGGTGTTGTCTTTGCTGATCGGCCTGACCTCGGTGGCCGTGCAGATTCTGGTGCCGCTGGCGGCGCACTTGGCGCCGGAGGCCAGCCGTGGCCGCGTCGTCGGCAATATCATGAGCGGTCTGCTGCTGGGGATTCTGTTGTCGCGGCCACTGTCGAGCCTGTTGGTCGACGTGTTCGGCTGGCGTGGGGTGTTTTACAGCGCAGCGGCCCTGATGGCGGTCATCGCTCTGATTACCGCCGTGGCATTGCCGCGTCGGCTGCCGACGCACAAAGCCACGTATGCTGCGCTGATCGGTTCGGTGTTTGCCTTGGCTCGGCGTTATCCGGTGTTGCGTCAGCGCTCGCTGTATCAAGGGCTGCTGTTTGCCAGCTTCAGCCTGTTCTGGACCCTCGCACCGATTGAATTGATACGTCATCACGGCTTCACCCAGGCACACGTGGCGATCTTCGCGCTGGTCGGTGCGGTGGGTGCCATTGCAGCGCCGATTGCCGGGCATCTGGCCGATGCCGGGCATGGTCGTCGCGGCACACTGGTCGCGTTGTTGCTGGCGCCGGTGGCGCTGTTGATCGCTGCGCTCCCGGGCAGCGGCTATGTCTGGCTGGTGGTGTGCGCGGTGCTGCTGGATTTCGCCGTGCAATTGAACATGGTGCTCGGCCAGCGTGAGGTGTACGCCCTCGATCCCCACAGCCGTGCGCGCCTGAACGCCGTGTACATGACCAGCATTTTCGTCGGCGGTGCGGTGGGGTCTCTGGTGGCGAGCCCGCTGTACGAGCATTTCGGCTGGAACCTGTCCGCCGTCGCGGTGGCGCTGCTGCCAGCGCTGGCGCTCGGATTATTCCTGAGCCGCAAGGCCGATGTCTGAACAGCCGGCGAGTGCGGGCAAGCACGGCGGTACAAGACGACGGGGGCACAGTGATGCACAATCATCCGCGTTCCCTATCGACCGGACCCCGCTTATGGACAAGTTGCTGGCACTGAAGATGTTTGTGGAAACCGTGCGCTGCGGGGGCTATTCCTCGGCAGCGCGCAAACTCGGGATATCAACGTCGTCAGTGACACGGCAAGTGGCAGGGCTGGAACACGAGCTGGGCGCGAGCCTGCTCAATCGCACCACGCGCAACACCAGCGTGACTGTTGCCGGCCAGACCTATTTCGAAAAAGCCGTGGCGATTCTCGACGCGATCGACGAAGCCGATGCCGTGGTTGCGGATCGTGGCAGCGAAGCGCAGGGCCGTCTGCGCATCAGCGTGCCGGTGGAGTTTGGGCGACGCCTGATCGCGCCGCACCTGAGCCGCTTGCTCGAGCGGCATCCGGGTCTGGAGATCAGTCTGTCGCTGAGCGATCAGGTCAGTGACCTGCTCAGCGAGCAGATTGATGTTTCGGTGCGCCTGGGGTCGTCCGTGGTCAGTGATGACATCGTCAGCAAACGCGTGGGGCATTTCGAACGCTGGGTGGTGGCCAGTCCGGAGTATCTGGCGCGTAGCGCAGCGCTTTGTCACCCACGGGATTTGCTGGAGCATCAATGCCTGCGTTTCGATTACGGCGCCACACACCAGCACTGGACCTTTCAGAATGAAGATGCGCCCATTCAGCTCAACGTCCACGGGCGCCTGCAAAGCAATAACGCCGACATCCTGCGCGAAGCAGCCATCGGCGGTGGCGGGGTGACGCTGCTGGCTGACTGGCTGGTACGCGACGACGTCGCAGCCGGCCGGCTGACCCGGTTGCTTGAGCATTACGAGGTCAATCCCGGCAGCGCCAGCACCTGCATCAACGCGTTGTATTTACCCAATCACCGAGGGTCCAGCCGGATCAATGTGTTTATCGATTTCCTGATGGAAATTCTCAGCCCGACGGCCGTGACCACCCCCGCAGCGTAATTCCTGTGGCTCAACGGCGCCCGGTTCGTGTAATCACATCCACCTACCTCTGGTGAGCGATTGACGGCGTCTGGAAGGGAACTGAGCAGTTCAAGAAGTGCGGGTGATCAAAGGACCTATTGGGTCCATTATGCTTAGAAGCTGTTATTCAGAAGCCGTTGTTACCTGGTCACTTATAAGCTGAGCCAAAATTCGCACGGGCTCCGTAAAACTCCGCTGAGACCGATGTATCAGTCCGATATCACGGTGAAAGGTATGCTGTCCCAGATCGAGCGCTCGTACACCCGCGGGCCATTCCTGATGGGCTTCCGTCTGTGGCACCAGGGCTATGCCTACACCATTTCCCACCAGCTTGATGATGGCCTCCAGTTCATCCAGTTCGCAAACTTCCTGCAAGGTGAAATGCATTTGCCGCAGGAAACGATCGACCTGCCTGCCGCCGAAGGATGATCGGTCATAGCGAATGAATGGCTGGCTGGACAGCAGTTCCGACCAGTCTTCGCCCTCTAGGTCACGTGGCACGATCAGTCGGTAGGGCTCTCGCGCCAACGTCGTCCAGCGCAGGTCACTTTGAAGGGAGAAGGGCGGGCGAATGATGACGGCCATGTCGATCTCGCCGGCGTCGACAAGGTTCACCATCTCCATCGAAAGGCCCGGGATGACACGTGTGCGGCACTGCGGGCACTGTTGGTGAAACTTTGCTAGCGCATCTGGCAAATAGGAGCGCTGCACGGACGCGATCGCACCGATGTTGACCAGCACGCTGGGAGGCTTGCCCAGCGTTGTAGAGCCCAAATTGTCATAAAGCCTCAACAGCTCTTGCGCCTGCAGAAGTATCTGGTGGCCCATTTTATTGAGATGGGCCGAACGTCCTTTCCTGTCGAAAATTTCGAACCCGAGCTCGGCCTCTAGGCGCTGGATTTGCGCGCTCACGGCGGCCTGAGTCAGGCCGATCTTATTGCCGGCAGCGGCGAACGTGCCTTCCCGCGCCACGGCAATGAGTGTCTTCAATTCTTTGATCATTCACAAATATTAGTTGTGTTTCTAAGAAATATATATTGATTTTTATGTTGGGTTTTCCGTCCTACGATGTTTCCCATCCCCGGCAACGGCTGAATCCAGAGAGCCAATGACGGTGGGAATGTTCGCCAACCAACAAAAAATATTTGGAGTTCTGATGAGCCTCTCGCCATTCCACCTCGCAATCCCTGTTTACGACCTGGCTGCAGCTCGCACCTTTTACGGTGAGGTTTTTGGTCTTGAAGAAGGGCGCTCCAGCACGCAGTGGGTCGATTTCGATTTTTATGGTCACCAACTGGTGATTCACGAACATCCAAAAACCGCTTCGCAGGAAAGCGTCCATAGCAACCCGGTCGACGGACACGATGTTCCAGTTCCGCACTTCGGCATCATTTTAGGTTGGGAACAGTGGGAGGCACTGGCCGAACGTCTGAAGGCGTTTGTTACCGAATTCGTGATCGAACCATACATTCGTTTCAAAGGCCAAGTGGGCGAGCAAGCCACCATGTTTTTGTTTGATCCGTGCGGCAACGCTCTTGAGTTCAAGGCTTTCAAGGATATGAGCCAGCTCTTCGCCAAGTAACAACGCCCATGGCACAACCGCGTTGTGCCATTTGATCTCAAGTGAGCTGGAAGCTCATGACTCTAGCAGCTGCGAGTAGACGCAGACCTTTCATTCCAACAAGAAGGCTAGACATGAAACGTATTCCCTTGGTGTGGCAAATCGTTGCCGGGCTGCTGCTTGGCGTGCTTGTCGGTTGGTACTTCAATACTCATCCGTATTATCAGACATGGGTGAGTGCGGAGATCCTCAAACCGCTCGGTGACATCTTCATCAAGATGATGAAGATGGTGGTTGTACCGATCGTGTTTTGTTGCATGATCCTGGGCATTGCAGGCGGTGGCGATAACAAGTCGTTTGGCCGCATGGGGATAAAGTCGCTGGGCTACTTTTTTGCGATTACGGCCTTGGCCATTGTCATCGGCTTGTGTTTCGCCAACGTTTTCGAGCCGGGTACCGGCACCGATATTTCCGGTATTTCGCACGGTACTGCGGCGATTACTCTGGAGCCGTCCAAAGGCGCATTGGTCATCTTGCAAAACATCGTCCCTGACAATGTGCTGGTTGCTATGTCAGAAGCGAAGTTGCTGTCCGTGCTGTTTTTCGCCGTGTTGTTAGGCATGGCATTGAACGCTCTGCCGAAGGACAAAAGCGCACCTTTCATCGCGGTGGTTCAGAGCCTTTCCGATGCGATGTTCAAGGTCGTCTCAATCGTCATGGCATACGCACCGATCGGTGTGTTTGGGATGATCGGCGCGACCGTGGCGACGTTTGGTTTCGCATCATTGTTGCCGTTGCTCAAGTTGATCGGGGTGGTTTATCTGGCGCTGATTGTTTTCGCATTGGTGATACTCGGCGGCATTTGCTACTTGATTGGCGAAAACATTTTCAAGTTGATCCGCTACTTTCGCAATGAGTTGATTCTGGCGTTTTCGAGTGCCGCGTCAGCCGCCGTCATGCCGCAGTTGATGACGCGATTGGAGAGCTACGGTGTACCGCGTCGGATCGTCAGTTTTGTGGTGCCGGTGGGTTATGCGTTCAACCTGGATGGCGCATCGATTTTTCTCGGTGTGGCGACAATTTTCGTGGCGCAACTCTATGGCATCGACCTCTCGCTGTCGCAGCAGATCCTGTTGGTGGTGACGATGGTGCTGACATCAAAGGGCGCAGCAGGGGTGCCGGGTTTTGCCATCATCATCTTGTCAGCGACATTGGCGTCTGCCGGGTTGCCGTTGGAAGGGGTGGCGTTGATTGCCGGCATTTTCAGGATTATTGACAGCGGCACTACCACGTTGAATGTGCTGGGCAATGCCATCGCACCTTTGGTTATCGCCAAGTGGGAAAGGGTCGAACTGGAACCCGCGCAGGGTCATCCAGCAGCTAGCGTCTAGTCGTTCGTCAGAGATTGAACAGGTCTTTTAGACGACCTGAGGAGAAATGCCTGGTGGTGAACTCGGCGCCGAAGTGTGCGACCTGTCGGAAGACATGCGCGGTGTACTGGAGGAGGGCACCGCGCTGATCATCCAGAGAATCACGCGCTGTGTTCGACAAGGAATGACTGATGGCTCAATCACTTCGATGCAAGACGCCGAAACACTGACTGAATCGCTGTATTGATTGTGGTTGGGGGCATCACTGCTGGTGAAAGTCCGCAATACCACAGCTGCCTTTGACACGGCACTGATGACGAGTGAGCGCCTGCTGGCATAGAGGCGTTTTTTTTTAATATTTCTATTAGACGACCGGTCTAATCAACTGGAGTTTTCATGACTGATATTGCCGTAGGCACCGACCTTTTTTCGCCCATGAATATGGGCGCGCTGCAACTGGCTAACCGAATTGTCATGGCGCCCGTGACTCGCAGCCGTATGGCCGAGGACGGCGTGCCGAATGAAATGCACGCGACTTATTACGCCCAGCGTGCCGGTGCAGGCCTGATCATCGCCGAGGCCACGAACATCTCTGCTCAGGGACGTGGCTATGCCATGACGCCGGGTATCTGGTCGGAAGAGCAGGTGGCAGGTTGGAAAAAAGTCACTGACGCAGTACACGCGGCAGGCGGCAAGATCGTCAGCCAACTGTGGCACGTAGGTCGTTTCTCCAGCGTCGAGTTGCAGCCAAACGGCGAAGCGCCGGTCGCGCCCTCGGCAATCAAGGCCGAAGGTACCACCTATACCAACAATGGCATGGTCGAAGTGTCCATGCCTCGGGCGCTTGAGACTTCGGAGATCCCGGGGATCATCGAGCAGTACAAACATGCGGCAGAAAATGCCAAGCGAGCCGGTTTTGATGGTGTGGAAGTCCATTCTGCCAACAGCTATCTGCTCGACCAGTTCCTGCGTGATTCCACCAACCAGCGGACTGACCAGTACGGCGGCTCCATCGAGAATCGGACACGACTGACACTTGAAGTCACCGAAGCCGTGGTGGCGATTTGGGGCAGTGATCGGGTCGGCATCCGCCTTTCACCAGTAACTCCCGATGCAGGTAACACGCCTCCAGACAGCAATGTCATGGCGACCTACGGTCACCTCATTCAGCAGTTGAACAGATTCAACCTGGCCTATCTGCATTTCGTTGAAGGCGCCACCGCCACCTCTCGTACCGTTCCCGAGGGGGTGGATCTGGACGCGCTGAGTGCGCAGTTCGAAGGACCGTACATTGGCAACAACAACTATGACCTGGAAATGGCGCTGGAGCGAAGGGGGCGAGGGCGGATTGATGCCGTGGCATTTGGTCGATTATTCATTGCCAACCCCGACCTGGTAGAGCGCCTGCGTCGCGGTGTCGAGCTGACCATAGCTCCGCGCGAGAGTTATTACGGCGGAGGCGCCAAGGGCTACATCGATTGGCCAACGGCCAACTCCAACTAATTAGAAGTTCCCGATTTGATCGACTCGCCAGGATTGGTAATTGTCGTTTGAGTTTTCCGTGTCCGATTGACCAAAAGGGTCACCGGCAACATGCAACGAGGAGTACATCATGAGCAATCCAACTTACGTCCAGGAATACAACGCGATCGTTGCTGTTCTGAGTCGGTACAACGAAGGTGGTGCCAAGGCTGACAGCACTTTGATGAAGCCCGTTTTCAACGAGCAAGCGACGATGTTTGGGGTCGACGACGACAAGCTCGTCGGCGGTGCGATCCAGAATCTGTACGACGTCATCGACAACTCTTTCCGCCCATCTCCCGAAGCCAAGGCCGCGATAGTTCGCATCGACATCGTGGGCTCTGCCGCCAGTGCTCGCGTCGATACCGACAACGTTTCGGGATTTCGTTTCACCGACTTTTTCAACCTGCTGAAGGTAGAAGGCAAGTGGACGATCGTAAGCAAGATTTACCACACCCATCCTACAACGACTACCTGACCCTGATCAAAATCGACGGCAACTGGAAGGTCATCGCCAAGGTTTATCACCAGTTCGAAGGTTGAGCGTTCACCGATCCCGGTTTAATCAATACCGGGATCGGAGTTCGTTCATCGTCAAATGTAGAAGCGATCATGATCCGTGCCGCTGGCAAAGTTGCTTGCAGATTCAGAAAATTTCCGTCCAATGATTACGAAGCGCTGACACTGCGAGTGCTTGTAGCGTGGCACATGATTTAACATAATATACATTACACGTAACAAAATGTTTCAGGTTCACGCGGACTGCCTACGAGATTTCAATCTCCAGCACAGCTTCAAAAGCCCTGTCCTTTGGTGCTTCAAATTCAGCGTGGTCAATCATCATCCCGCGTCAGCTTTTCAATCAGAATTCGATGCTGAGGAAATTGCGCTGTGAGTTTCTGGCGATTCCCCATTTCCATGTCGGCGAAATCAAAACCCGGTGAAACCGCTTCGCTGATCAAACCGAAACCGTTTGAGCCATGTAAAAGCCTTGAAGCTTTCCACAGGCCACCCGGTACATGAAATTGAAGATGTTGTCCTGCCAAAACATCGCTGCCCATAACGAGCGTCTGCAATGAACCGTCAGCCAGGATCAGGCTGTACTCGATGGCGTCGCCTAAGTGGAAAAAATGCAGGATGTCGGACTGGTTGAAATGGAACTGGCCGACCGGTGATTGCTCGGTCAGCAGATAGTAGATCGACGTCATCAGGTAACGTGGACCGCCGGCGGTTGTAAGCATGTCGCGGTGATCGGATTGATAGGTTCGGCGAAAGTAGCCGCCTTCAACGTGAGGTTCCAGGCCCAGCGTATCAATAACATCTGTTGCAGTTGTTTTGCGCTCGACCATGGCCTGCTCCATTGGTTTGACTCCGGTTTTTCGTTAGCTCTATTAAACGAGCATTTAGTGTAGTTAAATATTTGCCTCCTGCAGTTATAACTTAAACTTGAGAAAAAGTTGCCCGCAAAAGTGCATTATAAAAAACATGAAGCTTGCACTTTTGCAGGAGCGCTTATACTAATAAAACTTAACAGTTATGAGATCTCAAGTTGGTCGTGCTGAACTTCTACAACGCCCTCCTCCAGCCATTTCTCGAACTTGAACAGGGCGACCCCTTGCTCCATTGGCGCGTAGTACACAAGGCGCAGATGCCGTTCGACATCGATTGTCAGCGTGGTGTGTTCCAGAGTGACGTCGCCAAATGAATCGATCGTCAGGTGCCGAATACCCTGACAGGGACCATGAATATCCTGCCGAGACCACCAGCCTTTGAATTCCGCACTGACACTCTCAAGTTCACGCACCAGTGAAGCAACATCACTTTCGTTTGAGGCGTGAACATAATCCCGGCGAAAACTGGAGAGCATCTGGATTGCCTGGTCGTCCCAAGGCTGGAAAAGAGATTTCGTGCGCTCGTCGGTAAACAACATCAATAAAAAGTTGCGTTGCTCAGGTGTTTTCTCGGAGAACTTGAAAATCTTGTCAGCTGCGGGGTTCCAGGCCAGGACATCCCAGCGAAGGTTCAGCACATAAGCGGGTCGCAACGGCAGATCCGCCATCAGGCGATGAACGATCTGGGGAACGACGCACCAGGTTTTGCCCTCCTCGGCCGGCGGTCGCTGGTGTGAAAGCAGATAGAGATGGCGACGCTCGACCGCATCGAGCTTGAGGACCCGGCACAGATTGTCCAGGAAGGCAGGTGACACACCAATATCGCGTCCCTGTTCGAGCCATGTGTACCAAGACAATCCGACACCCGCCAGTGCCGCTACTTCTTCTCGACGCAGCCCGGGTGTACGGCGTCTGCCAGTCGGGGGTAACCCTGCTTCTGCAAGAGATATGCGCTCTCGGCGGCTGCGTAAAAACTCAGCCAGGTCCTGTCGAGTGCGCTCAAGATTCCTTTCCATTATCCAGTTACTCCTAGTAACACTATAAACAGTAGCCATTGTACTAACTATTAGGTTGCTAAAGAATCCGCTCGGCCCGGAAACAAGCGGCCAATTGCATCCGCGAAGGATTATCGCGGGATTTGATGCCAAGGAGTAGAAAGAATGTATCAAGCACTGCTGCAGGATAAGCTCGAGGCCTTGCATACCTCTGGCCAATACCGGCAATTTACAACGCTTAACAGGATTTGCGGCCGTTATCCTCTGGCTCATCTCACTGACAATAATGACAGCGAAGTTGTAGTTTGGTGCAGCAACGATTATCTCGGCATGTCCCAGCATCAGGATGTCAGAGCGGCGATGCATCATGCCGTTGACAGCTACGGTGCCGGTGCCGGTGGATCGCGAAATATCGGTGGTACGCATAATCTTTTCAGCCGTCTTGAAGCGAGCATTGCCGACTGGCATGGCAAAGAGGCTGCGCTGGTTTTCCCGACCGGTTTTGGCTCAAACGATGCCACGCTTCAATGCCTGCTCCGGCAACTCCCTGACTGCGTGGTGTTCAGTGATGAACTGAATCACGCGTCCATCGTCAACGGAATTCGCGCAGTCACCGCAGAACGTCAGGTGTTTCGTCACAACGACGTCGCTCATCTGGAAGAGCTGCTTTCGCGGTATCCGCTCGATCGTCCGAAAATCGTCGTGTTCGAATCGATCTACTCAATGGACGGCGACCGTGCGCCCATTGCCGAAATCGCAGCCGTTGCGAAAAAGCACAATGCACTGACCTACCTGGATGAAGTGCATGCGGTCGGCATGTATGGCCCTCGAGGCGCAGGATTGGCGGCTGAACTGGGTGTCGAAGACCAGTTGGACATCATTCAGGGCACCATGGCCAAAGCCATCGGCATCATCGGTGGCTACGTAGCGTCAAGCCGGACGATGATCGATGCCATTCGCTCGCTCTGTACCGGTTTCATATTCACCACGGCCCTGCCACCCGCCGTGGTCGCGGGTTGCATTGCGAGCGTCGAACACCTCAAGGCCAGCAACACCGAGCGAGAGGCACTGCACGCCAAAACCCGCTACCTGCGCGACCAATTGCAGATGCGCGGTATCCCGGTCATGCCCTGCTCGACCACGCACGTACTGCCAGTGCTGATCGGTCAAGGCGCGCTGTGCAAGGCGGCTGCCGAACGTCTGCTGTATTCGCACTCCGTGTATTTGCAGCCGATCAATTCGCCTTCCGTACCGATTGGTACAGAGCGCTTTCGAGTGAACGTGACGCCGAATCACTCTGAGGCGCAGATCGAACATTTGGCTGCTGCGCTGCAAGAGACATTCCTGCATTTCAATATTCCGCTGGCGCCCGGCTTCGAACTCAGAGGTGTCGCGTGAGCCGTAGCGAGCCAATTGTCGTTCGCCAAGCAACGAGCGAACATTTCGACGCGGTCATTGAGCTCAGAGCACTGTTGCTTGAAGGCTCGGAGGCCAGCTATGCCTGCACCTCCGTCGAAGAAAAGAAACTCTGGCGAGCGACCTATAAAGCTTGGCTGCACGACGTGCTCGGCAGTTCGCCGTCAACCCGTCTGCTGGTCGCGCTCAACGGTGACCAGGTTGTCGGCTGCGTCACCGGTTTTGTTGATCGTCGAGCGCCCGGGCCTGACTGCATCAATGGTTTGTGCGGCTGGGTGCAATCGATGGTCGTGCTGCCGGCGTTCCGTTCTCAGGGACTTTCGCGGATGTTGATGGCGTCACTCATGAACTGGTTCGACTCGATGCAAGTCGGCAAGGTCGTGCTGCAGGCGACCCCGGCAGCGGAACCCCTTTACCAGCGAATGGGTTATCGCCGCAGCTCGGAATACGTCTGGGCCTGGCAGGCACGGGAGCAATGCGCATGAACATCCTGATTATCGGATTGGGCTATGCGGGCAAACGCTTTCAGCGGGCATTTGAGCGATTGAGCCAAGACTACGAAGTCAAGCTCTCCTATTGCTCGCGGCGAGAAAAGAACAGCCGTCTGCCCTACTACGCCAATCTTCAAGATGCACTGCGTGAACTGCAGCCGGAGATTGTCGTGGTCAGTGCCAACGACATCAACCATGCCGAAGTCTTGACCGATCTGGCCGGCTACACCGGTTTCATCATCTGTGAAAAGCCGATGCTGACCTCCCGGGACGACCTCTTGACCATCAGCAAAGGCTTGCGTCACGTCAGTGGTTTTGCGCCGGACCTGGTTGAGCGCTATTCAGAAGCGACTGCGCGCCTCAAGCAACTGGCTGAAAGTAATGACTGGCAGTTGTTGCGCTCTAGTTTTCATTGGGGCAAAGACCGCATCAACGACTACCGCCCGACCTGCGGTGTGGTCAGTGAGGTCATCCATGCGCTGGATCTCGTCAGCTGGATCTGCCCTTCGCCCTCCCCGCTCAAACTGCAACATGCGATAGGTGTCAGGTCGGACTTCTCGATTTCCGGCAACGATGTACTCGACACGGTGATGTTCACCGCCGACCTCGGCGGTGCAGCAGTGGCAGGCTACGCGAGCTTTGTGAACATTCACCGGCAACGCACGGTGGATTTCACATTCGCCGATCCAGCCGGGCAGATCATCCACTCAAGGCTTGAGTTCGACGAACCGGATTGGGACAGCGACCACCTGCGCATCTGGACGCGAGATGAGCGCGGAGCAATTGTCGAGATCGAGCAACGCAGCTATCAGAGCGCATCCGACCCATCGACCGCGACGATCCTCAAACTCTGCCGTCTGTGCCGGGATGTCTTGCGTTTTGTTGCCGACAGCGAGCAGCCCCTGCAACCCTTCGCGGGTCTGGGGACGACGATAGAACTGCAAACGCTGCTCAATGAAATCGACACCCAGTCATTGACCGCCAGCGCGGTCCAGTATGTCCAGTCGGGCATGCGCACCCTCATACCAGAAGACGCTGACCTAGAAAGTCTCGGCTAAAGAATTGAACAAGGAGTTTTAATATGTGTGGTATTGCCGGATGGCTTTCTTTTGGCCAGGACCTGATTCACCAACAACCGACGCTCGAACGCATGACCATGACCATGGCCAACCGTGGGCCGGACGCGGGTGGCATCTGGATCGATGGCCCTGTGGGCCTGGGCCATCGTCGCCTGTCTATCATCGACCTGGAAGGCGGTCGCCAACCGATGCTTGCGCGTAACGCCGGCACAGTTGCAGCGGCCATCACTTACAGCGGTGAGGTGTACAACTTCCGCGAATTGCGTAACGAACTGCTCAGCCGTGGGCATCAGTTCGAAACCCAGAGCGACACCGAAGTCGTGTTGCGAGCGTACGTTGAATGGGGCGTGGCGTTTACCGAACACCTTAACGGCATGTATGCCTTTGCAATCTGGGATATGCACACGCAAACCCTGCATCTGATCCGTGACCGGATGGGTGTCAAACCGCTGTATTACTTCGAGACCGCAGACGGGGTGATTTTCGGCTCCGAGCCCAAGGCGCTGCTCGCCAATCCGCTGGTGCCGCGCAATGTCGGTGCAGACGGCCTGCGCGAAATTTTCGAAATGGTCAAAACCCCCGGCCAGGCGATCTTTGAAGGCATGCGCGAAGTGCTGCCCGGTGAGTTTGTTTCCATCAATCGCAACGGCCTTAAACGTCATTGCTACTGGAAACTGGAGGCGAAAGAACACACCGACAGCCTCGAACAAACCATCAAGCACACCCGCGATTTGCTCGAAGACATCGTCGACCGCCAAATCGTCGCGGACGTGCCTTTGTGCAGCCTGCTGTCGGGTGGCCTCGACTCCTCCATCATCACCGCACTGGCCTCGAAAAAGCTGCTGGCGGCCGGCAAGGAAAACATTCGCTCGTTCTCGCTTGATTTCATCGATCACGGCGGCGGTTTCACCAGTGATGCGGTGCGCGGTACACCGGATGCGCCTTTCGTCAAAGACCTGGTCCAGAAGATCCGTTCCACTCACGGTGAGATCCTCCTCGACAGCCGCGACATGGCCGACCCGGAGCTTCGTACCAAGATCATTCAGGCACTCGACTTGCCGCCGGCGTTCTGGGGCGACATGTGGCCTTCGCTCTATCGCCTCTTTGAAGAAGTGCGTCGACACTCGACCGTTGCGCTGTCCGGCGAGTCCGCCGACGAAGTTTTCGGTGGCTATCGCTGGTTCCATGATCCGGATGCGATCCAGGCAGACACCTTCCCTTGGCTGACGTCGGTAACCGGCAAGTATTTCGACGGCAAACCGCTGTTCGCCAAAGGGCTGATGGAAAAACTGTCGATGAACGAGTTCGTCGCCGACTCCTATCAGCAAGCGCTGCGTGACGTACCGATGCTGCCGGGTGAAAGCGCGACGGATCGGCGGATGCGCGAGATGACGTACGTGAACCTGACACGTTTCGTGCAAACCCTGCTGGACCGCAAGGATCGCATGAGCATGGCCGTCGGCCTCGAAGTCCGCGTGCCGTTCTGTGATCACCGCCTGGTCGAATACGCTTTCAACATTCCATGGGAAATCAAGGCGTTCGACGGCCGCGAGAAAAGCATTTTGCGCGCAGCGACCCGCGACCTGCTCCCGGCCTCGATTTCTGATCGGGTGAAAAGTCCGTACCCGTCGACCCAGGATCCAGCCTATGAAGCCGTGTTGCGCGCAGACCTCGCCGCCATCATGGCTGATCCGAATGCGCCGGTTCGAGCCCTGCTCGACAACCAGCAAGTCGGCGCTACCCTCGCCCGTCATCTGGGCGACAACTCGCCTATGTACGATCGCATGGGCATGGAGTTGGCGGTTGGACTCAACGCCTGGCTCACCGAGTACGACGTCAATCTGGTGATCTGATCACACCCGGGGGCTGCGGAGTCAGCCCCCTGCCTTGCACAAGGAGTAACTTATGTCCAAAACAATACCGGCCCCCGTTTACCTCATCGCAATCGGCGCTTTTGCGCTGGGGATGGCGTCTTACGTCACTGCAGGCCTGATCCCGATGATCGAACAGGCCTTTGATGTACAGGTCGCCGTCGCAGCACAACTGGTCACGGCGTTCACCCTTGCTTACGGCATTGGTTCGCCAGTCTTCGTGGCGATGTTGCCTGCACAGCGCCAACGATTTGGTTTGTTGGTCGCATTGGCGTTGTTCGTTGCGGCCAACGTCGCCAGTGCCCTGGTCGACGATTTTGTCGCCCTGTTGGTGTGTCGAGCCGTTGCAGGCATCGGCGCCGGCGTCTATCTGGCCACCGGCATCGCCGCCTCGGCGGCGGTTTCAGCTCCGGAACTGAGAGGCAAGGCGATTGCCGTGATCATGGGCGGCATGGCCAGTGGCACGGTACTTGGGGTGCCTGTCAGTCTGCTGCTCGCCGAGCAATTCGGTTGGCAGATGGCCCTGTGGCTGGTGGCATTCCTCGGCCTGATTTCCTGGCTGGGCCTGCTGATCAAACTGCCGGCGATCTCTGCCGGACCGGCGATGCCGATCAGCCGCAAACTGGCCCTGCTGGGCGACCGTAACGTGATGACCATTCTCCTGGTTTCGCTGCTGGCGGCGGTCGCGAGTCTCGGCATGTACACCTTCATGGTGCCGTTGATGGCGGACCCGGCCTATGGCGGTGTCAACAACATCACGCCGTATCTGTGGGTCTGGGGGCTGGGTGGTGTGGCGGGCAGTTTCCTCGTCGGGCCGCTGGTGGATCGCATCAAGGGACCGATGCTCACGTTCCTGATTCTGGTCATCCTCAGCGTCTCGTTGCTTGCGCTGCCGGCTGCCGCAGCCGTGACACCGTGGCTGGCGATGATTCCGATCGCCGTATGGGGCGCCGTCGGCTGGGCGCTGCAAGTGCCGCAAAACAACGAGTTGATCGCTGCGCGTGATCACAAGGGCGACGGCAATCTGGCCGTGGCGCTCAACGAGTCGGCGCTGTATCTGGGCAGCGCCATAGGCGCCGCCGCCGGTGGCTTCATATTGCTGCTGCAAATGCCGGGCTGGACATTGGCAATCAGTGCAGGTGCGGTATCCGTTGTCGCCGCGCTGTTGCAACTGGTGCATCTGCGCAACAGAAGAACCCACGCGGTCAACAGTGTGACAGGGGTTTCTGCGCAATAACCCTTTTGCATGACTGGTGTGCGAAGTCAGGTGCCGAACCCTCGGCGCCTGATGCCGTGGACGCGAAGAATAATTTCAACACGCCGCCACTGTTATCTCTATTTGCCAAACTAAAACACAACAACTAACACAACACTCAATCGCGGTGGTGAATTCATGGAAGCGTCATGTAGGGATGCCCACGTCTTTCGGCTGACGTCTGCCGAACACGAGGCAATACGTAATGCATTCGTCGATATATGTTATGAGCCTACGGGTGGACGCAATTACATACAGACGATCCGCACAACAGCGTATCGAGCGTTCTCCGAGCGTCTATTGGAAAAACTCGAGTCACTGAAAAGCGATGACGCCTCTTTTTGTGTATTTGAAAACTTGCCGGTCGATGAAACATTCGGCAGTCCGCAACATGATGCGGACAGCCTGGGGTTCAAAAACGGTTATGTGTCGGAAAACGTTCTGGTGGCGTTTGGCAGTTTGATTGCGGAGCCTTATTCCATTGGTCACGAAGGGCCAAAACTGGTCAACGACCTGGTGCCCCACCCTGAAGCGGCCACGGAATACACCGGTAACGGCTCGGAAGTCGAGTTGGACTTGCACACCGAAAACGCCTTTCAGACCTATGATTCGCGGGGTGACACCTCGCCCTTGGCGCTGTTGCTGCTGGGCGTGCGGTCCGATCCGCACACGGAAGGTCCGAAAACTTGGGTCGCTGATGCCCGCGAAGCACTGAAGGCGCTGACTGACAGTGAAATAAAGCTGCTATATGGCAAGCACTTCATCATTCGCCAGCCTTACCGCTGGAGAAATACCGACGAACAATCCAGTGAAACCCGGCTGTTCCCCATACTGTCCGGGCCGATAACGCTTCCTCGTGTCACCGCAGCGTTTTATCCGGACATGGTTATTCCTGTGGATGACGCAGCGAAAAAAGCCTATGCGAAGTTTTATGACGCTCTTAAACAAGTTGCCCACGGCACAGACATACAGCCGGGCCGTCTCGTTTACGTCAACAATCGTTTCACACTTCATTCCCGCGACAAGTTCACTCCTGGTTTCGATGCCAATGGACATGCCTGGCGCTGGGTTCAACGGCTGTTTCTGACCAATAACCTGTGGAACTTCCGTTCATTCAAAAAAGACGGCGCACGCATCTTTTCGCCCGTTGCCTGATGACTTCAAAAGGTAAATCAAATGTTGGCCGCAAACAGTTACACATCGATTATCCATAACATTGGCACTTTCCTGACCGGCGACCTCGAACGCCCTCTTATAGATGCCGACACCCTTGTCAGCGTTGACGGCATCATCACTTTCATCGGTCGCGCCGCAGACGTCGATTTCTCGGAAGCAGACCTGCTGATCGACGCGAAGCGGACCACGGTCATGCCGGGGCTGATCGACAACCACACGCACCCGACGCTCGGTGAATATAGCCCGCGCTCCGGCAACCACAACTGGATCTGGCATTCGTTGCAGGGCGGCGTCACGACGATGATTTCCGCCGGCGAGGTGCATGTTCCGGGCTTGCCGACGGACAGAGTCGGCATGATGGCAATGGCGATTGCCGCACAACGTTCGTTCTCCAGCGCGCGTCCTTCCGGAATAAAAATGGAGGCCGGCGCGCCCCTGCTTAATGATGAGTTTTCCGATCAGGACTTCGCTGAAATGGCCGCCCAGGGCATCAACCAACTGGGTGAAGTCGGCATTGGCCCGGTCAAATCCGTCAGTCGCGCCGCCGAGCTGGTGAAGATGGCGCGCAAACACGGCATGACCTCGATCACCCATACCGGCGGCCCGTCGATTTCCGCCTCGCAGAGCATGGGCGCCGAGGAGATCCTGGAAATTGCCCCCGACATCATTGGCCACATCAACGGCGGTTACACCGCACTCGCTCCCCGGCAGATCCGCTGCCTGTGTGAGGGCTGTCTCGGCGCTTTGGAAATCGTCCACAACGGCAATGAATTCGCTGCGGTGACCACCCTCAACTATGCGCGTGAACTGAACCAGCTCGATCGCATCGTGATCGGCACCGATTCGCCCGCCGGCTGCGGTGTCCCTGCGCTTGGCATGCTCCGCGCCATTGCCCTGCTCAGCAGTTTTGGCGACGTGCCGCCGGAAAAGGCTGTGTGCTTTGCCACCGGTAATACCGCCAAGGTCAGGAAGCTCAATCGCGGCATTCTCAGTGTCGGCAGAGAGGCCGACATTCTGGTTGCCTGCGGCCCCCTCGGCGGCGCCGAACCCAGCGTACTGGGCAGTTTCAGCAGCGGCGACCTGCCGAGCATCACCGCGATTCTGATTGATGGGCGCCTGGTCGTGCAGCAGTCGAAAAACTCGCCACCACCGTCCGTGTCACCGGTCATTACCCATAACGCCTAAAGAGAAGCGTCCCCTCACGGGACGCATTCTTGAGACCCCCTGCATGCATCGAATCCTCGCCGAAATTACCCGCAGAGGCCCCACGGTCCTTGCTTCCGGGTGCGCAATCGGATTGGCAATCCCTTATCTGGCAGATCTGGCGAGACCGCTACTGCCGGTCATGGTGTTTATCTTTGTGTTGGGTACGCTGCTGCGCATCAACAACGCTGAAGTGATCAAAGCAGCAAAAAACCTGAAGATATCGCTGATATTTCCAGCGCTGATGGTAGTAGCGTGTCCGTACGTGTTCGGCATGGCGGCGCTGTATCTCAGTGGCAATCAGGAACTGTCGCTGGCCATTGCCATTGCCGTTGCCGCACCGCCGGCCAGTGGCAATGCCGCCGTCGCCAGAATGCTCGGGCTGGATCCGTCGATGTCGCTGGTCACTGCGCTGTGCTCGATGGCCATTATTCCGATCACCGCCCCGCTCATCCTCCACCTGTTCGCAGACGGCCTGTCCCTGTCCATCGATCCTGCTGATCTGGCGATCAGGCTGGCCATATTAATCGGCGGGGCCGAGGGCGTGGCGATCCTGATACGACGGTTTTCCCACGGTTTCGTCGCTCACCATGGCTTGGCCATCGACGGCGTCGTGGTGATGGCGCTGTTTCTGTTTGCGATCGGAACAATGGCCGGCATGCAGCAGATCATCTTGAATGAACCGTCACTGGCCCTTTCGATGATCGCGCTGGCCTACGGAGTGAATTTCGCCATGCAACTGCTCCTGGGCAGCTTGTACCCCGGAACGCTGATCGCGAAATTCACCATGGGATTGAACGGTGGCAACAGAAATGTCGGGCTCTTGTGGTCGGCGCTTGGCGTCAGCCTGTCCCCGACCATGGCGTTGTATTTCGCCTGCTGCCAATTGCCTATTCACACCATGCCGAAAATACTGCAGTTTGCATTGCCAAGAATCGCAAGCTTTATGAAAAAGCCCGCTGTCACCCCAAGCTGAACCCGAGCGCTAACCGTCTGGAACCTGATGACAATGACACTCACACCGGAAAACCTTCAGCAGCTCGCCGTGCACTCATCCACGGAAACCAAAACCTGTTCGTGTATCCGGGGGCTGTCGCGGGGCTGGGAGAGTTTGCCCGCCGCACTGGCGTCGGGCACGTTGTTGCGGCTCATTGGCCATGTGACGGACGATCAGGAAGACGAGCAGACGCTCGATGAATACCACCCGCACGGAACGCACTTCTGGTCGGAAGACGCGCCCATCTGCTTCAAATTTTTCCCCTACAACATTGCCAGCGTCTGGGGCTGCACCCAGTGCTCGCGCGCATTTCTGCGGTTCAACGACGCGGGCGCGTATCACTCGGAACCGCGCATCCGCTTGCTTGACGCGGCGCTGATCAAACCTGACCCGCGCCGTGACGCGGGCGTTATCGATGGGTATAGCTGATCGCGTTCGCTATTGCGCCGACACGGCTTTGAGGCCCGCGAGCGCGTAAGTCATCATGTGCTCGATCAGCACGGCGGGTTCCATTTTCAGACCCGGCAGCACGTTCTCGCTCAACGCTTCGTGGGCCAATAGCAGGAAAAGACAAGGCGCAAATACGCCCAGCGCACAGTGCAGCGTGGTCGGGTGATCGTCCGGCATGCCCAGGATCTGCCCCAGAATGCCGCGAAAGACCTTCGCTTTCGGATAGGCCTGCTGCTCCAGCACCGAGGGCAGCAGACTCGAAGGCGACAGCAATTCCCGGCTCAACACCTTGAGCGCCCAGGCATCTCGATGATTGCGCACACGCTCGATCAGGACGGTGATGATCAAACGCAATTTGTCCTCAGGAGAGGCAGGGCTCTGGCTCAGGCTGAACAATATATCGATGCTGAGCAGGCGTTCATGGGCTTCGAGCAGCACGGCACGGTACAGGCCCTCCTTGTTCTCGAAGTGATAATTGACCGACGCCACGTTCGAGTTGGAGTTCTCGCAGACCTGTTTGCTGGTGGTGTTGGCATACCCCAGATCGGCAAACAACTGCCCTGCTGTCTCCAGAATATGCTGGCGGGTCACCCGGCCATCTTGTCGCTGAGCACGTAGAGAGGCAGCCTGATTTGGACCGTACACGAGCATGAACTCCTATTAACTCAAATTCAAATTTGACTTTTATTTTTATGAAGCTTAGCTTCAAATCACCTACATACCTCGATAGGCATGGATATTGGCGACGAATGTTGTCAGGTCCAAGGCCATTTAGCCAAAGGAAAACATCGCAATGGATGCGCGCGTAATGACCCCGTTCACCTACTTCTCTCTGCCGATGCAGAAGCAATTCCTGCGCAATCGCGAGGCGATCAAGGACAAACCCTACGCCAAGTATTTCTCTGCGCAGATGAATGTCCCCCTGTCCGCCGTGTGCAAGATCCAGCAAGGACCACTGCCGCTGGAACAGACCCTGACGCCGAGCATAGAGGACATCAATCGGTTGCTGGAGGCAGACTTCGTCAGCGAGGAATCGGGATACGCCCTGCTGCCCGGGCCAATGGCGTATGTCCAGAGCCGCAAGTTTTTCCCGCGCTCGACCGCAGCGATGCTGAAATGGTGGTTCATGTGGCACCCGCTGGAAGCCGAACGCTATACCCTGTGGTTTCCTTATGCCCATGTCAGCAATCCCTGCGTCAATCACGAGCGCCTCAAGCAGACGTCCCTGAGTTTCGAACAGCGCTTGTACGGCAACACCTTCTGCGCCTCGGAATATGTCGGTGATCGCCTGATGCACCTGCATATCCACTTCCAGGACCCGGAAAAACTGGGCTTGCGTGCCGATCTGTACCGCGAAGCGAAAATCGACGGAAGCGTCAGCGCGTTGATGAGCCTGGCGGAACAACCCGAGGTGCCCGTGTCGCTGATGGTGCACCTATTCAAAGAAACTCCGGAAGGCCTCTATCTCACCAGCCGCTACTGGGTCGGCAGTCATCCGTCGATGTCGCGTTTTCCTGGTGCCGAAAAGGCTGCCGCACTGATGGAGGCTAACGGTTTCGGCGAAGCGGAACTGGAAACCCTCGCCTATGAATTCGCCGTTCATGACCTGTGCGAATTCAACCATCTGGCCAGTTTCCTGCCAGAACTGTATCGAGAGTTCGGCGCTGCCTGAACCCGCAAAAAAATGTTCCCCTCAGCGACAAGGCTAAGGGGAACATCTCGAAAACCAGAATCACCCCTTCGAACTGATACCGTTCAGTAAAAGAGTCGTAAATTCCTCGATATCTTTCTCCATCTCCAACTGCTCGGTCAGCAACCGGTACCAGCAAAATCCAAAGATCATATCCAGCAAAAGTTCGCGATTGGTGTCCTTCGGTAACTCACCACGGCTGATGGCGTTTTCCACCAATTTCTTCGGCATTTCCCTTCTGCGCTCCATGAATTGGTTCTTTAACTGAACCAACGTCACAGGGTCCAACTGAGCCTCGGCGATGACGCAGCGAAATGCTTCTCCGCAAATCGTTTCACGCCAGACTTTCCAGAGATTGTGCAGCAAAAAGTCGAGATCCGCTTTTAATGAGCCGAGATCAGGATGCTTTCTGACCTGCTCACTTTCGTTCTCGTAGACTTCTGCGATCAATGCAGCCTTGTTGCTCCACCAACGGTAAATCGTCGGTTTACTCGCTCCCGCCCGTCGGGCAACCGACTCAATACTGAGTCCCGAATAACCGCATTCCTTGAGGATCTCAATCGTCGAACTGATGATCGCCTTGTGCGTGTGGGGATTCCGTAGGGATCCGATGGAGCTGCGAGAGGGTGTACGAGCCACAGTAAATTCTCCAGGCAGGGTGCTTGACAAATACAATGCAAGGTATAGGATTTCCGAAAATCGCAACGAAACGGACCGTTTCGTTTCGAGTTGAGTAAACGCACTGAACATTGACTCCAATCAGTTCGCTTCGGGTTTTTCTGGTTACTTTAGGGGTTTCCGACTCCTTGAGCATGATGTGTGAGCAAGTAAGCGTCCTCTTGCACTATCGAATCTGCAGATTTAATTCTGAAACGATACGTACCGTATCATAGCAGTGAGAGAGGCAAAGTGGCAGTATCACCGCCCTTTTTTGAGTAACCGTCCGGAAACTCCAAGCGGCTGATTTTGCTGGCTAAACGACAAAACTCCGATATCGGGGGCTTTAAAGATAGTTTTCCGTATGTTTCACGATATACGGCGACGCGACACCCTTGTTTTCTGACAGCGAATGGAATCAAAAGGAAAATGAACGTGAAAAAAGCAGGAATAGTGAGCTATGGCACTGGCGTTCCCGTTTGTCGCTTGAAAGTCGAAGAAGTGATTAACGTCTGGAAGAACACCGATCTGCATCTCGTGCAAAACCAGTTGGGGGTGGTCGAAAGAGCCGTTCTTCAACCTGATGAAGATGTGATCACTCTCGGTGTATTGGCCGCCCAGCGTGCACTGGATATGGCCCCCGGCAGTAGCGTCGAGGCTTTGTATCTGGGCACTTGCACCAACCCCTATGACTCCCGCGCCTCGGCCTCTGTCATCCTCGAAATGCTCGGTTCCGGCTATGACGCCTATTGCGCCGACGTCCAGTTCGCGGGCAAATCCGGCACTTCTGCGCTGCAGATTTGCCAGGCACTGGTCGCTTCCGGCATGACCGGCAGCGCCCTTGCAATCGGCGCCGACACTATCAATCGCAACACCGCCCCAGGTGATCTGACCGAATCCTATGCGGGTGCCGGTGCGGCAGCTTTATTGGTGGGCACGGAGAATGTCATCGCAGAATTCGATGGCAATTTCTCTTGTGCAGCTGATGTCGCCGACAACATTCGCCCGCAAGGCGATCGTTATATTCGCTCCGGGATGGGGCTTGGCTCGGACAAAAACAGCATCGGCCTGGAAGACCAGACTCGCCGGGCGGCGGAAGGCTTAATGGCCAAATTGCGCACCTGCCCGCAGGACTACGATTACGTTGTGTTCCAGCAGAATCTGGTGTCCACGCCCTACTCCCTCGCCAAGCATCTGGGATTCAATCCGAAACAGGTCGAGCCCGGCATCTACGCGAGCAGTGTTGGTGACACCGGTGCTGCCAGCCCGCTCCTCGGTTTGATTAACGTGCTCGACCAAGCGCGTCCCGGTCAAAAAATCCTGCTGGTGTCTTACGGTTTCGGTGCCGGCAGCGACGCAATTGCCTTGACGGTCACCCCGGCCATTGAGGCCTACCAAAAGCGCAACAGTCCACTGCGCGAATCGCTCGAAAACAAGCTGTACGTAGATTACGGAACGTCCATCAAATACGAGTTCAAGTATTTGCGAGCTGACTACGCCCTCACCGCCTACCTCTGATTTCGCCTGTCTACGCAAGGAGCATGTACATGTGCGCACGTCGTGTTGCAATCGTTTCGGCCGCCTATACGCCGAAACCGGGAAGTTCCAGGGTCCGGCAGACGTTCAAGGAAATGATCGTCGAGTCGGCTTATAAAGCTATCAAAGACGCCAGGATGCATCCTCGGGAAATCCAGGGTGTGGCCTACGGTTATCACGGCGAGGGCATTTCGGAATATGGCGGTCTCGGCCCGACCATCTCCGACACTTTGGGCATCAGCCCGGCGCCGACGTTCATGAGCACTGCCAACTGCACCAGCAGTTCCGTGTCGTTCCAGATGGGCCATCAAATGATTGCCTCCGGGGAATACGATATTGTTCTGGTCGGCGGCTTCGAGAAGATGACCGACCACTTCAACTATGCCGAATACATCGGTTCCAGTACCGAATGTGAGTACGACTACTTCCTGGGTATTTCCCACACTGATGCTTTTGCCCTGGCGACGGCGGAATACTTTGAAAAGTTCGGTTATGCCGGGCGTGAAGCTGATGTGTTGGCGACCTTTGGCCGGCAGATGCGTATTTATGCGCACAACACCCCGAATGCCACGCGCTTCGGCCATCCGATTCCATCTATCGATACCCTGAAAAACAGCGAAGCCTTTGGCTCGATGCTGGCTTGGGGTGAAGCAAGCGGTTGCGCGATTCTGGTCGCTGAACATCTGGCTCACAAATACACGGACAAACCAGTATTCGTTCGCGGATGTGCCTATACAGGCGTTTCCCATTACTTCGGCACGCGTTTTCACAACCCGACCCTGCATCACCCGGGCCTGCCAAAAAATGTCGGCATGGCCGTGTCGGCCAACTCCATCGCTTGCGCTGAAATCGCCTATAAAAAGGCCGGAATCACTGCGAAGGATATCGATGTCGCGCAGGTCTACGACTTGCTCGGCGCGGGTCTGATCCAGATGGAATCCATGGGGGTCTGCAAGCAGGGTCAGGCCGGTGATTTTGTCCTGGAAGGCGGCATCTGCATTGACGGTCCGCTGCCATTGAACACCGACGGCGGCAACATTGGGCGCGGTCACGCGTCCGGTTGTGACGGCATTCTGCACATCACCGAACTGTTCCGTCAGTTGCGCGGTGAATCCGACAACCAGGTCAAGGGCGCGCGCATCGGCGTGTCGCAAAACCTGGGAGGTTATGCCGCCCACAACTCAGTGATCGTTCTTTCCAACGACTAAGGAGCCGGACCATGTCTATGTACCCCGAACAGATTCATCGGATGACCACTGCCAGCATGCTTCGCGAATGGCGAGAACACGGCGGCAAATATCGTCTGGAAGGCAGTCAGTGTGAAGACTGCAAGGAGATCTTTTTCCCACGTCGTACAGTTTGTGGCGCCTGCAATTCGCTCAACGTAAAACCGTACCGCTGCGCCCGCAGCGGCAAGATCGAAGTCATGGCTCACGCCGAGAATCCGATCCTTGCCGCCATGGGCTACGGCGAAACAGTGCCTCGCTGCATGGCGATGGTTCGTCTGGACGATGGCTTGGTGATCGCGTCGGAAATCGTTGACGTCACTCATCCGGAACAACTGAAAACCGGCGCGCCGGTACGCATGGTCGTACGCAAACATGTGCGCGAAAGCAATCTGGCCTGGCAATACGCCTACAAGTTTGTATTGGACGTATAAATAAGACCGTCGAGCGTTAGTTTCTGACGCTCGACCGTTTGAATATCAAAACAAGAATTGCGCTACTTATAAAAAGAACTTACTCGCCAAAAGCTTTTAATCCTTGTTCCTCCGGGAATAGCAAACTGCCGTTATTTTAAATCGGGAATTATCCCAAAACTATTTATTGGCTTTATATGGCCGAGGACTCATCATGTCGACTCTTTGTCTCCCGCACGTAATGTTCCCGAAAAACAAGATCACTCAACAACAGATGATTGAACATCTGGAGAGCCTGCACGCCGACCATCCGCGCATGGCCCTGGCCAAGCGTATGATCCAGAATACCGAAGTCAACGAGCGGCATTTGATCCTGCCGATCGACGAGCTGGCGGTGCACACCGGCTTCACTCACCGCAGCATCGTCTATGAGCGTGAAGCCCGCCTGATGTCTTCCGCCGCTGCCCGCCAAGCCATTGAAAACGCTGGCTTAACGACCAATGACATCCGTATGGTGGTGGTCACCTCGTGCACCGGCTTCATGATGCCATCGCTCACCGCACATCTGATTAACGATCTGGACCTGCCGACTTCCACCGTGCAGCTGCCGATCGCTCAGCTCGGTTGCGTCGCCGGTGCCGCAGCAATTAACCGGGCCAATGACTTCGCCAAACTGGATTCGCGTAATCATGTGTTGATTGTCTCGCTGGAGTTCTCGTCGCTGTGTTATCAGCCTGACGATACCAAGTTGCACGCGTTCATTTCCGCTGCACTTTTTGGCGATGCTGTTTCTGCCTGCGTATTGCGCGCTGATGATCAGGCGTCAGGGTTCAAAATCCGTTCCACCAACTCTTTCTTCCTGCCGAAGAGCGAGCACTACATCAAATACGATGTAAAGGACACCGGCTTCCACTTTACCCTGGACAAAGCCGTCATGAACTCTATTAAAGATGTCGCGCCGATTATGGAGAAACTCAACTACGACACTCTTGAACAGAACTGTGCGCAGAACGACTTCTTCATCTTCCACACTGGCGGCCGCAAGATTCTTGACGAATTGGTCCTGCAACTGGACCTTGCCTCGAACCGGGTTTCGCAGTCGCGCAACAGCCTCGCCGAAGCCGGCAACATTGCCAGCGTTGTGGTTTTCGACGTGCTCAAGCGACAGTTTGAGTCGGGTCTTAACTCCGGCGATGTCGGCATGCTGGCAGCTTTCGGCCCAGGCTTCACCGCCGAAATGGCCGTGGGTGAATGGGTAGCCTGATTCCCACGTTTTGCCGGGGCTACGTTTGAGTCTGCAAGAAACCTTGGTGGTCTGTATGAAGCCAAGGTTTCTCGGCCTCTTTCGCAAACCCTTCATTGCACCTGATTAATGGTTTCACATGGAGGATGAACGATGATCAGAGACAATCTCGCTACGCCGCCCAAGCGACAATATGAACAACGGATGGTTTTGCTGCTGTCCTTGAGTTTCGGCCTCGTCGGGCTTGATCGCTTTATCATTCTGCCGCTGTTTCCCGTGATCATGCGTGACTTGCAGCTGGATTATCAGGACCTCGGCATGCTGTCGGCAGCACTGGCCTTCGCCTGGGGCTTTTCAGCCCTGGGCGCGGGCTACGTGATTGATCGATTGGGTCGCAAGAACGCACTGGTCCTGTCAATTGCAGTGCTGTCGCTGCTCTCGGGGATGTCGGCTCTGGCCGGAGGACTTTTCGGGCTGGTCGTCATCCGCGGGCTGATGGGGCTCTGCGAAGGCGCGTTCACACCGGCCAGTATCATCGTCACCGATGAGGTTTCGCATCCGCAGCGCCGCGGACAGAATCTGGGTTTCCAACAGGCATTATTCCCGATTCTCGGACTGTGCCTGGGGCCATTGCTGGCTGCCAGTCTGTTGGAGCTATTCGACTCGTGGCGTATGGTTTTCGCGATTATCTCGTTGCCCGGTCTACTGCTGGCCGGCTATTTGTGGAAAATCTATAGACCCGCGCCCTTGCCGGCACATCAGCAACCCGCATCAGGCAGGGGTTGGGCGAACTGGTTGAGTGCCTTCAAAAGCGGCAATGTCAGCCTGAACATCCTGATCATGTTTTGCATTCTTACTTGCCAGTTCGTCCTGTGTGCCATGTTGCCCAGTTACCTCACGGACTACATGCACCTTGAAACGCTGTCGATGGCCGTCGTGATATCCGCCCTTGGTGTTGGTGGTTTTATCGGTCAGTTGATAATTCCGGCGATGTCGGACCGACTGGGACGCAAACCGGTGGTCATTGTTTCCTTCATGACCAGCGCAACGTTGGTGGGGCTGTTAATCATCAGCCCGGCCATTACCGGGTTGTTATTTCTCCTGCTGTTCCTTTTGTCTTTCTTCAACTTCAGCCTGATCTGCATGACTGTCGGGCCGTTGACCAGCGAGTCGGTGCCGCCTGCGCTGCTTCCCACTGCCACCGGCATTGTCGTCGGGTTCGGCGAGATCCTTGGCGGTGGCGTGTCACCCGCCGTCGCCGGTTACGCCGCGATGCATTTCGGCCTGCCATCGATTTTGTATGTCGCACTGGCCGGGAGCATCGGCGGCCTGCTGTTGTCGCTGGGTCTGCGCGACAATCTGCAACCCCTCCCTGCCCTGTCAGCCGCGAACGCGTTGCCGATCAGCCTACCCCTCAAGGATTAGAGATCATGGGATATTATTTGATGCTGCTCGACCTTTGCCAGCATGAACACCGAGGCATCGGTGTGTTCGACTTCCAGACAGGCCAGAGCCTGCGCATGTTTCCCGAACAGGGCGGGCTGTATGAAACATTGCAGTATTGCAGTCGCTGGCATCGCGGCTGGGCCGAGCATCTCAAGCATCTGCCCGCCAGTGACAGCACCCAGGACATCGACCTGCAGCCACCACTCAAACCCGGCAATAATTTGCTCGCCCAGATCAGCACGGTCAACCTGACGCTGTCGAAAAAGCAGGCGTGGAGTTACAAAGGCAACGGCAGTCTGCTCAAGACGCAAGGCGAGGCGCTAAACATCCCTTATCAGGCGCTGAGCATTGCCAGTGAACCGGGAATCGTCTGCATTTATATGGTCGACTCCTTCGGCAAACTGCACTTTGTCGGATTCACCATCGGTAACGAAGTGCACGATCCACTGCTCGGCAACCTCGACTCGCCGGACGCCAACCAGGCGTGTCTTCGCGAATGCGCACTGGCTCCGGCAATGATTCTTGGAGAGTTGCAGTGTCGATTGTCGATCAACGCTCGTATCGAGCGTCAGGACAGGCAAATCTCCTATCGCGAATACGATATCGATCTGAAGGAATGGCGCTCACTGCGCAAATACACCCAGGCATTCCTCGAACAGCACGAACAGTTCCTGCAGCCAGGCATGGTCCACTACGTGTTTCATGGCCTGGGCCACCCTGACAGCGAACCCCCGCTGCAACACGGTGACTGGCTCGATCTCGATTGCCCGGAACTGGAGTTGGGCCTGAGCAATCGCATCGTCGAAGAAGAGTTGTTGCATCTGTGCCCGCTTGATAAACGCACGCTTGGAGCGGGTCTGCCCCCGCGGGCGACGCGACTGCAGCAGCGCTGCAACGACCCGAATGTGCTCAAGCGCAGATAACGCTGACAGCGTTATTTGCGCACCAGCCCCGTCAGTTCTTCTCAGGATTTCCCTGCACGCGCGCGAATCGAGAGGCTGTGCAGCCGCGATGACACAAGCACAGCCAACGCTGACAGATCGCTATCGGGCGCCAGTTCACCGGCCTCGATCGCGGTTTGCAGGCGCGCCTCCAAGTTGAATCCAAAACCTAAGCACTTAGCTGCTTGATCCAGTCAAGACTCGCAACAGTAGATCCAGAAGGACGGTACTCACACCCGATCCATCCCGCGTAGCCGCGTTGCTCCAGCGCCGCGAACAACGCAGCAAAGTCGATATTCCCCGTTCCCGGCTCGTGACGACCCGGGCAATCGGCAATCTGCACATGGACGGTTCTGTCATAAAACCGCGCCAGCACAGTGGCTGCGTCTCCAGTCAAAAGCTGGGCATGGTAAAGATCAAGAATCAGCCCGACACTCGGGAAGGTTTCCAGAATCTGTTGCGCCTTGCTGAAGTCAGACATGTAGTAGCCCGGCATCGCCTCCGCGCTGATCACTTCGATAAGCGGCCGCAGCCCCTGGTCTTCGAAGTACTTGACCGCATATTCCACGTTGCCCGCGTAGATACGCTCAGCGTCATTCTGCGTTGTAACACCCGACATGATGTGGACATCCGAACACGCCAACGTCTTTGCGTAGCGGGCGGCCTGGCGCAACCCATCGCGAAACTCCACTGCCATGCCCGGTAACGCGGCGATGCCTTTGGTCACGCCAGCCGGGGGGGCGAACTGAATCAACGGCAAACTGTATTGGGCTAGATGGTCGGCCAGCAGACTTGCGTCGAATTCATACGGCGACGGAAACTCCACCGCCCGGAAACCGGCGGCTGCGGCGGCTTCGATGCGCTGCAGAAAAGGCAATTCATTGAATTGGAAACCGAGATGAGCATTGAACTTGAGCATTGGGTAATCATCCATCCTGGGAAGAAACGACATCATTAGCCTGGAGCATCCTTCGCCGCTCCAGCACCGCACTATCGCAATTGCGTTCAACCATTAAAACCATGTTTCCATCTGTATACCGTATTGCCATACCCCTCCCGCCTGGAAGTCGGACATGCCAAAGGAGTCCGCAGTACTGAATTTGTCCAGATCCGAAGACCAGTTCATGTAGCTTGCGAACACTCGCAACTCCGGACGCGTGAGAAGATCGCCAACGTCAAGTTTGAACGTCGGGGCGACAGTGAACTTCCAGAAGTTACCATCGACCGCATTACGTTGTAGATAGCCTTTAGGGTCGAGGTTCATGGTTTGCCAGCTCATTTCGTAGGCCATTTCGAAGTTGCTGTTGATTGTGTTGGCCAATCGCACGTTCAAGGTCAGCCAGCGGTAGTCGTCACCTTTGACGTATCTATCCTTGCTCTGTTCGGCCAGCAGGCTGGGGCCGATGCGCCAGTCAGAGCTCAGAGGGGTTTCACCGTAAAGTGCCAGACGCAGCGCGCGGGCCTCGTCGATCAGTTCACCATCCGAACCAACGTTCTTGACCTCGGCCCCCAGGCCTTGCCCATAGAGCAGCGCCGTTTTGAAGAACCCTTCCCTGCCGAAAAAGGTTTTCTGGTGATTGGCCAGCATGCTGTGCAAACCGCTATCCGCAGGCGTCAAACCGGCTTTATTGGTGCGGGTGCCGAAATCGTTTTTCTTTGCGCCGATGGCGTTGTACATCCACTGCCACTGGCCATCCTCGAAGAACTGGTTCGAGGTCAGAATGTAACTTTCCACATCGGCATCAATACCGCCCTGACTGAAATCCCCGTAGCTACGCCCAATCAAGGAGTAATTCGAACGCCAGTGCTTGTTCATCTGCACATCGTAAATTCCGCCGCCGGTGCCGGCCAGGTAAACGACGTCGGAGTCCAGCCAGTGGATATCGAAGTTATCTCTATCGAACCGCTTGCCTGCCCACAGCGTCGCGTTCTCGAACACTGAATTGCCTTTGAACGCAGCGACATGGTCGAGCGTGGCGAATACCTGGCGTACGTTGAGTTTGCTTTCGTCCGCCGTCCAGTCATTGGAGCTTTCCACACCGTCGGCGATGGAAACCGTGAATTTGGAACGGGTGCCGTTTTGCGCATAGACCTCTTTCGACAGGTCGATGCGCATGTAGGTGTCGTCTTCGTTACCGAGTCGCCCGACTGCACCGCCCACCGAGCCGGCCGGCGTTGTGTAAGGGCCGCCACGGCCGCCACCCAGCCCCTCGTCGACCAACAATCCGGAGCGCGCATAGCCGTTGAAGCTGAACCCATCGGAGAGGTGTCCGGTATTGCTGTCTTTATCCAGGCTTTGCTGACGGGCTTCGAGTTTTGCCAGTCGGGTATCCAGAGCAGGCGCGGAAATGGCTGTTGCGTTAGACGCGACGGGCTGCAAGGGCGGCGCCGCGAGTTTGATTTGCTGCAATTCCCGGGCAAGTACTTGGGTCTGCTGTTCGGCCGTGGCTGCGCGCTTTTCCGCTGCGCTGGCGCGAGCTTCAAGTGCGGCCATGCGCTCTTCCAGTGTCGCTGCCTGTGCGGTCGCCGCGGATGTGCCGAGCACACCTGCCAGTAGCCAGCCTGTTGCTTTGTGCATATGAAATCCCTGTTTTGTTTTTATTGTTGGTTGACGCAAACGGCCGTTTTTTTCTTGCGCTGCGAGTTGTCGCAATCAACGAAAAAAAGGGTGCCTCATCGCAAATACGCTGCTACATTTGGCGATGTTAACGTTAACTTTTCTAAAAACAAAAATAAAGGACGCTCGATGAAACACCTGAAATCGCTCCTGCCCGTTGCATTGATCACCCTGTCTGCCGCACTTCCATCCGTCTCGAGCGCAACCGATCTGACGATCTCGTGCGGTGCGGTGGGGGCGGAATTGCAACTGTGCAAAGAGGCCGTCGAGACATGGTCGAAACAGACTGGCAACAACGTCGAGGTGGTCTCCACGCCTAACTCGGCGACCGAGAGGTTGTCGTTCTACCAGCAGATCCTCAGTGCGCAGTCCACCGACATCGACATCATTCAAATCGACATGGTGTGGCCGGGGATGCTGGCCAAACACCTGATGGATTTGCGTGAGGTACTTCCCGCCAACGCGACCCAAGGCTACTTCCAGGCACAAGTCGATAACGCCACGGTCAACCGACGGCTGGTGACGATGCCGTGGTTCACCGACTCGGGGCTGCTGTATTACCGCAAAGACTTGCTCGATAAATACGCAAAGCAGGTTCCTCAGACGTGGGAGGAAATGACCGCTACCGCCAGGGATGTGCAACAGGCGGAGCGCAACGCCGGGAACGCCAATCTCTGGGGTTACATCTTTCAGGGACGTGCCTACGAGGGCCTGACGTGTAATGCGCTGGAGTGGATCAGCAGCCAACCACAAGGCGGACTGATCAATCAACGCGGAGACATCGTGGTTAACAGTCCGGCCTCAAGAGCCGCGTTGACGCTGGCGAAAAGCTGGGTAGGAGACATCTCTCCGCGTGGCGTGCTCAATTACACCGAGGAAGAAGGACGCGGCGTATTCCAGTCGGGTAATGCGCTGTTCATGCGTAACTGGCCTTATGTCTGGGGCCTGGTGCAAAGCCAGGACAGTGCCGTAAAAGACAAGGTCGGCGTCGCTCCCCTGCCCCGCGGCGGCGAGAACGGCGAGCATGCTTCCACCCTCGGTGGCTGGGGCCTGGCGGTATCGCGCTACAGCGCTCATCCCAAACTTGCCGCCGAGCTGGTGAGCTACCTGACCAGTGCCCAAGAGCAAAAACATCGTGCCCTGACAGGCGCCTATAACCCGGTGATCGAGTCGCTGTATCAAGATCCCGAGTTGCTCGCGGCCATGCCTTATTACGCTCAGCTACAGAGCATTCTCAACGATGGGGTCATGCGCCCCGCCGCAATCACCGCCGACCGTTATCCACGGGTCTCCAATGCGTTCTTCGATCGGGTGCATGGCGTGCTGGCGGGCGAGTTGCCCGTCGATCAGGCACTGGCCGAACTGGAAAGCGAACTCACGCGTATCAAACGCCAGAACTGGTAAGCCACAAGGAAGGAAATCACCATGTCTGTCTCTACTGCCCATGCCCCCTTCGACGAGCTCCTGCTCACGAGGGAAACACCCGTACAACGTCGCCGGGTGCGCGCTGCCTGGCTGTTTCTGACGCCAATGCTGGTCTGTCTGGCCCTGGTGGCCGCCTGGCCGTTGCTGCGCACGTTCTGGTTCAGCCTGACCGACGCCAGCCTGGCGGACACCGGTGGCGCAACCTTCATAGGCTTGAGCAACTATCTTTTGTTCAGCGGTTCCGGCTGGTCAGGCATCCTCGTCGACCCGCAATGGTGGAACGCGGTGCGCAACACGTTGTATTTCACGGTGCTGTCGGTGGGACTGGAGGTCGTACTGGGGCTGTTGGTGGCGTTGCTGCTGAACATCAAGTTCACCGGCCGTTCTCTGGTGCGTGCGTTGATTCTGATTCCGTGGGCGATTCCGACGATTGTCTCGGCGAAGATCTGGTCATGGATGCTCAACGACCAGTTCGGCATCATCAATCACCTGATGCTCAGCCTCGGCCTGATTGACGCCCCCCTGGCCTGGACGGCAGATGCAGACCTGTCGATGTGGGCGGTGATCATCGTTGACGTCTGGAAGACCGTCCCCTTCGTCACGCTGCTGATGCTGGCGGCCCTGCAGATGTTGCCGAGCGATTGCTACGAAGCGGCCAGGGTCGATGGCATTCATCCGCTGAAGGTGTTCTGGCGCGTCACGCTGCCACTGTTGATGCCTGCACTGCTGGTGGCGGCGATCTTCCGTATCCTCGATTCCCTGCGGGTATTCGACGTGATCTACGTGCTGACCTCGAACTCGTCGAGCACCATGAGCATGTCGGTGTATGCCCGCCAGCACCTGGTGGAGTTCCAGGACGTCGGGTACGGCAGCGCGGCGTCAACGCTGTTGTTTCTGCTGGTTGCGGTGATCGCCATGCTTTATCTCTACCTCGGACGCCGTCAACTGGAGGTCCGCGCATGAGCCCGCGCCTGCTGAAAAAAACACTGTTGCGCCTCGGGTTCTGGTGCCTGATCGGGGTTCTGCTGCTGTATGCGGTTTTCCCGTTCTACTACGCCATCGTGACCTCACTGAAGCCCTCCAGCGCCCTGTTCGAGGTGAGCTACTGGATCGAAAATCCCGACTTCTCCAATTACTCGGCGGTACTCCACCAGGCCTCATTCCTGCGGGCGATTGGCAATTCGCTGGTGGTTGCGCTGTGCGTGGTGACGCTGGCGCTGTTCCTCAGCCTGACCGCCGCCTACGCCCTGGGCCGGGTGAAATTCCGTGGACGTGGCACGGTATTGATGATGGTCCTTGGCGTGTCGATGTTTCCCCAGGTTGCGGTGCTGTCAGGGCTGTTCGAAGTGATCCGTGCCTTGGGTCTGTACAACACGTCCTGGGCGTTGATCCTCAGCTACACGATTTTCACCCTGCCCTTCACCGTTTGGGTGCTGACCACGTTCATGGGGCAACTGCCCCATGAACTGGAGGAAGCGGCAATCATGGATGGTGCGTCACCTTGGGTGACGCTCACCCGCGTGCTGTTGCCGCTGCTCTGGCCTGCACTGGTCACCACCGGGTTGTTGGCCTTCATCGCGGCGTGGAACGAGTTCCTGTTTGCCCTGACTTTCACCCTCACCGACAGCCAACGCACGGTGCCCGTTGCCATCGCCTTGATTTCCGGCGGCAGCCCCCATGAGTTGCCTTGGGGCTTGTTGATGGCTGCCTCGGTGCTGGTCACCGTCCCACTGGTGATTCTGGTGCTGATCTTCCAGCGCCGAATCGTTTCCGGTCTCACTGCCGGCGCGTTAAAGGGTTGATGCCCAATAAAGACAAGGAACAGCATCGTGATCAAATTGAAACTGAACAATGTGAACAAACAATTGGGCGGCGCGCGGATTCTTCGCGACATCAACCTGGAGATCGCGGCGGGTGAATTCGTCGTGTTCGTGGGGCCTTCGGGCTGCGGAAAGTCGACCCTGCTGCGACTGATCGCCGGACTGGATTCGATCTGTGCTGGCGATCTGCTGATCGACGGGCGGCGGGTCAACGACCTGGAACCGCGCGAGCGTGGCGTCGGCATGGTGTTTCAGTCTTATGCGCTGTACCCGCACATGAGCGTCTACGACAACATCAGTTTTGGTCTCAAACTGGCCAGGACTGAAAAGAGCAGCCTGCGCGAGCGGGTGCTGAAAACTGCGCAAATCCTGCAATTGGACAAACTGCTGCAACGCAAGCCAAAGGAACTGTCTGGGGGGCAACGTCAGCGCGTGGCCATGGGCAGAGCCATGGCGCGGGAACCGGACATTCTGTTGTTCGATGAGCCGCTCTCCAATCTGGATGCCTCCTTGCGGGTACAGATGCGCAACGAAATCGCCCGGCTGCATGCCCGACTGCGCTCAACCATGATCTACGTCACCCACGATCAGGTGGAAGCGATGACCCTGGCCGACAAAATTGTTGTGCTCAACGGCGGCTGTGTAGAGCAAGTCGGCTCACCGCGCGAACTCTATGAGCGCCCGGCCAGCCGTTTTGTCGCCGGTTTTCTCGGTTCGCCGAGAATGAATTTCCTCCAGGCCCGCCTGCATGCGCCGGGCGAAACCAGCCTGGTTGATGCTCCCGTTTTGCGGATGACCACCCTGCCCTTCGACAGCTCGAACCTGGCGGCGGACGCTCTGCTGAGTCTCGGCGTTCGCCCGGAACACCTGTCGCTCAAAGCGGCGCAGGGAACGGCTGGCGTCGTCGTGACCGGGGTCGAATACCTGGGCAGTGAAACCTATGTGCACCTGGATAGCGGGCAGGACGAGCCACTGATCTGTCGCTGTGAAGTCAACGCCGGATGGCAGACAGGTGATCGGGTCGAACTGCAACTGGACATCGACAAGATCCACCTGTTCGACAGCGACGGCACGGCATTGCAGCGCCACCCGCAAGCCATTGAATCCGTGCCCGATGACCTTTCTCTACGCTCAATCCGAGCAAACGCCCTATGACCTTGTCTTTGAATACCCCGAGCGATCCCATGTCTTCGACCCTTGACCTTGCGCAGCGCGCACTGGCTGCCAGCCAAGCTCGCGTCATCGAGGACTATCGACCCGGTTATCATATTTCTCCGCCGGCAGGCTGGATGAACGACCCGAACGGGGTCGTGTACTTTCGTGGCGAGTACCACGTGTTCTATCAGCATCACCCCTTCGACGCGAAATGGGGGCCGATGTATTGGGGCCACGCCAAGAGTGCCGACCTGGTTCATTGGCAGCACCTGCCCATTGCGCTGGCACCCGGCGATGACTGCGACCGTGACGGCTGTTTTTCCGGTAGCGCGGTGGTGTGTGGCGATACCCTGGCCCTGATCTACACCGGGCACACCTGGCTGGGGGAAGTGGGTGACGAGCGTTTCATCCGTCAAGTGCAGTGCCTGGCGACCAGTACCGATGGCATCCGCTTCGTCAAACACGGCGCGGTGATCGACAGCGCGCCGCAAGACACCATCATGCACTTCCGTGACCCCAAGGTCTGGCAGGCGGATGACTATTGGTACCTGATTGCCGGCGCACGCCTGGGCGATCTGCCGCTGCTCCCGCTGTACCGTTCCACGGATCTGCACGCCTGGGAGTTCCTGAACTATGTGTCTGGCGGCAGGGAGGGCGATGGCTATATGTGGGAGTGCCCGGATCTGTTCCGACTGAACGGACGCGATGTGCTGCTGTACTCTCCTCAAGGCATGCCATCCCAAGGTTACGAACGGCTCAACAAGTACCAGACGGGTTACCGTGTGGGTCGACTGGACAACCAATGGAATTTCACTGGCGGGCCTTTTATCGAGCTGGATAACGGCCACGATTTCTATGCCGCGCAGACGCTGTTGGCCGCCGATGGTCGGCGCCTCGTATGGGCATGGCTGGACATGTGGGAAAGCCCGATGCCGAGCCAGGCCCATCACTGGTGCGGCATGCTCGGATTACCACGCGAACTTGAACTGTGCGCCGATCACCTTTGCGTGTATCCGGCACGGGAGCTCAGCGCACTGCGAATGTCGCTACTGCCGAGTACGCCGTGGTGGGGAGAGTCGGGAGCCCGCTGGGTACCGGAAGTGAATGGCGATATGCTCGAAATCCATGTGCATCTGGATCTGCTCGGCTGCACTGAAGGCCACTTGGGAGTCGCCTTGCGGTGCAGCGATGATGGCTTTGAAGAAACCCTGCTCTACTATGATGCGTCACTGCAGCGCCTGGTGCTTGACCGCAGCCGCTCGGGTACGCAAGTCACAGGCCAGCGCAGCGTCTCGATAGACCCGACACAAGAGCGACTGGAACTGCGCGTGTTTCTCGACCGGTCATCCATCGAAGTGTTCGAGGAAAACGGTCGCTTCAGCCTCAGCAGTCGCCTCTATCCGCGCTCCGACAGTCTCGGCGTGAAACTTGTGGCAAGCGGAAGTGGCGGGCGTGTTTCGATTCCCAGGGCATGGCCGCTCGGTTCAGGATGGTCATGAGGGTCGTCATTCGGGTCGCGAGAAGCCCGGGCCCTGTGTCATGATCCTGCGTCAACCTGACCGGCCGCACTTCGCATGACTTCAGTGAAAGACGTTGCACAGCTGGCCGGCGTGTCCCTGATGACGGTTTCTCGAGCGCTCAATACTCCGGAAAAGCTGAGCCCCGAAACCCTTCTACGGGTGCGTCGCGCCATTGATGAACTGCAATTCGTACCCAGCCTGTCAGCGCGCAAGATGCGCGGTGACAACCTCCAGTCGCGAACCATCGGTGTGTTCGCGCTGGACACCGCGACCACACCCTTCGCGGTCGAACTGCTGCTGTCCATTGAGCAGACCGCGCAGCAAGCCGGCTGGAATGTCTTTATCCTCAACCTGCTGAGCAATCCGCCCACCGACCAGAACATCGACCTGATGCTGTCGCACCGTCCGGACGGCTTGATCTTCAGCGCCATGGGGTTTCGCCAGGTATGTATTCCCGAGCGATTGAAGAGCAAGCCTCTGGTGCTCGCCAATTGTCTGGCAGATGACAGCCGCCTCGTCAGCTATGTGCCCGACGACGAAATGGGCCAGTACCGCGCCGTACACCACGCGTTGAGCCTCGGCTATAAGCGTCCTCTGTGTATCAATCTGCCGAAACAGAGTCTGGCATGGGGGCTGCGACAAAAAGGTCTGCAGCGTGCCTGTCAGGCATTCGGCCTGGCGCCTGAAACGCTCCTGCAGTACGACCTTTCCGATCATGATGCCTACAGTGAAACAGCCGCTATCCTCGACCGGCATGTCATCGATGGTCGTCCCCAATTCGATATTTTGATCTGTGGCAACGACCGCATTGCCTTTTGTGCCTATCAGCTGTTGTTGGGGCGTGGCCTGAAAATTCCCGACGATGTCGCCGTCCTCGGCTACGACAACATGATCGGCATTGCCGAGTTGTTCATCCCGCCGCTGACCACCGTGCAACTGCCGTACTACGAGATTGGTCGCAAGGCTGCACGCCATCTGATCGAGACCCTTGAGCTGTCGGGAACTCAGCGAGTTGACTGTCCACTGGTGGTCAGGACATCACTATGAGAGTGAGTCAGTTCGCTGATAGCGCTCCCGATGGCTTTCGATTTGGCGAGGGCCGTTCACGCCAGAGGTGGAATCAGAAATCCACCGTCGCTGAAAGCAGATAGGTTCTCGGTGTCGACAACGTCAGCCCCGGCTCACTGTCGTCCGAAGCGCCGGCAGAACTCCAATAGCGCTTGTCCAGCACGTTCTCGACATTGGCGCGCAGGGTGATGGTTTTCTCATCGACCTTGAAGGCGTATCGCGTACCCACGTCAAAGCGCTCCCAGGAATCGATTTCCTTGTCGTTCGACTGATCCAGATACTGCGAGCTGGAATAGAGGCCGCGTCCGGTCAACGTCAGGCCCTGTACGTTCGGCACATCCCATTCCGCGCCCAGGTTGACGTTGTACTTCGGCGTCGCCGGCGCGCGGTTGCCATCGAATGTGCCGTTGGTGGTCCGGGTCAACTCACTGTCGATGTACATCACGCCGCCGAGCAAGCGAAAGCCTTTCAGCGGCTCACCGAACACGCTCAACTCCACCCCGTCGTTCTGCCGTTTGCCGTTCGGGCCGAAGACCCGCGTCGTGGCGTTGGTTTCGTACGCCGGCTGTTTGATGCGGAACACCGCGGCAGTGAGGGCATATGAACCGGCATCGTACTTGGCGCCGACTTCGACCTGGCGGCTGATGAACGGCGGGAAGATCTCGTCCTCGTTTACCGATGTCGAAGGCGCGATTTTGCCTTGGCTCAAGCCTTCCATGTAGTTGGCGTACAGCGACAACTTGTCCGTTGCCTTGAACAGAATGCCGCCCGAGGGCGAAACCTTTTCCTCATCGTAGGCGGTATCGCCTTTTACATCATCGCTCCAGTCGTCGACCTTGACCCGCTGCCAACGGGCGCCAAGGGTCAGCAGCAGGCGATCATCAAAGAAGCCGAGGGTGTCGGACAACGCTACGCCACTGAAGCGGTTCTCGGTGTAGACCTTGGCGTCATAGCGCGTTGGCCGAGCGGGTTTTGCGGTTTCTACCGGGTCGTACAGATTGCTGCGGCCCGCCGCATAACGGGCGCCGCCGTTTTCAAAATCCATATAGAAGTAGCTGGCGGCGAGGTTGACCTCATGGCTGACTGGACCTGTGTGGAACCAGTTGCGCACGCCCGCCGTGGCAGTGCGAACATTCTCGTCACGGGTGAAATCCCGTGGTTGTACGCTGAAGTCGCCGGCATCGTTGGTCACGGAAACCGCATGTCGAAGGAAGTCGTGATTGCTTTTGCGAGCACCAACACCGCCGTAGACCATCACCGAATCACTGACATCAAACTCAGCGTTGAGCGTGCCGAAGGTGTCTTTGGTCCGCGCCTGGCTCCACGGTTGCGCGTAGTTATCGCGCACATCGTTGGCGTTGGGCACCTTGGCATTGGCGGCGACTTGCACGCGTTCTTGCGGTGCGTCGGTATCGCGCTCGGTGTGACCCACATCGGTGGAAATCCGCAGCCGCTCACCGCGAAAATCCAGGCCCAGCACGGCCATGTCGCGGTCGACACTCTGGTGATCCCACTCCGTGTCGCCGGACTGTTTGACGCCGTTGAATCGCAAACCGAACTGGTTGTCCTCACCAAAACGCCGGCCGACATCGACGGCACCGCCGATTTGATTGTTGGAAGCGTAATTGGCGGTCAGCGAGGTGATGGGTTTGTCGCTCGCACGTTTCGGCACGACGTTGATCCCGCCGCCGACGCTGCCTCGCGGTGAAATACCGTTGATGAGCTGGCTCGGGCCTTTGAGGATGTCGACGCGATCGGCCATTTCCATATCGATCGTGTACGTCGGCAATACGCCGTAGAGGCCGTTGTACGCCACATCACTGTTGAACAGGCTGAAGCCACGGATGGTGAACTGTTCATAGCGCCCGCCCGCCGGGTTGGTCGCGCGCACCGACGGGTCATTGGCGATCAGATCGCCCAGGGTTCGGGCCTGCTGATTCTTGACCGTCTCGCTGGTGTAGGTGGTCATGCTGAACGGGGTTTCCATGAAGTCTTTCGACCCCAGCAACCCTTGCGAGCCTCGGCGTGCGACCTGGCCGCCCGCAAACACGTCCGCGTCCGACGAGTCGGTGGCGCCGAGGATCGAGGTCGGCGCCAACTGCAGGCTACTGCCCTGCGCCGCCGGAATCAGCGTGTAAGCCTGCTCGCCCACCGGTTGCAGTTGCAGGCCGGAGCCCAGCAACAACCGGGCGAAGCCCTCCTCCACACCGAATTCACCAGACAAACCATTGCTGTTGCGCCCGCTGACCAATGCCGGGTCCACCGACAGATTGACGCCGGCCAGACCGGCAAATCGGGTCAGCGCGGAACTCAGGCTGCCGGCCGGCACCTGATAACTGCGCCGTGCCGACTCGTCGGCCCAACTGGACTGGATCAGCAGCGGACTGGCACTCAGGCTCAACAGCAAACTCAACTGCAACAACGGACGCATGCGACTGGGGAATACGGCGGGCATTGGAAGAAGCTCTCGATTTTGTTCACTTGCCTGGAATGACCAGCGAGACGAAAAAAAGGGACAGGCTTCAGCCAGTTTTTTCTGCGGGGGGAATGTTTCGAGGAACGAGCGACACCCAGAATCGCGTACGTGTATGAATCTCGACCGGCAAACTCGCGGCCAGCAACGACAACACTTGATCGGTGTTGTCGAGACGGAAACTGCCGGTGATGCGCAGGTTTTCCAGCGCCGGATCCCAGCGCAACAAACCGGAACGGTAGCGACTCAACTCGCGCAGGAAATCCCCCAGCGGCTGGTTCTGCGCCATCAACACGCCTTCGCGCCAGCCCGGCATCAACGCGTCGAATGGCGTAACAGGCCCGGCGCCGGAGGCTTGCAGAGTGACTTGCTGTCCTTGCTGCAAGGTCAGCGCCGGCCCGTGCAGCGGTTGCAATTGCACCACGCCGCGGACCACCGAAACGTTGCAGTCGCGCTCATTGAGACGCACGCAGACTTCGCTGCGACTGACGCTGATCCGGCCGTACGGCGCATTGATCATCAGTGGTGAGCTGCCGGGAACGTTGAGCGCCATTTCGCCGCGTACCAGCGTCAACTGACGCGCAGCAAGATCCACATTCACCGCACTTGCCGTGTTCAGCTGCAACGAACTGCCATCGGCCAGCGCCAGCCTTTTGTGTTCGCCGGTGCTGGTGTGTAAATCGGCGCGCCAGACGTCCAGCGGCAATTGCCGACTGATCAGCCACGCTGTGGGCACCAGCGCCGCCAGGCCGAGCGCGCGTTTCAGCGCCGCCCGACGTGCGGGATCCGGACGGTCCAGCGTCGCCATGGCCAATGCCGAGGGCAAATCGGAAAAGCGTTGGCGCAACAGTTGAATCTTCTGCCAGGCGTGTTCATGCCGGCCATCGCTGCTGCGCCAGTGTTGCAGGCGCGCCTGATCGTCCTCCGTGGCCTCGCCGGATTCCAGCAAGGCCAACCATTGCGCGGCGGCGCGGGCCACTTCCCGCGCTTCGGCGCTGGGTGCGACACGCATCAGAAATCCACCAGCAAGCAATGCTCATAGGCTTGCGCCATGTAACGCTTGACCGTGCGTTCAGACACCTGCAAACGCTCGGCGATCTCGCGATAACCGAGGCCTTCGAGCTGGCTCCACAAAAACGCCCGGCGCACCGGGCGTGGCAAGCCATCGAGCAATTCATCCAGCGCCTGCAGGGTTTCCAGCAGCAACCAGCGGTGCTCCGGCGAAGGCACGCTGTCCTCCGGCAACTGCGCGAGGGCTTCGAGGTAGGCTTTTTCCAGGCTGCGGCGGGTGTAGAAATTGCTCAGCAGACGCTTGCCCACCGTCAGCAAATACGCCCGGGGTTCGCGCATGTCGGCAATCGGCTGAGCGCTGCACAGCACGCGCAAGAAGGTGTCCTGACTCAGATCCGCCGCATCCCAGGCGTTGCCCATCCGGCGGCGCAACCAGGTTTCCAGCCAGCCTCGATGGTCGCGATACAGTTGCTGCAGGCTCTGCTCCGAGGGTGCGGCGGCTTCAATCATGTCAAGAGACCCTGCGCGAAGAAGAATTCAAATGAGACTGATTCTAATTAAGTTCATTCGCGATACAAAGGTCTTTCTCACGCGCAGGCGAGACTGCCGCGGTCAATCCAATTGACCGCGCCCTCCCCTTGATGCTCCAAGCGGACTATCTGTGCAGGCGTTTAAGCGTCTCGCTCGGCAACTCGTTGAACAGCGCCCGATAACTGCTGGAAAACCGCCCCAGGTGCCAGAACGACCAATTCATTGCCACTTCGGCCACCGTGGTTTCCGTTGGCCGGCGGCTGAGCAGTTCGCGATGGGCACTGTTCAACCGGCGCAAGCGCAACCAGTGGCTTGGCGTCATCCCGGTGTAATCCTTGAAGGCTTGCTGCAATTGACGCAGCGAGACGCCCGCCACGTTTGAAAGCTCAAGCAGATTGAGGGTTTCTTCGGGCGAGTCGGCGGCCCAATCGCCGACGCGCTTCATGATCGTTCGCTCTTCGGTGCGGCGCTGCAAGCCGCCTCGGTCGAGGTTGACCCGGGCGTTATCGAGGATGAACAGACAGTCGTCCAGTAGCTGTTTCGTCAATGCATCTTTGCTAGGCATATCAATAGATTGCGTCAACTTCGTGAGAGTCGAGCTTAACCAGCGACTGAACAGGGCGTTCTGCCCGCCATCGAGCGGCGTCATGAACAAGCCTTCGAGTTTCGCCACATCCAGACCGTGCTGACGGACAAATTCGGGGCCGAATACCACGGCAATTTCCTGGTAGTTCTCCGGGGTGATCCAGATGTTGCGGCTGTCTTCATTGAGCAGATACAGCGCGTTGTCGCTGCGATCGAAACAGAACGCGAGGGCACCCGATGGCGCGCTGAAATTCTGCTCGACCCGGGTGTTCATCTGCTCTTCATAAACCTCGACACCTTGCAGGTCCAGATACCTGATTTGCCCGGCGAAATGCCCCGGCGACATCTGCTGGTAATGCTGGACCCAACCCGGTGTGGCGCGGATTTGCTCGGAGACATCAGCGGTGCTGAATGCTTGAACCTGTAACGGATTGCACGTTGTCATGGGGTGACCTTGCGCACTCTTTTGGTGCGCTTTGGTGCTGCTTAAAGTGGATAGATGGAACTGCAAGGCGCGCCCAAGATAGTCGTCAACGCGCCACAGGGGAAGGGGCGGAAGATGAAACCCGCCCTCCCCGGCGTCTATAAAACCAATAACGAGGTCTTTATGAATGCCCCTTTCGATCAGCTGCTCACTTGGCTGAAAGATCACAAGATTACCGAAGTTGAATGTGTGGTCAGCGACCTGACCGGCATCGCCCGCGGCAAGATCGCACCGACCAACAAGTTCCTGCATGAGCGAGGCATGCGCCTGCCGGAAAGTGTGCTGCTGCAAACGGTAACCGGGGATTTTGTCGACGACGACATCTACTACGACCTGCTCGATCCTGCCGACATCGACATGGTCTGCAAGCCAGTGGCCGACGCCGTGTACGTGATTCCATGGGCGATCGAGCCAACCGCCATCGTCATCCACGACACCTTCGACAAGTTCGGCAACCCGATCGAACTGTCGCCGCGCAACGTGCTGAAGAAAGTCTTGCAGCTGTACACCGACAAAGGCTGGAAGCCGATTGTCGCGCCGGAAATGGAGTTCTACCTGACCCAACGCTGCGAAGACCCGGACTTGCCGCTCAAGGCACCGCTGGGCCGTTCGGGCCGTGCCGAAAGTGGTCGGCAGTCGTTCTCCATCGACGCCGCCAACGAATTTGATCCGCTGTTCGAAGACGTCTACGACTGGTGCGAGCTGCAAGGCCTGGACCTCGACACGCTGATCCACGAAGACGGCCCGGCGCAGATGGAAATCAACTTCCGTCACGGCGACGCGCTGGATCTGGCCGACCAGATCACCGTGTTCAAACGCACCATGCGCGAGGCTGCGCTCAAGCACAACGTCGCGGCGACGTTCATGGCCAAGCCGATTGGCGACGAGCCGGGCAGCGCCATGCACATCCACCAGAGCGTGGTGGACATCGCCACGGGCAAGCCGATCTTCGCCAACGCCGACGGGCAAATGAGCGAACTGTTCCTGCACTACATCGGCGGTTTGCAGAAGTACATCCCGAAGGTGCTGCCGATGTTCGCGCCGAACGTCAACTCGTTCCGCCGCTTCCTGCCGGACACTTCGGCGCCGGTCAACGTCGAATGGGGCGAAGAAAACCGCACCGTCGGTTTGCGTGTGCCGACCTCAAGCCCCGAAGCCATGCGCGTGGAAAACCGTTTGCCGGGCGCCGATGCCAACCCGTACCTGGCGATTGCCGCGAGTCTGCTCTGCGGTTACATCGGCATGGTCGAAGGCATCGAACCGAGCGCTGCGGTACAAGGCCGCGCTTACGAGCGCCGCAACCTGCGCCTGCCGATCACCATCGAAGAAGCGCTGACGCAGATGGAAGAGTGCGAGACCGTCGCGCAGTACCTCGGCGACAAGTTTGTTCGCGGCTACGTCGCGGTGAAGCGTGCCGAGCACGAAAACTTCAAACGCGTGATCAGCTCGTGGGAGCGCGAGTTCCTGATGCTGAGCGTCTAAATAAAATCTGCACAATCCTTGTGGGAGCGGTCTTGCCCGCGATGGCGGCGGCACATTCAAAAATGATGTGGAGGCTGCCGGCCTCATCGCGGGCAAGCCCGCTCCCACAGGAATAGTGAAACGCCTGAGAAATCCAATAATTCAAAGAGGTGTCGAAATGCGTCTGTTGAAATCCGTACTCCCGGTCGCGCTAAGTGTTCTATTCAGCGCCGTAGCCCACGCCCAGCCTCAGGTCAGCGTCTACAACTGGACCGACTACATCGGCGAAACCACCCTCGCCGACTTCCAGAGCAAAACCGGGATCAAGGTGATCTACGACGTTTTCGACTCCAACGAGACCCTCGAAGGCAAGCTGCTCGCCGGGCGTACCGGTTATGACGTGGTCGTGCCGTCCAACCACTTCCTCGCCCGTCAGGTAAAGGCCGGCGCGTTCCTCAAACTGGATCGTGCGCAGCTGCCGAACTGGAAAAACCTCGACCCGAAACTGCTTGAGCTGCTGGAGAAAAACGATCCGGGCAACCAGCATTCGGTGCCGTACCTGTGGGGCACCAACGGCATCGGCTATAACGTCGACAAGGTCAAGCAAGTGCTGGGCATCGATCACATCGATTCCTGGGCCGTGCTGTTCGAGCCGGAAAACATCAAGAAACTGTCGCAGTGCGGCGTGTCGATGATGGACTCGGCGGACGAAGTGTTCCCGGCCATCCTCAACTACATGGGCATGGACCCGCGCAGTGAGAACCCGGAAGACTTTAAAAAGGCCGAAGCCAAACTGCTGAGCATTCGTCCGTACATCACGTATTTCCACTCCTCGAAATACGTGTCGGACCTGGCCAACGGCGATATTTGCCTGGCCTTCGGCTATTCCGGCGACGTGTTCCAGGCCGCCAACCGCGCCAAGGAAGCCAAGAACGGCGTGAACATCGCTTACGCCATTCCCAAAGAAGGCGCCAACCTGTGGTTCGACCTGCTGGCCATTCCCGCCGACGCCAGCAACGAAAAGGAAGCGCACACCTTCATCAATTACCTGCTCGATCCACAAGTGATCGCCAAGGTCAGCGCGTCGGTCGGTTACGCCAACCCGAACCCGGCCGCCAAGCAGTACATGGATCAGGGCCTGGTCAATAACCCTGAGGTTTATCCCTCCCAGGCCGTGCTCGACAAACTCTACATCTCCTCTACCCCGCCCCAGGCGATCATGCGTCTGATGACTCGGTCCTGGAGCAAAGTGAAGTCCAACAAATGAATCAGTACACAACAGAACACGCCCGCTCCTACTACGCAGCCTCGGCTCGGGCGTCCACGCCTTACCCGGTCATCGACGGTGATCTGAGCGCAGATGTGTGTGTGATCGGCGGCGGGTTCACCGGGGTCAACACGGCCATTGAACTGGCGCAGCGCGGGCTGTCGGTGATTTTGATCGAGGCGCGCCGGATAGGTTGGGGCGCCAGCGGTCGCAATGGCGGACAGTTGATTCGCGGCATCGGCCATGAAGTCGAAGGCTTCGCCAAGTATGTCGGGCAAGAAGGCGTGCGCTATTTGCAGCGCGCCGGGATCGACTCGGTAGAACTGGTGCGCCAGCGCATCGAGGCCAACGCCATTGAATGCGACCTGCGCTGGGGCTTCTGTGACCTGGCCAACACCACTGCGCAGTTCGACGCTTTCAAGGATGAACTGGTCGATCTCGCCGAACTCGGTTATGCCCACGAAACCCGCATGATCGGCCCCGAGCAAGTCCGCCAGCAGGTGGTGGACTCCGGGATTTATGCCGGCGGCCTGCTGGACATGGGCTCGGGGCATCTGCACCCGCTGGATCTGGTGCAAGGCGAAGCGCGGCTGGCGGCCTCACTGGGTGTGCGCATCTTCGAGCAGAGTCCGGTGCTGGAAATCATTCACGGCACGACCGTACAGGTGCGCTGCGCCACCGCCACCGTACGTGCCGGCAGCCTGGTCCTCGGTTGCAACGCGCATCTGGACGAACTCGAACAACAACTCACTGGCAAGGTGCTGCCGGCCGGCAGTTACATCATCGCCACCGAGCCGTTGTCCGAAGAACGCGCCGCGCAGCTGGTTCCGCAGAATCTCGCGGTTTGCGATCAGAAAGTCGGCCTCGATTATTACCGGCTCTCGGCCGACCGGCGCTTGCTGTTCGGCGGTGCCTGCCATTATTCCGGGCATGATCCGGCAGACATCGCTGCCTATATGCGGCCGAAGATGCTCAAGGTCTTCCCGCAACTGGCAGACGTGCGCATCGATTACCAGTGGGGCGGCAAGATCGGCATTACCGCCAACCGTTTCCCGCAGGTCGGGCGTCTCAAGCAGCACCCGAACGTGTTCTACGCCCAAGGCTATTCCGGCCATGGCCTGAACGTCACCCACTGGTGTGCCAAGTTACTTGGCGAGGCGATCCATGCCGGCCACAGTCAGGGCATGGACGTGTTCAGCGGCGTGCCGCACATGACCTTCCCCGGCGGCCCGGCGCTGCGTTCGCCCCTGCTGGCACTGGGCATGTTCTGGTATCGCCTGCGCGAAATGCTCGGCTAGCAGAACAAACAGCGCTGTCGCGATCTGATCGTTCCCCCGCTCTGCGTGGCAACGATCAATTCTGTTTTCTTACCTGGCGAGCTATACACATTTGCTCTATCGCCAAGCACTTCTATATTGATGAAGTGCTTTTGCGTTCCTGACGCTCAGTGCCCAATCATTGAAGGAGGACACGGATGAAGTCGTCAGCCACCGACGAGCCGCTAGCACCAGGCCAGGCCCCCATCAAGACCCGTCGCTTCGGCATATCGCTGGTGTGGATCGTGCCGATCGTGGCGGTGCTGGTGGGCCTTTCGCTGGTGGTGCACAACCTGATGCAGGAAGGGCCGACCATCATCGTCAACTTCAAGACCGGCAGCGGTCTGGTGGCCAACAAGACCGAAGTCAAATACCGCAACGTGGTGGTCGGGCAAGTCACCGATGTCGAATTGAGCGATGACCAGAAGAGCGTCAACGCCACCATCAAACTGGCCAAACAGGCCGAAAGCTTCACCCGCGAAGACTCCCAGTACTGGGTCGTGCGCCCACGCATTGGCGCCGGTGGTGTATCGGGCATCGATACCCTGCTCTCCGGCGACTATATCGGCGCCGACATTGGCCAGGCCAACAACCGCGCCAAACAATTCAAGGGCCTGGAGAATCCGCCGCCGATCACCTACGGCGAGCCGGGCAAGCGTTTCATGCTGCACACCCAGGACCTCGGCTCGCTGGACATCGGTTCGCCGGTTTACTACCGCAAGATTCCGGTCGGTCAGGTTGTCACCTATGCCCTCGATGAAGGCGGCAAAGGCGTGAACATCGAAGTGTTCATCCATTCGCCCAACGACGCCTTTGTCACCGAAAACACCCGTTTCTGGAACGCCAGCGGTATTGACGTCAGCGTCGGTGCCAACGGCTTCCAGGTCAAAACCGAATCGCTGTCGTCCATGCTGGTCGGCGGCATCGCTTTCCGCGCCCCGGACTACAGCCCCAACGACGTGGTGGCGGCCGATGACAAAGACTTCGAACTGTTCGCCGATCAGCAAACCGCCCTCGCCCCGCCCAACGGCAAGGCGCAATACCTGAGCCTGCGTTTCGACCAGTCCCTGCGCGGACTCAAGGTCGATGCACCGGTGGAATTCCTCGGCATGGAAATCGGTCGGGTGGTGGCGATCAATCTGGATTTCGACGCGAAAAAACGCAGCTTCCCGCTGAACGTCGGCATCGTTATCTACCCGCAACGCCTCGGTATGGCCTACGGCAAAATGCTCACGGCGTTCAAGCACGACCCCAACGACGAAGCCGCCGGCATTCGCCTGATCGGCACCTTTATCGACAACGGCCTGCGCGCCCAGGCCCGCAGCGGTAATTTGCTGACCGGCCAGTTGTACATAGCGCTGGATTTCTTCCCGAAAGCCGAAAAAGTTGCCTTCGATCCGACCTTGCGCCCGGTGGTGATTCCGACCGTGCCGGGCAGCCTCGAACAGTTGCAGGAAAAACTCGAAGCCGTGGTCGACAAGCTCAACAAAGTGCCGGTCGATCGCATCGCCAACAACCTCGACAGCAATCTGGTCGAACTGCGCAAAGGCCTGACCCAGTTCAACGCCAAGACCTTGCCGGGGGTGCAGAGCACGCTCGCCGATGTCAGCAAGACCCTGCAGTCCGCCAGCTCGACCCTTGCCGAAGATTCGCCGCAACGCGAAAAACTCACCGAGACCCTCGACGAACTCGGGCGCATGTCGCGCTCGTTGCGTGAGTTGTCGGATTACCTCGGTCGTCATCCGGAATCGCTGATTCGCGGGCGTCCGGACAACGCGGCGCCACTGGATCTGAAAGGACCGCCACGCAATTGAGCACAGGAGTCAAACCGATGGCTGTACCGCTGAAGATCACCCTGCTCGCTGCGTTCATGCTACTGGGCGCCTGCCGCAGCGACCCGATCAGCTTTCATACGCTGACGCCGGTGCAACTGAGCAATAAGGGCAGCGGCACACAGATCCCGATCGAAAGCCTCAGTGTGCCGCCGCAGGTCGACCGTGCACAAATCGTCATCCGTCAAGGCAACAGCGGCCTGGCGATTCTGGAAACAGATTGGTGGGGCGCGACACTTGCCGATGAGTTGCGCGGTGCGTTGAGCGATCAACTGAGCAACAGCAGCGGGCGCGGCAACGTCTCGGTGCGTATCGAGGTGCAGCGTTTCGACTCGATTCCCGGCCAGTATGGTTTGATCGAAGCAAAATGGCGCCTGCGTCCACTCGGTGAGACTGACAGCAGTCTGGTGACATGCCGCTCGACGTTACAGACCCCGTCCGGACCGAGCATCGATGACTTGGTGACGGCTCAGCAGAACAACGTCAAACGTCTCGCTGCGTTGATCAGTCAGGCGGCTGGCAACTCGCGAGGATGTCCGCCAGGTCCTTGATCAGTCACGCCGCTTTACCTCGATACTCGATGTTGGTTAAACCCGGGCGCAAACAAAACTGCATTTGAGTTTATTTATCAAATGTCTGCTTTAGTTGTGCCCGGTAACTTCCGGCAATTTTTTCACATGTTCTTCACTGCCCCGCCACGCCCCCGAACGTAGTGTTCAGCCTGCATTCAACTCAGTCGTCGTAAAGTCGCTCGCAGCCTGAGCCTTACGTTGCGCTGAATGAAATACCGAACATTCAAAGGGGCAGGATTGTGGCGCCGTTATTTCAACTGAAAACGTTATTCAGGTCGCCGCAAACCCTGCGTTTGCGCCTGTTGCTCGCACTGGTTTGCGTAGTGTTCGTGGCCATTCTGGTCAGCGGTTTCGTGTTCTGGCCACGCTCACCGAACGATCTGGATCATGCAAGCCGCCGCGTCACTGCCGAATGGATGCAGGCCTGGCAAGCCGGCGAAGTGGTCGCACTGGTGCGCCATACCGAACGTTGTGATCGCTCCGGCAACACTTGCCTGGGGCCGGCCGACGGGATCACCCAGGTCGGTAGCGTGGCGGCGGTCGCCGTTGGTCAGGGCTTTCAGCAATTGGGCATGCAGCAGGCTCAAGTGCTGAGCAGTCCGTTGACCCGAACCGCACAAACCGCGCAGTACATGTTCGGTCAGGACGCCAGCACGCAAGACTGGCTGGCCACCTGCGGCCCTGTGCTGCGCGATGAAGTGATCGCCCACAAAACAGCCGGGCAGAATCTGGTGTTGGTGACCCACAGCGGTTGCATCAGCGACTTTGAAAAGCAAACCGGCTTCCCCCACGCGATTGCCGCTGAATACGGCAGTGTATTGCTGGTTCGTATTGACAGCCATAAACAACTAAACGTACTGGGCATTATTAATGTGCCGTTCTGGAAAACCCTGAACATTGCTGATGCACAGAACTAACGCCCATTCAATTCAACGTTTCGCACCCGATACTTATATCCGCGCCAAGGTCCAGTGATGACGTCTGATAACAAACCGTTGCGCCACGCCGTCCGGCATTTACCGCAGACGCCAACAGCACGAACATTTGAGCGCTGGGCGATTCCCGGTCTGATCCTCGCTTTTGTGTTGTTTTACCTGTTGCCGCTGATGACCCACGGCTTATGGATCCCCGACGAAACCCGTTACGGCCAGATCAGCCAGGAAATGCTCCTGAGCGGTAACTGGGTCGCGCCGCATTTCATGGGCATTCGCTACTTCGAAAAACCCATCGCCGGTTACTGGATGATCGCCATCGGTCAGGCGATTTTTGGTGACAACCTGTTTGGCGTCAGGATCGCCTCGGCGCTGAGCACAGGTGCGAGTGTCTGGCTGACCTATCTGCTGGCTCAGCGACTGTGGAACAGTCCGCGTCTTAGCGCGGCGTGCGCGCTGCTGTTCATGAGTTTTGGTCTGATCGCCGGTCAGGCGGGTTATGCCAACCTCGATCCGCAGTTCACCTTGTGGGTCAACCTGAGTCTGGTGGCGGTCTGGTTTGCCATCGACAGTCGCACCACGACGGCGCGGATCAGCAGTTGGGCACTGTTGGGCGCAGCGTGCGGCATGGGCCTGATGACTAAAGGGTTCCTTGCGCTGCTTCTGCCGGTGTTGGTCGCCCTGCCCTACATGATCTGGCAACGCCGTTTTGGCGAACTGCTGCGCTTCGGCCCGGTGGCGGTGCTGGTGGCCGCCGTTGTCAGCGTGCCGTGGGCGTTGGCTGTGCATTACCGGGAACCGGACTTCTGGCGATTCTTCTTCTGGCATGAACACATCCGCCGTTTCGCTGCGGGCGATGACGCCCAGCACGCGCGGCCATGGTGGTTCTACCTGCCGCTGCTGTTTGCTGCCACGTTGCCATGGGCGCTGTTGTTGCCGTCGACGCTGATCCGCACCTGGCGCGAAAAGGCCGAGCCGAAAATCGCCTTCCTCGCCCTATGGTTCTTGCTGCCGCTCGCGTTCTTCAGCCTGAGCAGCGGCAAGTTGCCGACTTACATCATGCCGTGCCTGATGCCATTGGCCTTGTTGATGGGCCACACCGTGGTGAACTGGCTGGACCACGGCGACGCGCGAGTGCTGCGTCTGAACGGCGTGGTCAACACCGTGCTGGCCAGTGTCGCGCTGATTGCCCTGATCTACTTGCAGGCCACCAGAGAGATTTATGAAAACACCGAGATGTTCAGCCTGTCGCTGGTGTTTATCGTGCTTATCGGCTGGATCATCGCCAACGCCCTGCAAATCATGCGGCCGCTTACGCTGTGGGCGATGCCGGCGTTGGGCATCGGTCTGCTGATTGCGCTGCTGCCAGCGGCGATGCCGGCGCAGATTGTCGACAGCAAGATGCCGGATCAGTTTATTGCCGAGCATCAACAGGCATTGAGCGAAACCACTTCACTGCTGAGCAACGACCTGGGGGCCGCGTCGGCGCTATCGTGGCGTTTGAGGCGCCCGGAGGTTGACCTGTTCAACACCGTCGGCGAGTTGAAATACGGACTCGACGATCCGGCCATGGCTTCGCGCAAGGTCGGTCTGGATGATGTCAGTCAGTGGATGACCGAGGCGCGCAAAAGAGGCCCGGTGGGCGTGGTGATGCGCGTCAACAGTGTTCAGGAGGCTCAGGAAATCGAGTTGTTGCCAATCGATGGCCAGCACTTCCAGCGCGGCAACCTGCACATCTACCTCTTCGGCAAAACCCGGCCATGACCTCAAAGACCAGGCGCCCCGGCGCCTGGCAGCCTCTATTGCCTCCTGCCTTGAATGACGCTGAATGACGCACGGCAATCGTGCGTCTGCAAGTCGCTGCTAATCTGAATGGCAATGACATGTATTAACGGTTTCTTTGACGTTTTTTTCTCATTTGCTTCTCTACATTGCCGGCGGCCCAATATATGCAAATCATTCGCATTGAAACCTGCCCGCGAATGCCTGCCCATAACGTCTAAAAAATCAGGAGCGTTCTCGTCATGAATTCACAGTTTCCGGCCTATCTGAAACGCGCTTTGCTGGCCACCGCCCTGCTCGGCGCAGGTCAGGCGTTTGCTGCCGACAGCATTGGCCTGGTGGTCTACAACGCACAGCACGAAAGCCTGACCAAGGCCTGGGTGGCCGGGTTTACCGAAGAAACCGGGATTCCGGTGACGATTCGCAATGGCGATGACACCGAGATGGGCAATCAGCTGGTGCAGGAAGGTTCGGCTTCTCCGGCGGATGTGTTTTTGACCGAGAACTCCCCGGCGATGGTGCTGGTGGACAACGCCAAACTGTTTGCCCCGGTAGCGCCGGCGACGCTGGAACAAGTGGATTCGGCCTATCGTCCGGCCCACGGTCAGTGGATCGGTATCGCCGCGCGCTCCACCGTATTTGTCTACAACCCGAGCAAACTGGTGGAAAAAGACCTGCCAAAATCCCTGCTCGATCTGGCCAAACCTGACTGGAAGGGTCGCTGGGCTGCATCCCCGGCCGGCGCGGACTTCCAGGCGATCGTCGCCGCCGTGCTGGAACAGAAAGGTGAAGCGGCCACACTCGACTGGCTCAAAGGCATGAAGACCAACGCCACTGTCTACCGTGGTAACAGCGCTGTGCTCAAAGCGGTGAATGCCGGGCAGATCGACAGCGGCGTGATCTACCACTATTACAGTTTTGTCGATCAGTCCAAGACCGGCGAAAACAGCAAGAACACCCAACTCCACTACTTCAAACATCAGGACCCGGGTGCTTTCGTGAGCATCTCCGGCGCTGGTGTGCTGGCCTCCAGCAAACACCAGGATGAAGCTCAGCAGTTCCTCAAGTACATCACTGGCAAACAGGGCCAGGAGATTCTTCACAGCGGTAATTCCTTTGAATACGCGGTCGGCAAAGACGCGCCGTCCAACCCGAAACTGACGCCGCTGAAGGATCTCGATGCGCCAAAAGTCGATGCGTCGAAACTCGACAGCCAGAAAGCCGTCGAGCTGATGACCCAGGCCGGACTGCTGTAAGTGATGCCCGAAACCTTACCGGCAGAGGTGGCGGCAGCCTCCTCCGCCCATCGTCCACTGAAAGCCCGCGCCCTTTCCGGTCGCGGGGGATCGTGGGTGGTGGCGTTGGCGATCGGCGTGTCGTTGTTGTCGCTGCTGCCAATCGCTTTTGTGATCGGCGTGTCGTGGACCACCGGTTGGGCGACCATTCAAGCCTTGGTGTTCCGCCCCCGTGTGGGTGAGCTGCTGGTCAACACCGTGCTGCTGGTGTTGATCACCCTGCCGCTGTGCATCGTGCTGGGTACCACGCTGGCCTGGCTGACCGAACGCACCAACCTGCCGGGTCGGCGTCTTTGGTCGTTGCTCGCGGTGGCACCGCTGGCGGTGCCGGCGTTCGTGCACAGCTACGCGTGGGTCAGCCTGACTCCATCGATTCATGGCTTGCCCGCCGGCGTGCTGGTGTCGGTGGTCGCTTATTTCCCGTTTCTGTATTTGCCGATTGCAGCGACCTTGCGCCGCCTCGATCCGGCCATTGAGGACGTTGCCGAATCCCTCGGCCTCAAGCCCTGGGCGGTGTTTTTTCGGGTGGTGTTGCCGCAGTTGCGGCTGGCGATCTGTGGCGGTGCGCTGCTGGTCGGCCTGCATCTGCTGGCCGAATACGGTCTCTACGCGATGATCCGTTTCGATACCTTCACCACGGCGATTTTCGATCAGTTCAAATCGACCTTTAACGGCCCGGCGGCGAACATGCTCGCCGGGGTGCTGGCCCTGTGTTGTCTGGCGATGCTCACCGTCGAATCCGCCGCCCGTGGCCAGGCGCGCTATGCGCGAGTCGGCGCTGGTAGTGCCCGCGAGCAGCGCACCATTCGCTTGAAACGCAGCGCAGTGGTCGCAGGACTTGCCCTGCAAAGTCTGACCTGCCTGCTCGCGCTCGGCGTGCCGTTGCTGACATTGGGTCGCTGGTTGATCGCTGGCGGTGCCGAGGTCTGGGAAAGTGGCGAGCTGCTGCCCGCCCTGCTGCAAACTCTGTCGTTCGGTGTGGCCGGGGCCTTGCTGACCAGTCTGGCGGCGATTCCGATTGCCTGGCTGTCGATTCGCGCGCCGGGCAAATTGCAGCGCTTGCTCGAAGGCTGCAACTACATCACCAGTGCGTTGCCGGGGATCGTCGTGGCGCTGGCCTTGGTCACCGTGACCATCCATTTCGCCCGGCCGATCTACCAGACCACCATTACCGTGCTGCTCGCTTACCTGCTGATGTTTTTGCCGCGTGCGCTGGTCAGCCTGCGCGCCGGTTTCGCTCAGGCACCGGTTGAGCTGGAAAACATCGCGCAAAGCCTCGGCCGCTCGCCACTGCGCGCCTTGTGGCTGATCACCCTGCGCCTCGCCGCGCCCGGTGCAGCCGCTGGTGCGGCGCTGGTATTTCTGGCGATCACCAATGAACTGACCGCCACGCTTCTGCTCGCCCCTAACGGCACACGGACCCTGGCCACCGGTTTCTGGGCCATGACCAGTGAAATCGATTACGCCGCCGCTGCGCCTTACGCGCTGCTGATGGTCCTGCTTTCACTGCCGCTGACAGCCATTCTCTATCACCAATCCAGGCGCACCGCTGGCCGATGAACGCACTCGAACTGATCTCCCTGAGCAAAGCCTTTGGCGCGCAGAAAGCGCTGGATGACATCTGTCTGTCCGTCGCGACCGGCAGCCGCACGGTCATTGTCGGCCCTTCCGGTTCCGGCAAAACCACGCTGTTGCGGATGATCGCCGGTTTTGAATTTCCCGATGCCGGCAGCCTCACCCTTAACGGCCAGACGCTGGTCGACAGCAGCCACGCCGTGCCGGCCTACCAACGCCAGATCGGCTATGTGCCGCAGGACGGCGCGCTGTTTCCGCACATGACCGTGGCCGCCAACATCGGCTTCGGCCTGGCCCTGAGCGGTGCGGCCAGAACAGAGCGCATCGCGCAATTGATGGACAGCGTGGCGCTTGACGCCCACATGGCCAGCCGCTGGCCACACGAATTATCCGGCGGCCAGCAGCAACGAGTGTCCCTCGCCCGGGCGTTGGCCCAGCAACCGCGCTTGATGCTGCTCGACGAGCCGTTTTCCGCCCTTGATACCGGACTGCGCAGCGCCATGCGCAAAATGGTCGCGCGCCTGCTTGAAGAGGCCGGCGTCACCACCATTCTGGTGACTCACGATCAGGGTGAGGCGCTGTCGTTCGCCGATCAGTTGGCGGTCATGCGTGGCGGGCGGCTGGTGCAATCGGGGCACCCGATGGACCTCTACCGCTACCCGGACGATGAGCAGACCGCGCATTTCCTCGGCGAAGCGGTGGTGATGCCGGCGCGGATCGAATCCGGTTGGGCGCACTGCGATCTCGGCCCGGTGCCGGTCAACAGCAACGGCTTCATCGGCAATGCACAGATCATGTTGCGCCCGGAGCAGTTGCAGGTGATCGACGGGGTAAACGACGCGCAGGCCTGCAATGCCGTGGTCACCGAGCGCGATTTCGCCGGCAACACCTGCACGCTCACCGTCGAACTGCGCTCGCAAACCACTCAGGATCCGGGCCGTTCGCTGTTGGTGCGCAGCTCCGGCATGCACGCGCCACCGGCCGGCAGCGCGGTGCAGTTGTCGATACTCGGCGCCGCCCATGTGTTCGCCGCGTCCTGATCAGAGGTCGAAGCGATCCACCGCACGGCGCCGCTCGTTGTCGTCGCGCACGTCGTAGTTGGCCGTGGTCTGGATGTTGCTGTGGTGCGCGAGCTTCTGCGCAATCGACAGATCGTGCTCTTCAATCACCCGGGTGATGAACGAGCGGCGGAAATCGTGGGGCATGATTTTCACGCCGACCTGGGTGCCGCGCTGGCGGGCGATGTAGTAGATCGCGTGTTTGGTGATGCGCTCGCGGGTGATGTGGCTGCCGCGACGGATGCGGTTGAACAGAAAGGCATCGTCGCTTTCGCCCTCCTTGAGTTGCGAGCGGCGAAATTCCAGCCAGGCATTGAGCTTGGCAAACGCCCAGGCCGGTGCGTACTTGATCAGTTGTTTATTGCCCTTGCCGGTAACGGTCAGGCTGCGTTCGCTGAAGTCGACCTGATTCAGGTCCAGATCCACCGATTCCGACTTGCGCATGCCGGTGCCGTACAGCAAGGCAATCACGGCGGCGTCGCGCAGGCCTTGCGGGCGTGGATCGGCGGCGCACACCTCCATCAATTCGTGAATCAGCGTGCGCTTCAAGTTGCGCCCCTGCGACAAACGCGTGCCGGCAATGCCTTTGACCGAACGCATCTTCAATAAATGATCCTGCGTGATCATGCTCATCCGCCACGCTTCATTCATCACGCCGCGCACGGCGTTTACATAGAGCGAAGAAGTGTTCGGCGCATAGTTGTCTTCGCGCAACGCGGCGACTAAGGCGACAACATCTTCAGGCTGCAAGGCGTGCCAGGGAATGTCCTCGACATTCATGTCTTCAAAACCGAGGCGGTCAGCAGCGTCCTGCAAAACATAACGCATGGTCAGTTGGCTGGAGGGCGCCAGACGCGCCAGATACACGGTCATCGGATTGGTTTGGCGGGTTTCCAACGGGACAGCGGACAAGTCAGTCAAACGTAAAGGCCTTGAGTAAAAACAATTCAACACACCAACTAACAACTGCAACATTCCCAGTATAAGGGGAACACTTCTGTAGGACTTTTCTACTAAAAATGACGATAAACGGTAGAAGTCTGAACAGTGGCTGTATGAGTTTCATATAAACGATTCGCCAACCGCTTTTTCATGTTCCTTTCACAAAAACGGGCATAACCTTAATTCCAATAGAACCCGCGGCGGCGGTGCCCAAACTGCCGCGCAACGCCCGAAAAGTCAACCTGACCCCGACGGTAAGTCATCTCAGCAACTTATTGATGCGAAGGTATTTTTTGCGTCTACGCTGAAGTTGGATCCGATTTTTCGAGTTGGTTTTCTTCTGATTGTTTGTGATGAGGTGTTCATGAGTCAGGCGTTTCTCCCCTTCTCTCGCCCCAGTATCGGTGATGAAGAAATTGCAGCCGTAGAGCAAGTATTGCGTTCCGGCTGGATCACTACCGGGCCGAAAAACCAGGCACTCGAAGAGCAATTTGCACAGTACGTTGGCTGCCGGCATGCCGTGGCTTTGTCCTCGGCCACTGGCGGCATGCACATCACACTTTTGGCGTTGGGCATCGGCCCCGGTGATGAGGTGATCACACCGTCGCAGACCTGGGTCTCGACCGCCAACATGATCTCGCTGATCGGCGCCACCCCGGTGTTCGTCGACGTCGACCGCGACACGCTGATGACCGACGCCGCGCGCATCGAAGCCGCCATCACCCCGCGTACCAAAGCGATTATTCCGGTGCATTACGCCGGCGCGGCATTCGATCTCGATCCGCTGTACGCCCTGGCCGACAAACACGGCATCGCGGTGATCGAAGACGCTGCCCACGCCGCCGGCACCCGTTACAAGGGCCGTCACGTCGGCGCTCAGGGCACGGCGATCTTTTCCTTCCACGCGATCAAGAACATGACCTGTGCCGAAGGCGCGATGTTCGTCACCGACGACGAAGCGCTGGCCAGTCGCGTGCGCATGCTCAAGTTCCATGGTCTGGGCGTTGATGCCTACGACCGCCTCACCGGCGGCCGCAAGCCGCAGGCGCAGGTCATGGAACCGGGTTTCAAATACAACCTGGCCGACATCAACGCGGCGATCGCGCTGGTGCAACTGCAGCGTCTGGACGCGATCAACGCCCGCCGCACCGAGTTGGCCGCTGCTTACCGGCAAAAGCTCGAAGGCTTGCCGGTGCAACCGCTGGCCCTGCCCGACTACGCGCAAACCCACGCCTGGCATCTGTTCATCCTGCGCATCGACAGCGAGCGCTGCGGCATGGACCGCGAAGCCTTCATGAAGGGTTTGCAGGATCAGGGCATCGGCACCGGTATTCATTTCATCGCCACCCACCTGCACACCTGGTACCGCCAGCGTGACCCCGATCTGTATCTGCCCAACACCGAATGGAACTCGGCGCGGCTGTGCTCGATTCCGTTGTTCCCCGACATGACCGATCAGGACCTCGATCGCGTGGTCGGCGCCATCGCCACTCTTATGGACAAACGCCCGTGAAACCTTACCCAATCCGTTGCGTGTCGATCGTCATCCCGGTCTACAACGAACAGGACAGCCTGCCGGAACTGTTGCGCCGCACTGAAGCGGCGTGCCGGATGCTGCGTCACGACTACGAAATCGTCCTCGTCGACGACGGCAGCCGTGACGAGTCCGCGAATTTGCTTGAGGAAGCCGCGAGCCGCGAAGACAGCCCGTTTGTGGCGGTGATCCTCAACCGCAACTACGGCCAGCACGCGGCGATCATGGCCGGATTCGAGCAATGCAAGGGCGACGTGGTGATCACCCTCGACGCTGACTTGCAGAACCCGCCGGAAGAAATTCCGCGCCTGGTCGCCGAGGCCGAAAAAGGCTACGACGTGGTCGGCACCGTGCGCGGCAATCGCCAGGATTCGGCGCTGCGCCGCTACCCGTCGAAACTGATCAACCTCGCCGTCCAACGCTCAACCGGCGTTGCGATGAGCGACTACGGCTGCATGCTCCGCGCTTACCGCCGCACGATCATCGACGCGATGCTCGCCTGCCGTGAGCGCAGCACATTCATCCCGATTCTGGCCAACAGCTTCGCCCGCCACACCACCGAAATCGTCGTCGCCCACGCCGAGCGTGAGCATGGCGATTCGAAGTACAGCCCGATGCGGTTGATCAACCTGATGTTCGATTTGATCACCTGCATGACCACCACGCCTTTGCGCTTGCTGAGCATCGTCGGTTTCACCATGGCCGGGCTCGGTCTGCTGTTTGCTTTCGCGCTGATCGTCATGCGTCTGGCCTTCGGTTCCGGCTGGGCCGGTGACGGCATGTTCGTGCTGTTCGCGGTGCTGTTCGTGTTTACCGGTGGCCAGTTCATCGGCATGGGCCTGCTCGGCGAATACCTGGGACGCATGTACAGCGATGTGCGCGCCCGCCCGCGTTTCTTCATTGAAAAGGTGCTGCGCAGCCACCCCGCTACGCCAGCGCCTGCCGTCACCGTTGATGGTCTTTCTTCTACTCCTTCTACAACTTCTACTACCGGTCAGGTTCTCTCATGAGTGCAAAAACTGTTGTCTTCGCTTACCACGATATTGGCTGCGCCGGCATTCAAGCCCTGCTCGACAGCGGCTTCGACATCGCAGCGGTGTTCACTCACGCCGATGACCCGAAAGAGAACGCTTTCTACGCCTCGGTCGCGCAACTGTGCGCCAACAAGGGTATTCCGGTGCACGCGCCGGAGGACGCCAATCACCCACTGTGGATCGAGCGCATCGCCAAACTCGACCCGGATTACATTTTCTCCTTCTACTACCGCAACCTGCTGAGCGAGCCGCTGCTGGCCACCGCAAAAAAAGGCGCGTTCAACCTGCACGGCTCGTTGCTGCCACGCTACCGTGGCCGCGCGCCGGCCAACTGGGTGCTGGTCAACGGCGAAACCGAAACCGGCGTGACCCTGCACCGCATGGTCAAACGTGCCGATGCCGGCGCCATCGTCGCTCAGCAGCGCGTGGCCATCGAGCGCAGCGACACAGCGTTGAGCCTGCACGGCAAACTGCGTGTCGCCGCCAGCGATCTGCTGCGCGACACCCTGCCGGCGATGCTGCAAGGCAAGATCAGCGAAACCGTGCAGGACGAAAGCCAAGCCACGGTGTTCGGTCGCCGTACCGCAGCGGACGGCAAACTGGTCTGGGCGCAGCCCGCCGAGCAGTTGTTCAACCTGGTCCGCGCCGTGACTCAACCGTACCCGGGCGCCTTCTGCGCCGTGGGCGAGCACAAACTGATCGTGTGGAGCGCCGAAGTTGCCAAAGGCAACGAAGGCCAGGCGCCGGGCCGGGTGATCAGCGTCGATCCGCTGCGCATTGCTTGTGGCGAAGATTCGTTGGTGATTCTCTCGGGGCAGCGCAACGACAACGGTCTGTACCTGAGCGGCCCGCAACTGGCCAACGAACTCAGTCTGGTCGACGGCTCGCTGCTGCGCGGCGCCGAGTCCGGCCGTGGCCCACGTCGCACTCGCGTGCTGATCCTCGGCGTCAACGGTTTCATCGGCAATCACTTGTCCGAGCGTCTGCTGCGTGATGACCGCTATGAAGTCTATGGTCTGGATATCGGCTCCGACGCCATCGAGCGTCTGCGCAGCCATCCGCGTTTTCACTTCGTCGAAGGCGACATCAGCATTCACTCCGAGTGGATCGAGTACCACATCAAGAAATGCGACGTGGTCCTGCCGCTGGTGGCCATCGCCACGCCGATCGAATACACGCGCAATCCGCTGCGGGTGTTCGAACTCGACTTCGAAGAAAACCTCAAGCTGGTGCGTTATTGCGTCAAGTACAACAAGCGCGTGATCTTCCCGTCGACCTCGGAAGTCTATGGCATGTGCCAGGACAAGAACTTCGACGAAGACACTTCCAACCTGATCGTCGGGCCGATCAACAAGCAGCGCTGGATCTACTCGGTGTCCAAGCAACTGCTCGACCGGGTGATCTGGGCCTACGGCGCCAAGGGCCTGAATTTCACCCTGTTCCGGCCTTTCAACTGGATGGGCCCGCGTCTTGATCGTCTGGATTCGGCGCGCATCGGCAGCTCCCGGGCAATCACCCAACTGATCCTCAATCTGGTGGAAGGCACGCCGATTCGTCTGTTCGACGGCGGTGAGCAAAAACGCTGCTTTACCGACATCGCCGACGGCGTCGAAGCGCTGGCGCGGATCATCGATAACGACAACGACGTCTGCAACGGCCAGATCATCAACATTGGCAACCCGGACAATGAAGCGAGCATCCGCCAGTTGGGCGAAGAGTTGCTGCGCCAGTTCGAAGCGCATCCGCTGCGCCACAACTTCCCGCCGTTCGCCGGTTTCCGCGACGTCGAGAGCAAGGCGTTCTACGGCGCTGGATACCAGGACGTCGAGCACCGCAAACCGAGCATCGCCAACGCCAAGCGCCTGCTGGACTGGACGCCGACCGTGGAAATGCGCGAGACCATCGGCAATACGCTGGACTTCTTCTTGCGTGAAGCCATGCTCGAAATCGCGGACAAGCATTGATGCAGGCCGGTCTACGCATCGACGTCGATACCTTTCGCGGCACCCGTGAGGGTGTGCCGCGTCTGCTGGAAATGCTCGACGAAGCGCAGATCAAGGCAACGTTCTTCTTCAGTGTCGGCCCGGACAACATGGGCCGGCATCTGTGGCGCCTGATCCGCCCGCAGTTCCTCTGGAAGATGCTCCGCTCCAACGCGGCCGGCCTGTATGGCTGGGACATTCTGCTGGCCGGTACCGCGTGGCCGGGCAAACCGATTGGCCGCGAACTCGGGCACCTGATGCGTCAGGCCCGAGACGCCGGGCATGAGGTCGGCCTACACGCCTGGGATCACCACGGCTGGCAGGCCAATGCCGGGCGCTGGAGCGATCAGCAGCTGATCGAGCAGATCCGTCAGGGCGTCGACACCTTGAGCGACATTCTTGGCGAGAAGGTCACCTGTTCGGCCGCTGCCGGTTGGCGTGCCGACGAGCGCGTGATTGAAGCCAAGCAGGCGTTCGGCTTTCGCTACAACAGCGATTGCCGAGGCACGCGAGTGTTCCGTCCGCTGCTGGCTGACGGCACACCGGGCACGCCGCAGATTCCGGTGGATCTGCCGACCTTCGACGAAGTCGTCGGCCCCATCGTTGCGGCGCGGGATTTCAACCGCTTCATCCTCGATCACTTTCTGCCGCGACAACTCAACGTCTACACCATTCATGCCGAAGTAGAAGGGATTCTGATGGCTGAGGACTTTCGTCAACTGCTGGCCGATGCGCGCCAGCGCAACATCGACTTCACCCCGCTGGGCGACTTGTTGCCCGAGTTCTTCAACACCTTGCCCGTGGGTCGCGTGCAGCGCGGCGCCCTCGATGGCCGCGAAGGCTGGCTGGGAGTGCAAGGCGCATGACTAACCGCTGGACACTGCCGCTGCTGCTGTTGGCGATCTGTCTGCTGGCCTACCTGCTGCCGCTGGGCAGCCACGGTTTGTGGATTCCCGACGAGACCCGCTACGCACAGATCAGTCAGGACATGCTGCTGAGCGGCAACTGGGTATCGCCGCATTTCATGAGCCTGCGCTATTTCGAGAAGCCGATTGCCGGCTACTGGATGATCGCGCTGGGGCAGGAATTGTTCGGTCAGAACCTGTTTGGCGTGCGCTTCGCTTCGGCGCTGAGCACGGGTTTGAGCGTGTTGCTCTGCTACCTGATCGCCCGGCGCCTGTGGAACGAGCCGCGCAAAAGCTTCGTCTGCGCCCTGCTCTACATGAGTTTCACCGTGGTTGCCGGGCAATCGGGCTACGCCAACCTCGATCCGCAATTTACCTTTTGGGTCAACCTGAGCCTGGTGGCGCTGTGGTTTGCCGTCGACAGTCAAAGCAGCGGCAAACGCATGGCCGCGTGGGCCGTGTTGGGATTCGCCTGCGGCATGGGCTTCATGACCAAGGGTTTTCTCGCCTGGGTGTTGCCGGTGCTGATCGCCTTGCCGTGGATGCTTTGGCAAAAACGCTGGCGCGAATTGCTGCTGTACGGCCCGGTGGCGATTGCTGTGGCGATCATTGTCAGCTTGCCGTGGGCGCTGGCGGTGCATGCGCAGGAACCGGACTACTGGCGGTTCTTCTTCTGGCATGAACACATTCGCCGCTTTGCCGGGGACGATGCCCAGCATGATGCGCCGTGGTGGTTTTACCTGCCGCTGCTGGTGGCGTTCAGTCTGCCGTGGGTGGGGTTGTTGCCGACTGCTTTCAAGCAGGCATGGCAGAGCCGTACTCAGCCCAAAGTGGTGTTTCTGTTGCTGTGGTTGCTGATGCCGCTGGCGTTCTTCAGCCTGAGCAACGGCAAATTGCCGACGTACATCCTGCCGTGCCTGTTGCCGATGGCGTTGCTGCTGGGCCATGCGCTGGCCGATCGCTTGCGACTGGAGCAAGGCCGGGCGTTGGGCATTAATGGTTTGCTGAATCTGTTGCTCGGAATCGCCGTGCTGATTGCGCTGGTGTATGTGCAGCTGACACGGCCGATTTATGACCATGAACTGCACAGCCTGGTGCTGGTGTTCATCGCGCTGATCGGCTGGATCATCGCCAACCTGTTGCAAGCCTTCCTGCCCTTGCAGTGCTGGGCGGCGCCGGCCTTCGGCAGTCTGTTGCTGATCGCGCTATTGCCGGCGGCATTGCCCAAATCGGTCATCGCCAACAAGACCCCCGATCAGTTCATCAAGCATCACGTCAGCGAACTGGCGCAGGCCGAGCATCTGTTGAGCAACGATCTGGGCGCCGCGTCGGCCCTGGCCTGGCGGCTGAAACGCCCGCAAGTGGCGTTGTACAACACGATAGGCGAATTGAAATATGGCCTTGCCTATCCTGACGGCATTCAACAGCGGGTCGATCCCGAACAGGTTCAACAGTGGATGCGCGAGGCGCGCCGCAGCGGTTCGGTCGGCGTGGTGATGCGCGTCAAGGGGCAAGACGAACTGGACGAAATCGACAGACTGCCAAAGGACGGCGTGCGTTATGAGCAGGGCAACCTGGTGATCATGATTCTGCCCAAGGAGGCGTCATGAGCCTGTTGCTGGTGTTGCTCGCCTGCCTGCTGACCTGCCTCGGGCAGGTCGCGCAAAAGTACGCCGTGGAAAGTTGGCGCGGTGCCGAGTCGTCCTGGGCCGACAAACTGCGCTCGCCGTGGTTGTGGCTGGCGTTGCTCGCGCTGGGCTCGGGCCTGCTGGTCTGGCTGCTGGTGCTGCAGCGTCTGGAGGTCGGCATCGCCTACCCGATGCTCAGCCTCAACTTCGTGTTGATCACCCTGATCGCCCGCTTCGTTTTTCGTGAGCCCATCGACCGTCAGCATTGGCTTGGCGTGGCGTTGGTGATCGGCGGCGTGGTCTTGTTGGGGCAACAATCATGAACCAGCGTCGTGGAATCACCTTCGCCATGGGCAGCGTGTTGCTGGTCAGCGCCGCACAACTGGGCATGCGCTGGAGCATGACGCGCCTGCCGGCGCCGGACCATTGGCTTGCGCTGGACAGTATCGACCTGCGTGCGCTGGCGGTTGTTGTCGCGGCGATCGTCGCCTACGCACTGTCGATGCTCTGCTGGCTCGCCGCCCTGCGCGATCTGCCGCTGGGCCGCGCCTATTCGCTGCTGAGCATCAGCTATGCGCTGGTGTACCTATTGGCGGCCAGCCTGCCGCTGTTCAACGAATCCTTCAGTTTCACTAAATCACTGGGCGTGGCGCTGGTCATGCTCGGGGTCATCACTATCAACACTCGTCCGGCTCGTGCGCCCGAATTCAGGAGTGCTCCATGAAAATCACAGTATTTGGTAGCGGATATGTCGGCCTGGTGCAGGCCGCAGTACTGGCCGAGGTCGGCCATGACGTCGTGTGCATGGACGTCGATCAAAAGAAAGTCGACCTGTTGCGCCAGGGCCACGTCAGCATCTTCGAACCGGGGCTGGCCAGTCTGGTGCGTGAGGGCCTGGATTCGAAACGCCTGCTGTTCACCACCGATGAAAAACTCGCCGTGCAGCACGGTCGGGTCGCATTTATCGCAGTCGGCACGCCGTCCCGTGAAGACGGTTCGGCGGATCTGCGTTATGTGCTTTCAGTCGGCGACGCTATTGCCCGGCATCGTGAACAGCCGTTGATCATCGTGGAGAAATCCACGGTGCCAGTGGGCACCGGCGACACCCTGCGCACGCACATCGAAAAGGCCCTGATCAAGGTCGGTCGCCTGCTGCAATTCGATATCGTCTCCAACCCGGAGTTTCTCAAGGAAGGCTCCGCCGTCGCGGATTGCCGCCGGCCGGATCGCATTGTTATCGGCTGCGAAGGCGATGAGGTACGCGACGTGATGCGTGACCTGTATTCGCCGTTCAACCGCAACCATGACCGCATCATGTTCATGGACCTGCGCAGCGCCGAGCTGACCAAGTACGCGGCCAACTGCATGCTGGCGACCAAGATCAGCTTCATCAACCAGATCGCCGAACTGGCCGAACATCTCGGAGCCGACATTGAGTCGGTACGTCAGGGCATCGGTGCCGACACACGCATCGGCTACCACTTCATCTATCCAGGCTGCGGTTATGGCGGATCATGCTTCCCGAAAGACATGCGCGCATTGATCCACAGCGCCGAAGAGGCGCACTGTTCCAGCGATCTGCTGCAAGCGGTCGAGGCGATCAACCAACGGCAGAAACACAAGCTGTTCGAGCGCATCAACGCGTTCTACAAGGGTGACCTGCGGGGCAAGACCTTCGCCCTGTGGGGCTTGGCCTTCAAGCCCAACACCGATGACATGCGTGATGCGCCGAGCCGGGTGTTGCTGGAAGAATTGTGGGCGGCCGGTGCCAGCGTGCGCGCATTCGATCCGGAAGCCATGCAGGAAACCCAGAGTCTCTACCCGGATGAGTCGAAACTGATGCTGATGGGTACGCCTGAATCGGTACTGCCCGGCGCCGATGCGCTGATCATCTGCACTGAATGGCAGCAGTTCAAAGCTCCGGATTTCGACCTGATCAAGCAGCGTCTCAACACACCGGTAATCTTCGACGGTCGCAACCTGTATGACGCCGAGCGCCTGGCGCGCAACGGCTTCCAGTATTTCCCGATGGGCCGTGGCGAATCGCGCAAGTTACCGATCCCGCTGCAACAGTGGCCGCACGCGTCCGACGTCGCTTGATCACGCTGACGCCTGCCATTCGCCGGCAGTCCCTGATCGCGGGGCTGCTGGCGTTTTTATTGTTCATCGCCGGGGTCTACGGGCAGGCCCCTATCGGTTTTGATTCACGTTTTGTGTTGTTCGCGCAGGAAATGCTGCGCCACGGGCCGACGGTGTTTCCCACCACTTACGGTGAGCCGTACGCGGACTACTCGGCGCTGTCGACGTGGTTTGTCTGGCTGCTGTCGCTGCCGTTCGGCACGGTTAATGCGTTAACGGCCTGGGCGCCGAGCGCTGTCGCCGGGGCCGTGATGGTGACGTTGATGTATCGCCTGCTCGCGCCGTATTCGCGGCGTTGGGCGCTGATCAGCATTGCCTTGCTGATGCTCACCGGCACCTTCGTCACTGAAGTGCGTGCGGTGTCGCAGGACCTGATGCTCGCTGCGGTGGCGTTTGCCGCGTTCTATCTCGGTTATGCCCATGATCATTGCGGTGGTGGACGGCGCTGGTCGCTGATCTTTGTGTTGCTACTGCTCGGTTTCGGTATTCGCGGGCCGATCGGGCTGGTGGTGCCGACCGGGATGCTGTGCAGTTATTACCTGCTCAATCGGCAATGGTCGCGATTGCTGCTGTTTGGTGGTCTCGCGACGCTGTTGCTGGTGGCGTGCGTCGGGCTGTTGTTGTGGCTGGCGCAGCTCAGTGGTGGTCCGAGGTTCATGCAAGACGTCATCCGCATGCAGTTCATGGGGCGCATGGACGGCAGCGAGGGTGTCAGCGGTTCGTTGTATTACTTCACTTCGTCGTTCGGCAACTATGCGCTGGCGTATCCCTTGGCTTTGTTGGCGTTGGCCTGCGCATGGCTGAGCAAACCGCAACAGCGCGGGCCGGCCTTGCGGCTGGTGCAATATTGCGCGGGGGCGGGGTTGATCGTGATGGTAGGGCTGTCGATCCCGCAGGCGAAGAAGGCACGGTATCTGCTGCCGATGTTGCCGATGGCGGCAATCATCGCGGCGTATCCGTTTCAGGTGGCGCACGGTCGCGTGTTCGTCTGGTTGCGCGGCGTGATTCAAGGGCTATGGCTGCTGACGCCGGGGTTGTTGATGGTGGTGTTGCTGGTTGCGCAGCGGCGGGTTCCGGAGTTGCAAATTGGGTTGGCAGGCATGTTGATCGTGCTTGGCGTGCTGCAAGTGTTTGCATTGTCGCGCCTGTTGCAGCCGCGCTGGCGTGCCGAGGTCATGGCGTTCAGTGCGGTGCTGGCGTTGTGGGCGGTGTATGCGATGGTGTTCGAACCGGTTGAGCGGCAGATGTACGACACCCGCACCTTCAGTCGTGAAGTGTTCGCCCAGGTTCAACAAAACCCGGCGCCACTGGTGCTGCACGGCATGGGCAAAGATGCCAAAGCGATCAAGTTCATGGTCAACCTCGAACAGGATCTGCAACCGCAGTTCAGCGAAACCGTGCAGGATCTGGAAGCACTCAAAGGCCCGGCGTGGCTGATGATGGATCGCAATGACTTCAAGGCACTCGCGGGCACGCCGCTGCAAACGCTGAAACCGGTGTTGAGTGGGCGTTTCGATAAAAACGACTATGTCCTGCTGTGGCTGAAACCGTAATCTGTCGGGCTTTGCTCGACAGGATTCGTCCCGACATGACTTTCATCGTCCGCCGCGCCAGCCCTGCTGACGCGGCCGCCCTCCCCGCCATCGAACGCTCGGCTGCCGGGCTGTTTCGTCTCGACCCTAACCTCGCCTGGCTCGCCGACGCCGAAGTGCCAGATAGTGCGCAACATGTGCAGGCCATCGAGCAGATGTGCGTTTGGGTGGTTGAAAGTGCTGACCAGTCACTGGCGGGGTTTCTTCGGGCACTGGAAATCGACAGTCAATTGCACATCGAAGAGCTGTCGGTGAGTCAGGATTTTCAGGGGCAAGGCATGGGGCGTGCGTTGGTATCAGCGGCCATTGAGCACGCGCGTCAGATGCAATTGCAGGCCTTGACCCTGACCACCTTTCGCGACCTGCCGTGGAATGCGCCGTTCTATCAGCGCCTCGGGTTTATCTTGCTCGGCGCTGAAAACACGCCACCGCATCTGCTGACCGCCCTGCAAACCGAAATCGACCACGGTTTCCCCGGCGAAAGACGTTGCGCGATGCGCCTGCCACTTCCCTGACAACACTGAAAACCAGCTCCTACATGGGCATGTCGGTGTGTCAGGTTGACCGCCGGGCGAGAGCCGGGGAGGATGACGGCGCGCCTCTCGCATTTGAAATAAGGACGTTGACCTCTTCGTGGCCACCTACTCGCGCCTCATTCGCCGACTGATGATCAGCTCGCTGACGGTCGTTGTCAGCCGTGCTCTGATCAGTCCGCTGCTGACCCTGTTCCTCAGTAACAAACTCGGCCTCAACCCGCAGGACGTCGGCCTGCTGCTGGGCGTCGCGGTGTTCAGCGCGACGCTGTTGTCGCTGTACGGCGGCTACATCATCGACAAACTCGACAAGCGTCAGTTGCTGATTGTGACAATGCTCTCCAGCGGCATCGGCCTGATGCTGCTGACCTTCGCGCAGAACCTGTACCTGGTCACCCTGGTGCTGATCATCAGCGAGACCGCGTCGGCGCTGTTCCTGATCTGCTCCAAGGCGATCCTCAGTGAAAACCTGCCGGTCGGCCAGCGGGTCAAGGCGTTCTCGCTGAATTACACGCTGACCAATATCGGCTATGCGGTTGGGCCGATGATCGGCGTGGTGATTGCCGGCATCCAGCCCGCCGCGCCCTTCATCGTCGCGGGCGCGATTGCCATTGGCAGTATTTTCCTGCTGCTCGGCGCCGCCAGAGATGCCAGCCCGATCTCGCCGGTCGGCCAGCCACAAAGCTTTCTGAATACGCTGATCATCCTCAAGAACGATCGCACGATGATCCTGTTTACCCTCGGTTGCCTGCTCAGCACGTTGGTGCACGGGCGCTTCACGTTGTACCTGTCGCAATACCTGCTGGTGACCCACACCCAGCAACAGACGCTGGACACCATGGCCGCCCTGCTCGCCTGCAACGCGATCACGGTGATCCTGTTGCAATACCAGATCGGCCGTTTCCTAAAACGCGAGCACTTGCGCCAGTGGATTGCCGGTGGCACGGCGTTGTTCATCGTCGGTCTGATCGGTTTCAGCCTGGCCGACAGCCTCGTAGGCTGGTGCGTGGCGATGTTCATCTTCACCTTGGGCGAAATGATCATTTACCCGGCGGATTTCCTCTTCGTTGATACGCTGGCCCCGGAGGAGTTGCGTGGCAGCTACTACGGCGCGCAGAACCTGGCGGCACTCGGCGGTGCGGCGAGTCCGGTGATGTGCGGGTTCCTGCTGATGCACACGCCGGCGCCGAGCATGTTCTACGCGCTGAGCGCGTTGGCGGCGTTGGGTGGTTATCTGTGTTTCGTCAGCGGCCGAAGAGTGGCTTCAGTTCAAAAATAGTGCACTGAAACTGCATTAATATGAATTTGTCAGCATCGTGAATGATCGGCACACTGTGCACGTTCCTCCCCCAATGTTGGAACACTTCGAGGGCTTTCCGGATTGCCGGACAGTCCTTTTTTTTGCCCGCATTTTTTACAGGATCGGATTCACATGCTCGCTCGCTGGTTACCCGCCGCCATCAACACCCGCCCTACCGAATGGAGCCGCGCCGCCATCGGCATGGCCTTGGGCACGCTGTTCAGTGTGTGGCTGTGCGCGCAGGTATTCGGTCATGACGTGGCCTATCACCTGATCGGCCCGTTGGGCGCGTCGGCGGTGTTGCTGTTCGCCGTGTCGTCCGGTGCGCTCGCCCAGCCATGGTCGATTCTCGGTGGTTACTTGTGTGCCGGTGTCGTCGCATTGTTGGTGGCCCACGTGCTCGGGCGAACCCTTGGCAGCGCGTGTCTGGCGGCGGGCATGGCGTTGATTCTGATGTGCTGGCTGCGTTGCCTGCACCCGCCGGCTGGGGCCTTGGCGTTGACGCTCGTGTTGGCAGATCCGGCGACCGTCGCCATGGACTGGACAGCCATGGGGCCGGTGATGCTCGGCGCTGCGTGCATGCTGCTCAGCGCCCTCGCTTACAACAACCTGACGCGGATTCGTTATCCGAAACGTGCTGCCGATCCCGCACCAACGGTGGCACCGGTCGACAGTCAGGCGATCACCGCTGAAGACTTGAAACTGGCACTGGCGGACATGGAAGCGTTCATCGACATCACCCCCGAAGACCTCGAACAACTGATCCACACCAGCGAACAGCACGCCAAACGGCGCAGCATCGGTGAAGTCTTCACACGTTAGCCGCTGAGATCCCTCGCCACAAAGGCGATCTTGTGTCTAAGGTAAAAACGCAGACAGACCCTGCACATATCCCCGTTGTACAGGGCAAATTTGCACTGTTACGATCCGCTAACGCTCGCGCGCGAGCTTCTCGAATAAAGACAATAAAAGCAGGGAGTTAGTGATGACTGCTCAGGCTTCATCCCCGCGGACTGTGTCCATGGATGCCACGCAAAACGAAGTGCTGGCCGAGGTTCGCAACCACATCGGTCACCTTACCCTCAACCGCCCCGCCGGCCTCAACGCCATTACCCTCGACATGGTGCGCCTGCTGCAAGAGCAGCTCGACGCCTGGGCGAGCGATGCCAATGTTCACGCAGTCGTGCTGCGCGGTGCCGGTGAAAAAGCCTTCTGCGCCGGTGGCGATATTCGTTCCCTGTATGACAGTTTCAAAAGCGGCGACACGCTGCACGAAGATTTCTTCGTCGAGGAATACGCCCTCGACCTGACCATTCATCATTACCGCAAACCGGTGCTGGCGTTGATGGACGGTTTTGTCCTCGGCGGTGGTATGGGCCTGGTGCAAGGCGCGGATCTGCGCGTGGTCACCGAGAAGAGCCGACTGGCGATGCCGGAAGTGGCCATCGGTTATTTCCCGGATGTCGGCGGCAGTTACTTCCTGCCGCGCATTCCCGGTGAGTTGGGCATTTATCTGGGTGTCAGCGGCGTGCAGATCCGCGCTGCCGACGCGCTGTATTGCGGCCTCGCCGACTGGTATCTGGACAGCAGCCAACTGGCGCTGCTTGACGAAAAACTTGATCAGATGGAGTGGCAGGACACGCCGCTAAAGGCCCTGCAAAACCTGCTGGCCAAACACGCCGTGCAAACCCTGCCCGATGCGCCACTGGAAGCCTTGCGCCCGGCCATCGACCATTTCTTTGCTCTGCCCGATGTACCGAGCATGGTCGAACAACTGCGCGCAGTGACCGTGGCCGACAGCCATGAATGGGCGACTACCACCGCCAACCTGCTGGAAACCCGTTCACCGCTGGCCATGGCCGTGACTTTGGAAATGCTCCGTCGCGGCCGTCATCTGAGCCTGGAACGTTGCTTCGCCCTGGAACTGCATCTGGATCGTCAGTGGTTCGAACGCGGCGATCTGATCGAAGGCGTGCGCGCCCTGCTGATCGACAAAGACAAGACACCTCGCTGGAACCCGCCGACCCTCGCCGCGCTGGACGCGGCGCATGTTGCGAGTTTCTTCCACGGTTTTGATGAGAGCGGGAGCTGAGCCATGCACGATCTCGAACTGACAGAAGAACAAGTGATGATCCGCGACATGGCCCGGGACTTTGCCCGTGGCGAAATCGCGCCCCACGCACAAGCCTGGGAAAAGGCTGGCTGGATCGACGACGCGCTGGTAGCGAAGATGGGCGAACTGGGCCTGCTCGGCATGGTTGTGCCGGAAGAATGGGGCGGCACTTACGTCGACTACGTCGCGTACGCACTGGCGGTCGAAGAGATTTCTGCCGGCGACGGCGCGACTGGCGCGTTCATGAGCATCCACAACTCGGTCGGTTGTGGCCCGGTGCTTAACTTCGGCAGCGAAGCACAGAAACAGACCTGGCTGGCGGATCTCGCCAGCGGGCAAACCATCGGTTGCTTCTGCCTGACCGAACCGCAGGCCGGTTCCGAAGCGCACAACCTGCGCACCCGTGCCGAATTGCGTGACGGCCAATGGGTGATCAACGGCGCCAAGCAATTTGTCAGCAACGGCAAACGGGCGAAACTGGCGATTGTGTTTGCGGTGACCGATCCGGAGCTGGGCAAAAAAGGCATTTCGGCGTTTCTGGTGCCGACCGACACGGCGGGTTTCATCGTCGACCGTACCGAACACAAAATGGGCATCCGCGCCTCCGACACCTGTGCGGTAACGCTGAACAACTGCAGCATTCCCGAGGCCAATCTGCTCGGCGAGCGTGGCAAGGGTTTGGCGATTGCCCTGTCCAACCTTGAAGGCGGCCGCATCGGCATCGCCGCGCAAGCGCTGGGCATCGCCCGTGCGGCGTTTGAAGCGGCGCTGGTTTATTCGCGTGATCGTATCCAGTTCGGCAAGCCGATCAATGAGCACCAAAGCATCGCCAATCTGCTGGCCGACATGCACATGCAACTGAACGCGGCACGCCTGATGATTCTGCACGCGGCGCGGCTGCGCACGGCGGGCAAACCATGTTTGTCAGAGGCTTCGCAGGCAAAACTGTTTGCGTCGGAAATGGCCGAGAAGGTCTGCTCGTCGGCGATTCAGATTCATGGCGGGTATGGGTATCTGGAAGATTATCCGGTCGAGAAGTACTACCGCGATGCGCGGATTACCCAGATCTATGAAGGGTCGAGCGAGATTCAGCGGATGGTGATTGCTCGGGAGCTGAAGAACTACCAGATCTAAAAGCAAAAGCATCGCTGGCAAGCCAGCTCCCACAGGGTTCTCGGTCGATCACAGATGTTGTGTACACCGAAGATTGTGTGGGAGCTGGCTTGCCAGCGATGACGTCAGTAAGACTGCAGCATTATTTGCCCTGAAAATCCGGCGTCCGCTTGGCCACAAACGCCGCCATCCCTTCCTTTTGATCCTGCGTGGCAAACGCTGCATGGAACACCCGGCGCTCGAAACGCACGCCTTCAGTCAGATTGACCTCGAAAGCACGGTTGACGCTTTCCTTGACCATCATCGCAATCGGCAGCGACTTGCTGGCGATCACCGCCGCCACCTTCAGCGCTTCTTCCAGCAACTCATCGCTCGGCACGATCCGCGCAACGATGCCGCAACGCTCGGCTTCCACCGCATCGATCATGCGCCCGCTCAGGCACATTTCCATGGCCTTGGCCTTGCCCACGGCGCGGGTCAGGCGCTGGGTGCCGCCCATGCCCGGCAGCACGCCGAGGTTGATTTCCGGCTGACCGAATCTGGCGTTGTCGCCGGCCAGAATAAAGTCACACATCAACGCAAGCTCACAGCCGCCACCGAGGGCAAAGCCGTTGACCGCCGCGATGATCGGCTTGCGCCGGTTGGCCACGCGGTCGCTGTCGCTGAACAGATCGTCCATGTAGATCTGTGGGTAGGTCAGCTCGGCCATTTCCTTGATGTCGGCACCGGCGGCGAAGGCTTTTTTCGATCCGGTGAGGACGATGCAACCGATGTTCGCATCGGCTTCCAGGCCATCGAGGGCATGGTTCACTTCGCTGACCAGTTGCGCGTTCAGGGCATTCAGCGCCTGCGGCCGGTTCAAGGTGATCAGGCCAACGCGGCCGTGGGTTTCCAGCAGAATGGTTTCGTAAGTCATGAATGCAGATTCCTTCTCAAAGATTGCGCGAAATGACCATGCGCTGAATGTCACTGGTGCCTTCGTAGATCTGGCAGACGCGCACGTCGCGGTAGATACGCTCCAGCGGGAAGTCGTTGAGGTAACCGTAACCGCCGAGGGTTTGCAACGCCATCGAGCAGACCCTCTCGGCCATTTCCGAAGCGAACAACTTGGCCATGGAGGCTTCGACCAGCGCCGGTTGGCCACTGTCGCGCAGGGCGGCGGCGTAATGCACCATTTGCCGGGCGACGGCGATTTGCGTGGCCATGTCGGCGAGGCGGAACGCCACGGCTTGATGCTCGATGATCGGCTTGCCGAAGGTGTCGCGCTCTCGGGCGTAATCACGCGCCGCTTCAAACGCGGCACGGGCCATGCCCACCGATTGCGAGGCGATGCCGACGCGGCCGCCTTCAAGGTTGGCCAAGGCAATTTTGTAGCCTTCGCCCTCCTCACCCAGCCGGTTGGCGACCGGGACTTTGACGTCTTCAAAGAGGATCTGGCAGGTGTCCGAGGCGTGCTGGCCGAGCTTGTCTTCGACGCGGGCGACTTTGTAGCCCGGCGAATCGGTCGGCACGATAAACGCAGTGATGCCGCGCTTGCCGGCACTCGGATCGGTCACCGCAAACACGATGACGATCCCGGCGTTCTGCCCGGAAGTGATGAACTGTTTGCAGCCGTTGAGCACGTAGTGATCGCCTTCAAGACGCGCACGGGTTTTCAGGCTGCTGGCGTCGGAACCGGCCTGCGGTTCGGTCAGGGCGAACGCGCCGAGCATCGCGCCACTGGCCAATGGCTTGAGGAAGCGTTCGCGCTGGTCGTCGTTGCCGAACTTGAGGATCGGCACGCAACCGACCGAGTTGTGCACGCTCATGATCGTCGAGCAGGCGCCATCGCCGGCAGCGATTTCTTCCAGAGCCATGGCGTAGGCCAGGTAACCGGTGTCACAGCCGCCCCACTGCTCCGGCACGAGCATGCCGAAGAAGCCCAGTTCGGCCATCTCGCCGATGGCCTCCTTGGGGAAGCGGTGCTCGCGATCCCACTCGGCGGCGAACGGCTTGAGCCGTTCCTCGGCAAACTGCCGGGCCATGTCGCGGATCTGGGTTTGGTCTTCGTTGGGAATCATGGTGAATCCTTAAATGTCAGTCGCACCGCTAACCCCTGTAGGAGTGAGCCTGCTCGCGAAAGCGGTGGGTCATATAAATCAGTGTTGGCTGACACGACGCCATCGCGAGCAGGCTCACTCCTACAAGGGGACTGCGTGAATCAGTAAACGCATTCCACGGCCATCGCCGTCGCTTCGCCGCCGCCGATGCAGATGGCCGCGATCCCGCGCTTGAGGTTTCGCTGGCGCAGCGCCGAGAGCAAGGTCACCAGAATCCGCGCGCCGGACGCGCCGATCGGATGGCCCAACGCACAAGCGCCGCCATGCACGTTGAGCTTGTCGTGGGGAATTTCCAGGTGAGTCATCGCCGCCATCCCCACCACCGCAAACGCTTCGTTGACCTCGAACAGATCTACGTCGCCCAGCGACCAACCGGTTTTCTTGATCAGTTTCTTGATCGCGCCGATCGGCGCCACCGGGAACAGCCCTGGAGTATCGGCAAACGCGGCATGGCCATGGATGACGGCCAGCGGTTTCAGACCGAGTTTCTGCGCCTGCGACTGCCGCATCAACACCAACGCCGCCGCGCCATCGGAAATTGAGCTGGAATTGGCCGCTGTCACCGTGCCGCCTTCGCGGAAGGCCGGTTTCAGCGAAGCGATCTTGTCCAGTTTGGCTTTCGGTGGCTGCTCATCGTTGCTGATCAGCACCTGTTCTTTGCCGACGGTCACGGTCAGCGGGACGATTTCGTCCTTGAAGCTACCGTCCTTGATCGCCTGCTGCGCACGGGTGGTCGAGGCGATGGCAAAAGCGTCCTGCGCTTCGCGGCTGAAGTCATTGGTTTCAGCGCAGTCTTCAGCGAAGGTGCCCATCAGACGGCCCTTGTCGTAGGCGTCTTCGAGGCCGTCGAGGAACATCGAGTCGAGCACGCGGCCATGGCCCATGCGATAACCGGCGCGGGCACGATCCAGCAGATACGGCGAGTTGGACATGCTTTCCATGCCGCCGGCAATCACCACGTCGGCACTGCCGGCGACCAGCATGTCGTGGGCCAGAATGGTGGTTTCCATGCCCGAGCCGCACATCTTGTTGACGGTGGTGCAACGGGTCGATTTATCCAGCCCGGCGCCCAATGCCGCTTGCCGCGCAGGTGCCTGGCCGAGGCCGGCGGGCAGTACGCAACCGAACAACACTTCGTCGACCGCATCGCTGGCGACTCCGGCACGTTCAACCGCAGCCTTGATCGCAGCGGCGCCGAGTTGTGGCGCGGTGAGGCTTTTCAGTTCGCCTTGAAAGCCGCCCATCGGGGTGCGGACGGCGCTGACGATGACAATCGGATCGTTGGAAAGGGTCATGACAAATCCTCCTTACTTGGCGGCCATGCGCAAGGCACCGTCGAGACGGATCACCTCGCCGTTGAGCATGCTGTTTTCGATGATATGCCGAACCAGTGCGGCGTACTCGGCAGGCTTGCCCAAACGCGGCGGGAACGGCACGCCGGCGGCCAGCGAGTCGCGTACTTCCGGGGTCATGCCGGCCATCATCGGTGTTTCGAAAATGCCCGGGGCAATGGTCATCACGCGGATGCCGAAACGCGCCAGTTCACGGGCGGCCGGCAGGGTCAGGCTGGCGATGGCGCCTTTGGATGCCGAGTACGCCGCCTGACCGATCTGGCCGTCGAACGCCGCCACCGAAGCGGTGTTGATGATCACACCGCGTTCGCCGTCGGCATTGGCCTCGCTTTCGGCGATGGCGGCAGCGGCCAGACGCAGCATATTGAAGCTGCCGATCAGATTGACGTTGATCACTTGCGCAAAACTGCTCAGCGCATGCGGGCCGTTCTTGCCGAGGATTTTCTCGCCACGCACGATGCCGGCGCAGTTGACCAGGCCATTGAGGCTGCCAAAGGCATTGACGGTCGCCTGCACCGCGGCTTCGGCCGCGGCTTCGTTGCTGATGTCGGCAACCACGCTTTGCGCGCCCAGACGCTGGGCCTGAGCCGCCACGGCTTCGGCATTCATGTCCACCAGCATCACTTTGGCGCCGGCACTGACCAGCAGTTCAGCGGTGGCGGCACCGAGGCCCGATGCGCCGCCGGTGACGATAAAAACCTTGTTCTCGATCTGCATGACTGTACTTCCTGATTCAAGCTGAAACGTTCTTCGCCGCGGCCTCTTGAGCCTTGGCGATTTCCTGGTTGCGCAAGATAAAGCGCTGCAATTTGCCACTCGGGGTCTTGGGCAATTCGCTGACAAATTCGATTTCACGCGGGTAAGAATGCGCGGCCAGGCGCTTGCGCACGTGTTGGCGCAATTCCTCGGCCAACTCCGGCGCCGCGCGGTATTGCGCGCTGAGCACGACAAAGGCTTTGACCAGTTCGGTGCGCTCCGGATCGGGTTTGCCGACCACGGCCGCTTCGACCACCGCCGGGTGTTCGATCAGCGCGCTCTCGACGTCGAACGGGCCGACGCGGTAGCCGGAGGTGGTGATCACGTCATCGCTGCGGCCGACGAAGCTGATGCTGCCGTCCGGGTTCCACTCCACAGTGTCACCACTCAGGTAGTAGTTACCGACGAAAGCCTTGGTCGGTGCGCCCTGGTAGCCGCCGAACCAGCACATCGGCGACTGCGGACGGTCGATGGCGAGAATGCCGGGCTGGCCGACGCCCAGTTCGTTGTACTGATCGTCGAGCACCACGATGCGATGGCCCGGCGAGGCGAAACCGGCGGCGCCGACATGCACCGGATGGTCGAGGCCGTGGTGGTTGCACAGGACCATGCCCAGTTCGGTCTGGCCGTAATGGTCGTGAATGACCACGTCGAGGTTGTCGGCGAACCAGCGGATCACTTCCGGGTTCAGCGGCTCGCCGGCGCTGCTGACAATGCGCAGCTTGCCCTTGATCGACTTGGCGAACTCGTCGCCGCCGGCAATCAACAGGCGATAGGCCGTCGGCGAACCGGTGAGGTTGGTGATGCCGTACTTGTTGATCACCCGACAGGTGCTTTCGAGGGTGAACGGACCATCGTAAAAGGTAATCGGATGGCCCATCGACAACGGCCCGGTCACGCCGAAATAAATGCCGTAAGCCCAACCCGGGTCGGCGACGTTCCAGAACGCATCTTCCGGCCGCAGATCAACCGCGTCGCGGGTGTAGCTCTGGAACGCGACGATGGCTTTGAGCGGGACCGACAGTGCTTTCGACGGACCGGTGGTGCCCGAGGTGAACATCAGCAGGAACGGGTCTTCGCCCGTGAGCATCGCCGGTTCGCAGACATTGGAATGGTTGGGCAGCTCGGCCCAGAAACTGAAATCGCCACGGACAATGCCCTGGCCCTTGGCGCCGCCGACGGTGACCAGGGTCGGGCAGTCGGCAACTTCCGAGAGTTTCGGCCGGTTGACCGCATCGGTCACCACCACTTTGGCGCCGGAACTGTTGAGGCGATGTTCAAGGGCTTTGGGGCCGAACGCGGTGAACAGCGGTTGATACACCGCGCCAATGCGCCAGGTGGCGAACACGGTGATCAGCAATTCGATATTGCGCGGCAGCAGGCCGGCGACCTTGTCACCCTTCTGCACGCCTTGGGCGAGGAGGAAATTGGCAAAACGCGCGGCTTTGTCCTGCAAGTCGCTGAAGGTGTACGTCGCACTGGCGCCGTCGCGCCCCTCCCAGAACAGCGCAATACGCCCCGGCAAGGCATGGCGGTCGCAGCATTCGACGCAGGCGTTGAGCGCCTCAAGCGAACCGCTGAGTGCGGCATCAACGGTGTGCTGATAGTTGAACTGTGCGGTGGCAGACAAGTAATCGCGCATTGCCAGAATCCCTCTGTGTTTTTATTAGGTTGGGGAACCGTAAACAACAGAGGGATAGTCGCGCTGCGGCGGACTTGGGGCAATGGTCAAAGCCATCAAAGTGGCTGACTGGTTTGGCCAGGGTTCAGGTTATGTAGCGCCTGTCAGGCCGCCATCGCTGGCAAGCCAGCTCCCACAGGATTTGCGCTGACCCTGTGGGAGCTGGCTTGCCAGCGATTAGGCCGGAACAGCCAATACATTTCTCGATCAGACCGCTTCATTCAGGATCAATGTGCGGTAATGCCCCGGATTCGATCCCGACCATTTGCGAAACGCCTTGTAGAACGAACTGGCATCGGCAAACCCCAGCCGCGCCGCAATCTCGACAAAACTGATCGAAGGCTCCGCCAGCCAGACAATCGCCAACTCCTTGCGCACACTGTCCTTGAGGCCTTGATACGTCTGCCCTTCCTCCGCCAGACGTCGGCGCAGCGTCGAGGCGGACATGCACAGTTGCTGCGCCAGGGTTTCGGTTTCCGGCCACCGCTCGGCGGGCAATTGGCGCAAGTCCTGTTTGATCCGGCTGGCGAGGCTCTCCGGATCGCGGTACTTCACCAGAATGTTCGCCGGCGCGTGGGCCAGAAAGCGCTTGAGCTCTTCGGCGCTGCGCTTGATCGGCAGATCGAGACAATCGGCGGAGAAAATCATCCGCGTACGCGGGCGATCAAAGCGCAGGTTTTCCGAGAACATCACCCGATAGTCATCGGTGAAGTCCGGCGCCGGGCAACGCAGCTCGATGGCGAGAATCGGAATCCGCCGCCCCGCCAGCCAGCAGGCCACGCCGTGGACAATCATCCAGTAGGTGAAATAGGTGAAAGCGCGACGTGGCTGCGGATCGTCTTCAAGCAGGACGATTTCCGCCAGGCTCTGCTGATGCACCAGTTGTGCGGGCATTTTTTCCAGCATCAGCGAGAGGAACGTCAGCCCCGTGTTCAGGCCGTCGGCCAGCGTCGATTGCGCCATCGCGCTACGACAGAGGAACGCCAGACTCCCCGACTTGAGCCTGCGCGGGTCCATGCCGAAGAACTCGTCATCGCCACGCCGGGCGAGCAAACGCCAGAGTTTCGCGTACTGTGAGGCCGGCACCCGGCCATCCTCACGTTGCAACAGCGCCGGATCGATGCCGACCTTGTTCAAGGCTTCTTCCGTGGCCACGCCCGGGGCACAACTTTGCAGCAGCGCTTCACGCACCAGTTGCACGGCGATGGTGTCTTTTTCCGACATGGAACTCGGTGATTCCTGTTGTTTTTGAGTGGCAGGCATCTTACCGCAGGACACGAATTCAACACGAACCCCCTGTAGGAGTGAGCCTGCTCGCGATGGCGATGGGGCATAAAAAATATGCGCTGACTCACACGACGCCATCGCGAGCAGGCTCACTCCTACAGGGATCAATGTGAGGCAAAAATTGAGGTTGTTCAGCTTGCGTTCAGGTTTATGTCAATGATTGTCATGTGAGAATGAGTGTCATTATGTTACAACTTGTAACCTCTTCGAATGACTTATTGGATGCCGAATGCTCGTCCCCTTTCTGATCATGCTGCGCGAAGGCATTGAAGCCGCGCTGATCGTTGGCATCATCGCCAGCTACCTGCAACAGACCGGCCGTGGCCAATGGATGCCCGCCGTGTGGATCGGCGTGTTTCTCGCCGCTGCGCTGGCCCTGCTGGTCGGCGGTGGCCTGGAACTGGTCAGCGCCGAATTCCCGCAAAAACAGCAAGAGCTGTTTGAAGGCATTGTCGGGCTGGTGGCCGTGGGCATTCTCAGCTCGATGGTGTTCTGGATGCGCAAGGTGGCGCGCTCGATCAAGCATTCGCTGCAAGCTTCGCTGGATCAGGCGCTGACCTCTTCGAAACACCAAGTGATTGCCTTGATCGCCATGGTCTTCTTCGCCGTCGCTCGCGAAGGACTGGAAACGGTGTTCTTCCTGCTCGCGGTGTTCCAGCAAAGCGAAGGCCCGGGGGCGCCGATCGGTGCCCTGCTCGGCCTGATTCTGGCGATCATCGTGGGTTTCCTGATCTACACCGGCAGCATGCGCCTCAATCTTTCGGCGTTTTTCAAATGGACCGGGCTGTTCATTCTCGTCGTTGCTGCCGGGATTCTCGCCAACTCGGTGCAGGCCCTGCATGAAGCCGGCCTGTGGAATCACCTGCAAACCGTGCTGTTCGACTTCAGCGCAACGCTGCCGATGGATGGCCCGCTCGGTTCGGTGCTGGCCGGCATGTTCGGTTATCAGGACGCGCCGACCGTCAGCACCCTCGGGGCGTATCTGATTTATCTGCTGGTGGCGCTGGGGATGTTTTTCTACCCGGCGCCCAAACCAGCCACGCAATCGTCTTCCGTTTCCAGCCAATAAGGGCCTCCATGTCAAAGCCTAATCCCCCTCAGGCCTCCCCTCCCCGTGCCTTGCGCTGGGCGGTGGCCGGTTCGGTGGTCGTGATGATCGCCGCCGGTGGCCTGTTCTACTACGCCTCGAAAATGGCCGCGGCCAAGCGTCAGCTCAACCATGACGAAGTAGTGGTCAACATTCATCCGGGCAGTTGCGAGCCAAACGCGCTGACGGTGCCGGCCGGCCGCGCCAGTTTCCGCATCGTCAACCGCTCCGACCGCGCCGTGGAATGGGAAATCCTCGACGGCGTGCTGGTGGTCGAAGAACGCGAAAACATTGCGCCGGGCCTCAGCCAGGTGATCAACGCCAACCTGCAACCCGGCGACTACGCGATCACCTGCGGCCTGCTGAGCAACCCGCGTGGCACCTTGCACGTGACGCCGACCGCTGCGTCCGATGCGGCCGCCAAGGCCAAGCCGTCGATGGTCGCCTTCGTTGGGCCGTTGTCGGAATTCCGCGTGTATCTGGCCAGCCAAGGCAGCGCGCTGATCAAAGCCGTGACCGCACTGGATCAGGCAATTGCCAGCGGCGACCTCAGTCAGGCGCAGGCGTTGTACCTGCCTGCGCGTGCTGCCTATCAACGTCTGGCCCCGGCCGCGCAACGTCTGGCGGAACTGGACAACAGCATCAACGCCCGTGCCGATTACTTCGAGAAGCGCGAGCAGGATCCAGCCTTTGTCGGCTTCCACCGCATCGAGTACGCGCTGTTCCAGCAACGCAAACTCGACGAACTCGCCCCCGTTTCCCAGCGCTTGCTGAGCGACGTCACCACGCTCAAACAGCAACTGCTCGCGCAGACGCTGCCACCGGAGCAACTGGTCAACATTATCGTGCGCAACCTCAACACCCTGGCCGACGTCCGTGCCGCCAGCGGTGAAGAAGAACGCTACAGCCACGGCGACCTCAATGGTTTCGCCGCCAACCTGGAAACCGCACACAAAGTCGTCGATTTGCTGCGGCCGATGCTGAGCAAATCCGCCGCCGACCTGTTGCCGAAAATCGATCAGGCATTGGCCGACTTCGACACCCAACTGAACAGCTTCAAGGTCAAGGACGGCTACGCCACTTACGACACTGTGAGCGGCGAACAACGCAAGCAGATCGCCGACAAGGCTCAGGCCCTGGCCGACGCACTTGATGGCATCGACCCAGCCCTCGGCCTCTCCGGCCTTTAAGCAGAAGACGAGTACCGATGAAAGATTCCGAACAACTCAACCTGCAACGTCGCCGCGTCCTGCTGGGCATGGGCGCTGCCGGGGTCGCCCTCGCCGGTTCCGCCCTGAGCTGCCCGGCCATGGCGGCTGCACCTGCGCAAGTCACTGAAGCGCCGAGCAGTGACAAGACCGAAGACCGCCACGATTACCACGGTTTGCATCAAACCGGCATCGTCACCCCGCGCCCGGCCTCCGGGATGTTGGTGTCGTTCGACGTGCTGGCCAGTGATCGCGAAGACCTTGAGCGGCTGTTCCGCACGCTGAACGAACGCATCGCCTTCCTGATGAAGGGCGGCCCGGTGGCGCAGATCGATCCGAAACTGCCACCGCCGGATTCCGGCATCCTCGGCCCGGTGGTCACCCCGGACAACCTGACGATCACCGTGTCGGTGGGCGAATCGCTGTTCGACGAGCGCTTCGGTCTGGCCGAGGCCAAACCGAAACGCCTGCAACGAATGGTCGGTTTTCCCAACGATGCGCTGGAAGCCGATTGCTGCCATGGCGACCTGAGTTTGCAGTTCTGCTCCAACACCGCCGACACCAACATTCATGCCCTGCGCGACATCGTCAAGAACCTGCCGGACCTGCTGCTGGTGCGCTGGAAACAGGAAGGCAGCGTGCCGCCGCAAGCCCCGGCCAAACCCGGCGTGCCGGCGCAGTCTGCGCGCAATTTTCTCGGTTTCCGTGATGGCTCGGCCAACCCCGACTCCAACGACGCCAAAGCCATGGATCGCCTCGTCTGGGTACAACCCGGCAGCGACGAACCGGCCTGGGCGGCGCACGGCAGTTATCAAGCGGTGCGGATCATCCGCAATTTCGTCGAACGCTGGGACCGCACGCCGTTGCAGGAACAGGAAAGCATCCTCGGCCGGGTCAAGACCACTGGAGCGCCAATCGGTGGAAGCCATGAAAGTGAAGTCCCGGACTACAGCAAAGACCCGGCCGGCAAGCTGACCAAGCTCGACGCGCACATCCGCTTGGCCAACCCGCGCACCGCCGCGACTCAGGCCAATCTGATCCTGCGTCGGCCGTTCAACTACTCCAACGGCGTCAACAAGAACGGCCAGCTCGACATGGGCCTGCTGTTCATCTGCTACCAGGCTGACCTGGAAAAAGGCTTTATCACCGTGCAGACCCGCCTCAACGGCGAACCGCTTGAGGAATACCTCAAACCGGTCGGTGGCGGTTACTTCTTCACCCTTCCGGGTGTCACGGGCGACAAGGACTTCATCGGTCGCTCGCTGCTCAATGCCACACAACCGAAAACAGCTGCATAAAACAATCCCGACACTGGAGCCACCCCCATGAAAAAAACGCCACTCGCGTTATTGCTGACCCTTGGTTTGCTCAACACCCCGCTGTCAGCGTTCGCCGCGACAGCACCGCTGGATCTGGTCGGGCCGGTTTCGGACTACAAGATTTACGTCACCGAACAGCTCGATGAACTGGCCAGCCACACCCAGCAATTCACCGACGCGGTGAAGAAAGGTGATCTGGCCACCGCACAAAAACTCTACGCACCGACCCGCGTGTATTACGAGTCGATCGAGCCGATTGCCGAACTGTTCAGTGACCTCGATGCGTCCATCGACTCCCGTGTCGACGACCACGAGAAAGGCGTGAAAGCAGACGACTTCACTGGCTTCCACCGCATCGAATATTCGCTGTTCTCGGAGAAAAGCACCCAGGGTCTGGACACACTGGCGGACGGTTTGAACAAAGACGTCAAGGACCTGCAAACCCGCGTGGCCGGCCTGACCTTCCCGCCCGAGAAAGTCGTCGGCGGTGCGGCTGCGCTGCTGGAAGAAGTCGCCGCGACCAAGATTTCCGGTGAAGAAGACCGTTACAGCCACACCGACCTGTATGACTTCCAGGGCAACATCGACGGCGCGAAGAAAATCGTCGACCTGTTCCGTCCGCAGATCGAGAAGCAGGACAAGGCTTTCGTAGCGAAAGTGGACAAGAACTTTGCCACCGTCGACAAGATTCTGGCCAAGTACAAGACCAAGGACGGGGGTTTCGAGACGTATGACAAGGTCAAGGATAACGACCGCAAGGCGCTGGTTGGCCCGGTCAATACACTGGCGGAAGACTTGTCCACATTGCGTGGCAAGTTGGGTCTGAATTAAGGTTTTTTAGCGTTTGTTAAGGCCCCATCGCTGGCAAGCCAGCTCCCACAGTTTTTTGGTGTACACAACATATGTGAACGACCGAAAACCCTGTGGGAGCTGGCTTGCCAGCGATGGCATTTTCAGCCTTCTTACAAAATCCGGTAGAGCAACCGCTCGATCCGCACCCGACTCACGCGCTTGAGAAACTTGGCCACGCCCGCCGGGTATTCAGGCAACGTCTCCAGAGCATTAAAACTCTCGATCCGCGTGGTATGACGGAAGATCTCCTCCAGCTCCTTCGCCCGCGGTTCCAGCCATTCCCCTTTCGGGTCATCAATCAGTAGCGCGTTTTCCAGATCCAGGCGGAATGCCCGTGGATTGAGGTTATTGCCGGTCAGCAGCGTATAACGCTGATCGATCCACATGCCCTTGAGGTGATAGGTGTTGTCGCCATCACGCCACAGATGCAGATTCAACTGACCGCTGTCGATGTTGCGCTGATGCCGTTTGGCAAAGCGGCGCAGGCTGATCTCGTACAGGTATGGCAACGCCGCGATCACCTTGAACGGCTCGCTCGGCGGAATGTAGAAATCGTTGGCGGTCTTGTCGCCGACCACGATGTCGATCTTCACGCCACGGGCCAGGGCGCGGTTGACCTCGCGGATCACACCCAGCGGCAGGTTGAAGTACGGCGTGCAAATGGTCAGTTGTTTTTGCGCGCTGGCGATCAGTTCAAGAATCGCCCGGTTCAACGGGTTGTTCTTGCCCACGCCGAGCAATGGGCTGACCGACAGGCCGTCTCTGGCCGTGCTGCCGTTGGCGGTGTCGTAAGTCGCGTATTTGAGGCGGCTGCGCAGATCGCCGATGTCGTTGCGCAGGCTGCGCGTGGTCGGCAGATTGGGCAGGTCAAGGCGATGCACGGCTTTTGATTCGATCAGACCGTGCTTGACCAGATGATGCATCGAATCCGCCAGTTCGCGGCTTTGCAGGACGTGATAGCGGTCGAAACGGTACTTGTCGAACTTGTGCAGGTAGACGTTGTTCAGGCTCGCGCCGCTGTACACCACGCAATCATCGATCACGAAGCCCTTCAAATGCAGCACGCCGAACAGTTCGCGGGTCTGCACCGGCACGCCGTAGACCGGCACCTCACTCTGGTGAGTGCGGGTCATTTCCTGATACCACGCCGAATTGCCCGGCTGCTTGCCGGCACCGATCAGCCCGCGCTGTGCGCGCAACCAATCGACCACCACAGCGATTTCCAGCTCGGGACGCTTGAGTTTGGCGGCGTGCAAGGCATCGAGGATTTCCTGACCGGCTTCGTCTTGCTGCAGATACAGCGCGACGATGTAGATGCGCTGGGTCGCCGTGGCGATTTTCTCCAGCAGGCAACGACGGAACTCGGCGGCGCCGGACAGAATGGTCACGGCCTCGGCGGTCAGCGGAAAGCTGCGCAGTTTAGGCAGCAGAGAACGTTTGAAAAGCAACGGCATAGGGCTCGCAATGGGTCGAATCCGGAGAACCCGAGAGCTTACACCATCGCTTCCTTCGGGTCTTGTTAGTGTCTGTAATGAGCTATTCGCGGGCAGGCTCGCTCGCACATTTGAAATGCGTTCCCCTTTGGGAGCGAGCCTGCTCGCGAAAGCCATTGCAAAATCAACGCTTGACCAAGGAGAACGATCGTTCTACTGTTCGCCACATGAACGAAATCACTGACACCTCGACCCGCGACATCATTCTGGATGTCACCGAAAAGTTGATCTACAAAAGTGGCATCGCGGCCACCGGCATGGATCTTCTGGTGAAAACCGCCGGCGTCTCCAGAAAAAGCATCTACCGCTACTTCGCCAACAAGGAGGAGCTTACCGTCGCCGCCCTGCAACGCCGCGACGTGCGCTGGATGCACTGGTACCGAAGCGCTGTCGATCAGGCCGAAACCCCGGCCGATCGCCTGCTCAACCTGTTCACTGTACTCAAGGGCTGGTTTGCCTCGGAAGGTTTCCGTGGCTGTGCCTTTATCAACACCAGCGGCGAAACCGGTGACCCCCAGGACCCGGTGCGCCAGGTTGCCAAAGACCACAAACAGAAGCTGCTCGACTACGTGTGCGAGCTGTGTACCGAACATGGTGCCGAGGATCCGCAATTGCTGGCCAGACAATTGCTGATCCTGATTGACGGTGCCATTACCGTAGCGCTTGTGATGGGTGATCACAGTGCCGCCGATAATGCGCAATGCATGGCGCGAAAGTTATTGGGCCTGTAACGCCTAAGTAAGCCTGACCCGTTGTTTAAACGTTAAATCTTTCGGGAGACTGAATATGTCTACTGCAGCCCAGGTACGTCCGCCATTACCCCCCTTCAACCGTGAATCGGCCATCGAGAAAGTTCGGCTGGCCGAGGACGGCTGGAATTCCCGCGATCCGGAAAGGGTCTCGCTGGCCTATACCCTCGACACCAAATGGCGCAACCGCGCCGAGTTCGCCAACAACCGCGAAGAAGCCAAGGCCTTCCTGACCCGCAAGTGGGCCAAGGAGCTGGATTATCGTCTGATCAAAGAACTCTGGGCTTACTCCGATACCCGCATCGCCGTGCGTTATGCGTATGAATGGCACGACGATTCGGGTAACTGGTTTCGCTCCTATGGCAACGAAAACTGGGAGTTCGACGACAACGGTCTGATGTTCCAGCGCTATGCCTGCATCAACGACATGCCGATCAAGGAAAGCGAACGCAAGTTCCACTGGCCGCTGGGCCGGCGCCCGGATGATCATCCGGGGTTGTCCGACTTGGGTCTGTAATCTCTTACAGATGCAAAAGGCGGGAGCGGGCTTGTTCGCGAAAGTGCTGTGTCAGCGCAGTAGATAGCAACTGACACGGCGCCTTCGCGGGCAAGCCCGCTCCCACAGTGTTCGGGGTGTTCAGCCCACTGTGGCATTGCGCTTTAGCCTCCCGTTCACGCACCCATCGATTTTTCTACTCCTGTTGGCAATCGCAAATCCGATCGAACTCACGGCAAACGCCCCGGGTCAACCGCCCATACCTGCCATGAGACCCGGAGACCGACGATGACCGATTATCCAAAACCACCCTTCCCCGCCCAGGCGCAATCCGTTCCCGGCTCGCAACGCAAAATGGAGCCATACCCCGATTGCGGCGAGCAAAGTTACGTGGGCTCCGGCCGACTCGCCGGCAAGATTGCCCTGATCACCGGCGCAGACAGCGGCATCGGCCGCGCGGTCGCCATCGCGTTCGCCCGCGAAGGCGCGGATGTTGCCGTGGCCTACCTCAACGAACACGAAGACGCCGAGGAAACCGCACGCTGGGTCGAACAGGCCGGACGCCAGTGCCTGTTGCTGCCGGGTGATATCGCGCAAAAAGCGCAGTGCCAGGCCTTGGTCGACAAGACCGTCGAACGCTTCGGGCGCATCGACGTGCTGGTCAACAATGCCGCGTTCCAGATGACCCACGAAAACTTCGAAGAGATTCCCGATGACGAATGGGTGATGACCTTCGACGTCAACATCACCGCGATCTTTCGCTTGTGCCAGGCAGCGCTCAAACATATGCGCCCAGGGTCTTCGATCATCAACACCAGCTCGATCAACTCGGACATGCCCAAACCCACCCTGCTCGCCTACGCCACCACCAAAGGCGCGATCGCCAACTTCACCGGCGGTTTGGCGCAAATGCTCGGGCCCAAGGAGATTCGCGTGAACTGCGTGGCGCCGGGACCGATCTGGACGCCGCTGATCGTTTCGACCATGCCCGATGAAGAGGTGCAGAACTTCGGCGCGCAAACCCCGCTCGGCCGTCCCGGCCAACCGGTGGAAGTGGCGCCGATCTATGTGCTGCTGGCGTCGGACGAGGCCAGTTACATCACGGGTCAGCGTTATGGCGTGACCGGTGGCAAACCGATGCTTTGAAGACCGGTTCTGCGCGCCTCCCGATCACTGCTGCAGCTTCCGCCATGGAATACGATCTACTGTGGGAGTGGGCTTACTCACGCCCACAGTAATTTGTGGTCATTCTGCAAGGGCTGCGGCGATTGACGGGTCAGCCGTCCTTACATGGTTTACCGGGGTCCGTTAAATAAAATGAACCCGGCTATCCGACGACTCTCCATACCTTTAAGAGCCCCAACCGGTCCTCAGGATCAGGAGGTCGTCATGTCCGCGCCTATCATCAAGCTCTTCACCCAACCCAACTTCGCGTGGACCGATATCCGCCGCGAAGAAGAGGCCCATCCTCGGCATTACCTTGCGCATTTGCTGTTGTTGGCGCTGATTCCTCCCGTTTGCCTGTTCATCGGCACCACTTATGTCGGCTGGAGTCTGGCAGCCGGTGAAACGGTACGACTGAGCAGTGCCAGCGCCTTGCAGTTGAGCATTCTGTTGTATGTGGCCATCGTGGCAGGCGTTGCGGTGATTGGCGGGTTTATCCGTTGGATGTCGCGCTCCTTCGACACGCGGCCGACGCTTAACCAGTGCATCGGTTTTGCGGCCTACACCGTGACACCGTTCTTCGTTGCCGGGATCGCCGGGCTGTATCCGAGTCGCTGGCTGGCAATTCTGGTGCTCGGTGCGGCCTCGGTGTACTCGACCTTTCTGCTCTTCGTCGGCCTGCCGACCTTCATGCACGAGCGCAAGGAACAGGGCCTGTTGAACTCGGCCTGTGTCTGGGGCGTGGGTCTGCTGGTCATGGTGACGATACTGGTGTCGATGATTCTGCTGTGGTTCAACGTGCTCACTCCTGAGTACCTACGCGCGACCGTGGGCTGACGGGGTGCCTGTGCCGTCAGTAAAAACCTGCGGGGGCGGCGCGTCATGAGCTTTGTCGTGTGGGTCGCGGTGCTCGGCGCGGTGTTGCTGACCTTGGCGCTGACCTCTTCGTATCTGCGCTGGATGCCCGTGACCACCTCCGCTGTGTGCTTGCTGCTTGGGATCGGCATCGGCCCCAGTGGTCTCGACCTGTTGAAACTGTCGCTGGAAAACGCCTCGCTGTGGATGGAGCACCTGACGGAAGTCGCGGTGCTCTTTTCGCTGTTTGTCTGCGGGCTGAAGTTGCGTCTGCCACTGCGCGACAAGCGTTGGCGGATCGCATTTGGCCTGGCGGGCCCGGTGATGGTGTTGACCATCGCTGGCGTCTGCCTGCTGCTGCACTGGGGATTGCAACTGCCGTGGGGGCCGTCGCTGCTGATCGGCGCGATTCTGGCCCCTACCGATCCGGTGCTGGCAGCGCTGGTGCAGGTCAACGATGCGCGGGACGTCGACAGCGTGCGCTTTGGCCTGTCTGGCGAGGCCGGACTCAACGATGGTGTCGCTTTCCCCTTTGTCCTGCTTGGCCTGTTGCTGTTGGACGGCTCCGGGCAATCCAGTGCATGGCCGGACTGGGTGTTGCGCAGCCTGCTGTGGGCCGTGCCCGCCGGGCTGTTGACCGGCTACTGGATGGGCCGGGGCATCGGACGCTTGACCTTGTCCATGCGTATTCACAACGACGACAGCACGCTGAGCCCCAACGATTACCTGGCGCTGGCACTGATCGCCCTGGCCTACGTGGTGGCCGAAGCCATCGGTGGCTACGGGTTTCTCTCGGTGTTTGCCGCAGGGCTCGGTCTGCGTCAGGAAGAAGTGAAATCCACCGGCGCCGGTCAACCGCCCGCTGAACATCTCGTGCAGCCCGTGGTGGGGCATCAGAACGTCGAACCGCAGCACGCAGTGCACGGTGATACTGAGCAGCTGGAAGACAGCCAGGTCGCCGCCGGGATCATGATGGGCGACATGTTGTCCTTCGGCGGCCTCGTTGAGCGGGCCATGGAAGTTTTTCTGGTGACGCTGCTGGGCGTGGTGCTGGTGACGCATTGGGACTGGCGGGCGCTGCTGGTCGGCGCGGTGTTGTTCGGCGTGATTCGCCCGCTGTGCGTGGCGCTGATGCCGTGGGGCTCGCTGCTCGAAGGACGGCAGCGGCTGTTGATCGGCTGGTTTGGCATTCGCGGTATCGGCAGTCTTTTCTATCTGTTTTACGCCTTGAACCACGGCCTGAGCGATTCGGTGGCGGCGCTGTGTACCGACCTGACCCTGTCGGTCGTGGCCTTGAGCATCTTGCTGCACGGCATCAGCACCCAGCCGATCCTGGCGCGCTACGAACAACGCAAGAACAAATCACCCAAACGGGTTTCCGGGGAATGAAAATCTTCAGCAAAAAAATGGATCTCTCAGCGATGGCCGGCGGTCACAAGCATAACCCTCGCCAGATACAACCGGTGGGGCCCGGCAGGTTCGGTTCCCCTGCGGCGTTTCGCCCATGAAAAGGAATCCTTGAACAGTAAGGTCACGGTCATGAAAGAATGCTCGACTCCTGCGCAAATCAAGGCTTGCAGGGCTTTGGCCCTGGAACGCAATCGTCAATTGTTCGAAGAAGCGCAGGCGCTTAATCGAGCGGCACATGAGCTGCTCGAATCCGGGCAACTGGATCACGAACAGTTTGAGCACTACCGCGCATTACGTGGTAAGGCCGATGTGAAATTTGCCGATGCGATCGAGCATTTGTGTGTGCTGAACGAGGATTTTCCGCCGATCCCGATGTCGGTGCAGAACTCGCAGGGCTTGCGGCGGCAGCTTGAGACTGCCGATTAAGAGCAGAGGAACAGAAGAGCGCCTCCTAGCCCTCTCCCTGGGAGAGGGCTGGGGTGAGGGGCTTTTGATCTTGAGCGTTCATCCGCCCGGATTGGTCACCTGAATAAACACCGCATAACTCCCCAGCAACACCCAGAACGTCGCAAAGATCCAAGGCGTGCGCACCGAAAACAGCAGCGACTTGCGATAGCCCTTGTGGCTCGATTCCATCTCGCTGAACAGCGGCGACTCGTCATAGGCCAGGCCCATCAACGGCTCGCTGAGGAGCAAATGACTCTGTTTGAAGTGCCAGTGATCAATGATGTCATACGCCGCACGAATGCCCGGCCAGGCATTGAGCGAGCTGAGCAGCCCGAGCAGCGCCAGAAACGGTGGCACCACCAGCGTAAACAGCTTGCCCCATTCGGGGTTGAGGTTGGACATGCAGGACGCGAAGGCAATCACCAGAAACGACTGCGCCGCCAGATAGGCGTCGGTGCGATTGGCGAGGATGCTGGTTTCGTACTGGATCTCCCGGCGATAGAAATCCAGTCGTTCCTTGGGCGAACCGAACATCTTCGCGTCATGTTCGGTCTGTATTTCTTCAGCGCTTGGCTGGGTCAATATGCGAGGCACGAGACGCACGCTCCGGGGCAGGAAAAACGTTTAGAAGCCCCCTGCTGCGCACTAGTTCAGCCGGATGTGCCCACCGTCATTTCATCGCGTGGGCAATGATCTCCACCAGGTTCAACTGCGTGAACGGTTTGGGCAGTCGCGGCAGTTGCGCGCCAAAGCCTTCCAGACGTTCGGCGTAACCGGTGGCGAGGATGATCGGCAGGTCCGGTTTAAGCAGCCGCACCGCGTGCGCCAGTTGCGCGCCGCTCATGTGCGGCATGGCCATGTCGGTAATCATCAGGTCGATGACCTCGCCCTGATCGAGCAATGCCAGCGCCTGGGTGCCCGACGTCGCACCGACCACACGATGGCCGAGGTCTTCGAGCAGCAGACTGGTGCTGGTCAACACCAGCGAGTCGTCGTCCACCACCAGCACGCTGAGGCGTGGCACCGCAATCGGTGCGGCAGGTGGGTAGAAAGGTTTGACGGCGGCGCCTTCGACGGCCACCGGTATCCACAGTTCTGCCGTGGTGCCGTGACCTTTTTCGCTTTTGAGGATGAAGCGACCACCCAGTTGTTCAATGAAACCATGGACCATCGACAACCCTAGCCCGGTGCCTTTGCCCACACCTTTGGTGGTAAAAAACGGATCACGGGCCGAGGCCAGTGTTTGCGCGTCCATGCCCTCCCCGCTGTCAGTCAGGCTCAGGCAGACGTAACGCCCCGCCGCCAGTTCCGAATGACCCAGTTCAAGCACGACCTCCGCCTGAGCGGTGATCGTCACCGTGCCACCCTCGGGCATCGCATCGCGGGCATTGGTGGCGAGGTTGAGTAAGGCCAGTTCCAGTTGGTTGGTATCTGCCAGTACCGGCTCAAGGTCGGCAGGAAAGTGCGTGTCGATGCGAATCCCCGGACCCATTGAACTGCGCAACAGCCCGGTGATGCCTTGCACCAGTTGCGGGATATCGACCGATTCGGTCTTGAGCTCCTGGCGGCGGGCGAACGCCAGCATACGCTGGGTCAGCGAAACGCCGCGCATTGCGCCTTGGGTGGCGTTTTCCAGCAGACGGGTGATTTTCGGGTCGTCGCCAACGCGCTTCTGCACAATCTCCAAGTTGCCGAGAATCACCGTCAGTAGATTGTTGAAGTCATGGGCGATCCCGCCGCTGAGCTGACCGATGGCCTGCATCTTCTGCGCCTGGGCCAAGGCCTCGCGGGTCTTTTCCAGGGCCAGTTGGGCTTGATGGGCTTCGGTCACGTCGCGGGTGATCTTGGCAAAACCGAGCAAGGTGCCGGTCTCTCCGCGAATCGCATCAACCACCACGTGCGCGAGAAACCGTGTGCCGTCCTTGCGTACACGCCAGCTCCTGTTCTCGAAACGGCCCTCTTTGGTGGCGATCGCCAGGGCCCGTTGCGGCTCGCCGAGTTCACGGTCCTCGGGGGTGTAGAACACCGAAAAATGCTGGCCGATGATCTCTTCCGGCAGATAGCCCTTGATCCGTTGCGCGCCCTGATTCCAGTTACTGACGCGGCCTTCGGGGCTGAGCATGTAGATTGCGTAGTCGGTAACGCCCTGCACCAGCAGGCGGAACTGCTGCTCGCTTTGCTTGAGGGTTTCTTCGGCCATCTTGCGGTCGGTCAGGTCGCGGGTGATCTTGGCGAAACCCAGCAACTTGCCGTCGGGGTCGATGATCGGATCGATCACCACATGCGACCAGAAATTGGTGCCGTCCTTGCGCACCCGCCAGCCCTCGCCTTCGAATCGACCCTCGCGGATCGCCGTGTCGAGCGCCCGTTGCGGAAGCCCCGCCGCACGATCGTCAGCGGTATAAAAGCGCGAAAAATGCTCGCCGAGAATTTCCGCCTCTTCATACCCCTTGAAGCGCTTGGCGCCGGAGTTCCAACTGGTGATGATGCCGTCGGGGTCGATCATGTAGATCGCATAGTCGACAACCGCATCGATCAACAGCCTGAAACGCATGTTCTCGATCGCTGCGGTCTTGTTGTTTTCGCTCATCACTCTCACCAGCCGTTGTCATGAGCAGAAGTATGCGGCAATCCGGCCAATTGGGAAGCTGCTTCGTTATTGATTGCCCACCAGCGCGGCAGCAATTGTTTTATCCGGCTCTCGGCAAAGCGGTCATCGATCAGCATGACCACGCCGCGATCTTCGCGGGTGCGGATCACCCGCCCGGCGGCCTGCACCACTTTCTGCACACCGGGATACAGATAGGTGTAGTCGTAACCGGCGCCGAATATCGCCGCCATGCGTCGCTTCAGCTGTTCGTTGACCGGGTTGAGTTGCGCCAGCCCCAGCGTGGCGATGAAGGCGCCGATCAAGCGTGCGCCGGGCAAATCGATACCTTCACCGAACGCTCCGCCCAACACGGCGAAGCCGACGCCCTGGCTGTCGGCGGTGAACTGATCGAGAAACGCCTGCCGCGCCCCTTCGAGCATGCCCCGTGATTGCTGCCACAGGGTGATGTGCGGATGGCGCTCGGCCAGCAAAGTCGCCACTTGCTGCAAGTAATCGAAACTGCTGAAGAACGCCAGATAGTTGCCCGGCCGTTCGCTGAACTGACGGGCGATCAACTCGACGATAGGTTCGAGCGACGCCTGTCGATGGTTGAAACGCGTCGAAATGCGGCTGACGATCTGCACTTGTAACTGCTCGGCACTGAACGGCGATTCAACGTCGATCCACACCATGTCGGCCGGCGTGCCCAGCAAGTCAGCGTAATAGTGGCGCGGGCTGAGTGTCGCGGAAAACAGCACGCTGCTGCGCGCAGCTTTCAGACGCGGGCCAATGAACGCGGCCGGAACCACATTGCGCAGGCAAAGTTGCGACAGCGGACGTTTGCGGTCGAGGTCGCGTTTGCTGATGTCGAACAGATAGTGCTCGTCGTACAGCTCCGCCACCCGACCGAATTGCAGCAGGTCGAAATAGAAGTTCTGCAGGCCACTGTCGAGGCCTTGCGGATGATCGTTGAGGTAATCGCCGATCGCGGCGCAACACAGGGAAATCGCCTGGAGCAGTTTTTCCGGGGCTTTGTCATACGCCTGATACGCCGCCAGTTGCGGCGCATGCAGTGCATTCCATTCCCGGTTGACCCGTTGCAGGGAATTTTTCAGCGCTTGCGGCGCGGTTTTGCGCACGCCGCCGAGGGTGGCCTGATCAAGGCTGGCGCTGTACATCTGCCGGCCGCGCTCGACCAGGTTATGCGCCTCATCCGCCAACACCGCGACTTTCCAATGGTTGAGCTGCGCGAGCCCGAACAGCAAGGCGCTGAAATCGAAGTAATAGTTGTAGTCGGCGATCACCACGTCCGCCCAGCGGGCCATTTCCTGACTCAGGTAATACGGACACACCGAGTGTTGTGCGGCGACGTCGCGCATCGCCGCCTGATCAAGCAGGCTGACGCGGCTGGCCGCTTCACGGGCGGCGGGCAGGCGATCATAGAAGCCTTGGGCCAACGGACAGGACTCGCCATGGCACGCCTTGTCCGGGTGTTCGCAGGCCTTGTCCCGGGCGACCATCTCCAGTACCCGCAAGGGCAGCGTGGTCGCTTGATCGAACAACACCTGACTGGCATCCAGCGCCAGTTTGCGTCCGGGGGTCTTGGCGGTGAGAAAGAACACCTTGTCCAGTTGCTGCGGCGCCAAGGCCTTGAGCATCGGGAACAGCGTGCCAAGGGTCTTGCCGATGCCGGTTGGCGCCTGCGCCATCAGGCAACGCCCGGTGCTCACCGCCTTGAACACCGATTCGGCCAGATGGCGCTGGCCGGGACGAAAGTCTGCATGGGGGAACGTCAGTTGCTGCGAGGCGCGATTGCGCGCCTCGCGATGGGCCATTTCCTGCTCGGCCCAATACAGGAACAACGAGCATTGCGCCTCGAAAAACACCTGCAAGGTCTCGACGCTGAACGCTTCGACCAGACAGGTTTCCTTTTCGCTGACGATATCGAAATACACCAGCGCCACGTTGATCTGCTGAAGATCGAGTTTGCGGCACATCAGCCAGCCGTAGACTTTCGCCTGTGCCCAATGCAACTGGCGGTGATTGGCCGGTTGTTTGCTCAGATCGCCACGGTAGGTTTTGACTTCTTCAAGGCAGTTCTGCGCCGGATCGTAGCCATCCGCCCTGCCCTTGACCTTCAATTGGCGGAACTCGCCGTCCAGCGCCACTTCGCTCTGATACTGGTCATTGCGCCGCGAGGCCACGGTGCGATGGCCGGCAATGCCTTCCATTGCCGTGGGTGACGGCGTGAAGCGCAAGTCGAGGTCACCGGTCTTGGCGGTGAACTCACACAACGCCCGCACTGCAATGCTGTAGCTCAAGCGCTCTGCTCCGCCCATTGCACATAGCACACGGCTACTGGCATCTGATGCTGATGGCAGAACTCCAGCCAGCGCAGTTGGTTGTCCTGCAAGCGGTCGCCCGGGCCTTTGACTTCGATCATCCGGTAGGTTTTGTGCTGCGGCCAGAACTGGATCAGGTCGGGCATCCCGGCGCGGTTGGCCTTGATGTCGAGCAGCAGGCGGTTGAACCAATGCTTGAGGTGTGCGGCGGGCAGGCACGCCAGCGCTTGCTCCAGCAAATCTTCATTCAACGCGCCCCAGAACACGAACGGCGACTGCACCCCCCATTTCTCGACGAATCGGCCACGGATGGTGTCGGCATAACGGCCGTCGTCGAGTTCGCCAAGACAGGCCTGAAACCGTTCGGCGCGGCGTTGCTGGAAATCTTCGTTGAGCAGATCCACCGGACCGCGCTGGAACGGGTGAAAGAACGCCCCCGGCAACGGCGCGAAAATAGCCGGCCAGCACAACAGACCGAACAACGAATTGATCAGGCTGTTTTCGACGTAATGCACCGGGCCATCATCGGCGTGCAGATGTGCCTGCACATGAAACTCCACCGACAGCGCCGGATCGGTGCGCGGCAGGTGCAGATCCAGTCGCTCGACCGGTTTTGCCACCGCGCGCTTGAGCGGCGGGCCACCGAGCTTGCGCCGCAGCCGGGGCACGATGCGTTGCAGGCCTTGCTGTTCGGTGGCGCTTTCCGGGGACTGTTCGGCGAGCGTGCCGAGTTCCAGTGCCAGGCTGTATTCGCTGCAGCGTTCCAGCACGCGGATCATCCGCAATCGAGCGCCGGGATAGGCGCAGGTCCGGTAAATGCTCAGGGCCAGGGCAAACTCGGTGATGCGCTCGCAGTATTGGCCGATCTGGAACAACACCTTGCCGCGTCGACGTTGCAGCCACGGGTTGTCGAAATGCAAGGCGCTCACTTGCTCAACGATGCTTTCCAGCGGCTCGCCGGCCTCGAAGCGCAATTGGCATTGGTGCAGGAACAGGCAGGCGTCGACGTCCTCACGGCTGCGCAGGCCCCGGGAATCGGCACAGAACTCGACTTTTTCGTAGGTGAAAATTCCGAGATCGGCGAGCACGAACTCCGACCAGTCCTGATACAGATTACCGAAGAACATCAGACGCAAACGGTCGCACAGGTCCATGATGGTCAGGCTGAACAGGCGATCGGGCAGCAGCGGTGCCCAGTCGCGCAGGCTTTTTGCCTGGGGAAACGCTTCGGCCAGCACTGGCAGCCAATCGTCCTTGCGGCCCTTGGGTTGCTCGATAAAGGCACCGAACGCTTGCAGGATCTCAGCCTTGAGCAACACGTCGAACAGCTCTGCGATCACCAAGGGGGCGTGTTCGTCGATCCAGCCGAGTTCCAGCAACGGCTGCGCCGCCTGGGGGATCTCGCCGATTTCCGGGTAACTGAGCTTGCCCGCACGAAAATGCAGCCCCTTGCGCATCACCATCCGCACCAGCAAACCTTGCGAGGGTTTAGGCAATGCTTTGAAGTCGCCAATAAACGCCTGCTCCGTTTCGCTCATCACGTCGGCATAACGAAGTTCAAGCCAATCAATGACTTGCAGGAAGTTGTTAAGGTAATAGAAAGGATCGTCGAGGGGTTTGGCAGTCACGGGAATTCAGGGCCATGGCGAGCGAGTACTGGTTATGCGTACAGATAACAGCTCTTCCCCACCCGGCGCAAACAGAAAAAGATCAATGGCATTTTTTCACCGGGCCATCGAACTTTTCCCGGCACAATGGCACCAACCGCGTTAGAACACCGACAATGCTCGGTATCACATGGAAAGAGGAATTTGAGGTGGGTATGAAAATCAAGACATTGGGTATTCCTTTGGCCGTCGCCGCGCTGCTGGCATTGGGTGGTTGCTCGACCCAGACCGTGGTGACCTTGCAGAACGGCACCCAGTACCTGACCAAGGACATGCCAGAGACCAAAACCAAGGATGGCTTCTATGAGTTCGAAGACATTTCCGGCGCCAAGGTAAAAGTACGCGCCGACGAAGTGGCCACCGTACGCAAGGAAGACTGACGGTTCATCAGCCGAAAGCTGTCATGGTTTGTATGGATATGGCGGAAGGCAGCCGGAGTCGAACCTGCCCGGGAACGGATGCCGTCCCCAACCGGGTTTGAAGCCCGGCCGCGCCACCGGGCGCGATTGCCTTCCTTTAACTCAAGTCGCGCCGGGGTTGGCCAGCGCGTTGTCGGGGCGGATCAGTCGGTGTTCGCCGAGGCGTCGGATCAGGCCGAGGCGGTCGAAGTATTCGAGGAATTGAATACAGCGTTTACGTCCCAAGCCTATAGTCAAATAATTATCCAGCTTAATTATGCTAACTTCAGGATTTACAGCAGGGAAACTCCTCCGCCCGCCCCGCACTTTTGTCCTAGATGGAAAGAAACTTTAACTAGAAATGTTAGAAAACAAGCCGTTGATAACGGCGGATGCTGATCCTTCTGCTCGGATGAAAACACCGATTTCTTTCAAGCTATCAGGATCGGTTGGGTCGGCTGACAACCAATTGAGGCTACTTATTAAAACACTATCATTGTCCCAGCCCAAGACCTTTGCGTGTAATCTCGGCTCATGTACTAGCTCGATAAAAACCCCTTCCGAAACTGCGTCAAGTGCACATTCTTTTGCATCCACCTTGGTCACCGGCGCAGTATTTCGCCCATAATAAATATGCGCACCCACACCTCTCGACTTAACGGCTTCTTTGAAGGCTGGCAGTATTGATGAGTACAATGTTCCACCTAATCTATGGCTAATTATGAACAATCGTTCTTGTGCCTCATCCCTTGCTTTTAAAATATATTTGTTATGATTCCCCCCAATTACAATACTGGCCTGTGCATTTGCAGAGGTGTTACTTCGAACTCTAGAGCCGACTCTTCTAGAAATCTCCACCAATTCAGTGGCGAACGGAGTCCATATTCCGTCATGAATGCAACAAAGGCGCGAAGCAAACCCCAAAACTTCTTTTACGATTGATGGGTCCCGTAGAACCACTGAGACTTCGTAACTAGTAAAACCTGAGGTAAACCAATTGCACGACCCCAAGATTGCGATGAAATCACCATTCTGCCCAGAGTCAGAAATCACAAACTTCGCGTGAGACCCCGTTGAGTGCGGATGTATCACTAATGCAGAGTCCAGAGAGATCACACCAATATTGGATCTTAATGAATTTATGGCAATTTGCGTTGATACAAGATCGTCCTGGCTTTCGTTCTGCCCCCAAAAAACATGGATCTGAACCCCTCTCTGAGCTGCTTCAGTAAGCTCTGGAAGCAATCGAAGGAAGTGCTGCTCTGAAATAAATGTAGAGTGAACTATTAGTTTACTACGAGCATTAATTATTGCATCACGCAGTTTTTCGCTATGGGCATCACCGCCAATCACAAGGTCTGATACATTGAAATTTAAAGAATGTACCTTTTCTTCGTGAACAACTCGTTCAAATCTCGAACCAGAGATAGAGTGCTCAATAAGTCCTGTTTTGTGATCAGGGTAATTGAGTGCAACATCCAATAGTTTTTTCCGCAAACTAGAAAGATCTCTTGTTTCAGGGAGACCGTGAACAATACCATCTCGCACAGAGACCACTACGTATCGCTGCGTTACGTTTGATGGCTCAGCATTTACAAAGGTTTCGTCCGAATCCAACAATATATCCATCATTGCAGAAACATCTACGGCTGCTTGGGTATCCGTAGCCTTAAGCAAGATGAAAGATTCGTCATTGGACTTCTCCTTAATTACATCGCCGCTTACTACGGTCCAATCTTTATTCCTAAAAACATTACCATCAAACAAGTCATAAATAAAGTTTGTCGGACGGCGCTTTCGCTCAAGCACGTTAGGGAGCTCTGTTTTTGTGAGCGCAATTTCTCCAAGCACACTTGCCTTGAAAACAACTTCATCAACAGACTCTTTTAATTCTACCCATCCAGCCCGCATTAAGCGCACAATAGACTCCACGACAATACGTCGTGAAATATTTGCATGTTTTGCAAGAGAAACTGCCGACCATTCTCTTTTATGCAAAGCCTCCATCAACAAATGCTCAATTATACTCCAAGGCTTGCCTTTATCTACTGTAAAGTTCGCTTTACCCTTGAGTACAGGTATGGCTATTTGTAATGTTCTCATGCGTCACCCTTCAAAAAAGATACAGAAGAAACCACTTGAACAGCTTCATCACATTTATCGCCTTCAAAGCTGGAAAGCAATCGCTCCAAGTATTTTACTTGATAGCTGTCGGCTTCGCTTTTTGGACAGTGAACCATTGAACGCAGGAAGTCCAAACTCCCAACAATTATTAACTTCCATCTAGCTCGGCTCATCAGAACGTTCATACGGCGAGCATCGGACAAAAAACCCAAGGCATTGTATATCGTTGAGTAACCATTATTTCTGACAAGAGATATAACTACGCAGTCAGCTTCATTACCTTGAAAAGAGTCAACTGTATAGCAAAAACTATCTCCGCCATCAACAGTAGAAAACTCATTTAAATTGTTTAGAGCTTCTGACTTATGACTAGAGATCGCCTCATGTATTTTTCGAACTTGTCTTGCATATGGTGAAAGTACAGCCAAAGAAGGCTTCTTGTGCGTGCCACCAAGGTTTCGACCACGCAAATAACCTAAAGCGCGCACAACAACTTCAACTTCGTCATCGTTTGTATAGTGCGGAAGAGATTCGGAAGCTTTCATACCAATTGTGTTTGAAATCCAAGGCATATCAATCCAAACGACAGGGCTTTCCGGCAGGCATTGGGGATTTGCTGAATACACATTTGCTATCCCACTCAAGAACCTACTTCTAGCATTTTCATCCGTTAATAGTTCGTCATTATAGAAAGCATGAGACACAATATCTGAAATAACAGGATGCATTCTATGCTGCTGATGTAACGAGCTTGCAATCGGAACGCCTTTTTTTCTTAAACGTTGCCGCTCAAATTCGGCCTCAATAATTGATTCGAATAAAAGGAAGTTACGGCGCGCCTCTTCACAAAGTTCAAAAAAACTTACTGCAGATTGTGGGTCGTCTTGCTTGATAGACTTAACATCGTCAAAAATTTCATCAACCATTGAATCTCGAAAATATCTACCTATCAAAGGATTCCCAAATTCTAGTGCACACTTCGTCTTGTTAGGGTCCTTAAGAAGCCTAATTACTTTATCAGCACCATAAGGCGGAAGTTGTTTGTGGTCTCCAATCATAAGACGCTTTGGGGATAGAAGAAGTGGTGACGTTAGTTCTCCACCAGTTGCCTTCCCTGCCTCTTCCACAACAACCAAATCAAACTGACTTTTATCATTTATTAGATTCTCTAGATCTCCAGAGTTGGTGGTAGCAAATACTAAATTCGCTGAGCGTAGCACTAAACTCTCTACTGCACGCCTTGCGGACTCGCTACTTGCAGAAATGCTACCCGCAGAACTTTTCGAAGAATAGCTTTCAATTAAAGAGTGTACTTTCGAGGCAATTGCAACGGATGCCTCATTGATTAATTCGCCTTGCGCCAAGCGCGCTAGCACCGATTTGGTTTGATAGCCAACATCAAAACGAGTCTCGAAATCCCTACGCTCTTTGGATACACAACGAACAATCACGGTGTCACTCTCTTCATCCTCTGGAATGATCTCCTCAATCTCGTGCATTAGATGATCTACAGCGTAATTGCTTTGCGCAGATAGAAGAAGCCTAGATGATTTGTCATTCTCGATGGTTTGCCTTACCAGTTCTCTCACTAAGCGTGTTTTACCAACACCTGGTGGCCCCTGTACCAGATAAAGTGGAAGAGTAGCAACTATTGAAGCAAACGCTTTTTGCTTGGAGTCGTCAAGACTTCTAAAGCCATCATCCTCTTGGACCGTTTCATGACTGCTCATTATTCGACTTCTAGGATCATAAAGCATTTTTGAAAGCTCTTCATGATTCCCCAATGCAGCAAAACTTCGAAGCCGCCTCTTAAGCTGCGAGTCCCTTCCGTTTGACTCACTAGAGACTAAAAATTTCTCTTTTGCACCTACTAATGGAACATCCCCTGTGAATATAAATGCCAAACTTCCGTCTTCATTATTTTTTGTGGAGTGAAACTGCCATTCTGACGAATCTCCCTTCTCCCCAATAGACGCGGACTCTGTAAGTATCCAATTAACAGACTTACCCTCACTCTGCCCACCGAGTAGAATCTGCTCCAGCCGAACGGCGAGCGGATCTACCAAACCCAACGACTTACATAGTGCATCACGATCTGGATCAGGGCGAGAATTAACTACCAACAGGAATATCCCATCCTTTCCAATACCATCTAATTTTTCAAAGTATTCCGACGCATATATAGGAAAAACCTCACTCGCGGCGAACAAATAGTCTATCATCTGAGTCAAAACTAGTGATTTACGAACAAGCACACTAGAGTCTGAGTCACCATACGGCGAACTCGCTTTATCAAGGAGATTTGTCCAAGGGGTAACTCGACCACGATATCTACCTGTCCGCCTCATTTCTGCAAGACTTATTATATTTATCGAGGCATTAGATAGAGTTATTTGGTAAATTATATTTCCTGAAACTTTTGCTGAAAAATCACAAGATGAACAATATGCATGATCCCAACTCGGAGGATTACCCTGTCTTTTATAAGCCTCTATTGTGTAGGTTAACTTATCCCCCCGAAGAGAAAACTTTGTTCCTCCTAGAGACCCACCAAATTTCAACGCTTGAAAAATCGGAATTGATAGGTCTCGCTTTATGAATTTTAGTTGTTCCTCTTCATCATCAATTTCAATTTGCCGCCCAGACGCATCCCTTATTGCTGCAGCTAGACGGCCACCTCTTCCTACTGCAAATACGATATTGTAAAAATAATCTTGACTTTGCGACATCAACTCTAGATCGAGCAATATTTTTTCAATTTTTGAGATAACTGATGTTCCATCAATACGGTCAACAATCACAACTCTAGAGAGTTCTCTTAATAATCGAATTTCATCTGCGCTGACGCCATCCAAAACTTCGTTATTTGGTATGTCACGATTCATCAATTTTACGTAAGGAACTCCCAGCAAATATGCCGCCAGTTCTCCAAACTGTTGCCAATCCCTTATAAAGGAATGTGTTCCATCGACAACCAAAGCCTTGTTAGTTAGTTTATTTTTACTTACCGGCGCTTGGTTTATAATTCTCATAGACCATTCGAAGCCAGTAAGTTGAAAATCCGCTTCTTCTCCGCCAGACGTTAATACAGACCAAGAATTTAGATTTCTATGTAAAAGGCCTTGGAGGTGCAAAATCTCTAATCCCTTAGCGATTCGCAACATATTTGCCCATGACAGACGTCTGGCCTGAACGCTTTTTTGATTTTTCCCCGCTCTATAATTTTGTTCTTTTATAAGGCTTTCAAGTGGTCTGCGCTGGCCAGCATTCAGCAGAAGATAGTATCCATTATCATCTAATGCAGCAGTTCTTAGTTCAGCAATATAGTCTGCCACACCCGGGTAGCCAGCCAATCTGTAAAGTTGCCTAGTTTCGTTTCTCCACACCTCATGCAGGTCATAATCATTAACGCGCGAGTCTCTCGGCCACATTTTGACCAGAACATTATGACCGTTGTCATCGACTGCAATTCTTAAGGATGATGAACCTGTTTTTTTATCAAATGCTTTTAATGCCCTCTTTTCAAAAGTTAACCCCTCAAGGCATTTGCTACTCTCTTTTTTTCTTAAGGAGATTTTTCCTTGCATTAGGCTTTCCTTTTTAGCGTTATGTTTTATTTTTGATCTATCAGAGTCGTGAACTTTTTAAACCTACTATCTACAGTGCTCAAAGCTAGCACAACGCCACTACCATTGTAGATACGTATTCAAAAGAATGGCGGAAGGCAGCCGGAGTCGAACCTGCCCGGGAACGGATGCCGTCCCCAACCGGGTTTGAAGCCCGGCCGCGCCACCGGGCGCGATTGCCTTCCTTTAACTCAAGTAGCGCCGGGGTTGGCCAGCGCGCTGTCGGGGCGGATCAGTCGGTGTTCGCCGAGGCGTCGGGTCAGGCCGAGGCGGTCGAAGTATTCGAGGAACTGAATACAGCGTTTGCGTCCCAAGCCTAGCGCATCACGCACGCATGTCACCTGGATCTGCGGATTTTCCTGCGCCAGTTGCAGGAGCATCGCCGCCATTTGCCGCAGGACGATGTCGGTGACAAACAGATCGCGCACCACTTGGTGAGTCAGGCCCAGGCGCGCCAGTTTACGCAGCAGCAGACGCACATTGGCGTCTTCTTCCCCGACAGCTTTAGCCAGATCGCGAACCCACGGTGGGTCGAAGCCGGCCTGTTCGAACAGCGGTTGCAGTTGTTGCCAGAGGATTTCGTCAGCGGCGCTCAGGCGTACCTGGTGATCCGGCAGGTGCAGCCACGGCCCACTGGCGTTGATCGAGCCGGCGGCGAGCAACTCATCGAGCAGGCTGATAAACGTCGAGCGCTCCAGCGGCAGCGCACTGAAACGCCGCAGGCGGTCGCGGTCCGGCCCCATCTGGTCGGGCTCCAGTTCATGCAAGCGCGCCAGTTGCTCCAGCAAAGTGAATTTGAGCATGCCCCAACGTTGCACGTTGAACAGCAGCGGGCCTTGGCGGGTGTCGATCAGGCGCACGTTTTGCGGCAATGACCAATCGACGCGCGGGTGATTGAACTGGCGTTCCAGGCGCAACGGATCGAGCCCCGCCGCGCTGTGGTTGAGCAGCAGCGGCAAGGCGTATTCGAAGGTCTGATGAAGGGCCAGCGCTTGCAGCTGCGCCAGACGTTCAGGGCTGCGCCGATGCCTGGCCGGAGCGAACGGGTCGAGCACCTGCCCGCCGCCGAGGGTGCGTTGCGCGCTCTGGTCGCGCAGGATCAGCCGATCCCCCTTCACCGCGTGCACCGGGGCGTTGATCAGCAGTTGCGCGAACATGCGCTCGCCAGGGTGCAGGCGTGAACCTTCGAGCAACGCGACGCGGGCGATCACGTCCTGCGTGCCGAGATGCAGGTGCACCGGGTGAAAGTGTTCGAAGGTGCGTTCGCCGGGCAACAATTGAAAGTCGATGTCGATTCGTTGCGTCGGCGCATGCAGCCATTCCGACAACAGCCATTGGCCGCGATGGATCTGTGCCAACTCAAGACGTTCACCACTGAGATTGAGGGCCACGCGTTGCCCGGCGCAGGCTTGTTCAGCAGTTTGATTCTGCGCATGCAGGCCGCGCACCCGCACCGTTTTCCCCGACGGCCCGAGTGCCAGTTTGTCGCCCACCGTGACCACGCCGGACAGTGCCGTGCCGGTGACCACAATCCCCGCACCGGCCACGCTGAAGGCGCGGTCGATGGCCAGACGAAAGCCCCCTGCGCGACTGCGCTCATGCACTTGGTTTTGCGTGTGCAACAACGCCGCACGCAGCTCATCGATACCCTGCCCGCTGACACTCGACACCGCCACTATCGGTGCTTTGGCGAATGGCCCCGGCGCCAGTAAATCGGTGATCTGCTCGCGCACCGCCATCACCCTGCCCGCCTCGACCCGATCACACTTGGTGATCGCGACCAATGCGCGAGGAATGCCCAGCAGTTCGACAATCGCCAGATGCTCACGGGTTTGCGGCATCACGCCGTCATCCGCCGCGACCACCAGCAACACCAGATCGATGCCTTGCGCACCGGCGAGCATGTTGTGGGTGAATTTCTCGTGGCCGGGGACGTCGATAAACCCGGTGAGGCCCACGCCCGGTTCAAGTTCGGCGTAGAGATAACCGAGATCGATGGTCATCCCGCGCTCACGTTCCTGTGGGCGGCGGTCGCCGGTTTGCCCGGTCAGGGCTTGCAGCAGCGAGGTCTTGCCGTGGTCGATGTGCCCGGCGGTACCGACAATCACGGATTGACCTGCAAGTGGGGCAATTGCCCGAGCCACGCCGGTTCATCGTCGAGTTGGCGCAGATCCAGCCACAGCGCATCGTCATCAATGCGTCCGAGTACCGGGATCGGCAAGGCACGCAGCGCTGCTTCCAGACTCAGCAAATAACGCCCGCGCAAGCGTTTCGAGACTTGCGGGCGACAACACAGTGCTGCGCTCGGCAAGCGCGCCACGGGTTGGCTGCCGCTGCCGATCATGCCCAAGGCCTCGACTGCGCTGACCTGCCAAACCGAGCCCAAGACTTCGGCCAGCGCCGGTTGCAACCGCGAAGCCTGGGCGAAGATGTCGGCTTGCGGTCGGGTCAGCAGGCGCAAGCTCGGCAAACGCTCGGCCAGTCGATCCGGATCGCGGTACAGACCGAGCACCGCTTCCAACGCTGCCAAGGTCAGCTTGTCCACCCGCAACGCCCGTTTCAGCGGATTCTTCTTGATCTTCGCGATCAGCTCTTTGCGCCCAACGATCAACCCGGCTTGCGGCCCGCCGAGCAGTTTGTCGCCGCTGAAGGTGACGATGTCCGCGCCATCGAGCAGCGCCTGCCGCACCGTCGGCTCCGCCGGCAAACCCCAACGGGTCAAGTCCAGCAAACTGCCACTGCCCAGATCCTCCAACAGCGGCAAGCCATGACGGTGGGCCAGCGCCGCCAGTTCCGCCGTCGGCACGCGCGCGGTAAACCCTTCGATGCTGTAATTGCTCGCATGCACGCGCATGATCAAACCGCTGCGCGGGCTGATCGCCGCTTCGTAATCTCGGGCGTGGGTGCGGTTGGTGGTGCCGACCTCATGCAGACGTACACCGGCGCGGGCCATGATGTCGGGGATGCGAAAGGCGCCGCCGATCTCGATCAGTTCGCCGCGAGAAATGATGCCTTCCTTGCGGGCGCCGAGGCTGTTGAGCGTCAGCAGCACGGCGGCGGCATTGTTGTTGACCACGGTGACCGCTTCGGCGCCGGTCAGTTCGCGGATCAGGCCTTCGATCAAATCATCGCGATCACCGCGTTTGCCGCTGGCCAGATCGAATTCCAGATTGAGCGGGTAACGGGCGGCCATGTGTACCGCTTCAATGGCTTCGTCCGGCAGCAAGGCACGGCCCAGATTGGTGTGCAGCACCGTGCCGGTCAGGTTGAACACCCGCCGCACCTGGCTGCGTTGCTGCTGCGCCAGACGTTCACCGACGCGACCAGCGAGCACTTCGGGGCTGATTTCGACGGCGGATAATTGCCCGCTCAATACGCTGGAACGCAGTTCATCAAGCAACTGGCGCAAACCGGCCAGCAGCGATTCTCGCCCGTGGCGTTCGAGTAAGGGCAGACAGGCCGGATGACGCAACAAACCATCAATGGAAGGTAACCGCAGGGCACCGCTCGCAGACATCAGCCACTCCCGAAATCAAAAGACTGTCCGGTGTCCAGACCCAGCACACCGTCAAACCTGTGGGAGTGTAGACGCTCTGGTCATTCGTCTCCCGGCGCCAGCAACAAGTTCGGCGCCAGGCGCTGATAACCGTCCTGAGCAAGGCGCATGTCGAGCAGCAAACTACCGAGATCCGCCGACAATGCCTCGGCGTCGGCATCGTTTTCCAGATAGACCAATTTCAGGTAGCTGTTACAGCCCGGACAGACCTCGGCGCGCAACGGCGCCTGATTGGCCGCGTAGCGATCGTCCTCAAGGCTCAGGTAATCAAGGCCTTTGCTCGATTCGCAATACACGCATTTGACCCGCACTACATGCCATTCGCAGGCGCACAGCGAACACACCAGATAACGCAAGCCGTTGTGTTTGCCGCGATGGCGAATGACCCCGGCCATGGCCGGCGAACCGCAGGCCGGGCATTGGCTGAGGCTGTTGCCGGGCGTCAGTTGCAGGTTCGGCGTACTCAGCAACCAATGACTCCAGGCTGTTTGCAGCGCCGCGCCAAGAAACGGCACCAGCGCCGCCGGCACCAGCGAGTATTGGCCACTGACCAGCGCCACGGCCCAGGCGCGCAATTGTCCGGCACTGGCGGTGCGCAAAGTGGTAATCGCATCCACCACGGCGGGTTGCTCGGGCGGAGAGTAGCGTTGCAGCAAAGCCTCCAGCCAGGCTTGCCAGTCATCTTCGCGGATCAGAGTATCGGCAGCGAACGGCGGCAAACCGTGTTGCTGGCACAACTCAAGCCGTTGTTGATCGACAGCTTCTGTTGACGGCGGATCGTCCAGCACTTGCTGCTGAACCCGACACAACCCGGCAATCAAGCGCAGATACTCGGCCAGCGGATGCCCGTCGGCCAGCTGCTCCAGGCGTTGCGCGCGCAAGGTGAACAAATTATGCGGTGGCAGATGCAGAAACGGCGGCGAACTGGCAGCCGCCTCGATTTCCCCGGGTTCAAGAATAGTCGCCAAAGGTCAGCCCTTTTTGGTGATCGGTCGCTCCGGCACGTCCGGATTGCGTTCGTCGCGGGTGATGTCGCGGTACCAGAGTTCGTGGTGTTTTTTCGCCCAGTCGCGGCTGACCCAGCCATGCAACATCGCGTCCACCGAACCCTTGATCCACAGCCCGGCGTAGATATGGATGATGATGCTGAGGATCAGCACAAACCCGGCCAGTGCATGCAGCAGCATCGCCCAGCGGATCACGGTGATACCGAAGTACGTACTGAAATACGCCCGCCAGATGACCAGCCCGGTGAACAGCAAACCGAGCATGCACAGCAGTAAAGTCCAGAACAGCAGCTTTTGCCCGGCGTTGTATTTGCCTACCGGCGGCACGGTTTCCTCGTCGTTGACCAGCACCCGGTCGATGCGCCGCAGCCACTTCCAGTCATTACCGATAAAGAAGTTCGCGCGCCAGAACCTGAACACCAGGCCGAGGAACAACACAAACATCACCACGCCCATGAACGGATGCAGAATCCGCGTCCACGGCCCGCCACCGAACAGGTGGATCAGCCAGAACATCGACGGGTGAAACAACGCCAGCCCCGACAGCCCGGCCATGAAAAACAGGATCGCCACCAGCCAGTGATTGGTGCGCTGGTTGGCGGTGTAACGCAGGATTGTCTTGTTGCTCATGGCCGGTCCTCCCCGCGTGGATCGAAGGTGTGCACCGCCGGATCGACGACGTGCACCGAGGTGTCGGGCGGCGTCGGGTGCTTATCTTCCTCGACGCGATTGGGCCCGATGCGCACGTAATGGAAGAACCCGGCCAGCACCGCCGCGCCCATTGCCAGCAGGCCCAAGGGTTTGCTGATGCCTTTCCACAGGCCCACCAGCGGACTGATGGCCGGGTCCTGCGGCAGATTGGCGTAGATTTTTGGTGTGTCAGCGTGGTGCAGCACGTACATAACATGGGTGCCGCCGACACCCGCCGGGTCATACAAACCGGCGTTTTCGAAACCACGGCTTTTCAGATCGACGATGCGTTCGGCGGCGTGTTCCTTCATGTCTTCCTTGGTGCCGAAGACGATGGCGCCGGTTGGGCAGGTTTTCACGCAGGCCGGTTCCAGCCCCACCGCCACTCGATCGGAACACAAAGTGCATTTGTAGGCCTTGTGATCCTTCTGCGAAATGCGCGGAATGTTGAACGGGCACCCGGTGATGCAATAGCCGCAGCCGATGCAGTGATCCTGATCGAAATCGACGATGCCGTTTGCGTGCTTGATGATCGCGCCGGGGCTCGGGCACGCCGCCAGGCAGCCGGGCTCGGCGCAGTGCATGCAGCCGTCCTTGCGGATCAGCCATTCCAGGTTGCCGGCGTCGGTTTCGTGCTCGGTAAAGCGCATCAGCGTCCAGGTTTCTGCGCTCAAATCCTGCGGATTGTCGTAGGTGCCGTGGTTGTGGCCGACCTCGTCGCGCAACTCGTTCCATTCCGAACAGGCGACCTGGCAGGCCTTGCAGCCAATGCATTTGGTGGTGTCGATCAGCTTGGCCACCGCCTCCTGATTCCTCACCGATGGCGGCACCGTGGTGGTGGCCGAGCGGGCAATGATGTCTTGGCTGGCCATTTATAGTTTCTCCACGTTGACCAGGAATGACTTGGATTCCGGGGTCTGTGTATTGCCATCGCCGAGGAACGGCACCAGGGTGTTGGTCAGATAGCCGTGACGCGTCAGGCCGGTGAATCCCCAGTGCAGCGGGATGCCGATCTGATGCACGACCTGGCCGTTGACCTGCAGTGGCCGAATCCGTTTGGTCACCACCGCCACCGCTTCGATAAAGCCGCGTTTGCAAGTGACGCGCACACGATCACCGGCCGCGATGCCCTTCTCTTTCGCCAGCACTTCGCCGATCTCGACAAACTGCTCGGGCTGAGCAATCGCGTTCAATTTGCAGTGCTTGCTCCAGAAGTGGAAATGCTCGGTCAGCCGGTAACTGGTGCCCGCATACGGGAAGTCCTTGGCCTCGCCGAGGGTTTCCCAGACCGAATCGAAAATCCGCGCCGCCGGGTTGCTGGTGGCTTTCTTGTTTTGCGGGTGCAGCGGGTTGATGCCGATCGGCGTTTCGAACGGCTCGTAGTGCTCGGGGAATGGCCCCTCGTTCATCTTGTCGACGGCGAAGAAGCGTGCCACGCCTTCGGGGTTCATGATGAACGGATTCATCCCGGCTTCCGGCGGCACGTCGGCCTTGTAATCCGGCACGTCGGTGCCGCCCCAGGCCTTGCCGTTCCACCATACGAGGCGCTTTTTCGGATCCCATGGTTTACCCGCGACGTCCGCCGAAGCGCGGTTGTAGAGAATCCGTCGGTTGGCCGGCCAGGCCCACGCCCAGCCTTGATGCTGGTGCATGTTGTACGGATCGGAATTATCGCGTCGGGCCATCTGATTGCCGGCCTCGGTCCAACTGCCGGCAAATATCCAGCATCCGGACGCGGTACTGCCGTCGTCCTTGAGCTGGGCGAACCCGGCCAGTTGTGAACCGCCCTTGATCACCGCGCCGCTGGCGTCGGTGAAATCGCTGGTGGCGTTGCCATTGAGTTCCTTGGCCAGCTCCTCGGGCGAAGGCTCGTCCGGGACTTTGTACGGCCATGACAGTTTCAACAGCGGATCGGGGAACTTGCCGCCCTCGGCCTGATAACGCTTGCGCAGGCGCAGGAACAGTTCGGCCATGATGCGGATGTCGGTTTGTGCTTCGCCCGGGCCATCGGCGCCTTTCCAGTGCCATTGCAACCAGCGGCTGCTGTTGACCAGCGAACCGTCTTCTTCGGCAAAGCAAGTGGTCGGCAGGCGAATGACTTCGGTCTGGATCTCCTCGCTTTTCACGTCGTTGTAAGGCCCGACGTTGTGCCAGAACTCCGAGGTTTCGGTGGCCAGCGGATCCATCACCACCAGCCATTTGAGTTTGGACAGAGCGCCCATCACGCGGTTCTTGTCCGGTAACGCAGCAATCGGGTTGAAGCCTTGGCAGAGGTAGCCGTTGACCTTGCCCTGGCTCATCAGGTCGAACATCTTCAGGACGTCATAGTTGGGGATGTCGAGTTTCGGCAAATGGTCGTAGCACCAATTGTTCTCGACGGTGGCGTTGGCGCCGTACCACGACTTCATCAGGCTGACGTGGAATTTGCTGTAGTTCTGCCAGTAAGAGAGTTGTCCCGGACGCAGCGGCACTTGCGTGCGTTTGGTAATAAAGGCGTGGTAATCCTGCTCATTGTCGCTGGCCAGTGTCAGGTAGCCCGGCAGTGCGTTGGACAGCAGGCCAAGGTCGGTCAGGCCCTGAATGTTCGAGTGCCCGCGCAAGGCATTCACGCCCCCGCCCGGCATGCCGACGTTGCCCAGCAACAGTTGCACCATCGCCGCACTGCGGATGATCTGCGCGCCGATCGAATGCTGCGTCCAGCCCAGCGCGTAGAGAATCGTCATGGTCTTGCCCGGTGTCGAGCAAGTGGCAATCTCTTCCCAGATTTTCTGCATGGCATCGACCGGCATGCCGCAGATCTGGCTCGCCAGTTCGATGTTGTAGCGGCTGTAATGCTGCTTCATCAATTGATAGACACAGCGCGGGTGTTGCAGCGTCGGGTCGACAGTGGCGAAGCCGTCCTCGCCCAACTCGTAACCCCAGCCGGATTTGTCGGTGTAGCTGCGCTTGGCCGCGTCGTAGCCGCTGAAGATGCCGTCTTCGAAGCCATAGCCTTCTTTGACGATGAACGACACGTCGGTGTAGTTGCGCACGTACTCGTGCTGGATCTTGTCCTCGGTCAGCAGGTAATTGATCAGGCCGCCCATGAAGGCGATGTCGGTACCGGTGCGGATCGGCGCGTAATAGTCGGCCACGGACGCGGTCCGGGTAAAACGCGGGTCGACCACGATCAGCCGCGCGGCGTTGTGCGCCTTGGCCTCGGTCACCCATTTGAAGCCGCACGGATGCGCTTCTGCTGCGTTGCCACCCATCACCAGGATCAGATTCGCGTTGGCGATATCGGTCCAGGTATTGGTCATGGCACCACGGCCGTACGTCGGGGCAAGACTTGCCACCGTCGGGCCGTGTCAGACACGCGCTTGGTTATCGAACCCCAGCATGCCGAGACTGCGAATCACCTTCTGGGTGATGTATCCGGCTTCGTTGGACGCTGCCGACGCCGCGAGGAATCCACTGGAAACCCAGCGATTCACCGTTTGCCCGTTGGCATTTTTCTCGATGAAGTTGGCGTCGCGGTCGGTTTTCACCAGATCGACGATGCGGTCGAGCGCTTCGTCCCAACTGATCCGCGTCCATTCGCTGCTGCCGGGCTTGCGCGTTTGCGGGTAGAGCAAGCGGCCCGGGCTGTGAATGAAGTCGAGCAGACCTGCGCCTTTCGGGCAGAGGGTGCCGCGGTTGACCGGGTGGTCGGCGTCGCCCTCGATGTGAATGATGCTTTGCGCTACGTTCTTCGCGGTATCGCCCTGGCTGTACATGATCAAGCCGCACCCGACCGAGCAATACGGGCAGGTGTTGCGGGTTTCATGGGTGTGGGCAAGCTTGAAGTGGCGCACCTGCTCGGCGAAGGCCAGCGTCGGGGCCATGCCCAACGCGCCCAGGCTAGAGCCTGCAAGGCCGATACCGGCGACCTTGAAGAACTGACGACGGCTGAGATCCATCGTGCACTCCTGATCAGGTGGAACCCGGTACTGGGGCCGGGCTTTTTCTGGACAATCACGGTTGCGGCAGACGAGTGCCGACTTTTTCACTGTAGACAAAGACCCCACAATCCGTGTGAAAACCGACCGTCGGCCGTTTGTCGGCACTCTCACTGACAAGCGCGCCCCTCCTGTGGGAGCTGGCTTGCCAGCGATAGCGGTGGGCCAGTCACCTTCATTGTTGGATGTGCCGAAGCTTTCGCTGGCAAGCCAGCTCCCGCAGGTTTTGTGTGCTCCCACACGGGCATGGGCTTAGAATGCCCGGCAGGACCAATCCCGCCTTCACGAGACCGCGCATGACTTTCGATTTTGATCAGGTATTCGACCGCCACAACACCGGCAGCACCAAGTGGAGCCGTTACCCGGCCGATGTGTTGCCGATGTGGGTCGCTGATATGGATTTCGCTGCGCCACCGGTGGTGATCGAGGCTTTGCAACAGCGCCTGCTGCATCCGCTGGTGGGTTACAGCGTGCCTCAGGAAAATCTGCGTGAGGCCATCGTCGCCGACCTCTGGAACAAGTTCGCCTGGAAGGTCAAACCGCAGGAGCTGATCTTCCTGCCGGGTGTCGAGTCGGGCTTCAACATGGCGCTCAAAGCCTTGGTGCAGCCACAGCAGAATGTTGTGGTGCAGGTGCCGAACTATCCGCCGCTGCGTCACGCGCCGGGCCACTGGGGCTTGAACAAAGTCGAACTGGAATTCGTCGCGCAGGCTGACGGCATCTACGCCACGCCGCTGGACGTGTTGCGCGACTCGCTGAACGGCGGTGGCGCGCTGCTGCTGAGCACCCCGCACAACCCGATCGGCAAAGTGTTCGGCCGTGAAGAGTTGAAAGCCGTGGCCGATATCTGCGTGGCGCAAGACGCGTGGATCATCTCCGACGAAATCCATGCCGAGCTGTGCTTCGACGGTCGTGTGCATATTCCGACCGCGTCCCTGAGCCCGGAAATCGCCCGGCGCACCATCACCCTGATGTCGGCGAGCAAGGCGTACAACATCGCGGGCCTCAAGACTTCGTTCATGATCATCCAGGACGCCGCCCTGCGCGAGCGCGTCAATCATGCTCGTTGCGGCATGGTCGACAGCGTCAACCCGCTGGGCATGGAAGCCACCCGCGTGGCTTACAGCGAAGCCGGACCGTGGCTGGCCGAACTGAAAACCTATCTACAAGCCAACCGCGACTATCTGGTTGAAGCGGTGCGCAGTCGCTTGCCCGGCGTGAGCATCCAGGTGCCACAGGGGACTTACCTGGCCTGGCTCGATTGTTCAGCGCTGGACCTGGGTAATCCGCAGCAGTTTTTCCTTGAACAGGCCAAAGTCGGATTGAGCGCCGGTAGCGATTTCGGCGATCAGAGTCAGCAGTTCGTGCGCCTGAATTTCGGTTGCCCGCGTTCACTGCTGGAGGAAGGCATTGCGCGGATGGAACGTGCGTTGGCCAGCCGCATCGGTTGAAGGCCGTTGCTATATGCGCGAATGCTTGGGTCCGCGCTACTGCTATCGCCAATGGTGATTAAAAACTGTCATTTATGACAGTTGGCACCCACGCGGATTTGTCGAACCATGGGCTTGTACGTCGCGCCGTCCGCGCGACGAACAGCTTCCATCCCATGGCATCGAGGTTTCAACATGGCAATGCACAATCACATTCGCAATGGCGATTTCAGTAGCGGAGACTTCACACACTGGATAGCCAAAGCCTACGACACGCGTATGTCGGTAGAGCTATGGCAATCCAGTCATGCCGCGCGGATGGTCGGAGGCAGAAGCGCGGGGCAGAATCTGGCGAGCGAAACATTTACGGTCTCGCCCGGGCGATTCATCTTCAGTTTCGATGTGCAGGCTCCAGACGCCGTCCCGCTGGAGAACAGCGCGCATCGCCGGTTCCACATCGAGGGCCGCGAAAAAGTCGATAACCCCCTGCTTAATGCATTCCTGACTTTTACGGTTTGGGCCACTCACGGCAATGACGGCACCGCTGAGGTCTGGTTCGAACAGGCCTACGTCGATCCGAAAAAACAGCGGATCAATCTTGAAGGCGTTATCCCGCCGGGTTTTGCTCAGGTGGATGTTCACTTCGGTATTCCCAATGATCCATTCGGCAACAAAGGCCCTTACTTCATTGATAATGTGCAGTTTTTGATGGCGGCGTAAGTTCTCCACGGGTGCCATGCGTTGTGATGATCCGAGTCGCTAGGACAGGTGTTACGGGCTATGATGGCGCCCCTTCCCGTCCTGCCATGCCAGTCGATTCCATGCCTTTCGAACTCAGCGTTGACCTGACCACCCTGGCCATTCTGGCCCTTGTCGCTTTCATTGCCGGTTTCATCGATGCCATCGCTGGCGGTGGTGGTTTGCTGACCACGCCGGCGCTGCTGACGGCCGGCCTGCCGCCGCACCTGGTACTGGGCACCAACAAACTGAGCTCGACCTTCGGCTCGGCCACCGCCAGTTTCACGTTCTACCGACGCAAGCTGTTCCATCCACGGCAATGGGTCCACGCGATTGTCGGCACGCTGGTTGGCGCACTGACCGGCGCCATCGTTGCGCATTACCTGCCAGCAGAATGGCTGAACAAAATGCTCCCGGTGATCGTCTTCGCCTGTGGCCTGTATCTGCTGTTCGGCGGCACGCCAAAAGCGCCGCTGGACAGCGACGCGCCGATCAAGAAGAAATGGCAATCGACCCAGGGCTTCAGCCTTGGTTTTTATGATGGCGTGGCCGGCCCCGGCACAGGCGCGTTCTGGACGGTCAGCAGCCTGTTGCTCTACCCGATCGACCTGGTCAAGGCCAGCGGTGTGGCGCGCAGCATGAACTTCGTCAGTAACATTGCGGCGCTGTCGGTGTTCGTGTTTTCCGGGCAGGTAGACTGGATCATCGGCCTGAGCATGGGCCTGTCGGTGATGGTCGGCGCGTTCTTCGGCGCACGCACCGCAATCAGCGGTGGCGCCAAGTTCATTCGTCCAGTGTTCATCACCGTGGTGCTGGGCCTGACCGTGCGCCTAGCCTGGCAGCACTGGTTCAGCGTGGCCTAAGCGCCGCGCCACGTAGACGTCGATCAGATAACGGGCAATCGACTTGGACGCCGGCAACGGCGGCAGGTCGTGCACGTTGAACCACTGGGCGTCTTCGATCTCGTCTTCCTGACAGACAATCTCGCCACCAGCGTACTCGGCATGGAAACCGAGCATCATCGAATGCGGGAACGGCCAGCACTGGCTGCCCATGTATTGAATGTTCTTCACCTCGATCTGCACTTCTTCGCGCACTTCACGAATCAGGCAGTCTTCCGCCGATTCGCCCGGCTCGGCGAACCCGGCCAGCGTGCTGTAGACACCAGTGACGAAGCGCGGCGAACGCGCCAACAGAATCTCGTCACCACGGGTCACCAACACAATCATGCTTGGCGAGATACGCGGATAACTGCGCAAATCACACGGCTGGCAATACATCGCCCGCTCGCGCGGCACCTGGGTCATGGCCTGCCCGCAGTTGCCGCAGAAGCGATGCTCACGCGCCCAGGTGCCAATTTGCGCGGCGTAACCGAGCACTTTGTAAATCGTGTGATCGCCATCGAGCATGAACGCTCGCAGGCCTTTCCAATTGCAGCCCGGCACCTCGCTGGTACTGCGCAGTTCCAGCAGATACACCGGCTCGCCATCGAGATGGCCGATGCCGTGTTCGGCAAGAATCGACAAGTCCTGACGCTTGAGCCATTCCCGTGGGAACAGCGCGCCGTTGTCATCGAACAGAAAACCTTCGGGGCTGCGCGCCACGGCCCAGCCGCCCGGTTGATCGGTGTCCAGTACTGCAGTGGTCCAGCGAGATGTCATGGTTTCTCAATCCAGAAATTCGGGTTTCTGTTTGCTCATATGGGCGGCCATGGCCACGCGCAAGTCGGTGGATTGCAACATGGCGGCGTTCCAGGTGGCAACGTATTCGAGGCCGTCGTCGATGCGATGGTCGCGCATGTAGCTGATCATTTCCTTGGTGCCGGTGACCGCAATCGGCGACTTGCCGGCGATGTCGCGAGCGATATCGAAGACGCCTTCGAGCAGCGCGTCCTTGTCGCTGTACACGCGATTGACCAGGCCGATGCTGCGCGCCTCTTCCGCACCAAAGGTGCGACCGGTGTAAGCCAGTTCACGCAGCATGCCGTCACCGATGATCCGTGGCAACCGTTGCAATGTGCCAACATCTGCGGCCATGCCGATGTCGATTTCCTTGATCGAGAATTGCGCGTCTTCGGCGGCGTAACGCATGTCGCACGCGGCGATCAAATCGATTGCGCCGCCCAGGCAGTAACCTTGAATCGCCGCCAGCACCGGTTTGCGGCAGTTATCGACGGCATTGAACGAGGCTTGCAGGGTCAGAATCTTTTTGCGCAGCAGGCGCGCGTTGCGACCGACGTCCTTGCCCAGTTCATTGGCGACGCCGGCGAGCATCATCAGGTCGATGCCCGAGGAGAAATGTTTGCCGTTACCGCTCAGGACCACCACACGGACTTCGTCAGTGTCATCGATCCATTGGAAAATCTCGACGATCTCGCTCCAGAACGCGGCGTTCATCGAGTTGATCTTTTCCGGACGGTTGATCTGAACATGGGCGATGTTGTCGGCCAGTTCGACACTGAAGGCGGTGTATTGAGTCATGGCAGTGATCCTTTACCGGGCTGAAAATGAGGCCCGAACTATAACAAGGCATCACGGCGGCGGTTCGGCCAAATGCGGGACTGTCTTGAGTTTCGCTTTACAAATGCCGGCCTCTTCGCGAGCAGGCTCGCTCCCACACGTTGAAATGCATTCCCTTTGTGGGAGCGGGCTTGCCCGCGATGGCGTCGGCTCAATCACCACCTATCATCGAGCCAGACGCCGAAGCCCAAACAACATCCCCCCTGCCCCCAACAGCATCACCGCCAAAAACAGCGGATAGGAAACCCACCACGGCGTCCCCGCCGTCATCATGCTGAACTCCGACATGCCGCCAATACTTGCAATCAGGTTCAACGGCAGAAACACCACGTTGATCAACGTCAGCTTGCGCAGCAGGTTGTTCATGCTGTTGTTCATCAGGTTGCCACGCGCATCGATCAGCCCGGAAAACACCGTCGAGTAAATCTCCGCCTGTTTGTAGCACTGGTTGTTTTCGATGATCAGGTCGTCGATCAATCCGATCGCTTCGCTGCCGAAGTGCTGTTTCTCGGCGTGGTTACGCAAGCGCGTCAACACGGCGCCGTTGCTGTGCAGGGCATTGATGTAATAGATCAGGCTTTCACTGAGGTTGAACATCTGCACCAGATGCTGGTTTTGCATCGAGGCGTTGAATTTTTGCTGCAACTCGCGGGCGACCAGTTTGATCACCTTCAAGTGCCCGAGGTAGTGATGGATATTGTTGAAGAGCAAATCCAGCAACACATCCAGCGGCGTTTTTAGCGGCTGCCGCGTGCCAAGGCCGTGCAGCGGCGTATCGTCGGTGGCGATCACCAGCAGTTGTCCCGGCGCGAACAGCAAACCGCAGGATGACACTTCGAAGGCCAGACTGCCGCCACCGGAATAGTTTTCCGGGCGTTTCCAGATCAGGAACAAATGATCCGGGTGAAACTCGATCCGCGACACCTCGTCCGGGTCCAGTGCCGAGGCCAATGCGTGTTCATCGACTTTGAAATGACTGTGCAGCAAGTCGCGCTCGGCGGCGTCAGGGTTGCTGAACAGCATCACCTCGGCGTCCAGCCGTTCGACCCGCTGCAAGGCGCCGTGGCTCAGGGCAAAACTGCTGATCATCGGCGTGTCACCAGGCCTGGCCGCGACGTTTCAGCTCAAGGCGTCGCACGAACTCTTCCAGCACCAGTGAATACAGATCGTCCTGCAAATAAGCGTCTTCGATCCCGGCGTCGAGGTTGGGGTTGTCGTTGACTTCGATCACCACCACTTTATCGCCGGCCTGTTTCAGATCGACGCCATAGAGACCGTCGCCGATCAGATTGGCGGTCTTCACGGCCAGTTCCACCACCGCGCGCGGCGCCTCGTGGATCGCCAGTGTCCGGCACTCGCCATTGACGTCCTGGCCTTTGGCTTTGTGGTTGTAGATCTGCCAGTGGCCCTTGGACATGAAGTATTGGCACGCGAAGATCGGTTTGCGGTTGAGCACGCCGATGCGCCAGTCGTACTCGGTGTAGAAAAACTCCTGGGCCAGCAACAGCACCGAATGTTCGAACAACTGCGCCGTGGCTTCGAGCAGCGCCTGCTGGCTTTCCACCTTGATCACACCTCGTGAGAAACAGCCGTCGGGAATCTTCAGCACCAAGGGAAACCCCAGGCGTTCGCCGACCCGCTCGAAGTCTTCGGGTCGCTCCTTGTAGAGGATTTCGGTGGCGGGCATGCCCAGTTGATGGCTGTTGAGCAGGTCGGTGAGGTAGACCTTGTTGGTGCAGCGCAGAATCGAGGCCGGGTCGTCCATCACCACCAAGCCTTCGCTTTCGGCCTTCTTGGCGAAGCGGTAGGTGTGGTTGTCGACGCTGGTGGTTTCGCGGATCAACAGGCCGTCGTACTCGGCCAGTCGCGCATAATCCTTGCGCTCGATCAGTTCGACATCGATGCCCATGGTCTTGCCAACCCTGACGAAATTCTCCAGAGCCTTGCTGTTTGACGGCGGCAGCGCCTCTTGCGGATCGTGCAGAATCGCCAGGTCGTAGCGCGCCACTTGCCGGGAGCGTGGCATGCGCCAGACTTTACGGCTGAAGCCGTCCAGTGCATTGGCGAACTGGTCCTCCTGATCGTCGCGCAACTTGTGCAATGCGCCGGATTTTATTCCTTCGATGTGCCAACCGTTAGTTCGACGAAACTCAACTAACAAAATCGGACAAGGGAACACTTCAAACAATTGACGGGCCAAATCCTGTAATGGCTCGATGTGCGTTCTGCCGAAATAAAGTGTCAGGGTGAATCCTTCGGTATCACTGTAGAGGTGATGACTGAGGGCTTTTTCCAATGTTTTATCGAGATCGTCCAGCGCCAGTCCGTAGAGTGATTTCTTGGTCAGTTCGCTGATGGTGCGCACCGATGGAATCACTTTGTGCCCTCGGGCTTCGGCCAGCAGCGAGCAGTAATAACCGTGGCCCAGGTACTTGTAGCTGCGGCACAGGTTGATCACCTGCACGCGCTTGCCCGACTCGTTGTCACGGGTTTGCTCAAGGTATTCCTGCGCCGTGATGATGTCCTCGCTGGGAAAATAGGACGCCCAGTCTTCCTTGCGTTCGACAATGATCAGCACTTGACTGGAAGTTCTGACCGCTGAATTTAAATAAGTTGCCGCCGGCAAACTTTGCTCGGATACTTCGCGCCAATGACCCTGTACCGCTGACATAGAGATTGATCCGTTGGAGAACAAGACCATTTCTATTAAGCACGAAGTTTTTCGAAAGTCCCGTTTCGTTACGCAACTTTTACGGTGGTCATATGAGTGCTGTTTTTCGTTTGGCGGTAGTTGAAGACCTGCCGGCATTGCTGGCATTGGAAATGCAATGTTTCACCACAGATCGACTCACCCCTCGCAGTTTCCAGTGGATGATCACTCGGGCGCATGCGCAGTTACTGGTCGCCGAACGGGAGGGTCAATTGCTGGGGTACGCGCTGGTGTTGTTTCATCGCGGCACGTCCCTGGCGCGGTTGTATTCCATCGCCATTGCTGCCCAGGCGCGCGGCACAGGGCTCGGCAAGCAATTGCTGCAACACATGGAAACCTGCGCACTCGAACACGATTGTGCCTATCTGCGCCTGGAGGTGCGTACTGACAACCCTGCCGCTATCGCCCTGTACGAACGCAACGGTTACCGGCGTTTTGCGCTGATTCATGATTACTACGAAGACCACGCCGATGCACTGCGTCTGGAGAAACGCATTCTTCAACACCGGGATTCTCGCAGCATCAAGGTGCCGTGGTATGCGCAGACCACCGACTTCACGTGTGGCCCGGCCTGTCTGTTGATGGCCATGGGTGCGTTGCAGCCTTCGCGCTTACTGGAGCGCCGTGAAGAACTGCAAATCTGGCGCGAAGCGACCACGGTGTTCATGACATCAGGTCATGGCGGATGCAGTCCGCAGGGATTGGCACTCGCGGCATGGCGGCGGGGTTTTCGGGTACGTCTGCAACTGAGTCTGGCGGGGCCGTTGTTTCTCGATGGTGTACGCGATGAGCATAAAAAAGACGTCATGCGTCTGGTGCATGAGGAGTTCACTGAGCAACTGGACCAGAGCGACGTTGAGTGTGTGATCGGTGCGCCACTGGATTTGCCGCGTTTGCTGGACGCGGGTGGACAGCCCCTGGTGTTGATCAGCAGCTATCGCCTGACCCGATCCAAGTCACCGCACTGGGTAGTGGTGACGGATTGCGATGCGGATTTTGTGTATCTGCATGATCCGGATGTTGATCACAGCCAGCATCGTCAGCCCATGGACTGCCAGCATGTGCCGGTGAGTCATGGCGAGTTCGAAAAGATGTGCCGGTTTGGGCGCGGGAAGCTGAGGGCTGCGGTGGTTTTGTACTCGCGCAATGAGTAAGTCAGGCATTAGTGCTTTTGTGGCGAGGGAGCTTGCTCCCGCTGGGTTGCGCAGCAGCCCCAGGAAACGTGTGAGCGCTGCGCGCTCAAGCGCGAGCAAGCTCTCCCTCGCCACAGGGTGTGTGTGAATTACAAATTTACTTCAGACCGATCTTGTACAGCGCGCCATTGTCCTCATCCGTCAACACATACAGATAACCATCCGGCCCCTGGCGTACATCGCGAATGCGCTGCTTCAGCTCGCCCAGCAAGCGCTCCTCATGCACAACCTTGTCGCCATCGAACTGCAAGCGAATCAACTCCTGACTCACCAGCGCGCCGATAAACAGGTTTTGCTGCCAAGGCTTGAAGCGGTCGGCATCGTAAAACGCCATACCCGTCACGCCTGGCGATTTTTCCCAGACGTGGCGAGGATCTACACCACCTTCAATGCCTTTGCCTTGTGCTTCGGGGATTGGCTGCAGCGAGTAGTTGATGCCATGGGTCGCCAGCGGCCAGCCATAGTTCTTCCCGCGTTCGATGATGTTGACCTCATCGCCGCCGCGCGGGCCGTGTTCGTTTTCCCAAATGGTGCCGTTCCACGGATTGAGCGCAGCGCCCTGCGGGTTGCGAATGCCGTAGGCCCAGATCTCCGGGCGCACACCGGATTGGCCCACGAACGGATTGTCGTCCGGTACTTTACCGTCCGCAAAGATCCGCACGATCTTGCCTTGCAGTTTGTCGAGATCCTGCGCGGTTGGCCGGTCGTTGTTTTCACCCAGGGTGATGAACAGATAGCCGTCTCGATCAAACACCAGCCGCGATCCGAAATGGTTGCCGGTCGAGAGTTTCGGCTCCTGACGGAAGATCACTTTGAAATCCTTCAGTGTTTTCAGGTCATCCGACAGATACCCGCGCCCTACCGCCGTCCCGGCCTTGTCGCCCGCACCGCCACCTTCGGCGTAGGACAGATACACCAGCCGGTCCTGTTTGAACTCCGGCGACAGCACGACATCGAGTAGGCCGCCCTGCCCCTTGGCCCAGACTTTCGGCACCCCACTGATCGGCGCCGAGAGTTTGCCGTCCGTACCGACCACGCGCAAATTACCCGATCGTTCGGTCACCAGCATGCCCTGGCGATCCGGCAGGAAAGCCAGTGCCCATGGATGTTCAAGGCCTTGGGTGATCGTGGTGACTTCGAGGGTGCCCTGCTCGCTTTGCAGCTCTTTGGGGGCGGCAGCGAATGCCGGCGCGCTGATCAGAGCGCCGGCGCACAGGCTGGCTAGAAGGGTTTTACGCAACATGCACGATTCCTTTTGTTGGTTTCAAAGGCTGGCAGCACCGCAGTACCGCCGTTCAACGGGTGTCAGTGCTTCGTGAAGGTGGGTTGGGAATGAAGGTCGGCGGTGTACTCGGCACCGAACGAATGGGCTGGCCGTTGCCAATCCCGCGATTTTCGACGGTGGGCTGACGCGGCGTCGGCACGGTGTTCGGCCCGCGAAGAGGCGGAGCGCTGGGCTGGGTGCCCTGCATGCTGTTGGGGTTGGCCCGGCGAATCGGGCTGTTGTATGGGTTGTTGCTGTTGCCGGTCGGACTTTGTGCCAGCACTGCGTCCGCATGAACCAGGCCGCCACTGAGTGTCAGGACGGCGATGCCAAGCATTAAGCGGTTCATGGGATTGCCTCTCGATGTGCAGGGAGTAGAGCCTTCGAGTCCACGCTACGCCGTGGGTTCGGATTTGTTAACCCGCGCCGCTTAAACAACATGTAACACGGCTTGACCAAGTCGTCTGAAACCCGTGCATTCACTGGAAACTTTCGCGCAAGCGCACAGGTCACCTGAACATCACTCGGAGAACTCACCATGGCTCGGGCAATCTGGAAAGGCGCGATCAGTTTCGGACTGGTTCACATCCCTGTCGCACTGGTTTCGGCGACATCGTCCCAAGGCGTGGACTTCGACTGGCTCGACAGCCGCAGCATGGACCCGGTGGGCTACAAACGGGTCAACAAGGTTACCGGCAAGGAAGTCACCAAGGAAAACATCGTCAAAGGCGTAGCGTATGAAAAGGGCCGCTACGTGGTCCTCAGCGAAGAGGAAATTCGCTCGGCGCACCCGGTATCGACCCAGACGATCGACATTTTCTCATTCGTCGACGCCGAGCAAATCCCCTTGCAGAACATCGATACGCCTTACTACCTGGCCCCGGACAAGCGCGGTGGCAAGGTTTACGCGTTGCTGCGCGAAACCCTGAGCAAGACCAATAAGGTCGCCCTCGCCCGTGTTGTGTTGCATACGCGGCAATATCTGGCGGCATTGATGCCGCTGGAGTCGGCGCTGGTGCTGGTAAAACTGCGCTGGCCGCAGGAGGTTCGCGGCCTCGATCAACTGGAGCTGGGCAGCGAAGTGACCAAACCACAGTTGGCCAAGGGCGAACTGGACATGGCCAAACGACTGGTTGAGGACATGAGTGGGGACTGGAGTCCTGAGGATTACAAGGACGAGTTCGAAGACAAGATCATGGCGCTGGTGGAGAAAAAGGCCCATGAAGGCAAGATCGAGGATGTCGAGTCGGTGGGTGGCGAGGAAGAGCGCAAGTCTGCCGATGTTATCGATCTGACCGAGCTGCTTAAACGCAGCCTGGGTGGCAAGGCGCCCGCCAAATCAAAGCCTAAAACAGCGACTAAAGCGGCGCCGGCGAAGAAGACGAAGAAAGCGTCCTGAGCATGACAACTGAAGGTTTGTCAGGCAACTGACAGGTTGCTTTTGCGACAGTCATCGCTGGTAAGCCAGCTCCCACAGTGGTCGGTGTGATGCGCACACTTCGAACCCTGTGGGAGCTGGCTCACAGGAATATTCAGATCAGAATGAAGATCGCCAGCAAGCCACCGAAGATCGCCCACTTTTCCATGTAGTAGCGCCTGCGATTGCGCTTTTTCAGCTCTTTACCGCGCAAACGGATCTTGTAGATTTTGGTAAACAACCGGTTGATCCCACCGGTACGGTCACCGGCATCGTTCGGCGCGCCGGCGGCGGACATCACGGTGCGGCTGAACCAGCCATTGAACGCGGCGGCCCAGCGGTACTTCATCGGCCGCTCAATGTCACAGAACAGGATGATGCGGTTCTTGTCCGTGGTGTTTTCTGCGTAATGAATGAAAGTTTCATCGAACATCACCGCTTCACCATCACGCCAGTGATAGTTCTCGCCGTCGACATTGATGTAGCAACCGGCATCATTCGGCGTTTCCAGGCCCAGGTGATAGCGATAGGAACCGGCATACGGATCGCGGTGACGCACCAGTTTCGAGCCGGGTGGCAGTTCGGCAAACATAGCGGCCTTGATCGAACCGATGCTCTGCACCAGTTCAGTGGTACGCGGGCACAGCTTCATTGCCGACGGATGACTCTCGCCGTACCACTTGAGGTAAAAACGCTTCCAGCCGCTTTTGAAGAATGAATTAAAGCCGACATCGTCATACTGGTTCGAGCGCTTGATCTCACCGGCACGCAGCAAGTTCTGGCCTTCTTCGCGAATCTCCTGCCAATGTGCTTGCAATGGGCTGAGATCAGGAAATTCTGCGGGATTCAGATACGGCGTATTGGGCTTTTTCGAAAACAGGTACAGAAAGCAGTTGATCGGCGCCAGAAACGTCGAATGGTCGCTTAACTGACGACCCAGTTTGTGGCGCACACGGCCACGCAAGTGAACGTATGCAATTGAAATGACATAAATAGCAGCAATGATGAGTTTCACGGAAATCGTCACACGTCAGAAAGTGAACAAACTGCGCGCCTGATGGCTAGAAGCCCAGCGTCTGATGCAGTGGTCTGAGTACAAAATGGCACGTCCTTGAGCCCGCGCCGCTGTAGGGCGCTGGGTGAATGGATGGCATTTTAGCCACAGTTTGTAACTGATAGTGAGCCTTCATCTGTGAAAATCTGTCCCGCGATTGCGCCAATCGGCGCTCACAGCGTCATCGCCCTATCGTTTAAAGAGCCAGACCAGTACAATCGCCGCCAAACTTTACGCGCCCCCCCTTGGTTGATGACGGGAACCTCCCCGCTTCAGCGCACTTTGACTCGGGCCAAGCGCTCCAGCCGCACCCTCGCTACTCAGAATGCTTCGCAGGAAAAACTCTTGATTTCTACAGCTAACATCACGATGCAGTTCGGCGCCAAGCCGCTCTTCGAAAACGTTTCGGTCAAATTCGGCGCGGGCAACCGTTATGGCCTGATCGGCGCCAACGGTTGCGGCAAGTCGACCTTCATGAAAATCCTCGGCGGTGACCTCGACCCGTCCGCTGGCCAGGTCATGCTCGAGCCGAACGTGCGCCTGGGTAAATTGCGCCAGGATCAGTTCGCTTACGAAGAATTCACCGTGATCGATACCGTGATCATGGGTCACGAAGAGCTGTGGAAGGTCAAGGCTGAACGCGACCGCATCTACTCGCTGCCGGAAATGAGCGAAGAAGACGGCATGGCCGTGGCCGAGCTGGAAACCGAATTCGCCGAAATGGACGGCTACACCGCCGAATCCCGTGCCGGTGAGTTGCTGCTGGGTCTGGGTATCGGTATCGAGCAACACTTCGGCCCGATGAGCGAAGTCTCGCCAGGCTGGAAGCTCCGTGTGTTGCTGGCACAGGCACTGTTCTCCGATCCGGAAGTGCTGTTGCTCGACGAACCGACCAACCACCTGGACATCAACACCATTCGCTGGCTGGAAAACGTTCTGACCCAGCGTAACAGCCTGATGATCATCATCTCTCACGACCGTCACTTCCTGAACAGCGTGTGCACGCACATGGCTGACCTGGATTACGGCGAGCTGCGTCTGTTCCCGGGCAACTACGACGAGTACATGACCGTGGCGACCCAGTCCCGCGAGCAACTGCTGTCGGACAACGCCAAGAAGAAAGCACAGATTTCCGAGCTGCAATCGTTCGTCAGCCGCTTCTCGGCCAACGCCTCGAAAGCCAAGCAGGCCACTTCCCGCGCCAAGGCGATCGACAAGATCCAGTTGGCCGAGGTCAAGCCTTCGAGCCGTGTCAGCCCGTTCATCCGTTTCGATCAGAACAAGAAACTGCACCGCCAGGCTGTCATGGTCGAAAAAATGGCCAAAGGTTTCGACGGCAAGCCGCTGTTCAAGGACTTCAGCTTCCAGGTTGAAGCGGGCGAGCGCGTAGCGATCATCGGCCCGAACGGTATCGGCAAGACCACCCTGCTGCGCACTCTGGTCAACGAACTGACCCCGGACGCCGGCACCGTCAAGTGGACCGACGCCGCGGAACTGGGCTACTACGCTCAGGACCACGCGCACGACTTCGAAGACGACGTCACCCTGTTTGACTGGATGGGTCAGTGGACGCAGGGCGAGCAGATGATTCGCGGCACTTTGGGGCGCATGCTGTTCTCCAACGACGAGATCCTCAAGTCGGTCAAGGTGATTTCCGGTGGTGAGCAAGGTCGCATGCTGTTCGGCAAGCTGATCCTGCAAAAGCCAAACGTCCTGATCATGGACGAACCGACCAACCACTTGGACATGGAATCGATCGAGGCGCTGAACCTGGCGCTGGAAAACTACCCGGGCACGCTGATCTTCGTCAGCCACGACCGTGAGTTCGTATCGTCCCTGGCCACGCGCATCATCGAGCTGAGCCCGAACGGCGTGACCGACTTCAGCGGCACCTACGACGACTACCTGCGTAGCCAAGGCGTAGTGTTCTAAAACGCTGCTGCAATCTGAAAGCCCTGTCCACGTGACGGGGCTTTTGCATTTTAGAGCGCTGATCGTTCCCACGCTCTGCGTGGGAATGCATCCCGTGACGCTCTGCGTCACACGAGCGGGACGCGGAGCGTCCGTGGCGGCGTTACCACGCAGAGCGTGGGAACGATCGGTCACTTTTCAGGAAAATAGTTAGCCTGCTTCTTTTGATTCAGACCCAAGCCATGATGCGAGCTCTCCTACCGCCGCCCGCGAACGAGTTCTCATGTCTGCGCAGCAACAGCCACCGCAAAGCTCCATGGCGATCACCCTGCAGATCGTCTCCATCGTTTTTTATACCTTTATAGCCTTCCTCTGCATCGGCCTGCCGATTGCCGTGTTGCCCGGTTACGTGCATGAACAGTTGGGTTTCAGCGCGATCATTGCCGGGCTGGTCATCGGCTCGCAGTATCTGGCCACCCTGCTCAGCCGACCGATGGCCGGGCGCATGTCGGACACCATCGGCACCAAACGGGCGATTGTTTATGGCTTGCTGGGGATCGTGCTCAGCGGTGTGCTGACGCTGATTTCCACGCTGTTGCAAAGCTTCCCGCTGACCAGCCTGTTGATACTGATCGCCGGGCGTTTGCTGCTTGGCATCGCTCAGGGCCTGATCGGTGTCGGCACCATCAGTTGGTGCATGGGTCAGGTCGGCGCTGAACACACGGCGCGCTCCATCGGCTGGAATGGCATCGCCTCGTATGGCGCGATTGCAATTGGTGCGCCACTGGGCGTGGTGATGGTCGCCGACTACGGTTTTTCCAGTCTGGGGATTGCGCTGACAGCATTGGCGGCCATGGCGTTGGTGCTCATCCGCAATAAACCGTCAGTACCCGTGGTGCGCGGTGAACGCTTGCCGTTTTGGGCGGTGTTCGGCCGGATCGCACCGTTTGGCGCCAGTCTGAGCCTGGCGTCGATCGGTTACGGCACGCTGACCACGTTCATCACCCTGTATTACCTCAATCGCGGCTGGACCGGCGCGGCGTACTGCCTGACGGTGTTCGGCGTGTGCTTTATCCTTTCACGCCTGATGTTCATTTCGGCGATTGCGCGATTCGGCGGTTTCAGCTCGGCAATTGCCTGCATGACCGTCGAAACCGTCGGGCTGACAATGTTTTGGCTGGCGCCTTCCACCGCGTATGCGCTGATCGGTGCGGGGTTGGCCGGGTTTGGCCTGTCGCTGGTGTATCCGGCGCTGGGCGTCGAAGCGATCAAGCAAGTGCCCAGCTCCAGCCGTGGCGCGGGGTTGAGCGCTTATGCCGTGTTCTTCGATCTTGCGCTGGCGGTGGCCGGCCCGTTGATGGGCGCAGTGGCGTTGAACCTGGGCTATTCGTGGATTTTCTTTTGCGCGGCTCTGCTTTCGGTGACCGGGCTGGGGTTGACCTTGCTGCTCAAGCGCCGCGCGATGGCTTGAATCTTCGGTCTAAAACCTGTGGGATCAGGTTATTGATCGGCGGTCTGCATGCCCGCCCGCGTCGGTTTGCCCAGTGCATGTGCAAAGAACCGCCCCGCTTCGGAAATCAGATTGCGATGGATGTCTTCGCGATCGACGCCATCGGCGTCGGTGCACAATGCCGGCATCGCAAGAATCTGCTCTTCGGTGCACGGCGCCATGAACACGAAGTGCCCTGCCCCGGCCAGTAACTTGAAGTCTGGTGCTGTGGGCAGTTTGCGCGCCAATGCGGCAGCATTTTTGTCGAACGCGACGAGTTTGTCGCCATCGCCGCTGTAGAGCAGCACCGGCACATGCACATCGGCCAGGGTGTGACGACCGAATTTCAGGCTCAACGGCGCCATCAGCAACAACGCGTGCACGCGCGGATCGGCCACCGGTTGCAGGTCATCACGATCAACGATCAGTTCGCCCTGGGTGTTGCAGGCATCGCGGTCGTCCGGACGTTCCTGGCAATAGCGGCGCAGGCGATCCAGATCCGGTTGCGCGCCGGACAGAATCAGCGCCGTCTCGCCACCCGCCGAATAGCCGATCACGCCAACCTGATCAGCATTGACGAACGGCGCCAGCATGCGATCGCCGAGGGTCGCGGTGATCGCTTCGGAAATCTGGATGGGCCGGCCGTAGAGATTGCTCAAGGTGCCGAGACGGCTGTGGTCCTTGGAGTTATCGCCGGGGTGAATCACCGCCACCACGACAAAACCTTTGCGCGCCAGCGATGTGGCGAGGTCGTGCAGCGCCAGCGGTGTGCCGGTGTTGCCATGGGACAGCATCAGCATTGGAAAGCGGCCCATGGCGACTTTGGTGTCTTCACCGGCTTCGACCGAATAGCCTTCGAGCAGGCTCATGTGCTCGCGGTCGCTGGAGGGGTAGAACGCGATGGCGCGCATCGGTTGCAGGTCGAGCGGATCGAGGAAGGTCATCTCGTGATAACCGACGCTCCAGACAGGGTGTCGCCCCGGCGCAGCCTGCACTGAATTCAGGCTGCCGAGCAGGCAAATCAGTAACGTTGCACAAAGACGCATCATGGGATGCCCCACCCTGTTGTTACTCAATCGAAAGATCCGTTGCGTTGTCAGGCCGGAACGCCGGGGATTCAGCGCTCCGTTACGACACTGCACTCAGACGTTGATCGTTTGACTGCATAACCCGGGCCAGATTATGTAACAGTCAGAAACAAAAAACTCCGTATTCGGCCCTTGCAGAACCAGAATACAGAGTTTTTTGGGTATTACCTGAACCTCAGCTGTTCTTTACGCAAGCCTTACGCGGCGGCGAACAATTGCTCGCTGATCTTCGCTTGAGCTGCGGTCATGGAGTTGTTGCGCACTTCGTCACCATACGCCAGACCTTCGGCACGGACGATTTCGATGTCGGTGATGCCGAGGAAGCCCAATACCAGCTTCAAGTATTCTTCGTGGGCGATGCCGCTGGCCTGACCGGCGTGGATACCGCCGGAGGTGGAAACGATCACCACTTTCTTGCCACCGCACAGGCCTTCAGGGCCGGCTTCGGTGTAACGGAAGGTCTGACCGGCAACGGCCACACGGTCGATCCATGCCTTGAGTTGGGTCGGTACAGTGAAGTTGTACATCGGCGCAGCAATCACCACAGCGTCAGCAGCGATGAACTCGGCCAGGGTCGACGCGCTCAGCTCGGCTTCGTGCTGTTGCGCGGCGTTACGCAGCTCAGCGGTGGTGCCGGCGGCGACCAGCGTGGTCGAAGAGAAGTGACTGATGGCGTCAGCCGCCAGATCGCGGTAAGTCACCACGGCGCCTGGCTCAGCAGCTTGCCAGGCTTTGACGACTTGGCTGCTCAACTGACGGGAAGCCGAGTTGTCGCCCAGAATGCTCGAATCGATATGCAGCAGTTTCATGTGGAATCTCCTGGAATGAATCGCCGGTGGCGACGGAATGGAGAGAATCCTACGCAAGAAACCAATGGATGATTAGACGGCGACAATGCGATAGTTTGTCCCACTGATAGAACAGTCGGATTTCAACCATGCAAGACCTCAACGATCTCTACTATTTCGCCAAAGTCGTCGAGGCTGGCGGCTTTGCAGCTGCCGGCCGATTGCTGGGTATTCCCAAATCGCGGCTGTCGCGACGTATCGCCGAACTGGAAGAGCGTCTCGGCGCGCGCCTGTTGCAACGCACCACCCGCCAACTCAATCTCACCGCCGTGGGTGAGCGTTATCTGCGCCACTGCCAGGCCATGTTGCTGGAAGCGGAAATGGCCGACGAAGCCGTTGCCAGCATGTCCACCGAGCCGCGCGGGCGCCTGCGCGTGTCGTGCCCGACGGGGCTGGCTCGGGAAATGCTGCCGTGGGTGATCAGTGATTTCCTCGGCAAATTCCCTCAGGTGCAACTGGAAGTCGTGCTGCTCAACCGTCGGGTGGATCTGGTTGCAGAAGGTTTCGATGTGGCCTTGCGCGTGCGAGAACTGGGCGACGAAGATCCGCTGCTGGTGACGCGACGTTTGCGTCAGGCGCAAATGGTCGTGGTGGCCAGCCCGGAGTTTATTCAAGGTCAGTCGATCAATCATCCGCAAGACCTGAAGAATCTGCCGGTGCTGGGTGCATTGGAGGCCGATCGCATGGTCCACGTACGCCTGCTCGATCAACAAGGCGAAAGCTTCGAACTGAACATGGAAGCACGGTTGGGCATCGACGACTTTATCGTGCGCAAGACCTGTGTGCTGGCCGGCCAGGGCTTCACGATGTTGCCGATGATGTATTGCGAAGCGGAGCTGCAAAGCGGCGCGCTGGTGCAGTTGCTGCCCGAATGGTCGCTACCCGGCGGCTGGCTGCAAGCGGTGTATCCGCATCGGCGCGGCGTGATGCCAGCCGTGCGCGCGTGGATCGATCACCTGGTCGAATCGTTCAATGCCTGTGGGGAGCGGTTGTTATGAAGAAGGGAAAAATGAGCGAAGCGGACGTTGCGGCGTTCTGTCTGGCGTTGCCCGGTGCGCGGGAAGACTACAAGTGGGGTGGCGTGCGGGTATTTTCGATTGCCGGCAACAAGATGTTTGCCTTGCAGGGGCTGCGCGGCGACTCGCTGGCCTTCAAGGTCGACAAGGATCTGTTTCTCGGCCATTGCGACCGGCCGGGCATCCACCCCGCGCCGTATCTGGCCCGGGCCCAGTGGATCATCATGCACCCGCCCTACCCGCTGGGCGCCGAGGAATTACAGGGGTTATTGCAGCGTTCGCATCAGTTGGTGGTGAGCAAGTTGCCGAAGAAAACTCAGGTGGGATTACTGCTTTAACTCTAATCCCCTGTGGGAGCGAGCCTGCTCGCGAAAGCGGACTTTCATTCAACAATGATGTTGTCTGACACGGCCTTTTCGCGAGCAGGCTCGCTCCTGCATTGGTTTTTTGCAGGTCTTTAGAACAGATTGAGCAGGTTCAAACGGAGGAACAACTGGTCGATCCAGAACACCTGGTGCAACAGGACGATGACCCAGAACAGAACCTGAAACGACACCTTGCGCGTCTTGTGCCGAAACACCTGCTGAGCAATCAACGCGCCTGGCCAGCCGCCGGCCAGTTCCACCGCGTGCAGGATATTCTCCGGCGTGCGCCACGCATCCGTCCGGGCCTTGCGTTTGTCGGCCCAGTACATGAAGAACGCCAACACGCTGACGATTCCATACGCGGCCAACGGCACCAGTGAAATCCCGCGCAGCCACATCGACAGCGAGCCGAACAACGGCAGCGCGCAGACGATCACCAGCACCACCAGTTTCAATTTCAGATGCTGAACATGGCCGCCAGAGGGGCGACCTTCAGGACGGCGTGCGCGGGAATCGCTCATGGCTTGGCCGCCGCCCAGTCCACCCAGCCGAACTGCCACGTCGCCAGAATGAACAGGCCAAAGACGATCCGATACCAGGCGAAAGCCGCGTAGCTGTGGCTGCCGATAAACTTGAGCAGGCCACGCACTGCGATCATCGCGAAGATAAACGCGGTGACGAAACCGATGGCGAACACCGGGAAATCCGCCGGGACAAACAGATGGCGGTATTTGAAGCCCGAGTACACCGCAGCACCGACCATGGTTGGCATGGCAAGGAAGAACGAGAACTCGGTGGCCGTCTTGCGCGACAGACCGAAGAGCAAGCCGCCAATGATGGTCGAGCCGGAACGCGATGTGCCGGGGATCATGGCCAGGCATTGGGCGAAACCGATTTTCAGCGCATCGGTCCAGCGAATCTCATCAACCGCTTCTGCGTGCACTTCATGCTGACGTTGTTCAGCCCACAACATGATGATCCCGCCGACGACCAACGCCGCCGCAACGGTGATCGGGTTGAACAGGTATTTGTGGATCAGGTCGGCAAAGATCACGCCCAGCACAACGGCGGGCAAAAACGCGATCAGCAGGTTGGCGGTGAAACGCCGTGCGCTTGGCTGTGTTGGCAAACCGACCACCACATCCAGAATCTTGCGGCGAAACTCCCAGACCACCGCGAGGATCGCGCCGAGCTGAATAATGATGTTGAACGCCATGGCCCTCTCGCCGCCGAAGTCGAGCAAATCGGCAACGATGATCTGGTGTCCGGTACTGGAAATGGGCAAAAACTCCGTCAGCCCTTCTACAACTCCTAGTATCAGTGCCTGCAAGGCGGTCCAAAGATCCATCAATCCCCCAAAGAGCGATGCACGCAGGCATGCCCCGATAGTATTTTTTTACGTTCACTGCGATCAGCGTAGCTGGTTGTTGCTGTACCGATTCCGCGCGCACAGGATCCACACGAAAGGGTCAAAATTCCGTGAAATATCAACTTGGATTCAGGTTTTCACGCGCGGGGCCGAAATCCTAACAGACAAGCCTTAATAGCGCTGCCGCGTTATACGACTTGGGTCGCGTATGCCCGCTCACAAAATCGTGGTTGGATGCTGGCGGTCGTTTATTACAAGAAAAAGAATCCGGAGTGACAGCGTTATGAACAGCTTGCGCAGTGTGTCGATCAGCCGACGCTTGTGGCTCATTTTGGTGGTGGCAGTGGTCATGTTGCTGACCTTGGGCGTATTGATGCTCAAGCAGATCCACGATGACCTGTATCGCGCCAAAGCCCAGAAAACCCAGCATGTGGTGCAGACCGCCAGCGGTTTGCTGACCTATTACCACGATCTGGAAACCGCCGGCACTCTGAGCAAAGAGACTGCGCAAAAGCAGGCGCTCACCGCCATCCGTGGTCTGCGTTATGACCAGAGCGACTATTTCTGGATCAACGACCTCACCCCCGTGATGGTCATGCACCCGACCAACCCCAAACTCGAGGGCCAGAATCTCTCGGCAATTCGCGATCCGGATGGTTTCGCGGTGTTCAACGAGATGGTTGCCATTGCCAGGTCCAAAGGCGCCGGCATGGTCGATTACCGGTGGCCGAAGCCCGGCGCCAGTGAACCGGTGGCCAAGACTTCGTACGTCAAACTGTTCGAGCCGTGGGGCTGGGTGCTCGGTTCTGGCGTGTATGTGGACGATGTGCAGGCCGAGTTCCAGGGACAGGTGATCAAGGCCACGGTCATTGGCTTGGCCATCGCCGTGATCATGGCATTGCTGGTGATCCTGATTGCGCGCAGCATCGTCCGTCCGCTGCAGGAAACCGTGAACGCCATGGCCAACATCGCCAGCGGTGAAAGCGACCTGACCCGCAGCCTCGATACCCATGGCAAGGATGAAGTGACTGAGCTGGCTCATCATTTCAACGCGTTTACGGCCAAACTGCGCCGGGTGATCGGCGACTTGCAGGTCTCGGCCAGCGCGCTGGGCCAGTCGTCCAGCGAACTGGGCAACGATGCGTCGCAGGCCCAGCAGCGCAGCCAGCAGCAATCGCAGCAGATGGAACTGGTGGCCACCGCGATCAACGAGGTGACCTACGGTGTGCAGGATGTGGCGAAAAACGCCGAGCATGCCGCCGCCGAAATGCGTGATGCCGAGGCCCAGGCGCAGCAAGGCCAGATCAACATTGACGGTAGCCTGCAACAGATCGACAAGCTGTCCGGCACTATCGATCAAGCGGTAGAGGTGATTCGCACCCTTGCCGCCGAAAGCACGCAGATCGGCAGCGTCCTGGAAGTGATTCGCTCGATTGCCGAGCAGACCAATCTGCTCGCACTGAATGCGGCCATCGAAGCGGCCCGGGCCGGTGAACAGGGGCGTGGTTTTGCCGTGGTGGCAGATGAAGTGCGCTTGCTCGCGCAGCGTACACAGAAGTCGACAGCGGAAATCCAGTCGATGATCGAGCGCCTGCAAAATCACTCCGAGGCAGCGGTCAAGGTGATTGGTGACAGCAGCAAAGCTTCGCAACTGACCATTGAACAAGCCGGACTGGCCGGCGCCAGCCTGAACGCTATCGGCCAGGCGCTGCGCAATCTCAATGGCCTGAATGCATCGATTGCCAGCGCCACGTTGCAACAGGCGCATGTGGTCGAGGACATCAATCAGAACGTGACCCAGGCTGCCGGGCTGTCGCACAGCACGGCCATTGCAGCCGAGCAGTCGAGTGCCGCCAGCGTGCGGCTCGGCCAGTTGAGCGAACAATTGAACAGCCTGCTGCGTCAGTTCCGCGTCTAGCACCGCCCACTATAGGAGTGAGCCTGCTGGAGACAGGTTTATGTCAGCCAATATCTACCGTGCTGACATACCGCCTTCGCTGGCAAGCCAGCTCCCACAAGGATTTATGCCATGCCCACCCATCTTGGGCATTACTCAAAACCCTGTGGGAGCTGGCTTGCCAGCGATGAGGGCGGAACATTCAACATCATTGTTGACGCCGCCGAAGCCATCGCGAGCAGGCTCACTCCTATAGCTTTTCTGGGTACAATCCGCCCCCTCCTCAACTCCCTCCAAGGAACCCACATGTCCGGGCTTGAACTGTTTGCCGCCGCTCTCGGTGTGATTGCCGTGTGGCTGACGGTTAAACAGAATCCGTGGTGCTGGCCGATCGGGCTGGTCATGGTGCTGCTCTATAGCTGGGTCTTCTTTGAAGTGAAGCTCTATTCGGACATGTTGCTGCAAGTGATCTATGCCGCGCTGCAAGTCTATGGCTGGTGGCAATGGACTCGCGCCGGGACGATGCACGACGGACGTCAGGTCACGCGCCTGGATGCTCGCTCGATAATGCTGGGGCTGAGCGTCGGCGCCATCGGCAGCGTGTTGCTGGGCGCCGCCATGGCGCACTGGACTGACGCCGCGCAACCCTGGCTGGACGCGGCGCTGACCGGTTTCAGCCTGGTGGCGCAGTTGTGGATGGCGCAGAAACGCCTGCAATGCTGGGCGCTTTGGTTCGTGCTGGATGTGATTTTCGTCGGATTGTTTCTTTATAAGGGCCTGTACCTCACCGCCGCCCTGTATGCCTTGTTCACGCTGATTGCGATTCAGGGCTGGCGCGAATGGCGCGCCGATCCGGCGTTGCGCACATGAAGGTCGTGGTGCTGACCGGCCCCGAGTCCACCGGCAAGAGCTGGCTGGCGGCCGGCCTGCAACAACGTTTCGGCGGGCTGCGGGTAGACGAGTACGTGCGCTGGTTTATCGAGCAGAACCCTCGCGACACCCGTCTGGCCGACATTCCCGAGATCGCTCGCGGGCAACTGCAATGGGAAGATCAGGCTCGGGCGCAACGGCCGCCGCTGCTGATTCTCGACACTCATCTGCTGAGCAACATGCTCTGGAGCCAGACGCTGTTCGGCGACTGTCCGGCCTGGCTTGAGCCGCAATTGCTGGCTCGGCATTACGACCTGCACCTTCTCCTGTCTCCCGAGCAGATCGACTGGACCGATGACGGTCAGCGCTGCCAGCCGGGTCTGGAGCAGCGCCTGGCGTTTTACCAGGCCACCCGCGAGTGGCTGGAACGCCATGACCAGCCATTCAAGGTCATAGAGGGCAATTGGGCTGAACGCCAGACTCGAGCCTTCGCAGCGGTCGAGGAACTGCTCGCGCAATAACCCGTCTTTGTGGGTCCGTTTACCCGGTTTCGGGGGCAAAGTGTCCGTTCCTGAAACACTTCCTCGCGTGCAAACGGCCCGTTTCAGCGGATTGATCAGTTTGACACTGCCGTTGTTACTTTGCTGAAACACTGCGCCGCAAACCCTTGTCCCAGAGCATTGTTCAGCCAATAGACAGCTCAACGCGGCAGTGCCTGTTTCACCGCTGAAACAGCTTGTGTATCAAGTGCGCGCTCTTTCTGCGTAACTCATTGAAAATCCTGAGCAATTAAAAAGCGGCACAGCTTTCGCTCTCTCCTTCACAACGCTGACAAGGGCAGCCCACTGAAGAAGGAATTGCAGCCGTGGGGAACTTCAATAAAACCTTTACCTGCCTCCTGCTGATCGGATCAGCGGCCAGTGCGTTCATCAGTTTCAACGTTCAGGCCGAAGGCAATGGCGTGATCGTCCTCAACCGCGATGTCCAGCCGATCCCTATCGGTCGCAGCGGGGGCAAAGACCCCTACCCGACCACCGTCAACGCCAACCCTTCGGCGCGCATCAATCAAGCGATGACCAGCACCGAACTCAATGACGGTGACTTTGCCAGTATCGCCAGCGGCTCTTCGATTCGCGGCAACATCACCACCCCTACTTCGAACATGCCTGGCATGAACGTGCTGAGCAATCCCAACGGCCTGCCAGGGATGAGTTCCGGTCATGGTGGCGGCGGTGGCGGCTCGATCTCCAACACCGTCAACCGCGCAATGGGCGCCGGCCTGGCCCCGCTGACCCGCATGGCTGGAGGCCAATAAGATGAATCGCTCCCTGCTCCTGCTTGCCCTCTTCGGCTGCGCCAGCGCGATGGCGGACCCCAGCTCAGTGAACGACGCGAACATTCAAGACACCGGCATCCAGTACCGCGGCAACTACAACATCAACCAGGCCGCCGGCGACCAGATGCAACAGACCAACACCAAGGCCTTCGCCATTGGCACCTCGGCCAGCGCCACCACCATCGTCAGGCAGAAGCTCGATACACCGGCCGATCCGTCGATGAATGCCAGCGCAACCATTGGCGGCAACTCTTTCAGTAACGGCAACGGGATCCTCGGTGTGAACCAGGGCGCCGGTGCCAACAACCAGATGGCCAACGTGACGCGCGTCAGCATCAGTGCTGCGCCGCAGAGCGTTGACGACAGCGCCCTGTCGCAACAGAACGTGGCGCTTTTACCGAGCTCAGGAGCAACTGGCACCTCATCCGGCAGTCGCCAGATCACGACAAGTGATCAGGCCTTCACCGGCAGCCGAGGGGTGATTCAGGTGAACCAGAGTGCCGGGGTGGGGAACCGAATGGCTAACACCCTGAGCATCCGGGTCGCTGACTGACCCAAATAACAAAAGCAGTGCAATTAGAAAGTACCAACACTTAACCAACTAATAAGCACGATGGAGAAACACCATGAAACCTACAATGGCTCTCAAACCACTGGTTTTCGCACTTGCAGCAGTGATGGCAATCGCAGCACAGGCAGGCGGTCGTGATGACGATCACGGTCATGGTAACGGGCACGGCAATGGTCATGGCAACAACCATGATCCGAAAGGCCCTACCCTCGAAGAACTGCTGCAAATCGGCGCTGGCGCCGGTGCCGCAGTGCTCGATGTGCAGAACAGCCAAGGCAACGTAGTCGGCAACCAAGGCACAAAAAATAGTGCCGGTATCGAAAACTCGGCCAACGGTTCCAACGGCAACCTGGGCATGAACAACACCGCTGGCGACGGCAACCAACAAGACAACGCCGCCGCACTGGCCACTGCTGACGAAAGCTTCATTTTCGGCACCGCAGTCGCTGCATCCAGCGCTACTCAGGTCAACGCCAGCAACTCCGTTGCCAACTACTCCACCACCAACACCGCAGGCTTGAACAATGTGGGTAACGGCGGTTCCGGCAACATTGGCGTGAACAACAGTGCCGGCAACTTCAACCAACAGAAAAACAACCTCGCAATCGCCGTATCCGGTGGCCGTGTGGCCCAGGCTGCTGCCGCTGCGAACCAAAGCTCCACAGGTCTGAACGTAGGCAACTACGGTACTCAAACCTACAAAAAAGATACCCTCACTGGCACTGTTGCCGCCGTCGGCGTGTTCGGCGCCGTTGGCGAAGCTACCATCAAAGATGACGATCACGGTCACGGCGGTGGCGGCTACGGCAACAACGACCGTGGCGGTAACGGTGGGCATGGCGGTAGCAAAGATCAGAAAGCTACCTTCGAAGCTGTGGGTGTCTTCGGTCTGGCTGGCGTAACCACTCAACAAGTGATGACTCCAGACGGCTGGAAAAACCCTGTAACCAACAATGCTGCAGTCAGCAACGTTGGCAACAACTTCTCCGGCAACGCTGGCTTCAACAACGCCGCAGGTGTTGGCAACCAACAAAGCAACTCGCTGTCCATCGCTGCAGGTTGCAAAGCCTGCATGTAATCGCGATCGAAACGAAAGCCCCGGAAACGGGGCTTTTCCTCAGTCCGCAAAGGCGTATCGATCATGCGTAAGACTGCCCTCATCGCTCTGCTTTGTCTGTCTGGCCTGACCCAGGCGGCGCAGATGCCCGTGGCTGCCCTTCCCGGCGGCACACTCATCTACAAGAACGTGCAAAGCATTCGTGAGCGCAAGTTTGCCGACATTGTCGAACAGAAAACCGATTTCAGCTGCGGCGCTGCTGCACTGGCCACGGTGTTACGCCAAGGCTATTGGCTCGACGTCGATGAGGAGCACATCATCAAAGGCATGCTGGTCAACGCTGACCAGGACCTTGTTCGTACTCAGGGTTTTTCCATGCTCGACATGAAGCGCTACATAGAAAGCATCGGCATGCGCGCCAGAGGCTACAAGATTCCGCCGGAAAAACTCGACGCTGTAACAATCCCGGTGGTGGTACTGATGGAAATTCGCGGCTACAAGCATTTCGTGGTGTTGCAACGTGCGGACAAGGATTGGGTTTACATCGGAGACCCGGTTCTGGGCCACAAACGTTACTCCCATGATGACTTTGTCAAAGGTTGGAACGGCATCGTCTTCGCCATCGTCGGCCCCGGATATGACAAGGCCAACGCCTTGCGCAGCCCGCCGACACCGCTGACGGCCAAGAACAAGCTGGATAACTTCAACCCTGTCAAAGATGCTGAATTGATGGACTTCGGGTTCATACAGAGCGACTTCTTTTAATCGCCGATTATAAAGAATGGGGCTGGATGTCCCGGGAGCAGCAGATGAAAACCTCATACTGGCTGGCCGCCGCCTGCCTGGCAGCGAGTGCGTCAGGCTATGCCAATGCAGGATTCAAACCTATAGAAATACAGGACAAGGAATTGTCCGAGCTACGTGGTCGTTATGTCATGCCGGGGCGGATTATCAGCTTCGGCATTGTCATGAGCAGTACCTGGCGCAACGCCAGTGGTGATCTGATCGGGGCTGCGACCTCGATGCAACTTCAGGCAGCAACGGTCAAACCCGAATTCTATGTGCAAACCATCAAGGAGCACGGCAACGGCAGCACGCTGCCAACGGGCACCGGGACAATCACCGGTGGCGCTGGCCTCGACAGCAGCCAGGGCGTGACGCAAAGCGTGCGTGCCGCTGGCGACAGCAATACGGCCTATAACAACGTTGCCATTAACGTTTCGGAAGCCAGTCAGGCACCGGCACTGGTGCCCGCGCAAGGACAGGCCCTGATGGCCGGACAAACCATCGGCGGCAGCAATGCCGCGGGCAGCGTGGCCGTTTCGGCCAACGGTGGTGGCGTACAAATGGCCATTCAGGCCTCAGGCAACCAAGGCACGGCCCTGCAACAAGTGGCCCAGGGCGGTTTGCTGCAGAACACCCGTCTGCTCGGCAGTGCCAACGTGGTCAATAACATGACCCAACTCAACGTTGTGTTGAACAATAACGGCATGAGTGCCGGCGCACTGGACTGCAACCTGACTCAACTCAGGGCACTACGCAATATCGGATATTGAACTACGCTGAGTCTCGATCATTGGGCTTAAAGGGACGGCTTATTCATGTATCGATCAGTATCACTGCGTGCCGCTGTATGTCTGAGTACGCTTCTACCGGCCGCGATGCTGCAAGCAGCACCCGACGCTGACGTGGAAACGCTGAAACAGGAACTTCTGGAGCTGAAGCAACGATACGAAGTACAACAAAAGGCCCTGGCGGTACTCGAACAACGGGTCCGCCAGGTCGAAGATCAACCCGCCGCTCCACAACCCAAACGCCTGGCCAAATCGCCATCCGACATGAAAGGCAATCCGAAAGTGGCCACCGGCACCGGGGCCGCAGCAGCGTCGGGGGGCGCCGCCGGGGGCAGTGGCGCTTCCTACGGGCAATCGCTGGCCGACGATTCGCAACCGGCACAGAGTGTGTCCAACCTGTACGACGAGGCCAGCGGCTTCTTCGGCGGGGGCAAATTCAGCTTTGAAACCGGCATCACCTATTCGCGTTATGACACTCGCCAGTTGATTCTCAACGGCTTCCTGGCGCTGGACTCGATCTTCCTCGGCAATATCAACCTTGACCGGATCAAGGCGGATACCTGGACGCTTGACCTCACCGGTCGCTACAACTTCGACAATCGTTGGCAGTTCGACCTGAACGTGCCAGTGGTCTACCGCGATTCGACCTATCAGTCCGGCGGCGGCAACGGCGGTGCGTCCAACGTCACCACCGAGCAGGATGTCGACCGCGACCCGACCATCGGCGACGTCAACTTCGGCATCGCCTACAAGTTCCTCGACGAGTCGGTCAACACCCCGGACGCCGTGGTCACCTTGCGCGTCAAGGCGCCTACCGGCAAAGACCCCTTCGGCATCAAGTTGCGTCAGACCGATGCCAACTCCAACCTGTTCGTGCCTGACACCCTGCCGACCGGCAACGGCGTCTGGTCGGTCACGCCCGGCATCTCGCTGGTCAAGACGTTCGACCCGGCGGTGCTGTTCGGTAGCCTGTCCTACACCCACAACCTGGAAGAGTCGTTCGACGACATCAGCTCCACCGTCAACCAGAAAAACCCGGGCAAGGTGAAGATCGGCGACAGCTTCCAGATCGGTGCCGGTATTGCCTTTGCGCTGAACGAAAAGATGAGTATGTCGTTCTCGATGTCTGACCTGGTGCAACGCAAGAGCAAGCTGAAACAGGATGGCGGAGATTGGCAATCGGTGGTGTCCAGCGACGCCAACGCCGGTTACTTCAACGTCGGCATGACGATTGCGGCCACCGACAACCTGACCATTGTGCCTAACCTGTCCATCGGCCTTACGGATGATGCCCCAGACTTTTCCTTCAGCCTGAAATTCCCGTACTACTTCTAAACCACGCACAAGCAAAAGATCGCAGCCTGCGCCAGCGCCTACAGGATTCAAATGTAGGCGTTGGCGCAGGCTGCAATCTTTTGCTCTATGGCTTCTACCGAATCTGATGCTTGTGCAACAGCCGATAAAACGTCGGCCGTGAAACCCCGAGTACCTTGGCGGCCACGCTGAGATTATCGCTGTGCCGGTTCAACACATCGCACAACGCCTGACGTTCAGCACGGGTCTTGTAGTCCTCCAGCGTCCCCATGGGCGTGGCGATCGACTGCTGACTGATCAGGCCCAGATCACGCGCTTCGATCTGCCGACCTTCAGCCAGGACCAGGCCGCGACGCACCCGGTTGGCCAGTTCGCGCACGTTCCCTGGCCAATCGTGTTTGCCCATCGCAATCAGCGCATCCTCACTGAAACTGCGCGGACGACGCCCGGTTTCATGACTGTAGAAATGCGAGAAGTGGTTGGCCAGCATCGACAGATCGCCGTGCCGTTCTCGCAACGGTGCCGTCACGACTTGCAGCACGTTGAGCCGGTAATACAGGTCTTCACGAAAACGTTTTTTCTCGATGGCGGCCTCAAGATCGACGTGAGTCGCCGCCAATACCCGCACATCAACCGGGATCGGCTGACTGCCGCCCACGCGCTCAATGTGTTTTTCCTGCAGGAAGCGCAGCAGATTGGCTTGCAATTCCAGCGGTAGATCACCGATTTCATCGAGAAACAACGTGCCGCCGTTGGCCGCTTCAATCCGCCCGACCTTGCGCTGATGAGCGCCGGTAAACGCGCCTTTTTCATGACCAAACAGCTCGGACTGGATCAAGTGTTCGGGAATTGCCCCGCAGTTGATCGCGACAAAAGGTTTGCTGTGGCGCTGGGACTGACGGTGCAGCGTACGCGCAACCAGTTCTTTACCGGTGCCGCTTTCACCGCGAATCAACACCGGCGATTCGGTGGGCGCCAGTTTACTGAGCAATTTGCGCAGTTCACGAATCGGCTTGCTGTCGCCCAGCAGTTCGTGTTCGGGTTGATCCACGTGGATCGTGCCCTGCCCGCGCAGACGCGCCATGCCGAACGCCCGGCCGAGGGTGACCTGCACTCGCGACACGTCGAACGGCAAGGTATGGAAATCGAAAAACCACTCGCAGACGAAGTCACCGACGTTCTGCAAACGCAGGACTTCCTGATTGAGCACAGCGATCCATTCGGTGCCGCTGCGGCTGATCAGTTCTTTGACGGCCTCAGGGCGTTCGAGGTGAAAAGGCTGCAAACGCAGCAAGCCGACATCACAACTGCGGTCGGCGGCGTTTTCCAGAGTACAACTGTCGACATCCCACCCTACCGCTCGCAAACCGGGCAATAAGCGGTGACAGTCGTCGCAGGGGTCGACTACCAATAAACGTCTTAACGCTGGCGCTTCGCTCATGACTGTTCCTTGGCGCCAAATTATTAGAAATGATTGTAAAAACAGTCATTTGGCAGACCCGACTGTAACGTTAGCAAGATTTTGACAGCGCCTTGTATCGATTGCTTATAGGTGTACAAGCAAATTCGTTATAAGAATCTGGTTGATTAGTTAGCTATCGACTTAATCACTGTAAAAGACCTTTCAACAACCTTTCAAAAGCGCTCGACAAACCGAGTGAGTGAAAGAAGTTTGAAATTTCTTTGTTTCGAGTGTGACCTGCCCCCGGGTTGCGTGCATCAGTACAAGTAACCAGCCGAACGGTAAGCCCAACCGACGGCACATCACTTGATTGGGCACTAAAGAGAGAAGACCCCATGACCGCCCCGCTCCGTATCAACGAAGCTCTTTTGATTGCCAACCGCGCATTCCAACCTTTCCAATGCGTGGCCTGGGCCCCACAAGACGGCAATGGCGAACTGAACCTGACCGTCATCGATCGCACTAATTCGCACATTGGCCGCAAACAGATTCCATGCAGCACCTACTCCGATCCGGCGCAGCTGGAGCAACTGTTGCAACAGGCCCGCGCTGAACTGAGCAAAGAAGGTTATGCGCTGCAATCCTGGTCGATGTCACACTGACCAGCCGGGCGCTGCGGATGACGTCGACGTCATCCGCCCTCCTCTTGCTAGTTACTCTTTCTGATTATCCCCTGATACTTTTGTACAACTTCTGGCAGCGCGTTCTCGCGTAACTGCTTGGCAGGCTTGCTATTGGTTCAAAAAGACACTGTTCTGGCACAGTGCGACCCTCCACCTGTTAGTTCTTACAGTTGTACTTCTTCTAGTTCAGGTTTTGAATGTTCCGCTCATGCAGTTAGCCACCGGTTCCCCGGTCATGGTCAACTTGCAAGGAGATGCGTGCATGTCCACCCTGAACGCCGTTGCGCTCCCGACGTTATTGAATAATGCCGGTCAACTCGACAAATCGTTTGCCAGCACCGGCGTGGCTCAGGTGTATTTCGCCGGCAGCCTGTCTAGCCTGACCCAGGATGTCGCAGTCGACGCGCAGGGGCGAATTCTGGTTGCCGCCAAAGTCGGCATCACCGAGGGCAGCCGTTTCGGTTTGGCGCGCCTGCTGGCGGATGGCTCGGCCGATCTGTCCTTTGGTGAGCAAGGCAGCGTGATCGATACATTTGCCCCGGGCTTCGAAGCCATGGCCGGCAAAGTGCAGGCGCTGCCCGATGGACGGATCCTGCTGGCGGGCCTGCATTATGAAAACAGTCACCGCACCCTGCCCGCGCTTGCCCTGTTCGACGCGCAGGGCCAACCGGATCAATCTTTCGGTGACAACGGTTACCAAGTGGTGCGCCTACCGGGCGACTTGTCCATGGGCACCCGCGACAGCTGGCTACCGCCCGGAGTGCCGGGCGCAGAGGCCTGCGATTTTGCGGTGCAGGATGACGGACATATTCTACTGATCGCCAACCATCACTTCGAACTGGCCGACCACGCCGGCATGCTCATTCGCCTCAAGCCCGACGGCAGCCTGGATGACACGTTCAACGGGCGCGGTTTCGTGATGATCCGCCATCTGCTGCTCAACACCTGGCTCAGCCGGCTGATGCTGCAGAAGGATGGGCGAATTTTGGTGGGCGGCTCGATCGATTTTCCTCAGGAAGGCCTGTTGGCGCGTTACCTGCCCGATGGCCGGCTGGACGAACGTTTTGCGGTAGACGGTTTCATGGCATTCAAGGCCCACGGCAAAAGCGCTCTGGTCAGTCAGATCCTTGAATCGGCGGACACCCTGCACTGCTTCGGCAGCAGCCGCGACCCGATCCGATGCATGGCATTCAGCCTGCACCTCAATGGCCGGCCGAACCTGCGCAGCAATAACGGCCAGCCCCATTTGCTGGAAATCGGCCCCAGCGGCTGTCAGTGGAGCGCCGCCCAGTGCATGGCAGACGGCCGCATCATCGCAGTGGGCGCCACCCTTGGCGGGGTCGAGGCCGACTTCATCGTCGCGCGTTACTGCGCAGACGGGCGCCTTGACCAGAGTTTCGGTCAGGGCCGCGGCTGGTTGCGTACGCGCCTGGGACGCAGCCTCGACACGGCGAATTCACTGGCCGTGCAATCGGATGACGCCATTCTGGTCGGTGGCTATTCGCTGGATGGCAACTACCGGGCGATGGTCGCGCGGTATCTCAATCAATAACAGCCTTCGGCAGCACCTACATGGAATCGTGTTCAAGTCAGGAACAACTTGAACTTGGCTGACACATCCGGCAACTTGCGCGCTTCTTAAAAACAAGGAGCAACCGATGTCCGGTTCAATGGCCCAGGCGTTCGCGCAAAATTTTCTCGGGCACTCGCCACGCTGGTACAAGGCGACCATCGTCGGATTTCTGATCCTTAACGCTGTCGTACTGTTCACGGTGGGGCCGGTCGCGGCTGGCTGGTTGCTGGTGATCGAGTTCATCTTCACCTTGGCCATGGCGCTCAAGTGCTATCCGTTGATGCCCGGCGGTTTGCTATTGATCGAAGCTCTGCTGTTGAAGATGACCACACCGCAGGCGCTCTACGATGAACTGGTGCACAACTTCCCGGTGATCCTGCTGCTGATGTTTATGGTGGCCGGGATTTACTTTATGAAGGATCTGCTGCTGTTTCTGTTCTCGCGGTTGTTATTGGGCGTGCGCTCGAAAGCGGCACTGGCCCTGATGTTCTGCTTTCTATCGGCGTTTCTGTCGGCATTTCTCGATGCGTTGACGGTTACTGCGGTGATCATCAGCGCGGCGGTCGGCTTTTACTCGGTCTACCATCGGGTGGCGTCGGGTAACGATCCTCGTCAGGACAGCGGGTTCAGCGACGACCAACACCTGCCGACACTTCATCACGATGATCTGAATCAGTTTCGCGCATTCCTGCGCAGCCTGTTGATGCACGGCGCGGTCGGTACGGCGCTCGGTGGCGTGTGTACGCTGGTAGGTGAGCCGCAGAATCTGCTGATCGGCCATGAAATGGGCTGGCACTTCGCGGAGTTCTTTCAGAAAGTCGCACCGGTTTCGCTGCCAGTGCTGGCGGCCGGCCTGGTCACCTGCGTACTGCTGGAGAAACTGCGCTGGTTCGGCTATGGCACGCTGCTGCCGGACAACGTTCGCGCCGTGTTGGCCAATTACGCCGCCGAAGACAACGCCGACCGCACCCCGCGCCAACGTGCGGCGCTGCTGGTGCAAGGCACTGCGGCACTGATCCTGATCGGCTGCCTGGCGTTTCACGTCGCCGAGGTCGGCCTGATCGGCTTGATGGTGATTGTGCTGATCACCGCGTTTACCGGCATCACCGACGAGCATCGTCTGGGCAGCGCATTCAAGGATGCCATGCCGTTTACCGCGCTGCTGGTGGTGTTCTTTGCCGTGGTCGCGGTGATTCACGATCAACAGCTGTTTGTGCCGCTGATCGAGTGGGTGCTGGCGCTGCCGATCGATCAACAACCGGGCATGCTGTTTATTGCCAACGGTCTGCTCTCGGCGATCAGCGACAACGTCTTCGTTGCGACGATTTACATCACCGAAGTGAAACAGGCGTTCCTTGCCGGGCACATGAGCCGCGAGCACTTCGAGACGCTGGCAATCGCGATCAACACTGGTACTAACCTGCCAAGCGTGGCGACGCCAAATGGCCAGGCAGCGTTTCTGTTTCTGCTGACGTCGGCAATTGCGCCGCTGGTGCGCCTGTCGTACGGGCGCATGGTGTGGATGGCATTACCGTACACCTTCGTCATGGGCCTGCTGGGCTGGTACGCGGTCAGCTACTGGCTGTAGTTACACCGGATAAAGTGTAGGAGTGAGCCTGCTCGCGATAGCGGTGTGTCAGCCCAGAAAATGGTGACTGAAACATTGCTATCGCGAGCAGGCTCACTCCTACATTTGTTTTGGGGTGAATTCAGTGAGGAAGGATGTACTTTTCGATCGCCTGAGCCACGCCGTCTTCGGTGTTCGGCGCGGTGATCACGTCGGCCTGACGCTTCACCGCCTCCTCCGCCTGTCCCATGGCAATCGACAGTCCCGCGCAATGGAACATCGCCGGGTCGTTGCCGCCATCGCCAATCGCGGCCGTCTGCTCCAGCGGGATGCCCAGGTGCGCGGCAATGGTCCCCAGTGCGGTGCCTTTGTTGGCCTCCAGCGCCGTGACGTCGAGGTACACCGGTTGCGAGCGCGAGACTTGCGCCATGCCGTTGACCTTGGACAGTAAACGCGCCTCCAGTTCGATCAACAGCTCGGTGTTGTTGCTGGTCGCGACGATCTTGTCGATGCGCTCAAGATACGGCTCGAAACTCTCGACCACCACCGGCGGATAGCCGAGGCCATGCTGCTCGCGCGGCACCATCGGCCCGTGCGGATCCTTGAGCAGCCAGTCGCCGCCGCTGAACACCCAGATTTCGACATCCGGTTGATCGGCAAACGTCGCGAGAGCAATCAGCGCCGTTGTCGCCGGCAGGTAATGCGCGACGAGCAAACTACCGTCCGGATTGACGATTGTGCCGCCGTTGAACGCCGCCGTCGGCAGATCGACGCCCAAGGCTTCGATCTGCTGCAACATGGCTTTCGGCGGACGCCCGGTGGCGAGACTGAACAGCACGCCCGCCTCACGTAACGACCGCACGGCGTCGATAGTACGCTGGCTCAGCGTGTGATCGGGCAGCAACAGCGTGCCGTCCATGTCGCTCAGCAGAAAACGGATCGGCTTGCTCATCCGAGGCCATGCCAGACGCGGCCATCGCGAGTCAGCAGATCTTCGGCGGCCTGCGGGCCATCTTCACCGGCGGCATAGGTTTGCACGCTCGCGTCCTGCTGCCAGGCATCGAGAAACGGTTGCACCGCACGCCAGCCGTTCTCGATGTTGTCGGCACGCTGGAACAGCGTCTGATCGCCGGTCAGGCAGTCGTAGATCAGGGTTTCGTAACCGGTCGATGGCTGCATTTCGAAGAAGTCTTTGTAGGCAAACCCCAATTCGATGTTGGCCATGTTCAGCGCCGGCCCCGGGCGCTTGGCCAGCAGGTCGAACCACATGCCTTCATTGGGCTGGATCTGGATACGCAGATAGGTCGGTTGTAGCTCGTCGACTTCGGTGTCGCGAAATTGCGCATAAGGCGCCGGTTTGAAGCAGATGACGATCTCGGTGTCGCGCACACTCATGCGCTTGCCGGTACGCAGGTAGAACGGCACGCCGACCCAACGCCAGTTGTCGATCATCACCTTCAGCGCCACATAGGTTTCCGTGGTGCTGTCGGGCGAGACGTTGGCCTCCTGGCGATAACCGGCCAGTGCCTTGCCGCCGACTTCACCGGCGCTGTACTGGCCACGCACCGAGTTGGCCCGAGCTTCTTCAACCGTCCATGGACGGATCGCGCCGACCACTTTGGCTTTCTCGCCACGTACCGCATCGGCGCCGAACGCCGCCGGCGGTTCCATGGCAACCATGGCCAGCAACTGGAACAGGTGATTGGGCACCATGTCGCGCAACGCACCGGTGTGCTCGTAAAAACTGCCACGGGTTTCGACGCCGACGGTTTCGGCGGCGGTGATCTGTACGTGGTCGATGTAATGGTTGTTCCAGAACGCCTCGAACAGGCTGTTGGAGAACCGGCTGACCAGAATGTTCTGCACGGTCTCCTTGCCCAGGTAATGGTCGATCCGATAGATCTGTTTCTCGGACATCACCTTGAGCAGGCAGGCGTTCAGTGCTTCGGCGGTCTGCAGATCGGAGCCGAACGGCTTCTCGATCACCACCCTTCTGAACGCTTCGGGGGTTTCTTCTAGCAAACCGGCGCTGCCGAGTCGGCGCACCACTTCACTGAAGAAACGCGGCGCGGTGGCCAGGTAGAACACCGCATTGCCGGTGCCGCTGTCGGCGATTTTCGCCGCCAGCGCTGAATAAGTGCTGTCGTCCAGGAAGTCGCCCTGGACGTAGCTGATACCTTTGGCGAGCTTGGCCCACAAGGCCGGATCAAGCATCTGATCGCCCTTGCCGACCTTCGCCGCCACTTCGGTACGGATGAAGTCCTCGAGCTTTTGCGCGAAGGCTTCATCGGTAATGGCGTTGTGGTCAACGCCAACGATCCGCAGGTTCTCATCAAGCAGGCCGTCGCGACTGAGGTTGTACAGCGCCGGCATCAGCAAGCGCTTGACCAGGTCGCCGTGGGCACCGAACAGAAACAGCGTGGTCGGTGGTGCGGGTTCTGCCTTGGATTTTCTGCGGATCGTATGGGTCATTTCTTCGGTGTCTCCACATGGCCGCCGAAGCCGAAGCGCTGGGCCGAAAGAATCTTGTCGCCAAAGGTGCCTTGGCCACGTGAGCGGTAGCGCGAGAACAGCGAGTTGGACAGCACCGGTACCGGCACCGCTTGCTCCATGGCGGCTTCGATGGTCCATTGACCTTCACCGCTGTCGGCAACCGAACCGGAGAAACCGTCAAGTTTCGGGTCGCTGGCCAGCGCGTCAGCCGTCAGGTCGAGCAACCACGACGACACCACGCTGCCACGACGCCAGACTTCAGCAATGTCGGCCACGTTCAGATCAAAACGCTGATCTTCCGGCAGGCGCTCGCTGGACTTGGTCTTGAGGATGTCGAAGCCTTCGGCGAACGCGGCCATCATGCCGTACTCGATGCCGTTGTGGATCATCTTGACGAAGTGACCGGCGCCGGCAGGACCGGCGTGAATGTAGCCGTGCTCTGCGCGCGGGTCATCGGACTTGCGATCCTTGGTGCGCGGGATGTCGCCCATGCCTGGCGCCAGTGCGGCGAACAGCGGATCAAGACGCTTAACGGTCTCGGCATCGCCGCCGATCATCATGCAGTAGCCGCGTTCCAGGCCCCAGACGCCGCCAGAGGTACCGACGTCGATGTAGTGCAGGCCTTTCTCGGCCAGGGTTTTGGCGCGGCGGATGTCATCCTTATAGTTGGTGTTGCCGCCGTCGATGATGGTGTCACCGGCTTCCAGCAGAGTGCTCAGGGTGTTGATGGTGTCTTCGGTCGGCGCGCCGGCCGGCAGCATGACCCACACGGCACGCGGCTTGGCCAGGCCTGCAACCAGTGCCGGCAAGTCGGCAACGCCGGTGGATCCCTCGGCGACCAGGTTGTCGATGAAAGCGGTATTGCGGTCGTAAACAACGGTGGTGTGACCGTTGAGCATCAAGCGCCGCGCAATATTACCGCCCATGCGGCCCAGTCCAATAATCCCGAGTTGCATGTGCTGATGCTCCTTACTACAAATAAATGTGTGTCAAAGGTTATCGCCCAACGCGACTAATGGAGGTTAGTCCAGAGCGTCGGGGTGAAGTTTCCGGGCATTGTGCCCGATTCAGACAGATAACGCCCTGAATCGTGCCGAAGACACACCGACCATGAAAAATAAAAAAGTTCCATTCACTGGCAAAAGAAATCAAAATTGGCGCCGATAGTAAGTCAGTCACCCGAAATCGGGGGCGATTTACAGTTGAGACACACCATTTGCGAGGTGAGCAATGGGCACAGTACACACAGCAATGCCGCCACAAACCCTGTACGTGACAATCCGTCGCGATGAATTGCGCCAGTTGAAAGACGAGCGCGACCAACTGAAGCAGGAGTTGGCGCAACTGCGCGCGATGACACTGGGTGCTCAGCCCAAGCCGCTGCCGGTTGTTCAGCGCCACCCGCACGCCTGATCTCCCCCGCCTGATTCGGGAACGGCACTCGCGGTTCCCGACACGCTGTACTTCTGACCGTTGCCACGTCTACTGGCGCGGTAATTAACAAAAATTTCACATTCGCTTCGTAATACTCCGCCTCCATTCTGGCCGTACCTGCGCGTGCGGCCTTTGTTCGTCGGCTTCATGGATGTTCCGGCGGTGGTTGTAACGAGACAGCTGGAGCGCCGAATGGCATTGTTCAAACGCAGCACAACGACTGCGGCAGGTTTCGACTGGGCCGGTCTACTCTGGCTTTTTGTGTTCTTCTGGTACTTTTCCGGCATTACCCAACTGCTGATTCAGATCACCGGCACCTCCGGTTTCAGCGGGTTCCGCCAGGCGTTCTTCATGAGCGCACTCTGGCTGGCGCCGATGCTGCTGTTCCCCAAGCGCACCAAACTGCTGGCCGCCGTGATCGGCATCGTGCTGTGGGCTTGCTCGATGGCCAGTCTGGGTTACTTCTTCATTTATCAGCAGGAATTCTCCCAGAGCGTCATCTTCATCATGTTCGAGTCGAACGTGTCCGAAGCCGGCGAGTACATGACCCAGTACTTTGCCTGGTGGATGGTGCCGGCGTTCCTCGCGCATACCGCATTCGCCTACTTCCTGTGGACGCGCCTACGCCCCGTGTACATGCCGCGCGGCCGCGCCATGGTCGCCGCCGCCGCCATCGTGATTGCCGTGGTCGGTTATCCGCTGGTCAAACAGACCCTGCGTATGGGCACCTTCGCTCAAGGCTTCGAGAAATTCGAGACCCGCATCGAGCCGGCCGTGCCGTGGCAAATGGCCGTGGCCTACCACCGTTATCTCGATACGCTGGCCGACATGCAAGGCATGCTGCACAGCGCGAGCAAGATCCCGCCGCTGCATAACCTCAAGACAGCGGGCGCCGATCAGCCGTCCACGCTGGTGCTGGTGATCGGCGAATCGACCAACCGCCAGCGCATGAGCCTCTACGGTTATCAACGCAACACCACGCCTGAGCTGGACAAACTCAAGGATCAACTGGCTGTCTTCGACAACGTCGTCACCCCTCGCCCGTACACCATCGAGGCGTTGCAGCAGGTGCTGACCTTCGCTGACGAAGAAAATCCCGACCTGTACCTGTCGACGCCGTCGCTGGTCAGCATGATGAAACAGGCAGGCTACAAGACCTTCTGGATCACCAACCAGCAGACCATGACCAAGCGCAACACCATGCTCACGACGTTCTCCGAGCAGGCTGACGAGCAGGTCTACCTGAACAACAACCGCAATCAGAACGCCGCCCAATACGACGGTGACGTGATCGAACCGTTCAACAAAGCCCTGGCCGATGCTGCACCGCGCAAATTGATCGTTGTTCATCTGCTCGGCACGCACATGAGCTACCAGTACCGCTATCCGCCGACCTTCGACAAGTTCCAGGATCGCAATGGCGTCCCGGCCGGCGTACGTGACGATCAGGTGCCAACCTACAACAGCTACGACAACGCGGTGCTGTACAACGACTTCGTGGTGTCGAGCCTGATCAAGGATTACGCCAAGTCCGATCCGAACGGGTTCCTGCTGTATCTCTCGGACCACGGTGAAGACGTGTTCGACTCTGCCGGTCACAGCACCTTGGGGCGTAACGAAAACAAGCCGACGGCGCCGATGTACACCATCCCGTTCATGGCTTGGGCGTCGCCGAAATGGAAGGCTAACCATGACTGGAACTTCGCCGGCGACCTTGACCGTCCGTACAGCAGCTCGCACCTGATACACACCTGGGCGGACATGGCCGGTTTGAGTTTCGATGAGCTGGATCGCAGCAAGAGCGTGGTCAGCGACAGCTTCAAGCAACGCCCGTTGCTGATCGGTGATCCGTACCAGACCGAGCAGCGTGCGCTGATCGACTTCAGTCTGATGAAGCCGAAAAAGCCCGACACCGCACCCGCAGACGTCGCGCAAAAGTAACACTGTGAAGGGGCCGAAACCGGCCCCTTTTTCTTGCCCGCCACATCTCCAAACAATAATGTTTCGCGTTTGATACTAAATCTCAGGCTGGCGCTTCGTCTTTGAGCAAACGGATTTTTTCCCTCGAAGACAAGGAGTCGGCTGCGATGTTCGCGCCCATCACCCGTTCCATGACCCTCACGCTCGGCCTCTGTGGAGCCGCCCTGAGCCCCGATCTGCTGGCTGAATCCGAAACGGAAAAGCCGCCGGAACCCGCCGCCACGGCGCTGGAGCTGGCATCGACCAGCGTCACCGCACAAGGTTTGGGCACCACCACTGAAAATACCAGCGCCTATACCACCGGCGCCATGAGCACCGCGACGCGGATGAACCTGTCGATCAAGGAAACTCCGCAATCGGTGTCCGTGGTGACGCGTCAGCAAATGGATGATTTCAAGCTCGGTACATTGTCCGAGGCCATGCGCCAGACCACGGGCGTGGTCGTGCAGCACATGGATTCCGACCGGGTCGACTATTCGGCGCGCGGTTATTCGATCGAAAACTTCCAGATCGACGGGATGCTCAACACCTTCGATCGCATGAAGACCGATGCCGATACGATCATTTACGACCGCATCGAGGTGGTACGCGGCGCCACCGGGCTGACGACGGGTGCGGGCGATCCTTCGGCGACCATCAACATGGTGCGCAAACGTCCGACCGCGCAATGGCAGGCGCTGGCCGGAGTCAGTGGCGGCAGCTACGACAATTACTACAGCTACGTCGACGTCGGCGGGCCGTTGGCTTTCGACGGGCGCTTGCGCGGGCGGACGGTGTTGGCCTATCGCGACAACCAGTCGATCAAAGACAAATACGCGCTGCAACGCGAAGTCGGTTACGGCGTGCTGGAAGCCGACTTGACCGACTCCACGGTGCTGGCGGTCGGTTACGACTATCAGAACAAGCACGTGCAAGGCTCATCCTGGGGCACCGTACCCTACTGGAATGCCGATGGCGGCAAGGCCGGTCTGGGGCGTTCGACCAACATGGCGACGTCCTGGAGCTCCTGGCCGCTGCAAGACAAAACCGCATTCGCCACCCTCAATCAGCAACTGGCCGGCGGCTGGCACCTGAAAGCGGCGTACACCCATCGCGACAGCAACAGTGACGGCAAGGTCTATTACGGCGGAGGCGGTTTCCCCAAGGCCGACCGCAGCGGCATGAACGCCTACACCTCGCACATGATCGGCACGCAGAAAATGCAGGCGTATGACTTCAACGTCTCCGGACCTTACTCGCTGCTGGGGCGTGAGCACGAAATGATGTTCGGCTACGGTGAGGCGGAGCGCCGTTCAAACTCCCCTTACACCATTGCCGGTGCGCGCCCCAAGGATTACGCAACCATCCGCGACTGGAAATACATGGGTGACATCGCAAAATTCACCGACACCGTCACCGACCTCACCAGCTCGAAGGACAATACCCGACAAAAGGCCGGATACATCGCCACGCGCCTGAGCCTGACTGATGAGTTGCACGCGGTGCTGGGCAGCCGATACGGCAGTTGGGAAGCCTCCAGCACCAGCAACCGTTACGACGCCAATCGGCAACTGAGCAAAGTCGATTACACCAGTCAGAAACAGAACGACGTATGGACGCCTTACGCTGGCCTGTTATATGACCTGACCCCGGAATACACCGCGTACGTGAGCTACACCGACATCTTCAAACCCCAGGGCAACCGCGACAAGAATCGCAAGTACATCGACCCGGTGGTTGGCAAAAACTATGAAGTGGGCATCAAGGGCAGTTTGCTGGAGGAGCGCCTGAACCTTTCAACGGCGGTGTTCTGGAGCAAACAGGACAACGTCGCCGAACTCGATAACTCGGTACCGGCGGATCCGGTTACCCGCGAACAGTTCTATAAATCCGGCGGCAAGGGCAACAAGGTCAACGGTTTTGAGGCCGAAGTGTCCGGGGAAGTCCTCCAGGGCTGGAACATGACCGCCGGTTACACCTATACCCACTCGGTGAACGGCGAGAGCGAGCGCACCAACACCAATCAGCCGATGAACCTGTTACGCGTCTCCACGGCGTACCGTTTGCCGGGCGAATGGCAGGCCCTGACCGTGGGCGGTGCGGTGAACTGGCAAAGCGATGTATATGGCACCTCAAGCCGGCCGGTCGGCCTCGACACTGAAGAGGCACGAATCAACCAGAGCGCCTACACAGTGGTCAATCTGATGTCGCGGTACGAACTTGATCGGCACCTGTCGGCGTCGCTGAACGTCAACAACCTGTTTGACAAGAAGTATTACGACAACGTCGGCTTCTATAACGGCGTGTACTGGGGCGATCCGCGCACAGTGACGCTGAGTCTCGACTGGAAGCTTTGACCCCTTCACCTCTGGCGCGGTGCACCTTGGCCTGATGTGCGCCGCGTCTGTCAGACAGCGCCCGGCAACATGCTGCAAAAACCACACTGAGCGGGCGTTAACCCGGTGTTAATTCAGGCCACCCAGACTCGCTTCCGAGATCTGCTTCATGGACGAACGGCTCCCACTTGTTCAGTAGGAGGCACCATGAAAATCACTACCGTAATCCTTGCCGGGGTGTTTGCCCTCGGTTCTGCCAGCGTCTTCGCCGAAGGTGGCGCTGAGCGCATGCGTTATTACTACGACAACTTCCCTGTCCACCAGGCCCAGAGCGAGCAGAAGAGCGACGCCAACGCGAAAGAAATTCGCGTTCCCGCCGATCAGACGGCGCAAGTGACCGAGTCCTATCGCGACTGAGATTGACCGAGCAACCGATGGACCTCCCATGGCTCCGCTCTGGCCTGGGAGAAGACAGTTGGGCGCCCTTTTCGGGCGCCTTTTTTTATGGCTAAAGGTTTTTGATCCAGAACAGCATGCGTCCGTGATCCGGATTGAACATACCGGGCGCGAAGCCGAATTTGCTATAGGAATTCTGGGCCACAGTGTTGCCTTCCAACACTTCGAGGGTGATCTTGCAGCAGCCGCGCTGGCGGGCGATTTCCTCGACTTTCTGCAGCATTTTCTGACTCAGACCGAGGCCGCGAAACTCGTTCACCACCATCACGTCATGGACGTTGACCAACGGTTTGCAGGCAAATGTGGAAAACCCTTCAAAGCAGTTAACCAGACCCGCCGGTTCACCACCGACAAAGGCCAGCACGCTGAACGCATGCGGCCGGCGAGCCAGTTCTTCGGGCAGGCGACGCAGCAGATCAGGGTCGAGAGAATGGCCACCGCCCATAGGGTCTTCGGCGTAATGATTGAGCACGATACCGATGGCTTCGGCGTGCGTTGGATTGCTGTAGCTGGCTTGAAGCACAAGAATTTCTGTGGAATCCATTTCCATCCCCAAACACACAAAAGCCCCGGCGCGCAAAGTGCTTGCTGAAAGGCTGTCCCGACCTTAGCGCGAGCGTGGTACAGCAAACAACCCTGTAGTGAGGGGATTTAGCGAAACGTCGCACCGCCCCGATGGGGGGCGAAGCAGCCCTTTTTTTAAATCAAAAGAGGGCCTGCTGCGCACGCCATCTGGGATAAATCCCCTCACCACAGGCAGATTTCAGGCAGGGGTTTCTCAGTGACCCCAGATCAACTCTTCGGTCCAGCCCAGTTCGGCGAAGTCTTCTGCGCGTAATGCCGCTTCACCGACGCAGAAAAATTCGTCCAGTTGCGGCGGTTTTACCGAGGTGTCGCTGAGCATCGCATGCACTTGCCCACGATGATGGATCTGGTGTTCGAACAGGTGCGAAAGCATGCGCAGGCGGCTGTCATGCTGCGGTGTATCGCGGGCAATGGTCACGATCCGGGCCAGATCGGCATCGCGCAGTTGCTCGCAATAGGCGATTAGCCGTCGATCGACATGGGCCTGCTCTTCGCGCAGTTGCGGGCCGTCGGTAAACGGCTCCTCCACGCTGAAAAACACATAGCAGTCGGGGTGCGGCTCGGCCCCGCGCAGCTCGCGTTCAAGCGCGTCCACGTAGAACCAGTCGCAGGTCAGGATGTGATTGAGGGTCAGGCGGATGCTCGGGAAAAAACTCACTCGCGGCGCTGCCAAATCATGGTCATCGAGTTGCGTCCAGGCCTTGGCCAAGCGGTGATTGGCCCACGCATTCTGGTAAGCCATGGTCAACAGATGATGTGATAACGGTTGGCTCATGTCGGCGCCCTCTTCACTCAAGCTTCGGCAAAGCGCTGCAGCTGCATCTCCTGCAAGCGGCTGAGGGTGCGGCGGAACGGGAATTCCAGATAACCCTCGGTGTACAGCGCATCCATTGACACTTGTGCCTCGATGTACAACGGCACCTTGCGGTCGTAGCACTCGTCGACCAACGCGATGAAACGCCGCACGCCATCGTCGTGAACCGACAATTGCGGCAACTCGCGGTCACCCGCCACCACCCGCTGCGCACCGTCTTCGGTGCCGCGCGCGATGCGCCCTTCGCGTTTCTGTGCGCTGAGGTTCGGCACTTCGCTCAACAGGATAGCCCGGTAGCGGTCGCACAGCGCGATGAAATCCATGGCGGCGAATGGCTGCTCGCAGAGGTCAGCGTAGCGACACCAGATAACGCTTTCACTGGCCTGCACCACATTGAGCACACGATGCCCGACCGGCACCGGTTCCGCGCGGCTCGACTGCCCTGAGGTCAGCACTCGAAAAACCTCTGCCAATGCACTGGCGGCTCCCAGCGCAGCAATAAAGTAGCGCTGTTCGATAGTGCCCGGATGCAGCCGATGATCCTCGGCGCCATTTACCGCGACCACCTGCATATGTGCCTTGATCGCAGCGATCGCCGGAACAAAACGGTCGCGATTGAAGCCATCGGCATACAGGTCATCCGGTGGCAGATTGGACGTGCAAACGATCACCACTCCTTCGTCGAACATCACCTGAAACAGCCGCCCAAGAATGATCGCGTCGCCGATGTCGTTGACGAACAACTCGTCGAAGCACAACACCCGCACTTCGGCTGCCAGCTCTTTGGCCAGTGCCCGCAGTGGATCGGCGATCCCGGTCAACTGGAACGAACGCTGATGCACCCAGCCCATGAAATGATGGAAATGCTGACGACGCGCCGGCACTCGCAGGCTCTGATAAAACTGATCCATCAGCCAGGTCTTGCCGCGCCCCACCGGGCCCCACAGATAAACGCCGGTGACCGAACGGGCACCGGCGTGCAAGGCTTCGTGGCATTTTTGCAACGCCCAGACAGCATGTTCCTGAGCTTCATCCTGGATGAAACCCTTGTGTTCGATGGCGTGCTGCCAGGCGCTTAGCGGAGAGTCGAAAGTCATGCGCGGCAGTATGCACGATGCCCCCCGGCCAACACAAAACCCCGCCCAGATCTCCTGTGGGAGCGGGTTTATTCGGTGCTGTTGAGATCGACTTTATGTCGGGCGGCATAGAGACAGAGCATTTCCATAGCCAATGTAGCGGCGGCTAACGAAGTGACTTCTGCATGATCGTAAGCCGGCGCCACTTCCACCACGTCCATGCCCACCAGATTGATCCCGCGCAAACCACCCAGTATCTCCAGCGCCTGCACCGTGCTCAAACCGCCGCACACCGGGGTGCCGGTGCCGGGAGCGAACGCCGGATCGAGGCAATCGATGTCGAACGTCAGGTACACCGGGTTATCGCCGACGCGTGCGCGAATCGCTTCGACGATTGCCTCGCAGCCACGCCGATGCACTTGTCGGGCGTCGAGCACCTGAAACCCCTGATGATCGTCATTGGTGGTACGCAAGCCGATCTGCACCGAACGCGCCGGATCGACCAGACCTTCGCGCGCCGCATGCCAGAACATGGTGCCGTGATCGACACGCTTGCCCTCCTCGTCCGGCCAGGTGTCGCTGTGCGCATCGAAGTGGATCAGCGACAGCGTGCCGTGCTTGCGGGCATGCGCCTTGAGCAGCGGATAACTGATGAAGTGGTCGCCACCGAAGGTCAGCATGGCGCTGCCGGCATTGAGAATATGCTCGGCGTGGGCCTCGATGCTTTCCGGGATGCTGTGTGGCGAGCCGTAATCGAAATCACAGTCACCGTAATCGATCACCGCCAGCTGATCGAACGGGTCAAACGCCCATGGCCAATGGCGCTCCCAGGCAATCCCGGTGGACGCAGCGCGTATCCCCCGTGGCCCGAAACGGGCGCCCGGACGGTTGCTGGTGGCGGTGTCGAACGGCACGCCGCTGACCGCTACGTCGACACCGCGCAGGTCGCGGCTGTAGCGGCGGCGCATGAAACTGGTGATGCCGGCGTAGGTGCTTTCGGCGGCAGTGCCGTACAGGCTGTCACGGGTCAAAGCCTGGTCGTTGAGCATGGGCTGATCCATCAGTGTGCTCCTGGTTGTCATTGTTGAGTTATTGATGGCTACGGAACGTGGTCCACAGACGCGTGCGCTGACGCATGTCCTTGAGACTCATGCTGCGGTCGGCGTACAGGCGTTCGCGCACTGCGCTCGGCGGATAGATATCGGGATCGTTGCGCACCGCTTCATCCACCAGCGGCGTCGCGGCCTGGTTGGCGGTGGCGAAAAACAGCGTGTTGGTCAGTTCCGCCACCGAGTCGGGACGCAACATGAACTCGATAAACGCCCGCGCCGCTTCGGGGTGCGGCGCGTCCTTGGGGATCGCCAGGTTGTCCTGCCAGATCAACGTGCCTTCCTTGGGAATGCGATAAGCGACTTCATACGGCTTGTTGGCCTTGCGCGCCTGATCGGCGGCCATGCTCGCGTCACCGTTGTAGGTCAGGGCCAGGCACACGTTACCGCTGGCCAGATCGTTGATCTGCCGGCCGGTGGCGACGTACAGCACCGACGGCTGAAGCTTTTGCAACAACGCTTCGGCGGCGGCCAGATCCTGCTTGTCGGTGCTGTAGGGATCTTTGCCGAGGTAGTGCAGCGCCAGGCCGATCACTTCCTGTGGCGAATCGAGAATCGCGATGCCGCAGTCCTTGAGCTTGCTGGCTTATTCGGGTTTGAACAGCAAGTCGAGACTGTTCAGCGGCACGTTCGGCAGACGTTGCTTGACCGCTTCGACGTTCATGCCCAAGCCGAGCGTGCCCCAGGTGTAGGGAACGCCGTAGCGATTACCCGGGTCGACGGTGGCAAGTTTCTCCAGCAGATCGGCATCGAGATTGGCGTAGCCCTTGAGCCAGTCGTGGGGAATTTCTTTCAGCGCCCCGGCTGCCAGCCCACGGGCCAGCACGCTGGAGGACGGCACCACAACGTCGTACCCACTGCCGCCAGTGAGCAATTTGGTTTCCAGCACTTCGGAGGTATCGAACGTGTCGTAGCGCACGTGGATCCCGGTTTGCTGTTCGAAACGCTGCAGGGTCTGCGGCGGCACGTAATCGGCCCAGCTGTAAAGATTGAGGGTTGTTTTGTCCTCGGCCTGGGCATTGATGGCCACGGACAACAACAGCACGGGGAAACACAGCCTGAACATGGGAGCCATGACGAACACCTGACCGGAGGAAGTGGTGACAGGATGCGCGCTCGGATACATTGGCAAAATTCCAAGTTTGTTAACCTGACTTTATCGCGGAGTAATGTGATGCTCGGACAGCTTCACGACGTCGATCTGCAGCTGTTGCGCCTGTTCGTGCGGGTGGTCGAGTGCGGGGGCTTCAGTGCCGCGCAAGGTGAACTGGGCCTGAGCCAATCGAGCATCAGCCAGCAGATGGCCAAACTGGAAACCCGTCTCGGCTATCGGCTGTGCAGCCGTGGCAAGGGTGGTTTCAGTGTCACCCCCAAAGGTGAGCAGTTACTGATCGCCGTGCGCAGTCTGTTTGAGTCGATTGAAACCTTCCGCCATCAATCCAACGGCGTCGCCGGGCGATTGATCGGTGAAGTGCGGTTGGGCATTTCCGAGGCCGTCGATCAATCGGTGCTGCAACGGGTTGCTGAGGCGATCCGCCGTTTTCGTGAGCGCGATCAATCGGTGCGTATCGAGTTGATCAGCGCGATGCCAGGCGAGATGGAGCGCTTGCTGCTGCAACAGCGGCTGGATCTGGCGATCGGCTACTTCTCGCAGGTACAGAGTGCCTTCGACTACCGCCAGTTGTTCAGTGAAACCCAGCATTTGTACTGCGCGCCCGGGCATCCATTGTTCACGGATGAAGCGCCCAGCGATGCGGCAATAGAGGCTTGTGACCGGGTCGATCACCCGTATCGTTTTTTGCGTTCGGATGAGCCGTTTCAGGGCAAGCACTGTTCGGCGCGCTCGGAGCAGGTCGAGGGAACGCTGGCGTTTATCTTGTCGGGCAAGCATGTCGGTTATCTGCCGGATCACTATGCGCGTGGCTGGCAGGCCAAAGGCTTGTTGCGGCCGGTGCGTGAGGGCGAATTGAGTTTCGAGGTGGCATTTCATCTGGCCCGCCATCGCGCGCAGGTGCCGGGGGACGCGCAGAAGGCCTTTGAAGAGGATTTGCTCGCGGCGTTTGCTTGAACAACCTTTGAGAACACCCCCCTGTGGCGAGGGGATTTATCCCCGATGGGGTGCGCAGCGCCCCCAGCTCTGTGCCCTGAAAGAATGGGCCTGCTGCGCAGTCCATCGGGGATAAATCCCCTCACCACAGATAAATCCCCTCGCCACAAAGTTCTCTGTTGGTCTGATGGCTATGTTCAAACCCGCTTGCCCCAATAAAACCTGACCTTTCAGGCAGTTTTAATGCGTTGCCCTCGCCGCCCTCTTCCGGCATTCTGCGCCTCCATTTTTTGACCCGGCCTCGCCTCACGGCGCGCAAAACACCATGACCGTCTCTGAAAAAGTCCCGCGCAACAACGATCTGATCTACGGCCTCAACGACCGCCCGCACCTCACCGCGACCGTATTTGCCGCACTGCAGCATGTGCTCGCCAGTTTCGTCGGCATCATCACCCCGACCCTGATCATGGGCGGTGCCCTCGGCCTGCAAAGCGAAATTCCGTATCTGATCAGCATGGCGCTGTTCGTCTCCGGCCTCGGCACCTTCGTGCAGGCCAAGCGCTTCGGCCCGGTCGGTTCGGGGCTGCTGTGCCTGCAAGGGACGAGTTTTTCCTTTATCAGCGTGATTCTCAGCGCCGGTTTCATGGTCAAGGCGCGCGGCGGCGGCACCGATGAAATCCTCTCGACGATCTTTGGCGTGTGCTTCTTCGCGGCGTTCATCGAGGTGGTCCTGAGCCAGTTCATCGGCAAACTGCGCATGCTGATCACCCCGGTGGTGACGGGCACGATCATCACCCTGATGGGCTTGTCGCTGATCAAAGTGGCAATGACCGACATTGCCGGCGGTTTCGGCGCGCCTGACCTGGGCGCCGCCAGCCACATCTTCCTCGCGGCGCTGGTGATCGGCACCATCGTTGTGCTGAACCGCGTCGACGTACCGTTTCTGCGTCTGGGTGCCATCGTCATCGGCCTGACCCTCGGCTACGTGGTGGCGTGGCTGATGGGTACCGTGGATTTCGCGACGATGCCCGAGGTACCGCTGGTCAGCGTGCCGGTGCCGTTCAAATATGGTTTCAACTTCGACTGGGTGGCGTTCGTGCCTGTGGCGGTAATTTTCCTCGTGTCGCCGCTGGAAGCCGCCGGCGACCTGACCGCCAACTCGATGATCTCCCGGCAACCGGTGAAAGGCCCGCTGTACATCCGCCGGATCAAGTCCGGCCTGCTCGCCGACGGCCTCAACTCGGCCATGGCCGCTGTGTTCAACAGCATGCCGATGGTGACCTTCGCACAGAACAACGGGGTGATTCAGCTCACCGGCGTGGCCAGCCGTTACGTGGCGTTCTTTATCGCCGGCCTGCTGGTGGTGTTGGGGCTGTTCCCGATGATTGGCGCTGTTCTGCAACTGATGCCGAAACCGGTGCTCGGCGGTGCGGAACTGGTGATGTTCGGCACCGTCGCCGTGGCCGGGATCAAGATTCTCGCCGAGGCCGGCCTGCATCGACGCAACATGCTCATCGTGGCGATTTCCCTGGGGATGGGCCTGGGCATCGCCGCTGTTCCGGAAGTGCTGCGCGAACTGCCGCAGGCTTTGCGCAACATCTTTGAATCGCCGATCACCGTCGGTGCCTTGTGCGCTATCGTGCTGAACATCTTCCTGCCGGAGGAATTCATCGAGCTGGAAGAAGACGACTTCGATCCGGAAGCCTCTATTCTTCAGGTCATGGAAAACCCGGACGTCCCGGCCAAGGGTGAACCTGCCTCGGCTGCGGCTGTCGCACAGTTGAACCGCTAAAAGCTTCGCCAATAAAAAGGGCTGAGCCGGCAACGGTTCAGCCCTTTTTTATTGAGAGATTTTTATGCGCCGTTTGCACGCCGTCATCCTGTCGCTACTGCTGTTGTCGCTCAGTGCCTGCGCGCTGTTTCCCAATCGTGATCCGGTCAATATCAACGTGGTCGGCATCGAGCCGCTGACCAGCCAGGATCTGGAAGTGCGTTTCGCCATCAAGTTACGCGTGCAAAACCCCAACGAAACCGCCATCGATTACAACGGCATTGCTCTGGATCTTGAAGTCAACGGCCACCCGCTGGCCTCTGGCGTCAGCGACCAGCGCGGTACGATCGCGCGCTTTTCTGAAACCGTGGTCAGTGTGCCGGTCAGCGTTTCCGCATTCTCGGTGCTGCGCCAGACCCTCGGTCTGAGCCAGTCACAAACCCTCGACAACCTGCCTTACGTGCTGCGTGGCAAACTCGCCGGCGGGCTGTTCGGCACCATGCGCTTTACCGACAGCGGCAAACTGAGCCTGCCCAAAGCCAGCGCCGCGACCTGGTAAAGATGCGGTAGTCTGCGTCGTTCAACACAGACACACATGGAGGCCGCAGGTTTATGGAAGACACACCGACGTTGTACACCGAACGGCTGATCCTGCGTCCGCTGGAGCTGGCGGATGCCCACGCTGTACAACAGCAGTTTGCCCACTGGGAAGTGGTGCGCTACCTGAACGCCGCCGTGCCGTGGCCGTACCCGGAGGATGGCGCCCTCACCTACCTGCGTGACATCGCGCTACCGGCGATGGCCGCCGGCAAGGAATGGCATTGGTCGATTCGCCCGAAGACCGCGCCGCAACAGTTGATCGGCAATATCAGCCTGATGGATCAAGCAGACAACAACCGTGGACTCTGGCTGGCACCGGCCTGGCAAGGTCAGGGTTTGATGAGCGAAGCCTGCGTGGCGGTGACTGACCACTGGTTTGGAACCCTTGCTCGCCCGGTGATGCGAGTGCCGAAAGCGGCGCCGAATATCGGCTCGCGCCGCCTCTCCGAACGCGCCGGCATGCGCCTGATTCGCAGCGACGAAGACAATTTTGTCGGAGGGCGCTTTGCTCGGGATCTCTGGGAAATCACCCGCGAGGAATGGCTGCAACAGAAGTGATCCCTGAACCCTGGATCTCTGAACCCTGTGGGAGCTGGCTTGCCAGCGATGGGGGCTTATCTGCCAACATCACTGTTGTTTGACCTGCCGCCATCGCTGGCAAGCCAGCTCCCACATGTTATGTGTCAAGCCCGAACGTCATGTGTTGAAGCGCACCCCCGGTTTGGCGCGTTCGTCGACGCTCAGCTCGAAGATATCGGGCCGGGCGTAATGGCCGACCACGTCGTAGTCATACCGGGCGCGAACCAGGTCTGCGGTATCGATTTCGGCCGTCAGCAACCCCGCCTCCCCACGCAACGGCCCTGCGAGTACGTCGCCCATCGGCCCGACGATCACACTGCCACCGGCAATCAACGGACGATCCGCCGGCCAGTTGGCAATCTCCACGCCCAGTTGATTCGGCGACGCCTGCACCTGACAGGCACTGACCACAAAGCAACGGCCCTCATGGGCGATGTGGCGCATGCTCACCTGCCACATTTCACGCTCATCCACGGTCGGCGCGCACCAGACTTCAATGCCCTTGGCGTACATCGCCGTGCGCAGCAGCGGCATCATGTTTTCCCAGCACACCACCGCGCCGAGTTTGCCGACCTGCGTGTCGAGCACAGGCAATGTCGAGCCATCGCCCTTGCCCCAGATCAGCCGTTCGGTGCCCGTGGGCATCAGTTTGCGGTGCTTGGCTACCAGTCCGGTCTGCGGATCGAAATACAGCACCGTGCAATACAAGGTGCTGCCGGCGCGCTCGATCACGCCGATCACCAGATTGGCGCCGGTACGCGCCGACAGACCGGCCAAGGCTTCGGTTTCCGCCCCGGGTACATCAATCGCATTGGCGAAATAACGCGCATACGCCTCGCGACCTTCCGGCAACCGATAACCCAGCTGCGTGCCGAAGCCCTCGCCTTTCGGATAACCACCGAGCAACGCTTCCGGCATCACCACCAGCGCCGCGCCGGACTTGATGATCGCCGCCTCCCAGCCCAGAATCTGCTCCAGGGTTTGGCCCTTGCCACCGGGCAAAGAGCCGATTTGCAGGGCAGCAACAATTGACTTTGGCATCGCGGTCACTCCATCCGATTCAAGTGTTGCTGATTCTCCGGCGCCACGGGATCATGAATAAAGCCCCGATCACTGCTGAATGATATGAGCCAGATGAATATCGCCAATGTCGACCTCAACCTGCTGAAAGTCTTCGAAGCGCTGCATGAGGAATCCAGTGCCAGCCGTGCAGCGTTGCGCCTGGGCGTGACGCAATCGGCGGTCAGCGCGGCGTTGCGGCGCTTGCGTGAGGTGTATGGCGATCAACTGTTTGTGCGCACCGGCCGGGGACTCGCGCCGACGCTCAGGGCCAATCAGCTCAAACCGGTGGTCAGCGAGGCCCTGAACAAATGCCGACAAAGCCTGGCGATGGTCGACCCGGCGACCAATCAATACGACGGGCGTTCGGTGACCGTTGGCTTGTCGGACGACTTTGAAATCGCCTATGGCCGTCGCTTGATCGAGGAAATCGCCCGGAGCGCGCCGAAACTGCGGCTGATTTTCCGCCAGACGCATAGCCAGATCGTCGCCCGCGCCCTGATGGAACGCAGTATTGATCTGGCGATAACCGCCGGTGGCTTTGCCGAACGCCTGCTCAGCCGTCAGGTCTTGGGTGAAGGGGGTTACGCCTGTCTGGTCGACCCGGCGAGCCTTGCGCCCGGCCAGCAGCAGATCACTCTGCACGAGTTCGTCGACCGCGAGCACATTCTGGTGTCGTCCGGCGGTTTTATCGGGATTACCGATGAGGGGCTGGCAGCCGTGGGGATGAGTCGCCGGGTATGCGCGTCGACCACGCATTTTGCTGCACTGCCTCATCTGCTCAAGGGCAGTCAGGCCGTGGCGACGATCCCGGCACATGCCGCCGAAAGTATCGCCGCGCTTACCGGTCTGGCGTTGTTGCCCTGCCCGCTGGCCTTGCCGCGTTACCCGATCGAACTGGGCTGGCGCACCAGCACGCAGATCGACCCGGTGGTGGTGAAGGTCCGCGAGGCGATTGTTGCGTGCTTCGCCCTCGACTGAGGCGGCGTTACTTGTTCGCCGCCATCAGCCGATTGACTTCACTGCGCACCATGTTGGCGAACTCAGGTGGCGACATGCCGTCCAGTTCCGCGCGGACCCACTCGGCCCACTTGCCCTTGCGCTTGGCGCGCTCGCCGAACAAACGCGCGGCTTCGCCTTTGGCTTTGCCCAGATTGTTCTGCCAGAGTTCGAACAGACGGGATTTCTCATCTTCCAGCGCGGCGCGCTCTGCGAGGGATTTGTCGGCCAGATTGAAACTCATGGGTAATTATCCTGCTGCGTAAAATGGCGACATCTTACACGCTCGACGGAAATCTCCCGCGCAGGTTTTTGTTCACGGGCTAAATTCAGTGCAACTTTTTACAAAGCGCCACACTCCATTGATCACTGTCCATTCAACTGCAAGGAGTCACCCAATGGCCCGGAAATCCGCCGTGCAAGCCGCCGAAGACCAAATCAAGGATCAAGCCTTCAGCGAACTTCAGGCTCTGATCGAAGAGTCCGACAAACTGCTCAAGAGCAGCGCCTCACTGGTCGGTGAAGAAGCGGAGACCCTGCGCGGGCAAATCGCCCTGAAACTGCAGCAGGCGCTGGATTCGGTTTCCAGCGTACGCGACCGCACCAAACCTGCCGTCGATGCGACCGAAAGCTACATTGGCGGCCATCCATGGCAGACCGTGGCGATTTCCGCCGGTTTCGGTCTGGTGGTTGGCTTGTTGCTCGGCCGTCGTTAAGCAAAATAATTTTGAGCAGAAACTCGTACCTGAGTTTGAACTCATTGTAGTGAGGGGATTTATCCCCGATGGGGCACGAAGTGGCCCCCGCTTTTAAATTAAAAGCCGGGCCTGCTGTGCAGGCCATCGGGGATAAATCCCCTCGCTACATATGTATTACCAGTCAACTCAATCAGCAGCCAGTTCCCGTAACTGCGCCAGCGCCTGCTGATCCAGCACGATTCCCTCAGCCAACGACTTCGCCCGCTGCAAATGCCGACGATCGCCCGGCAAACGCTTGAGCCCGACCCCGTGCATCTGCCGCACCAGCTCTTCACTGCGCTCGGCAAAACTCTGCCCGGCAGCCTTGCTCGGGTCTATAACGATCAGCAACTGCCCGGTCCATGGGGTTTTCGCCCCGGGATGATTCGACCAGTCGAACTCGAAGGAGAAGTTGCCGCCAGTCAGCGCCGCCGCCAACAATTCCACCATCATCGACAGCGCCGAGCCCTTGTGCCCGCCAAACGGCAACAACGCTCCACCTTCGAGAATCGCCTTCGGGTCCTGGGTGGGCTGACCGAGGCTGTCGACGCCCATGCCTGCCGGTAACTTCTCACCTTTGCGTGCAGCGATTTGTACGTCGCCATGGGCGATTGCGCTGGTGGCCAGATCGAAGACGATCGGTGCAGCGCCGGCCCGGGGTGCGGCAAAGGCTATCGGATTGGTGCCGAACAACGGCCGGTCGGCGCCGTGCGGCACCACGCAGGTCATGCTGTTGACCACGCTGAGCGCCACCAGACCTTCGTCGGCGAAGGGTTCGACATCCGGCCACAGCGCCGCAAAGTGATGGGAATTGCGGATCGCCAACACCGCGATGCCGGCATGCCGCGCCTTCTCTACCAGCAATGGTCTGGCGGCGGCCAATGCCGGTTGGGCGAAACCGTTACCGGCATCGACGCGGACAAATCCGGGCGCGATGTCTTCGACCTGAGGCACGGCATGTCCATTGACCCAGCCGCTGTTCAGGGTCGAGACGTAACCGGGAATGCGGAACACGCCATGGCTGTGGGCACCGTCGCGCTCGGCGTTGGCGCAGTTGGCGGCCAGCACCCGGGCGACTTCAGAAGAGGTCCCGTGGCGCAGAAAAATCGTTTCGAGCAGTTGTGTCAGCGCTTCAAGCGATAACACGGAGGATTCGGCGGTTGAGACTTGATCGTGTGGCGCAGACATCTGAAGCTCCAGAATAATTATTGGAGGGAACAACAGCGTACGAACAACTTGCCGACCGATTAACCATGCCCGGGCGGCCGCGTGTCAACCCTCAATACCGAGCGTGTCATGGATAACCCGTCAGCCTGACAGTTTTACCTGTGCACCGTGACCTAACTATCTACCGCCTGCGTAGCAGCGTGCGGTCCTAGTCTGGCGGCTCCGTCTGCTGGCGCTGATCCATGCGCCCCGAAAAGAGCCTCGATGATGACCACCTCCGTTTCTCCCCTCCTGTTTCCCGAAACCTTGAACTCGCCCGGTTTGTGGAAAGCGCTGGCCAAGACTCATCTGCTGAATCAAAACGATTTTGACTGGCTGGCCCATGTGAAGCTGGCCTCGCACACACTGCGCAACGAGCAGAAGCCGCCCATGCTCGCCCAACGCATTCGTATCACGGCGGGCACGCAATCACCCGTCACCCTGGCGGGAAGTTTCATCCTCAGCGCCACTCCCGATGACAACGGCGCGATCCTCTACACGCCATACGACGGCATCAAGAAATACGACAGCCTGGCGTCGCTGCAAACGGCACTTGAAGAGCGGGTGAAAAAAGCTGCCGAGGAAGATGAGTTGCTGGCGTTTCTCGGTTCGCTTCAACGCCAACAACTTGTTGAGCAAACCAGCATTGCGTTGACCTACGAGACCATCGAGGGCAATGTGTTTGATGATCAGAAGGCGGCCATTCTGGCGTCTCGACAGTTGAATGCCGAGGCCATGCTGAGCGAGTTGAAACAACTGCCATCGCTCACGGCCCTGCTGGAGACCAGCCTCGACGAGTTGCTGAAGGAACATTTTCCGAACCTGCATCAAGGGCAGACCCGCACCAGTTTCTATACGCTGGCAGACCCGAGCGCCAAGGAGACATCCGCCCGGCACTGGCACGACTCGACCAGCCTGAGTGAAGCGGTGCTGATGCGTTACCGCCAGCAGAACTGGCCTGCCGGGCAACTGCATGAGTTTTCCAACCCGCGCCACACCCCGATCCCCGGTGATCAGGCGCTGTGGGACAACGCCCTCAAAGCCGCGTCGGGCAAGTTGCTGGTACTGCTGTTTCACGCGATGGAAAGCTATTGGGATGGCGCCAGCGCAGACGGCTCGACTCGCCGCGTATTTTTCGCCAAGGCCCTGCTCGAACAGGCGCGTACCGAGCTGATGATCAAACGCGAAACCGGCATCATCGATGCCGCCCAATTCGCCACCCTGCACCAGATGATTCGCCCCGCCGCTTTGCCGACTCGCCGCGCGACCATCGAAAACGTACGGCTGTGGGAATACGAGCCCAACTACGTCGAACTGGCCGGCTCGTTGATGATCAGTTTCAGCGAGGCCTGTCTCTACACGCCAACCCTGGGTCTGCAAGTGCTCAAGGATTACCAGGACCTGAAAGACACCGTGCAGAGCAAATTCCTCGCGGCCGGCCATGAAGACGAGTTGTATGGCCTGCTGAGCCTCGAAGAACGAAAACGCTTTGTAGGCTTCGACAAGCCCCACGTGACGGGTGTGTCGATCGGCGGCGAGATTTTCGAGGTGCTGTTCGAAGCCATCATCACCAAACAGCGGCAGAACATCGAATACGCCTTGCAGGTGTTCCGCCTCAGTGATGGTGCCGTGGATATCCATGCGCTGTTCGACAAGGCCCTCGACATACGCGCCATGATCCAGGAACGCTTGCTGGAACTTGATGCCGGCGAGCGCTGGACCACGCGACCGGTACTGGTGGGAGTGCAACAACCGTCCGCTGTCCTCGCAGAGAAGGCCGATAACCTGGCGCGCTCCTGCACGGGCATCGAAGCGTTGCTCACCGGGTCGTTTCGCGGCCAGCCCATTGCTACAGCGGCGGCACAGCGCAGCTACCTTGAGAGCATGCAGTCACGATTGGGGCATTCACTGTATGTCGGGGTACGCGGTGAAGCCCAATTGCGCGAACTCAGCGGGTCGTTGAAGGCTGCCGAACGGGCCATTGTCGATACCGTGTTCCATTCCGATCAACCGAGCCGCCGCGAGCGACGTTCGCTCAACGGCTTTCGGCCGGATGCCTGGTCACTGAGCGTTGAACGTGAGGGCATCCAGGCACTATTGCCCTTGGCCCACTGTGTGTTGCTGACCGAACGCGGCGGGCTCGACGATGCGCACTCCGGGCGCGCGGTGCTGTGGACGCCCGCCCTCGGGCTGGAAGTGTTCGCAGGCATCGGCATTGCACGCCAAGCGCTGGCGCGACGGCTCAAGGACCCGGTTGACAGCCTGACCCTGCTGGAAAACCTTGCCCCGCAAAAGCGCCAGCCCCATCAGCGCTACACCCTGGGCGCCTTGCGCTTGATCGAGGACGATGTGCTGCACAACCGGGCGCAATCGGGCATCGAGCACTTTCTTGCCCGCTGTGATCAAGTGCGTGAGCACATGAAAGATGAAACCGGGCTGCCCGCCGCCCTCGACAAGCTGAAGAGGACGCTGATCGACACCAACCTGCCTCGCGCCATTCACCTTGCGAAAGCCATCAATCAGCAACAGACGCTACCGGCATGGCTGGGCATGGCACCGGTCGCTGAGCAACAACTGCACCTGGAATTGCTGGAGCAGTGGCACAACAGCGTCGTCGACAACAAGGATTACCTCAGCGGTGTCCCGACTCTGCAGGATTACGTGGACAAGACATTGCAGTCACTGCTCGACAGCCGGTTTGCCGATAGCAAGCTCGCGCCGAAAGACATCGAGATCACCCCGAACCTGACCCTCGCCGGCCCTGCCCTCACCCTGGGCGAATTTGCCCTGAACCATGTAAATATCGCTCAAGGCACTGGCTTCAAGGTCGCGTCAAAAACCACGCAGAAATTGCCGAAAGGGTTTGACCAGGCGGCGGTCAATCAACTGTTGCTGTCGCTGGAAATACCCTCGACTTTTGCCGCGCAGGTGACCGAGGCCCTGACGGGGGACTCGGCTGAGGTGCAGGAACGCAAACAACGTTTTTATCGGCAGATCCCCTGGCAATTGTTGCAGCATGCCCACGCCATGAAACTGCAACAGCGATTGTCCGGCACGGCGTTCGACCAGATCTGCCAGGTGCTGGACATGCCTGACGGCATCGCCCGCGCGACGGTCGAGGGCGCCCATGCTCTGGTCTCGCCGTTGTCGCTGATCAAAACAGCTGGCGCCGACGCGGTGGAAGCGTTGGGGTTGTATGTGATCGGCCCGGGCACGGGGCACAAAGGCCCGTCGGTGCTTTACACACCCTATGCCGACCAGGTGTTTCACGAATTCGAAGGCCAGACGCAACTGATCGCGGCACTGAATACGCCGGGGCCTCTGCAGGATTTGCTGATTCGCCGGTTGCCGGCCGAGCATCAGGCGGTCTTTCTCGCATTGCTGAAGTCGAGTGTCGGCGAAACCAGTGAAATGACCCTGTCAGGCGCCGCCATCACCGGCAATCTGTTGCACCGGTTGTTCAAGGACAACCTACAACTGTTGACGCAATTTTTGGGCTGCCAGGGTCAAAGCACGGCGCAGGGTGATTGGGAAAACGCGAAAAACCTGTTCAGCCATGGGATCAAACTGCTCTCCGGTCTGCTGCCGGGTAAATTGTCCTATCTGACGTTTCTCTGGCAGGCCTACAAGGACTTCAAGGTCTCGGCCGAAGCGCTGCAGGATCACCATTGGGCGATAGCCTTGAAAGCTTTTATCGACGGAGGGATGCAGATGATCAGTCTTGGCCGGATAGCACTTGAGGGATCGGAAGCCTCGGCGCAGGCACCCGAGGTGGCGGTTGCGACGGCAAGGGTCAGCCGTCAGACGCCAACCACTTTGGCGACCATCACTGAAGTGACAACCAAAGCGGTCGACCTGACAAAACCACTCACGCTGCCTGTTCCACGCTGGTCAACCATCAGGCTCACGTCGCCATTGCGCACGGTGCTGCAAGTATTTGAAGCGGTAAACGTGGCACTTGAGGGTCTCAAGCGCAATGCAAAGAATGGCACCTACGAGCAGTCGCTCAGCAAGCGGATTTACAACGTTATTGCCGGCAAGGTTTATCGCGTCGAAAAACCTGGAATTGTCTGGCGCATCGTCACTGATCAAATCCAGGGGCCGTCGCTAAAAGAACAGGATAAGCGGCTGTTACTGGCGCCGGATCCACACACGGTCCATTACGGCAAAGCCATTTCCAGACTGCACAATCGCTTCGTCGTCGAGCAAAGTCGGCGGACTGTGCTGAACATCGAAGCCAAGGGCATGGAGAATATCCGTCGCCATCATCCCGATAAAGCCCACGCCATTCAGCATGCAGTCGATATGGCGCGGTTCTATGCGTTCAACAGCCTGCACAATCTGGTTCAACTGAAAAACAACGTATCTGGTAGTCGTCTGAATGGCTTTCTGAAGAGTTTTTTCGGGGGCTCACAGATTGATAAGGTGCTGTTGGGCAAAATCAACAACGCCATCGTGCCTATCTGCAATGCCCTGGTCGATCCTGACGAAGACCTGATGAACACCGATCGCTTCATTGTCGGCTCAAATGTTTTCAAGTCATCGCTCATTGCGTTCGTGTTGATCAACGACAAGCAAAAAAATGTGCATTTCACCGAGCACTTCTTCAATCAACAGTTGGACTTGTACGAAGGTTTCTTGTCCGAGTCCTTCGATGTCAACGGACACGCGCAAGCTGCGACCCTGATCCACGAATTCGCCCATCAATTTTCCAAGGCCGAGGACATCGCCTCACTGGAAGCGCGCCGACCGTTTTTCGATTTGATTGATCCCCTGACCCACTACGGACAGGAGATGCGCGATGACCTGGAGTCTTTCCAGAGCAAGGCGCTGTCATTGCTTACCCCCCGCGACGAGCTGTTTGCACATTGGAGCGCCAAAAAGGGCGCGTTTGTCAGTCTGGACAAGATTCGCGGAGGGGAAGTATTGACCCAGAATATTCTCAAGTTGACCCAGAGTTCGACCATCGATGAGGCACGCAACAAATTTTATGATCGAACGTCATCGGATGTACGTGCCGATGTCATCCTGCGCAACGCCGACTCGATCGCACGGCTGATTTGCGAGATGGGCCGACGGCTTGATCCGGTGCCCGTGCGCTGAAAACCGGACATGAAAAAGGCGCAGGTCGTAACCTGCGCCTTTTTCGGGTCAAACCGGATCAGTCTTTCTGATCACGCAGCACATTGCCCGATGCGCCGTCGATGCGGAATTCGTAGACGATGCCATCGGCCTTGCGTCCTTCGCCTTCCCAGTAACCGTCGTTGTCGGCTTCGATTTTGTAGATTTCTACATAACCGGCCTTGGTTTTAGCGGTTTCGATGGCTTTTTCGATAGTGATCCAGCCTGCGCCTGGCTTGTCAGCCAACGCGGCACCCGCGCTGAGCAAAGTGGCAGTGGCAATCAGGGCGGCGAAAGTCTTTTTGATCATTTTTTCACTCCATTTATGGATAGTGGTCATTGGCGTCCTGCTTTTTGGGCGCCTGTGGGAAAAATAAGTTCCACTTTGATGGGTAAATGCCATGACGGTTGTTCTCGGTAACTTCCCGTCAAGGTTAGAATGTGCGAAATCAGGACGAGTCAATGACCCAAGACACCCTCTCGGAAGCCGAATACGACGCGATCACCGATGCCGCCGCGCACTGGTGCATGCGTCTGCACGCCGCCGACTGCACGGACGACGAGCGTCGCGCATTCGAACATTGGCACGAAGCCCATCCTCTGCATGCGTTCGAGTACGAAGCCATGCTGGAAATCTGGGACGTGGCCGAGCATTTGCCGCGCCCCGAGCCAGCGCTGGCCACGCCGATCCGGCAAGCCCCTCGCTCCTGGCGTCAATACACGGTAGCCGCCAGTGTCTGCGCACTGGCGTTGCCACTGGCGGCTTTCACCGGCTGGAACCTCGGCTGGCTGCCCGACAGCTATCAGCATTTCAGCGCCACCGACAACGTCCGTCAGGTCACCCTGAGTGATGGCAGTCAGCTTGAGCTGAACCTCAATACTGATCTGACCTTCAGCAACTACAAGGACGAGCGGCGGGTCACGCTGAAAAAAGGCGAGGCGTTCTTCACCGTCAGTCATGACACCTCGCACCCGTTTGTCGTGCGCGCCGGTGAAGGCAAAATCCGCGTGACCGGCACGCGCTTCAACGTCTGGATGTATGAAGATCAAGTGCGAGTGAACCTGATCGAAGGTTCAGTGCTGGTGACCAGCAACAGTGCATTACCGGGCGACGGGTTGCGCCTGGGGCCGGCCATGCAGGCACGCTATAAACACGGCGATTACATGCCGCAGATCAGCCAGACCTATCCCGGCGACACTTCGCTGACCTGGCGCAGCGGCAAACTGGTGCTGGACAACCTGGCACTCAATGACGCCCTGCCACTGATCAATCGTTACCTGGACAAGCCGTTGATGCTCGCCGACAGCAGCACTGGCTCGATTCGCGTGGGCGGCATTTACAACGTCAAAGAACTGCACAATCTGGCCAACTCCCTGCCCAAGGTGTTGCCCGTCTACCTGACGCGCAACAAGGAAGGCAACCCGGTAATCAACCCGATGCCGCAACAGCCGCCAAAAAACTGAAGGCCGCGCCCCTTGCGGGATGCGGCCTTCAACGTTTGCTCAACTGATGCTCGGTTTTACTGCGCGGCTACCTTCCCCGCCTTGTCCAACGCCCCGCGAATGGTCTGCACCTGATAGTGCGGATCCGCCTGAATCTGCTGCTCGGTGAATGGCATCACACTCCACTGCTTCTTCGAGAAGGCCTCGGTCTGATCCCGCGAATATTTCGATGCCGGATCGCTGGACAGCGAGAATGCCAACAGTCCCTGCGCGTGCGGGCCCTTTTCATCGAACGTCACCACTTGCAGGTAGCTGGTGCCGCTGACCACTTCAAGTTTTCCGTCTTCGCGTGGCACGCTCTGGATGGCGTTGTAGATCCCCAGCGTGCCCGGCCCGCCATGAATCGGCGTCTGCTGCCCGCCGCTGCTGACCACCTGGATATCGCCCCAACGAGTTTTCGGGGTAAGCCCCATCTTGCCGGCCAGTTCAGCCGATGCCAGCATCGCCGCGCGCAATGCCTTGGCCACCTCTGGCTGCTCGATCGCCAGACCACGCGGCGTGTGTTGCGGATCTTTTGCATCGAAGGCAACGCGCCAGACATCGGCGGAGCCCTGCATGGCCTGCATGATGTTCTGGAAGTGCACCAGGCCTGCGCCCGAATCCAGATTGGCCCGACCGTCCCACGCCTTGAGGCTCGCGCATACCGGTTTCAGTGCTTGCGCATCAGCCCCCAGATCGGCGGCGCAGAACTTCAACAGATCCGGTACGACCTGAGTCGCCAGATACACCTGATCATCCATCACCATCTGCTGCAAATCTTTCACCGCCAGCGGACCTTTTTTACTCAGGCCCGCCAGACGATCGAGGGCAAAGCGCGAACGCAGGCCCAACGGTTGACTGTCCTGACTGATCACTGGCGAGAAACCGGTCAGCGGTTGCGCCGGGTTGGCCAGCCACGCGGAATCGTTGGAGTGTTGGACGAAGTCCTTGCGCAACAGTTGCGGCAATTGGCTGGACGCATAGATGCCCTTCTGCGCCGCTTGCGGATCAATGTCCCAGGCGCAGGCGCTGTTGGAGCCGTCCAGCACGATCATCTGTGTGCCGATGCGCGGGTCACTGCACCGGACAAGTTTTTCGCGGCTGACGTTCGGCACCACCGACAGGTTCATGTACAGCGTCTGCCCCTTGTCATCGACGGCGAGCGTGTTGACCCATGGAATGCCCTGGATCTTGTGCACCGAATCCTGCAGCGCCTGAAGCGTGGGGGCCTGATTCATCGCATACCACTGCGTGAGGACGCGATCGTTGTCGAGGTTGGCATCGCGCAGGCTGTAGGCGAACTGATTGTCCCAGTCGAGCTTGCCCGGCCATTGCACGATCGGGCCGAACTTAGAGCTGTAAACGTCGCGGGCCACCGGCACCATTTGCCCGTCAGCCTGTTTGACCTGCACGGTAACGGTCTGCTTGTTCATGGGCACGGATTGACCGTCGAGCAGATAATGCGTCGGGTCTTTCGGATCGAGTTGCAGGCGATACAGGGTGAAGTGCTTCGATGAGTCGACCGTGTGCGCCCAGGCCAGATGCTGGTTGAAGCCGATGTTGATCATCGGCAGGCCCGGCAAGGCCGCGCCCATCACGTCGAGTTTGCCCGGGATGGTCAGGTGCATTTGATAGAAGCGCATGCCGCCGACCCACGGAAAGTGCGGGTTGGCCAAGAGCATGCCGCGCCCGTTGAACGAGCGTTCGCTGCCTACCGCCACCGCATTGCTGCCACGATCCAGGGCAAAACGCTGCTGACGGGCATCGGCCATCTGGTAGGCGTGCTTATCGTGTTCGACGCGAGCCGTTGCCTGCGGAGGTGTCGCACCCGCCAGTGCTTCGGCGAATTGGCCGACACCGCCCTCGACCAGCAGACGGCGGGTCAGTTTGACCAGATCTTCCGGCGCAATGTCGCGTACCCACTCGCCCTGACATTGCTGCGGCAACCCCTGCGGACGACGCTCGGCGAGATAACGGTTGTAGCCAGCGGCGTAACCTTCGACCAGATCCCGCACCTGTGCCGGCTGGGCTTGCCAGAACGCATTGACCGCTTCAGGCGTATTGAGCCAATTGAAGAAGACGTCGCTGACGCGGTTTTCGCGTTCTTCAACGGTCAATTGATCCGGACCGAAGTAGCGTGAGCGCTGGCCGTTGACCGTCACGATCTCGTTGGCCAACAGGCACAGGTTGTCCTGTGCGTACGCATAACCGATGCCGAAACCCAGGCCGCGCTCATCTTCGGCGCGGATATGCGGCACACCAAAACCGGTACGACGAATCTCGGCGCTGGCATCAACGGCCGAGGTCAATGCATGAGCCGACGGGCTCAGCCCGAAAAAAAGACCGGCAAGGGTCAGCCCGGTTAATTGCCTGGAAATAATCACGCTCGCTCCTGATCGAAATGCCGAAGAGCGGATCTGGCGCTGCCACACGAAGACGATATGACGGGCAATGGATCCGCTCTGGAAACACCCACGCGTCCACGCGCAATGAGCCTGTCCTGAAAACGAACCCGAAGAAAAAATATTTAGTGCGGCGCAGGGCGTTTTTTGCCCGGCATTACAAGGTGAGGACGAATTTCCGACAAATTTTCTACATTTTTTCTTTCATGATTTGTCGAGCTGATACGTCTTGTTTAGAGAACGCAAAAAAACCTTTCCCGATCAGGCTCTGAAAAGGAGTAATCGCATGTACAACTCGCAACTACCAACGGACGGTAGCCAGGCCCCACAAGGAGTTTCCATGAGCCCCCACGCGAGCGATTTCGGGCAACGCGTCGAGCGTCACGGTAACGAACGCATCCGGCTGTTGCTGAAAAGTTTCGGTCTGCGCACCAGCCTGATTCGCCTGAAAGTCATCGACGCGCTGCTGGTAGCAGCACAAAGCGAGCGCCGTCTGGGCGTGCGTGGCGTCCACAGCCAATTGCTCGACCTGGATATTCCGCTGTCCTTCCTCAGTGTGCGCGAAGTCCTCAAGCGTCTGTGCGCCGAAGGCGTGATCACCTTCAATGCGGACAAGAGCTACAGCCTGCATCCACAGGCTGCTGCCGTGCTCAACAACGACTGAAGCGTACAGCGATCGCCGTCAGGGCTTGACCTTGCGGCGCATCACGCCGTTGATCACCACCACAACCACCGCCACACCGATGGCGATGTACTGGAACGTCTTTTCATCGATTTTTCCGGCGTTTTGCAGCCAGGACAGGCCGAGCATGATCGCCAGTACGGACACGGCGATCAGAATCGAATAAATCAAGCGTTGCTTCTGGGTCATTGCGGCTTCCTGAATCTTTGAAATGTATCCGGTTTGTATCCGTTCGCATGCCATGCACTTACCGTTTTTCGGGGATGCACCGACGCAAACGGGGTCTCATGTTACAGCCGATGAAGAGTTTTGGCTTCATGACGGCATCACCATGAGGACTTTTGAAATGCTGCGTCGAATCACCTGGCTGATTCCCCTTCTCGCCCTGCTGACCCTGAGCGGTTGCATCATCTTCCCCCACGGCGGCTGGCACGACGATCACCATCGCTATTACCAGGGCGGTCCTGGTTATTATCAACATCGTTAGAACAGGATTGTTCGCCCTGCTCGCTGACCGATAAATGCGCAGGGACATTCACAGCCCACCCCACTTCCAACAATGCCCGCCTACAGCGGGCATTGTTTTTACCGCAACTTGCCCACGACGCATCCTGGATCCAATAAACACGATGCAAGCATTTGAAATTTAATGTCGTAGCAAACAACTAGGTCACCCACACCACACCCCCTAGTCTCTGCAAGCTTCCTGAAAACTAACTGACAAGGATGTTTTATGCAGAGAACACTTATAACTATCGGCCCTCGTAAACTGATCGGATTCTGTTTGGCCCTGACCGCTTTCGAGCTGCTGACTTATATGGCCAGCGACTTGATCATGCCGGCGATGTTGAATGTCACTACTGATTTACAAGCCGATATCCGCCATGTCCCCAATGCGTTCAATCTTTATTTGCTGGGGGGCGTCTGCCTGCAATGGTTGATGGGGCCGCTGTCCGATCATTGGGGCCGACGACCGATGTTATTGATCGGTTGCGCAGTGTTCGGTGTGGCTTGTGCTGCCACATTCGTCACTCACAGCATTGAACTGTTCAATCTGCTGCGACTGATTCAAGGCGCAGGCCTGGGGTTCGTCGTTGCCGTCAGTTATCCGGCCCTGCAGGAAGTGTTCCGCGAGGCCGATGCCGTGCGACTGATGGCCCTGCTGGGCAACGTCGCTCTGTTATCGCCATTGCTCGGTCCATTGCTCGGCAGCCTGCTGCTGGAATGGCTGACCTGGCGCGAGTTGTTTCTGGCTCTCGGTCTCGCTGCAGCGGCGGTGTGGCTGGGACTCTACGCTTGCATGCCGGAGACCGTGGGCGTTGTGCGCCATGATGGCCTGCAACAGGCGCAAGTGCGTTTTTCCCTGCGGCAGACGTGGCAGCGCTACCTGGCATTGTTTGGCAATCGGCGGTTCCTCTGGGCGTGTCTCGCATTGGGGCTGATGAGCCTGCCGCTGATTGCCTGGATCGGCCTGGCACCGCTATTGCTGATCCAGTTGCTGGGCCTGACGCCGCTGGAGTACGGGCTGTGGCAGATCCCGATTTTCTCGGCCGTCATCGCCGGCAATCTGATCCTCGACCGCTTGCTGGTCACGCATTCGTTGCCCCAATTGATTCAACTGGGGCAGTGGCCATTTTGCCTGGGCCTGGTGGGGCTGATTGGCTGCGCGCTACTGAGGACCGGCCTGGAACCCGTGGTCGCCAGCCTGGCGCTTTACGCCGTCGGGCTGGGCATGAGCAATGCCGCACTGTATCGAGTAGCCCTGTTTTGCACCGATGACAGTAAAGGCCTGGTCTCGGCCATGATCGGCATGATTTCGATTGCGGTGATGGGCGTCGGTGGAACACTCATTGCCACCCTCAGCGGCGGCACACACCTTGAACTTTTCGCGCTCTTGTCCGCCTTCGGCGGCCTGATGTGCCTGCCCTTTCTGCACGGAATTCTGCAGGACGGGAACAACAATTCCACCTCACTTCAATAAAGGAATATTGATGACTCACTTACCCGCGAGCGACGCGCTCTGCGCGTTGCCAAGGCCTTATTGCCCGGATTCCGTGCCCTGTGGTCTGTTTGACCAGGCCATGGCCGAAATCAGCCGGTTTCACTGCCGGCACACACCCGGTTATGAAGGCTGGCTGAACGCCAACGGCCTCACGGTAGACGATCTGGACAGCCTCGATGACTGGTCACGCCTGCCGCCAATCTTCGCCAATTTTTTCAAGCAGCGACTGCTGCTCAGCACGACCGGCGAAGACGCGCTGGAACTGACCTCTTCCGGCACCAGCGGTCAGCAAAGCCGCATGCGCTATGACGCGCGCAGTCTGGCAGCGGCGCAGTTCATGGTTGCGCAGATATTCCGGCATTACGGCTGGGACACCCCGGACACGCCCTGCAACTACTTGCTGCTGAGTTACGAGCCGCAAGGCCGGATCACCCTGGGCACCTCATTCACTGACCAGTTTCTCTGTGGTTTTGCCCCCGCCAACCGCGTGGTGTATGCCCTGCGCAATACCGGTGGCGGTCACCAATTCGATGTGTTCGGCGTGATCCAGGCCTTGCAGGCATTCGCCGAAGAAGGGCTGCCCGTGCGCATCCTCGGCTTCCCGGCATTTCTCTGGCAGACCCTGCAACGGATGCAGGCCACCGGCGCTGCGGATCTTCAGTTGCCCGCCGGCTCGCTGGCTTTTTTTGGTGGTGGCTGGAAAACCCAGGCCGCACAAGAAATTCCCCGACAGCAGCTATACGCGCGCATCCACCGGCAACTGGGCATTGAAAAGGTCCGTTGTCGCGATGGCTACGGCGCTGTCGAGCACGCGGTGCCTTACATCGAATGTGACCACCATCACTTCCATGTCCCGGTTTATTCAAAGGTGCTGGTGCGCAATCCGGCGGACTTTTCCCTGCAGCCTTATGGCCAGCAAGGCCTGCTCGGTTTTGTCTCGCCATATATCTCGTCGAGTCCCGGGCATGCGGTGGTGATGAGTGATCTGGCGACGCTGCACCCTGGCGCAAGCTGCGGTTGTGGATTGGCCAGCGACTGGTTTGAACTGCATGGCCGCGCGGGCACCACGCCGGGCAGAAGCTGTGCGATGGCAGCTTCCGAACTGCTTGGAGGTCGATGACATGTACTTGATCAACGGACAGCAACACGACGTCTGCAACTTCGACAATGCACTCGAAAACCTTGAGGCGCAGCTGGCGCAACAGTTGAGTACGCCGCTGGACAGCCACACGGTCATTGAAGCCGCCGCGCACTTTGCTCTAAACCTGCGCAGCGCTGACATAACGCTGCCACTCACTATCGAGCAACGGCAGGCGTTGATCGACTTCTGCGAACCGCAGGCGTTGCGGTGCAAGATGCAGCGCGAACTCGGCACGCAACCCGGCTCATTGCGACGATTCGATTATCGTCAGGCCCGATTCGAATGCTGGAGCCCGCTTGGCCTGGTGGTGCATATCACGCCGGGCAACGCGCCCTTGCTGGCATTTTGCGCGGTGCTGGAAAGTCTGCTGGCCGGCAACGTCAACTGGTTGCGGCCCAGCAGTAGCGATCAGGGTCTGACCGCGAGCCTGCTTGGCGCTTTGCTGCAATGCGACCCGAGCGGTCAACTCGCCGGTTACGTTGCCGTACTGCCGGTCAGCACTGCGAAGATCGCGCGCCTGTGCAAACGGGCCAACGGGGTCGCAGCCTGGGGCGGTGAAGCGGCCCTGCAAGCCATTCGCCAACAGATCCCGACCGGCTGCCGCTGGATCGATTGGGGCCACCGCATCAGTTTCGTTTATCTGACGCCTGACGCCGCCACCCCACAAGGGCTGGATGCCGTGGCGGATGAAGTCTGCCGGCTGGATCAGCAAGCCTGCTCCAGTCCGCAATGGTTACTGGTCGACAGCGACGATCCGCAGGTTCTGCGGGACATCGGCGAACGGCTGACGGCCGCCTTCGAACGCCGCGCCGGACAATGGCCGGCGTTGTTGCCTACGTCGCAAGAAGCCGCGCAAATCACCACGCACACACAAATGGCGCGGCTGGCGCAGAGTTTCGCTGAACAAACCGGACATGTCTGGAGCGCACCGGGCTGGCGAATCATCTGGACACACAACCGTCAACTGACGCCTTCGCCGCTGTTTCGCAGCGTACTGCTGCATCCCGTGCCCCGCGCCCTGATCACCGAGACGCTGTTGCCGTGGCGCAACGTCCTGCAAAGTTGCGCGCTGCTGTGTGGCGCAGCGCAGACCGGCGAGCTGGCACGCACGCTGATCGGTGCGGGCGTCACGCGAATCGCCCCGGTCAGCAGCATTCATGACGGCTATGACGGTGAGCCACATGACGGCGTCTACGCCTTGCAACGGCTGAGCCGACGCGTGTCCGTCAGCCTGCCCGCCGATGTCCTGCCGAACCATGCCACGCTTGATCGCGCGTCATTGCCCGCGACGCAATCCGGGCAGCCGATCATGGACAAGGCTACTTTCGTCACCCAACCACTCAACGCCGCTGCGCGGCTATATTTCCGTTCCGGAGGCAGCAGCGGTACTCCGGCGTTATCGGCTTACAGCTATGCCGATTTCCATCGGCAAATGCGTGCTACCGCCGACGGACTGTTCGCCGCCGGCCTCGACCCGGCTCGGGATCGAGTGATGAACCTGTTCTTCTGCGGCGGCTTGTACGGCGGCTTCCTCAGTTTTGCCAAAGTGCTTGAGTTGCTGGACATCCCGCACCTGCCGATGGGCGCTCCGGCCGATGACGATTACCGCGAAATCGCCGAAATGATCGTCAGTCAGCGCGTGACCGTGTTGATTGGCATGCCGAGCACCGTGCATCGCCTGTTCCTCAACGAACGACAACGGTTGCAGGCCTATGGCGGGATCGACAAGGTTTTTCTCGGCGGCGAACACCTCAGTACACAAAGTCGCGAGCTGCTGCACAGCTGTGGCGTGCCGAGCATCCGCTCGGCGATTTACGGCAGTGTCGACGCCGGCCCGCTTGGCCACGCTTGCCAAGCCACCGACGATGGCGTCTTCCATTTGCTGAGTGACACCCAGCACCTGGAAATTGTCGGCCTCGACGTCGATGAACCCGTCACGGGCAATCAAGTCGGCCGCTTGCTGTTCACGTCGATCGCACGCGAGGCGCAAAACGTTCGGCGTTACGAGGTGGGCGACACGGGACGCTGGATTTCCGGCCCCTGCGCCTGCGGACTCACGTCGCCGCGCTTCGAACTGTTGCAACGGCACGGCAAGCTGATTCGCATCGGCTCTGACTTCATCTCGTTGAGCGAACTGGAAGAACACCTGCGGGTGCCGTTCCAGTTGCTGCTCGGCCATGCCCCCGATGGACTGGAACGCATGTGCCTGCGAATCGGGATTGACGCGGCAGACGCACGATTGCGGTTGTCCCGCTACCCGACTCTGGCGACGCTGATCGAAACCGGACTATTGCATCTGGACGTTGACGTCTGTGCCGTCGAGCACTTCACCCGCAACAGACACAGCGGCAAGACGCCGATCCTGATTGATTCACGTAGTTGATGCCGTGAGTTCGATCAGACCACAACAAGAATGGTGAACATTATGAAAACTTCCGAACAACTGAACGAGTTGATCAACTACGCTCGTCAACATTCGCCCTATTACCGCGCACACTTTTCAGGCGTCTCGAAACAAACATCAACATTGACCGAACTGCCGCTGATTGAACCTGCTGAATATTGGCAAAACAGTCAGACGCTAAATAAATGGCCGGTACTCACCGGCGCTGTGGCACAGGCTCTGATATTTAAAACCGGCGGTTCAACCAGCGCCGGGAAGCTCTCTGTTTATACGCAAAATGAATGGCGTTTATTGGTCAGTGAATTCGGCAAAAGTCTGAGTTCACAATTCCAGCCCGGTGATCGCGTCGCCAATCTATTCTTTGCCGGTGACCTGTATGCCAGCTTCCTGTTCGTCCACGACGCACTGGCCCATGTTGCCGTAGAGATTACCGAGTTCCCCTTTACCGGCAATGTCGACTCCGCCGTTCTGGCGCAATCCATCGTGCAGCATGAGATCAATGTACTGGCGGGCGTGCCGGCACATCTGCTGACCTTCGCGGCGTGGCTCAATCGTCAGGAACAGACGCTGCCTGAGGTCGACACCCTGCTTTACGGCGGGGAAAGTCTGTTCGCGTCGCAACGCCAACAACTAGAACTGGCATTTCCCAACGCGCGCGTTGCCTCTGTCGGCTATGCCAGTGTCGATGCCGGTTTCATCGGTAGCAGTCAGCGCGACTGCGCCGAAGGCGAGCATCGAATGCATGCCGAGCACACCTTGGTGGAAATCATCGACGAACATTCCGGTGCCGTGATCGATGCCTGTGATCACACCGGTTTGCTGGTGATCACCAGCCTGCACCGTCGGTTGATGCCGCTGATTCGCTACCCGGTCGGCGACCGCGCCTGCTGGCGAGAGCCCGCAGGCAGCGCCCGGCGCAAGTTCGCGCTCAAGGGCCGCAGCGCTGACAGCCAACGGGTTCGGCTGGGGATTTTGTCGCTGATGCCGCAGGAAATCGGTGCGCTGATCCAGCACACCGCCAACAGTGACGACTGGCAACTGCTGATCGAACAGGTCGGGCACACGGATGTGCTGAGCCTGAAATGGGTGGCGACCGCGCAATCCCCCGCCGTGGCCGACGTCAACCGGGATCTGGAGGCGGGATTGGTTGAACAGTACCCGCTGATTGCGCAACTGCGGGCAGACCATCTGCTGAATCTGCGAATCGAGTGCTGCCCCCATGGGGATCTGTCACGCCACGCCCGCTCGGGCAAATGCATGCGCGTGGTAGATCTGCGCTGCTATGAACACAGGCACAAGGAGGTGCCCTATGCCACCGCTGATTCTGCGTAACTACCGTGACACCGATGCAACGGCCGTCAGCCAATTGTTTCGCAAGGTGTACGGCGACCTTTATGTGCAGCCCCATGTGTATCTGCCGCACATGATCAGTCAGAACCACGCCGACAAGCGCTGGCACTCGCTGGTTGCAGTGGTCGGTGAGGAAATTTGCGGGCACGCCACGCTGTTCCGCGAGCCAAACGCCAGCACGGCCGAACTGGCCCTGTGTGTGGTTCACCCGGATACCCGGGGACAAAATATCGCCACACGTCTGGGCCAGCATTTATTGACCCACGCACAGGCATTGGGCTGTCAGAACGTCGTGATCAAACAGGTCACCCACCATCCGTACACGCAGCGGATGGCAATCAACCTCGGCTTTCATAACACCGGATTATTGCCGGACTACGTCCCTTCACCGTTCGATAGCCCGGTGCCGGAATCAATTGTCCTGGGATGTTATGCCATCGACGGCTACCGACGCCCCTTGCCCCGGCAAAACTGGCCTGCCGGTTACCGGGATTTCATGCAGCAGTTAGGTCGGGTGTTCGGTACGAAGAAGCAAACATTTCGATGGCACGGCGCGGCCGTTCAGCTGGAAAAGCACGCTAATCGTTATGACATGCGCCTGAAAAAACTGCGGCCCGGGCTGCTCAAACAATTACGCGAACTGCCTCGGCAATGGCTGATTTCGCTTCAACTGCGACTGTCGCGGCACTTTGCCTGGGACCTGACCCGGCTGAACGCGATTGGCTTTTTCTTTACCGGGCTGGCGCCCATGGAAGGTAAAGGGGGGGGATGGCTGGCGCTGTTTCACCGGGGGTTCCGGTCACGGCAGCTGACATTGCCCTGTCCGCACATGCAGCACCTGCATGATCAGGCCCAACAGGAACTCGCCGCTCACTTGAGCGAGAGCCCGCCACCGCAGGTTTGAACGCGGTGCCGGTTTTCGACCAAGGCCCGCTCGATGTCGGGCGGGCCACATTAACGTCTCAAGCCTTGGCTTTAACGCCTTGGTCGATCGGCTTCGGCGCGTTGCCTTCACCATACGTCTTGAGATTCTGCAGGACGTAGATGGCTTTTTTGTACTCAGGGATCAGCGCTTTGCCGTAAGCGTTGCCATTGAGGCCATTGTTCTGGATCGCATCAAGCTGAGTCGCGAAATATTCCAGTGCGTTGAATTTGACATCAATGTCTTTGGTCACGCCGAAACGGTCAAACTTGTCGCCGGCGTTCATCAGCGTAAAAGATGTGATCTCGGAAATCAGCCCGCGGCTACGCAGCATGGCGGCAAGGTTGCCCATCTGTTTGACCGAAACGTTCGCAGGATCGAAGCCCTTGATGTTCTTGCGCAGGCCTTGCTTGTCCATTTCGGCGGTATTGATAGCGTTGGGATCATTCCCCACCATGGTGAGCATTTGCTGCACCTTGACGCTTTGAGCCACCTGTTTCTTCGCGCCAGTGTTACGCACCATCACGCCAGCCTTGCTCTCCCAACCGCCGACTATGCCGATCGTCATGAGAAAACTCCCTGTGCAATAAACATGAAATGTCCTTGTTGAACCATTCGAATGCCGGGGAGTATCTACCGGCTAACTGATAGCACCAACCCTTTTAGTGCGCCTTTTTACAATTCTTGTACATTCTCGATACAAACCAGCAAACGCCCATAAATGCTGGCCTGCACGCCCTCGCTTGAAAAGCTTTCAATAGATCTTTTGCTCTAACGGACAGGTTCCTGAGGTTGCGTGTATCAGACTCGATACTGACCGGTCATCGCCACAGGGCTTTTTAGGACGGCTGTACCTAAAGCTTCTCGCAGCGGCGACGATACGTTAGGGATACCCGCACTGTTTTATCCCCCGCCCCTAATAAGAATTGCAGCTCAAGGACCGGTCTCCATGCCCGCATTCCGCACTATTCAGGCTCGCTACACGCTGTTTCTGGTTCTGTTCATTCTGCTGCTGTCGGTACTGACCGTCGCGGGCATCAGCCAACTGGTTGCGCCCAAACTGCGGCATACCGAAGAACAGGTGGTGCTCAACCGCATCGCTGAAGTCGCCGAGCAGATTCAGGGCGAACTGAACAAGGTTCAGGCCCAGCAACGCAGCATCACCCAGACTATTCCGTTGCTCGACAGTGCAGCCATCGACACGGTATTGCCGGGACTGGTGGATCAATACGGCGAGTTGAAAGTATTTGGCGGCGGGATCTGGCCTTTGCCGGGCCAGCGTGAAGCCGGACGCAACAAGTTCAGCACCTTCTGGCACCGCGATGCCTCGGGCAAACTGGCCGTAAACACGTTCTGGAACAGCGATGCGGCGCCCAACTATTACGACCAGAGCTGGTACAAGGGCGGCATGGCCACACCTCGCGGTCAGTGCGCCTGGGCGGCGGCCTATAAAGATGACGCCAGTGCCGAGCCGCGCACCAACTGCGCCATGGCTATCCAGAAAAACGGCAACGCCTGGGGCGTCTCGACCATTGACGTGACCCTGGGCTTTTTCAATGACCTGGTGGCCCGCAAGGAAAAAGACCTCAACGCCGAAATGCTCATCGTCGAGGCCGACGGCAAGATCATCAGCAACAGTTCGCGCATCAGCGGCCCGATCGTGCTGAAGAACATCAGCGAACTGGCCGCCAACTCAACCTTCGCCAGCCAGGTCAAGGCCGGCCTGCAAAATCGCGATCAGGCGCAGCGCGTCGAGTTCGACAACAACGGGCAAGACAGCACTTTCTTCATGCGCCCGATCGAAGGCACACCGTGGTTCCTCGCCACCGCCCTGCCGACCCAAATGCTCACCGCCCAGCGTGACGACGTGCTCAGCACCCTGAGCCTGTTGCAGATACCGCTGGTGATCCTGTTGGTATTGCTGCAGATCTATGCGATTCGCCAGTTGGTGCAGCGAATGAAAGCGCTGAAAGCCAACATTGATTTACTGTCCAGCGGCGATGCCGACCTGACCCGACGCATCACCATCCGCGCCGAAGACGAACTCGGCGCCATCGGTCACTCGGTCAACACCTTTATCGCCTACCTGCAAAACATGATCGGCGAAGTCACTCAGGCCACCGGCGCCATGGCGTCGAGCCTCGACAACCTGCAACGCACGTCGACGCACACCAGCCAGATTCTCCTGCGTCACGCCTCGGAAACCGATCAGACCGTCACCGCCATTACCGAGATGAGTTCGACCGCCGAAAGCGTGGCGCAGAACGCTGCTGAAACCGCAGCATTTACCCAGCGCGCCAACGAAAACGCCGACCGTTCGCGGGTGGTCGTCGGCGAGGCAACCAACAGCGTGGTGGCACTGATCGACGAGGTGGCCAGCGCCACCCATAAAGTTGAAAACATGCAACAGGACGCCCAGCGCATCACCGAGATTCTCGGCGTGATCGGCGCGATTGCCGGCCAGACCAATCTGCTGGCCCTGAACGCCGCCATTGAAGCGGCCCGTGCCGGTGAACAGGGCCGCGGGTTTGCCGTGGTCGCCGACGAAGTCCGCGCCCTCGCCGCCCGCACCCAGGCCAGCACTTCGGAAATCAACGAGATGTTGACGCGTCTGACGCAAGGCGTGAGTTCGTCGGTCAGTGCCATGGAAAACACCCAGGCCAGCTGTCAGTCGGCCGCCGACGCCACCGCCCGGGTCAACTCCGGGCTGGATGAAATGGCCGGCTCGGTCAGCCACATCAACAGCCTCAGCACGCAGATCGCCACCGCCGCCGAACAGCAAAGTGCGGTGACCGAAGAAATCAATCGCAGCATGGTGCAGATCCGCCACATGGTTGATGAACTGGTGCAGAGCGGCCAGGCCAGCGAACTCAACACCCGTCAGTTGCTGGAAGCCAATGGCCGGGTGAGTGCGATCATGGGGCGCTTCAAGGTCCGCTGATTCGTGCAGGGATTTTCGCCAATCAGATAACCCCTGTGGGAGCTGGCTTGCCAGCGATTTGGCCCGGTCAGTCAGACATTCATTGACTGACTCTGCGCCATCGCGGGCAAGCCCGCTCCCACAGGGTTCTACTTCGTTCCCACCACCGACCTGACAACATTGTCATCTCGCGCTCAGCAAGCTGTCAGCCGTGATCTACGATCATCCTGCGTGTCCGCGTTGCAACAACTGGAAACATTGCGTTGATGCCCGGCGGAAAAAACCGGTCAAAATGCGTGCTTTCCGATCGTCACCCGAGCCGAGAATCCGTTATGCGAACCCATCTGCGTCTGCTCGCCCTGAGCGCCCTGTTCATCTCCTCCCTGGCCCAGGCCGCCGACTTAATCCCTATCGAAGTGCATCGCGACGCCAACTGCGGCTGCTGCAAAAAATGGATCAGCCACCTGGAAGCCAACGGTTTCAAGGTTGAAGATCACGTCGAAAGCGACATGAGCAGCTTCAAGCAACAACATGGCGTGCCACCACGCCTGGCTTCGTGCCACACCGCAATCATCAATGGCAAATTCGTCGAAGGCCACGTGCCGGCAGAACAGGTGCTGGCCCTGAGCAAGCGCGACGATCTGCTCGGTGTTGCCGCGCCGGGCATGCCGATGGGCTCGCCGGGCATGGAAATGGACGGCATGAGCGATGCCTATCAAGTGATCGGCCTGAAAAAGGACGGATCTGACGTAGTGGTGGCGGACTACCCGGCCCATTGATGGGCGCCGCGTACCTCGGATTGTTCTTTGCCGCTTTTGGCGCAGCGACTCTGTTACCGCTGCAATCCGAGGCGTTGCTGGTCGGGTTGATTGTCAGCGACCGGTACTGGCTCTGGGGTTTGCTGGCGGTGGCGACCGTGGGCAATGTACTCGGCTCGCTGGTCAACTGGTGGCTGGGCCGTGGGCTGGAACGATTTCAGGATCGGCGCTGGTTTCCGGTCAGCGCCAGACACATGGCCACGGCGCGCCGACACTATGAACGTTACGGGCATTGGTCGCTGTTGCTCAGTTGGCTGCCAGTCATCGGTGATCCGCTGACACTGATTGCCGGCGTCATGCGCGAGCCACTTGGGCGCTTTCTCTTCATCGTCACCCTCGCCAAAGGCGCGCGTTATGCCGTGTTGGCGATGCTGACGCTGGGCTGGCTGGGGTGAACGATCAGTGCCAGGCGTTGCCTGTGTTTAACGTCGCCCTAATCCGGTCATTCCAGCATCGGCCGATTTCAAACGGAGTTTGACCTTATGTCTGTCACGATTTCCCGTTGGTTGCCGGGCCTGCTCCTTACCGCTGCCCTCCCCCTGTTCGCCCACGCCGCCGCATCAGCCGAAGGCCCGGCGTACGGCCCGGAGCTGCAAGGCTTCGAATATCCCTACACGCTTAAACATTTCGCTTTCCAGTCCCAGGGCAAATCCCTGCAAATGGGTTACATGGACGTCGCCGCCCACGGCAAGGCCAACGGCCGCACGGTGGTGCTGATGCACGGCAAAAACTTTTGCGCCGCCACCTGGGACAGTTCGATCAAGGCGCTGAGCGAGGCTGGATACCGGGTCATCGCACCGGATCAGATCGGCTTTTGCACCTCCAGCAAACCGGACAATTATCAGTACAGCTTCCAGCAACTGGCGACCAACACCCAGCAATTGCTCAAGACGTTGGGCATTCAGAAGGCCACCCTTTTAGGTCACTCCACCGGCGGCATGCTCGCCACGCGTTATGCGCTGTTGTTCCCAGAGCAGGTCGATCAACTGGCACTGGTCAACCCGATCGGTCTGGAAGACTGGAAAGCCCTCGGCGTGCCGTACCGCACCGTGGATCAGTGGTACCAGCGCGAGCTGAAAGTCAGCGCCCAAGGCATTCGTGAATACGAGCGCACCACCTACTACGATGGCCGCTGGAAACCGGAATTCGACCGCTGGGTCGACATGCTCGCCGGCCTGAGCAAGGGCCCGGGCAAAACCCAGGTGGCATGGAACTCGGCGCTGATCTACGACATGATTTTCACCCAGCCGGTGTATTACGAGTTCAAAGACCTGAAAATGCCGACACTGCTGCTGATCGGTACGTCGGACACCACCGCCATCGGCAAAGACCTCGCGCCACCCGAGGTGAAAGCGAAAATCGGTCACTACGACGTGCTCGGCAAACAAGTGGCGAAGCTGATCCCGCAGTCGACACTGGTGGAATTCCCCGGCATGGGCCACGCGCCGCAAATGGAAGAACCGACGCAGTTCCATCAGGCGCTGCTCGGCTGGCTGGACAAAATCAATCCCGTTCGTTGATGAGGTAAGGCTGATGGCGGTGCAGATTGCAGTGATCGATGACTGGCAGGACGTGGCTCGCGACGTGGTCGACTGGTCGGTACTCGATAGCCTCGGTGAGGTGACGTTCGAACACGATTACCCGGCCGACAACGCGACCATGGCCGAGCGCCTCGGCCAATACCAGGTGATCTGTGTGATGCGCGAACGCACACGGTTCGACGAAGACCTGCTCAAGCGCTTGCCCAATCTCAAGCTGCTGGTCACCGGAGGCATGCGCAATGCCGCACTCGACATGGCGGCTGCGGCGGCACTGGGCATCAAGGTCTGTGGCACCGACAGCTACAAACATGCCGCGCCGGAACTGACTTGGGCGCTGATCATGGCCGCCACGCGCAATCTGCTGAATGAAGCCAACTCATTGCGTGCAGGCCGCTGGCAGCAGGGCCTGGGTGGCGATCTGCATGGCAAGACTTTGGGTATCCTCGGGCTGGGCAGCATCGGCCAGCGTGTAGCGCAGTTCGGACAGGTGTTCGGTATGCGCGTGATTGCCTGGAGCGAAAACCTTACCGCTGAACGCGCACAGCAGGTCGGCGTGAACTATGTGAGCAAGCAGCAATTGTTCGAACAGGCCGATGTGCTGTCAGTGCATCTGGTGCTCAGCGAACGCAGTCGCGGGCTGGTCGATGCGCAGGCACTGGACTGGATGAAGCCGACGGCACTGCTGGTCAACACTGCCCGTGGGCCGATTGTCGATGAAGCGGCACTGATCAAGGCATTACAAAAACAGCGCATTGCCGGTGCAGCGCTGGATGTATTCGAGCAGGAGCCTTTGCCGGCACTGCACCCGTTTCGCACACTGGACAATGTGCTGGCGACGCCCCACGTGGGCTATGTCAGTCGGCAGAACTATGAGCAGTTCTTTTCGCAGATGATCGAGGATATTCAAGCCTGGGCGGCCGGCAATCCGCTTCGCCAACTGAACTGACGCCTGCCCGATGGCTGTGGGTGGACTCACCGGCGCCTTCGCGATCATGCCCGCTCCCACAGGGTATCTGTGTTGAACACAAGATTTGTGTAACAACAGAAATCCGCTGTGGGAGCGGGCTTGCTCGCGAAGAGCCTTCAGAAGCAACAAATCAACAAACTGTTCGCACCACAACAGTGCGACCGCCCTCCCCGCTAGCACGAAATTGTGACTGATCAGTCACCGTTTTGATCCGCGCCTGCCAAAAAACCTGCACTTCGTCGGTGCGTTTGCACCCTCACACCGCGATTTCCTTGGCTCCCCAACCGATTGTCGAACAATTTACCCATTTGCTCTGGCCCGCTCTAGGATCTGGCCTAGACTGATTTTCGCGGGGCAAAACCGGCCGGTCGCAAACTGGAAAAATTATCGAAACTTTTGCTGATCGCGCCGGGTCATCTGAAAGGCAGGGCCAAAGCGACTGGTGCAATCCTTGCAATGGCCTCTTCACCCATTCTGCTTGCGCGTGTTGGGTAGCGTTTGCTTACCGATGCGCGGCGCGTTTGCGCCCGGCCACAGGACGTGGTCATGGACAGGGTTTGTTCAAGACAAGAATCAGATCAACGACACGGGAGATTCATATGATCAGTGCGGCATTGGATATTCAGGGAGAACGTGCTCAGCAGTCAGTAGGCGAAGCGAGCACCGTCAGCGTTCCCGGCAGCCGATCGATCAACATCCCCGGCACCAAGACGCTGACTCCGGTAGCGAGTCAGAATCCCAACAAGAAAAAAGTGTTGTTCGTCACCTCGGAAATTGCCGATCTGGTGAAGACCGGCGGCCTCGGTGACGTTTCCGCCGCCCTGCCCCGTGCCATGGCGCATCTGCATGACGTACGGGTGTTGATTCCCGGTTATCCGCAAGTGATGCACAGCGAAAACCCAATTCATATCATCGGCGAACTGGGCGGCCATGCAGCGCTGCCGCCGTGCAAGATCGGGCGCATGGACATGCCGGACGGGCTGGTGATCTACGTGCTGATCTGCCCCGAACTGTACGAGCGGGAAGGCTCGCCCTACGGCGCCAACAACGGCCGCGACTGGCCGGACAACCACATTCGTTTCGCCCGTCTGGGCCTGGCTGCCGCCGATATCGCCGCCAACCTCGCGCAAATCCACTGGTGCCCGGATCTGGTGCACGCCCATGACTGGCCGGCTGGCCTGGCGCCTGCTTATATGCACTGGCGCGGTCAGCGCACCCCGACGCTGTTCACCATTCACAACCTCGCCTACCAAGGCGTGACCAGCCTCGGCTCTTGCCCGGAGCTGGGCATTCCGACCCACGCGCTGCAACAGGAAGGCATGGAGTTCTACGGCAAGATGTCGTTCCTCAAGGCCGGCATGGCCTATTCGAGCCACATCACCACGGTCAGCGCCACCTACGCACAGGAAATCACCACCCCGGATTTCGGCTGCGGACTCGACGGTTTTCTTGCCGCCAAGACCCAGCAAGGCTTGCTCAGCGGCATTCCCAACGGCATTGACGAGAGCTGGGACGCGGCCACCGATCCACACCTGTTCGCGCCGTTCCACATCGGCGACTGGGAAGGCAAAGCAGTCAACGCTGCTCACGTTCGCGAACTGTTCGGTTTGAAAGACTCCGAAGGCCCATTGTTTGCCGTGGTTTCGCGGCTCGTCTACCAGAAAGGTCTGGATCTGACCGAAGCGGTCTCCGAGTACATCGTGCAGAACGGCGGCCAGATCGCGATCATCGGCCGTGGCGAACCGGAAGAAGAGCAAGCCATGCGCGAACTGGCATTGCGCTTCCCCGGCCAGGTCGGCGTACGCATCGGCTTCAACGAAACCGATGCCCGCCGCATGTTTGCCGGCAGCGATTTCCTGCTGATGCCTTCGCGTTACGAACCCTGCGGCTTGAGTCAGATGTACGCCCAGCGCTTCGGCTCGTTGCCGGTGGCGCGCAATACCGGCGGTCTGGCCGACACCATCGAAAACGGCGTGACCGGTTTCCTCTTCGACGAATCCACCGTCGAGAGTTACCGCGAAGCCCTGAGCCGCGCGTTCAAGGTGTTCGCCTTCCCCGAACTGCTCAACGCCATGCGTTGCCGCGCAATGGCCGCACCGTTCAACTGGTGCAAAGCCGTCGAACCGTACGCTGAACTTTACGAACAACTGGTCGCCAAGGCGCTGGGTAAAGCACACCACAAATAATCAGGGAGTTTTCCACGATGCCGTTACGGACCCAAGAGAACTGGCCCCACGGCGCGATCAAGCTGGACGCCGAACACACACAATTTGCACTGTGGGCACCTGACGCGTTTTCCGTAAGCGTCGAACTGCAAGATGGCCAGTCGCTGCCGATGCTGCCCCAGGCAGACGGCTGGTTCATGATCAAGGCCCGCTGTCCGGCGGGCACGCGTTACCGCTACAACATCGATGGTGAAATGGAGGTGCCTGACCCCGCCTCCCGCGCCCAGGATGGCGACATCGACCGCTACAGCGTGGTGGTCGACCCTGACGCTTATCAATGGCAACACAGTGCCTGGCACGGGCGGCCTTGGAACGAAGCGGTCATCTATGAGTTGCATGTCGGCGCGCTGGGCGGCTTTGCGGCAGTTGAACAGCATCTGGCGCGGCTCGCAGAGTTGGGTATTACCGCCATCGAACTGATGCCGATCGCACAATTCCCCGGTGACCGCAACTGGGGCTACGACGGCGTCCTGCACTACGCACCGCAAGCGTCCTACGGCACGCCGGAACAGCTCAAACACTTGATCGACACCGCCCACGGCCACGGTCTGGCGGTGATTCTTGACGTGGTCTACAACCACTTCGGCCCCGACGGCAACTACCTGAGCCGCTACGCCAAAGGCTTCTTCCGCGAGGACAAGCACACGCCATGGGGCGCCGGGATCGATTTTCGGCGTCGTGAAGTTCGCGAGTTTTTCATCGAAAACGCATTGATGTGGTTGCTGGAGTATCGCTTCGACGGCTTGCGTCTGGACGCCGTACACGCCATTGAGGACCCGCGTTTTCTACGAAAACTGGCGCAGCGCATTCGCCAACAGGATGATCCCGGCCGCCATGTCTGGCTGACCGTCGAGAATGAGCTCAACCAGTCGAGCTTGCTGGAAGAAGACTACGACGCGCAGTGGAACGACGACGGCCATAACGCCCTGCACGTATTACTGACCGGGGAAACCGACGCCTATTACGCCGACTATGCGCTGCAACCCACCGAACAGCTGGTCCGCTGCCTGAGCCAGGGCTTCGTGTTTCAAGGCCATATCACCCGTCACGGTGAACCACGGGGCGAGCCAAGCGAACATCTGCCGTCGACCGCGTTCGTCCTGTTTCTGCAGAACCACGACCAGATCGGCAACCGCGCTTTCGGTGAACGTCTGCATCAACTGGCCGATCCGCGCGCCTTGCAAGCGGCGACGGTGTTGTTGCTACTGTCGCCGATGATTCCGCTGATGTTCATGGGCGACGAGTTTGCCGCCGAACAGCCGTTCCTGTTTTTTACCAGCCATCACGGCGAACTGGCCGAGTTGGTGCGCGAAGGCCGGCGCAATGAATTCGCCGGGTTCAGCGCCTTCACCGATCCACACAAACGCGAGCAAATCCCCGATCCCAACGACGAACGAACCTTCCAGACGTCGCGCCCCGAACTGCTCGGCAACGGCACGCCGCAGCAACAGGAAACCCTTGCGCTGTACCGGGAACTGCTGCAATTGCGCCATCGCTACATCATCCCCAATCTTTCCGGCACGCAGGCGCTGGGCGCGCACATGCTCGGCCACGCCGCCGTCAGCGCACGCTGGCGACTGGGCGATGGTAGTGAGCTGCGAATCGACCTGAACCTCAGCGATACGGCAGTGGTCAACCCTCCACGGACCGGCGCGGTATGGCTGTTTCAAAAGCCACCTGCGATCGAAATGTCGGATGAGGGCCTGTTGCCCCCGTATTGCGCGCTCGTCAGCCTCACGGCCGCAACCCCTCTGCAACCTCTGAATGGAGAGCGCCTATGAGCGATGCGCAACTGGAAATTCTGGCCAGCCGGGCCGGCCTCGCGGTCGACTGGATCGACGCCAACGGCCGCCCGCAAAAAGTCGCCCCGGCGGTATTGCGCAATGTCCTGATCGGCTTGGGCCACCCCGCCAGCACTGCCCAGGAAATCGACGCCAGCCTGCTTGAACTGCAACAAGTCCAACAAGATCGCCATTTGCCGCCGCTGCTGACCAGTGACGTCGGTATCGGCGTCGATCTGGCGCGCTATTTCAAACCTGAGACGCCTTGTGAGATCCACCTTGAGGACGGTTCGCGAATGAACCTGAAACTCGACGCCGAGGCGATACTGCCCGGCCTGATCCCGGTCGGCTATCAGCAGGTTCACATTGACGATCAATACTTCACGCTCGCCGTAGCACCGGAGCGCTGCTTCAGCGTCGGCGACGCGGTTGACAATCCGATCCCCCGCGCCTGGGGCCTGAGCGTGCAGTTGTATGGTCTGCGTCGCCCCGGCGATGGCGGTTTTGGCGACACCCAGGCCTTGGAAGAACTGGCTCGCGTGGCCGGTGAGCGCGGCGCCGACGCCCTCGCGATCAGCCCGTTGCATGCGATGTTCAGCGCCGACACCGGACGTTACAGCCCGTATTCGCCGTCCAGCCGTCTGTTCCTCAACCCGCTGTATGCCGCGCCGGGCGCGATTCTTGGCGAGCGCGCCTTGCGCGATGCCATCGAGGCCAGCGGTCTGGCGGAGCAATTTGCCCAACTGGAAAGCCTGAAACTCATCGACTGGCCAGCCGCCGCCGAAGCCAAGCAGAAACTTCTGCAAGCCTTGTACGAGGGTTTTGTCGCCGGCGATCACCCGCTCCACCCCGACTTCGCCAGTTTCCGTCACGCCGGTGGTGAAGCACTGGAGAACCATTGCCGCTTCGAGGCCATTCAAGAGATGCGCGCCGCCCGCGGCGAAAGCCTCGACTGGCGCGAATGGCCCGAGCATTGGCATGACCCACGCGGCGCCGCCCTTGGAGCGTTTGCCGAGGAGTACGCCGAGCGCATCGGTTACTTCGCCTTTTGCCAGTGGCTGATCCACCGTTGTCTGGAACGCGCGCAAACCACCGCACGCAGCGCCGGCATGGGCATCGGCCTGATCGCCGACCTCGCGGTCGGTGCCGATGGCGCCGGCAGTCAGGCCTGGAGCTTTCAGGACGAACTGCTCGCCTCGCTGACCGTTGGCGCACCGCCGGACATCCTCAATCGCTCGGGTCAGGGCTGGGGTATTTCCGCGTTTTCCCCGGAAGGCCTGATCCGCAATGGCTTTCGCGCATTCATCGAAATGCTCCGCGCCAACTTCGCCCACGCCGGTGGCCTGCGCATCGACCATGTGATGGGCCTGCAACGGTTGTGGGTGATTCCCAACGGCGCGGCGCCCGCCGACGGTGCGTATCTGTATTACCCGGTGGATGATCTGCTGCGTTTGTTGACCCTCGAATCCCATCGTCATCAAGCCATCGTGCTCGGTGAAGACCTCGGCACCGTGCCCGACGGTCTCCAGGAAAAGCTCATCGCCCGTTCAATGCTCGGCATGCGCGTACTGTTGTTCGAGCAGGACAACACCCATTTCAAACCAATTCTCGACTGGCCCGACAATGCGCTAGCCACTACCAGCACCCACGATCTGCCGACGCTCAACGGCTGGTGGCATGGCCGCGACATCGACTGGAATGCACGCCTGGGTTTTGTCGATGCCAACGGTGAAATCGAATGGCGACGCCACCGCCAGCGTGAGCGCGAAGGTCTGCGCGGTGCGCTGAGTCAGGACCCGCAGAACTTCCGCGAAGAATCCCACGAGGCCGATCAAGTGGTCGACGCCAGCGTGCGTTTCCTTGGCCATACCCGAGCGCCGCTGGTGCTGCTGCCGCTTGAAGATGCGCTGGGCATTGACGAGCAGGCCAATCTGCCGGGGACCATCGACACGCACCCGAACTGGTCGCGGCGTTTGCCGGGCACCAGTGAGGCGTTGCTCGACGGCGCGGATGCCGCGCGACGTCTGGAACTTCTGGCGTGCGCGCGCCTGCAGGCTGCCGAGCGTGACCAATGAATCAATCGCTTATCCAACCATTGCGCGCCACCCTGCGCCTGCAATTTCATAAAGGCTTCACTCTCGAACACGCGGTGCCGCTGGTGCCGTATTTCGCCCGGCTCGGCATCAGCCACATTTATGCCTCGCCGTTGCTCGCCGCACGCGCCGGCTCGATGCACGGCTACGACGTGGTCGACCCAACGCAAGTCAACCCGGAACTGGGCGGCGAACCGGCGCTGCGGCGGCTGGTCAACACCCTGCGCGACCACGACATGGGCCTGATTCTAGACATCGTCTCCAACCACATGGCGGTCGGCGGCAATGACAATCCGTGGTGGCTTGATCTCCTCGAATGGGGACGCTTGAGCCCCTACGGCGAGTTTTTCGACATTCAGTGGCACTCGCCGGACCCGTTGATGGAAGGCCAGTTACTGCTGCCGTTTCTCGGCAGTGACTACGGCGTGGCATTGCAGGAAGGCACGCTGAAACTGCAGTTTGATGCGCAGCGCGGCAGCTTTTATGTCGAGCATTACGACCACCACTTCCCGATCTGCCCGAACGATTACGCTGATTTTCTTAACGGTGACGTTGCGCTGAGGTCACTGGCTGAGCGCTTCAGCGCGCTCAGCGACCAGACCGACGCGCATTCACTGGCCGTTCCTTTAAAGGAAGAACTGCGGCAATTGGCGCGCGATCCGGCGATACTCGACACCATCCAGTGCAACCTCGCGGCCTACGATTCCACTACCGATGAAGGCTTCCACAAGCTGCATCAGTTGCTGGAACGGCAGAGTTATCGCCTCGCCAGTTGGCGCACTGCCGCCGACGACATCAACTGGCGGCGCTTCTTCGATATCAATGAACTCGGCGGTCTGCGCGTCGAACGCCCGTCGGTGTTTGAAGCGACCCACGGCAAGATCTTCCAGTTGATCGCCGAAGGCCTGGTCGATGGTTTGCGCATCGACCACATCGACGGCCTCGCCGATCCACGTGGCTACTGCCGCAAATTGCGTCGCCGTGTCGATCTGCTCGCACCGGGGCGGCATCTGCCGATCTACATCGAGAAGATCCTCGGCGCCGGCGAAACGCCGCGCCGCGACTGGGCGGTAGACGGCACCACCGGTTACGAATTCATGAATCAGCTGTCGTTGCTGCAACACGATCCGGACGGCGAACACGTCCTCGGTGACTTGTGGCAACGCCGCACCGAGCGCCCTGCGGCGTTTATCGAAGAGGCGCAACTGGCGCGTCAGCAGATTCTCAATGGCTCGCTGGCCAGCGATTTCGAAAGCGTTGCTCAAGCCTTGCTGCAGGTCGCCCGCGATGACCTGATGACCCGTGACCTGACCCTCGGCGCGATCCGTCGGGCGTTGCAGGCGCTGATCGTGCATTTCCCGGTGTACCGCACTTACATCAGCGCGATGGGTCGCTCGGCCCAGGATGAAGAATTCTTTCAGCAGGCCATGGACGGTGCGCGGCAGACGCTGGGCGAAGGCGACTGGCCGGTGCTCGATTGTCTGGCAGCCTGGCTCGGTGGCACGCCGTGGCGACACAAGCCCCGAGGCCGTTCAAGAAAAATCCTCAAACATGCATGCGTGCGTTTCCAGCAACTGACGTCGCCGGCGGCCGCCAAAGCCGTGGAAGACACCGCGCTGTATCGTTCGGCGGTGCTGCTGTCGCGCAATGACGTCGGCTACAACACTGAGCAATTCAGCGCACCGCTCAGCGACTTCCACGCCCTCAATCAGCAACGCCTTGAGGCGTTCCCCGACAACCTGTTGGCCACCGCCACCCACGATCACAAACGCGGCGAAGACACCCGTGCGCGTCTGGCCGTACTCAGCGAGCGCAGCCATTGGTATGCCGAGCAAATCGAATTGTGGCGTGCCCTCGCCCGGCCGGTGCGCAGTGACGAGCAGATGCCGTCTACCGGCGACGAGCTGATTTTGTATCAGGCCCTGATCGGCAGTTGGCCGCTGGAGCTGCGCGACGACGATCAGGCCGGATTTGCCGACTACGCCAAACGGATCTGGCAATGGCAGCAGAAAGCGTTGCGCGAAGCCAAGTTGCAAAGCAGTTGGAGCGCACCGAACGAGGCCTATGAAAACGCCGCGCAATCGTTCACCGAAAAACTCCTGACCGGTGATGAAGGTGAACTGCTGCGTGCGGCGCTGAGTAAAACCGTCAACAGCATCGCGGCGGCGGGTGCGCTGAATGGCTTGGCGCAAACCTTGCTGCGCATGACCGTGCCGGGGGTGCCGGATCTGTATCAGGGTAACGAGTTCTGGGACTTCAGCCTGGTCGATCCGGACAACCGCCGGCCGGTGGATTACGCCGCTCGCGAGCAAACCTTGCAGGCACCCGTGCCGGTCGAGGAAATGCTGTCGAACTGGCGTGACGGGCGCATCAAGCAAGCCTTGATTGCCCAGGTGCTGAACTTGCGTGTCGAGCACGCCGAGTTGTTCCGGCGGGGTTCGTATCAGGCCCTTGAGGTACTGGGCAGCCAAGCGCACAACGTGCTCGCGTTTGCCCGTGAACATGAGGGAATGCAAGCCATCGTGATCGTGCCGGTCCGTTGCGCAACCCTGCTGGAAAACAGTGCTGTACCTCAGGTCGATGCGCTGCGCTGGGGCGATACGCGGGTGGTTTTACCGTTCGCCGCCTCCGACACAAACCTGAAGGGACTTTTTTCGAGCGGCGCAGTCACAAAAAACAGGGAGCTGAATATCAGCGACGCGCTGGGGGATGTCCCGGTCAATCTCTTTATCCAACACTTAACGTAAAGCATGAGTTCAGTTCAGGAGCATTGCGATGAGCACCGACGATAAACGCATCCGCGAATTCGCCTATCAGATCTGGGAGTCGGAGGGTAAACCCGAAGGCCAGGAAGATCGCCACTGGGAAATGGCGCGCAAGCTGGCCGAAGCCGAAGCCCTGGCGCCGAAAAAATCGCCGAAGGCTGCGGGCAGCAAGGCTGCCGGCAAAACCGCCGAGGTGAAAGCCCCCGCCGCCAAACCCAAAGCCCCGGCCAAAGCCAAGCCAGCAAGTGCTGCGAAAGTGATTCCCCCGGGCGAGAAAGCCGTCGAGAAAAAGCCGCGAGCTGCGCGCAAGCCCCCGGCGAACTGACGCTACCCGTTTTATTGAACTGAACAACCGTGTGGCGGGCTTGCTCGCCACAGAGGGCCAACTCGTCCTCAAAAAATACTAACCGCCATGTGGGTGAAGACCTCTGTGGTGAGGGGATTTATCCCCGATGGGTTGCGAAGCGACCCCAAAAACAACAAATGCGGAGCATCTGCCACACCGCATCCAATGGTTTTGCGACTGCTACGCAGCCGATCGGGGATAAATCCCCTCACCACAAAATCACTCTGCCACAGGTTCAGGTTTAACCGAACGACCCCCGATTTTTGCAGGAGCAATCATGACCCGTCCAAACAAAGCCGAGCCCGTCACGCACGCCGAACCCTCGAGAATCCGCGAAGGCCTGCCCTTCCCGCTCGGTGCGACCTGGGATGGCCTGGGGGTGAACTTTGCCCTGTTCTCCGCCAACGCCACCAAGGTCGAACTGTGCATCTTCGACGACGCAGGCGAGGTCGAACTCGAACGCATCGAACTGCCGGAATACACCGACGAGATTTTCCACGGTTATTTGCCCGACGCGCATCCCGGGCTGATCTACGGCTATCGCGTTTACGGCCCGTATGACCCGGCCAACGGTCACCGCTTCAACCACAACAAATTGCTTATCGACCCGTACGCCAAACAACTGGTCGGCGAGCTGAAATGGTCGGAAGCGCTGTTCGGCTACACCATCGGCCATCCCGACGCTGACCTCAGTTTCGACGAACGCGACAGCGCGCCGTTCGTGCCCAAGTGCAAGGTCATCGACCCGGCGCACACCTGGGGCAACGACCACCGCGTCAGCATTCCCTGGGACAAAACGATCATTTATGAGACCCACGTGCGCGGCATCAGCATGCGTCACCCGTCGGTGCCGGAGAATGTGCGCGGCACCTTCGCCGGGTTGATGGTCGATGACGTGCTGGAACACATCCGCAAACTTGGCGTATCCACAGTCGAGTTGCTGCCGATCCATGCCTTCGTCAACGATCAGCATTTGCTGCACAAAGGCATGACCAACTACTGGGGTTACAACAGCATCGCGTTCTTCGCCCCGGACCCGCGCTATCTCGCCAGCGGCAAGATCGCCGAGTTCAAGGAAATGGTCGCGCACCTGCACGAGGCCAATCTGGAAGTGATCCTCGACGTGGTCTACAACCACACCGCCGAGGGCAACGAACAAGGCCCGACCCTGTCGATGCGCGGCATCGACAACGCCTCGTACTACCGACTGATGCCGGATGACAAACGCTTCTACATCAACGATTCCGGCACCGGCAACACGTTGGACCTGAGCCACCCGTGCGTGCTGCAAATGGTCACCGACTCGCTGCGCTACTGGGCCAGCGAGATGCATGTCGACGGCTTCCGCTTCGATCTGGCGACCATTCTCGGTCGTTATCATGACGGTTTTGACGAACGCCACAGCTTCCTCGTCGCCTGCCGTCAGGACCCGGTGCTGCGTCAGGTGAAAATGATTGCCGAACCTTGGGACTGCGGCCCCGGCGGCTATCAGGTCGGCAACTTCCCGCCGGGCTGGGTCGAGTGGAACGACAAATTCCGCGACACCGTGCGCGCCTTCTGGAAAGGCGATGACGGCCAGGTCGCCGACTTCGCCAGCCGCATGACCGCGTCGGGCGAGATGTTCAACCAGCGCGGACGGCGGCCGTATTCGTCGGTGAACTTCATCACCGCCCACGACGGCTTCACCCTCAACGATCTGGTGTCGTACAACGACAAGCACAACGAAGCCAACGACGAGAACAATCAGGACGGCAGCAACAACAACCTGTCGTGGAACCACGGTGTCGAAGGGCCAACCGACGATCCCGAAATCAATGCGCTGCGCCATCGGCAGATGCGCAATTTCTTCGCCACCCTGCTGCTGTCACAAGGCACACCGATGATCGTTGCCGGCGACGAGTTCGCCCGAACTCAGGACGGCAACAACAACGCGTACTGTCAGGACAGTGAAATCGGTTGGGTCAACTGGGACCTGAGCGAGGACGGCAAAGCCCTGCTGAAATTCGTCAAACGCCTGATCAAGTTGCGCCTGGCTTACCCGATCCTGCGTCGCGGCCGCTTTCTGGTCGGCGAATACAACGAAGACATCGGCGTCAAGGACGTGACCTGGCTCGCCCCCGATGCCACCGAGATGACCACCGAACATTGGCATGACGCGCACAACCGGTGCCTGGGCATGCTCCTCGATGGCCGTGCACAGGAAACCGGCATTCGCCGCAAGGGCGCCGACGCGACCCTGCTGCTGGTGGTCAACGCCCATCACGACATCGTCAACTTCACCTTGCCGGAAGTGCCTGAAGGCAGTTTCTGGACCTGCATGATCGACACCAATCAGCCGTCGATTCGCGGTCAGGAACGCTTCGACTTCGGTCACGAATATTCAGTCACCGGCCGTTCGTTGCTGCTGTTTGAACTGCAACGCGAAGAAGAAGATTGATATGGAATTGCAGAACTATCTCGCGCGCCGGCCACCGGACTACGCCAACATCGTAGCCCTCGGCGGTTGCCTGCGGGCGATGGTCGAGGCCGGGCTGGATCGTTTACCGCTGCCGGGCAGTGGCCACACGCTGGAGCGCTTCCGGCATCTGGCCGATGTCGGCGGACATGATCTGGGGCTGTGCAAACTCTATGAAGGTCACACCGACGCGCTGTCGATCATCGAGCAACTGGGTGGTTCGCCAACGCCGGGCAGCACCTGGGGCATGTGGGCCGCGGAACCACCGCAGGCGCGGGTACAAGTGCGCCCCGCCGGGCACATGGTCGCGCTGCACGGGCGCAAGGCCTGGTGTTCCGGCGCGGCGGTGCTCAGCCATGCGCTGCTCACCGCGTGGGATGCCGATGATCAGCAGCAACTGGTGGCGGTGGCGCTCGATCAACCGGGCGTGAGCATTACCGATCAAGGCTGGCAAGCGGTGGGCATGGGCGCCACCGGCAGCGTCGAAGTAGTGTTCGAGGGCGCCGAGGGCCAAGCCATCGGCAACCCCGGCGACTACCTGCAACGCCCGGGTTTCTGGCAGGGCGGGATCGGCATTGCCGCCTGCTGGTACGGCGCCGCGCGGCAGATTGCCGAGGCGCTGCGCCAACACTGCGCGCAACATGAAGAGCCGCACGCCCTTGCCCATCTCGGCGCGGTCGATGCGGCGTTGCAGGCGGCGGCCGATGTCCTGCGCTTCAGCGCTTTGCACATTGATGCGCACCCCCAAGCCAACGCCGAACTGCTGGCCCGGCGCGCCCGCGCAGTGGTTGAACAGTCTGCCGAGCAAGTCCTCCGCGACGTCGGCCGCGCACTGGGTGCCGGGCCTTACTGCAAGGATCGGCATTTCGCCCGGCTGCTCGCCGACCTGCCGGTCTTCCTGCGCCAGAGCCACGCCGAACGCGACCTCGCGGCCCTCGGCCACATCGTCGCCGCGCAACCGAAAGAGGCATGGACGCTATGAACGCCGTCAAAAAAGATAATCCAATCGTCGGCCAAGGCACGTCCCTGCAGCAATGGCAGGGCTCGCGGCATCTGGCGCAACTGCAAAGCATCGACATTCTTGATCTGGTGCCACCGGGCGCGCGCGCGGTGGTCATCGCCCCGCACCCCGATGACGAAGTGCTCGGCTGCGGCGGCTTGCTGCAACTGCTCGCCGCCGCTGGCCGCCCGTTACAGTTGATCTCCGTGACTGACGGCAGCGCCAGTCATCCCGGTTCCGAACGCTGGCCCGTCGAGCGCCTCAGCGTGATCCGTCCGCAGGAGTCCGCCGAAGCATTGCGCCGGCTAGGTGTGCCCATGCATCGCCTGAAATGGTTGCGCGGCGGCTTCAGCGATACGCAAGTGGCCGCTCAAGAACAGGCACTGAGCGAGTTTATCGAACGCCACCTGCGCCCCGATGATGTGGTCTTCACCACGTGGTGCGAGGACGGCCATTGCGATCACGAGGCTGTCGGCCGCGCCAGTGCCGAGGCGGCGCAAAGAGTCGGTGCGACTTGTCACGAGTTGCCCGTGTGGACTTGGCACTGGGCAACGCCCGAAGACGCCGCTGTGCCGTGGCAACGGGCGCGCAAGATTCTGTTGTCGCCGGCGCAGGTGGCGCGCAAACGCCATGCAGTTCACGCCTTCGCCAGTCAACTGGAAGGCGATCCCGAAGCAGGGCTTGGCCCGGTGCTGGCGCCCTATGTGCTCGATCGCCTGCTGCAGCCATTCGAGGTGGTGTTTCTATGAGCGTCGAAGATCGCTACTTCGATGGCCTGTTCGCCGGCAACGACGACCCGTGGGCCTTTCGCGAGCGCTGGTACGAGCAACGCAAACGCGCAATCACTCTCGCCGCATTGCCGCGCCCGCATTACCGCTCGATTTTCGAACCGGGCTGCGCCAACGGTGAGTTGAGTGCTGAACTGGCCACGCGTTGCGACCGCTTGCTGTGCTGTGACACGGCGAGCGCCGCGGTCAAACTGGCGACCACCCGACTGAGCCTGTTTGACCACGCTCAGGTGCGACAAAGTCGCTTGCCAGGTGACTGGCCGGAAGAAAAATTCGACCTGATTGTATTTAGCGAAATCGGCTACTACCTCGACGGCAAGGATCTGACAGACGTGATCCGCCGGATCAGTGATTCCCTGACGGCCGACGGGCAACTGCTCGCCTGCCATTGGCGCCAGCCCATTGATGGTTGCCCGCTGAACGCACGGCAGGTTCACGACTTGATCCACGAGCAACTCAAGCTGCCGCGTCTGGTCCTGCATCAAGAGGCGGATTTCATCCTTGAAGTCTGGAGCCGTGAGCCCCGTTCGGTGGCCGCGCTGGAGGGTTTGCGATGATTGGCATTCTGATTCCGGCGCACAACGAAGAGGACCTGCTCGATGAGTGCCTGAGCGCCGCCATGCGTGCGAGCCGCCACGGTTTGCTCGCGGGCGAACCGGTTGAAGTGCTGGTGGTGCTCGACAGCTGCACCGACCGCTCGGCACAGATTGTCGATAACTACCCGGTGCTGAGCCTGCACATCGACGCGCGCAATGTCGGCCAGGCCCGCGCTGCCGGCGCTCAGGTGCTGTTGGAGCGCGGCGCCCGCTGGATTTCCTGCTCGGACGCCGACAGCCGCGTCGCCGATGACTGGCTGGTGGCCCAGCTCGGACTGGGCGCCGACGCGGTGTGCGGCACCGTCACGGTCGAGCGCTGGCACGAGTCATTCGATGCCGCGGCGCAAATCCGCTACCACCGCCACTACCGCGCCTGCGATGGCCATCGGCATATCCACGGCGCTAACCTGGGCGTCAGCGCTGATGCCTATCGCTGGGCCGGCGGCTTTAAGCCACTGGCGTGCGATGAAGATGTGCAACTGGTGCGCGAGCTGGAACTGGTTGGCGCAAACATCGCCTGGAGTCATCGCCCGCAAGTTCACACCAGCGCTCGTTTCGACAGCCGTGCGCGAGGCGGATTTGGTGACTATTTGCGAAAACTGGCACAGATAGAGCAAAAAAATACGGATCAGATTGATCTGTGACGCGACGAACGTCACTTCATGAGCAATACTCTGCTGCGCGGCAATCCAGGGTTCGGAGCGTCGCACCGCAATCAACCAGCCTTCACGGGTCGGCCGCGCCAGATATTCATGGCCACGGGCACGACTGAGGGCGAGACCACACAAGGACGTCGCACCCATGAAACCGTTATCGCTCACCGAAAACAGTCCGTCGGCGCAAATCTGGAACAGCGCCCCGCAACTGGACAACATTCCTGTCATCAATACCCGCAGCCTTGTGCCGCCCGGCGCCCGCGCCGTGGTGATCGCCCCGCATCCCGGCGATGAAGTCGTGACCTGCGGCGGTCTGCTGCAATTACTTTCAAGCCTCGGCCATCCATTGCAGTTGCTGTCCATCACCGACGGCAGCGCCAGTCACCCCGGCTCCCGGCAATGGTCGGAAAAACGCCTGAGCGTGTTTCGCCCGCAGGAAAGTGTCGAAGCCCTGCGCCGTCTCGGTCTGCCAATGCACAGCCTGAAATGGGTGCGCGGCGGTTTCACCGACAACGCCCTGAACGATCAGCACAGCCAGCTCACCGAGTTCATCGGCCGCTACCTGCGCCCCGGCGACGTGGTGTTCAGCACCTGGCGCGGCGACCGCAATGACGATCATGAAGCGGTCGGTCGCGCCAGCGCCGAAGCCGCTGAACTGGCCGGTGCGACCTTCCACGACGTGCCGGTCTGGGCATGGCACTGGCCGGAGCGCGACCAAAAACTGATCCCTTGGGAACGCGCACGCAAACTGCGCCTCGATACCTGGACCGTCGCGCGCAAAAGCCACGCCACCCACGCCTACGCCAGCCAGCTCAAAGGCGAACCGGCCATCGGCATCGCGCCGATGCTGCCGCCGGTGATCCTTGAGCGGATGCGTTTGCCGTATGAAATTGTCTTCGTCTAAAACCGCCTCCGTTGCAGGAGCTGCCGCAGGCTCGGGCCGCGATCGGACGAACTTTTGACTTTGTTTTTTGAAGAGCAACATCAAAAGATCGCAGCCTTCGGCAACTCCTACAGGGCTTACACATTTGCCATTTTGGAGTGCAATCAACTCCCACAGGGATTTGTGGCCACTCTGCAAGGGCTGCGATTTTTGGCTTTTAAACACCTACGTTTAAAGGACACGCAAAGACACGTAATCAGGCTACATATCCTTGCGTAATTGCCTACAGCTACGCCAGAATCCGCCGGCTTGTGCGCCTTGGGGCGGGTTCAATTGTGGGTCGGTCGCTGACGAATCAGCGATCGGATTTGACCGTCCGTCCAACATCAAGGTGTTTTCAGACGGAACTGCCGCCCTCACCCATCAGTCGCATGAACAGGCACTCAGGATTCAGAGGAGTAACCGTGTCCAGCGATCCCAAACGTCATGCCGTCGATGCTCCCGTCATTCATCGCCTGCGTGTGTTGACGGTCAATACCCACAAGGGTTTCACCGCGCTCAACCGGCGTTTCATTCTCCCGGAGTTGCGCGAGGCGGTACGCAGTACCTCGGCCGATCTGGTGTTTCTGCAAGAGGTAGTGGGTGAGCACGAGCGGCATTCGAGCCGTTACAACGAATGGCCGCAAACCTCGCAATACGAATTTCTCGCCGACAGCATGTGGAGTGATTTCGCCTATGGGCGCAACGCGGTCTATCCCGACGGCCATCATGGCAATGCACTGTTGTCGAAATACCCGATCCGCGAATACCGCAATCTCGACGTGTCGATCACCGGCCCCGAACGGCGAGGCTTGTTGCACTGTGTGCTGGATGTACCGGGCCATGCCGAAGTCCACGCGATTTGCGTGCATTTGAGCCTGCTCGAAAGCCATCGCCAATTGCAGTTGCAGCTGCTTTGCCAGTTGCTCGAATCGTTGCCGGACGATGCTCCGGTGATCATCGCCGGCGACTTCAATGACTGGCAATTGCAAGGCAACACCGCCCTCGCCCGGCGCGATTATCTGCACGAAGCGTTCGAGCGCCATCATGGCCGCCCGGCGAAGACCTATCCGGCACGCTTTCCGTTGCTGCGCCTGGACAGGATTTACCTGCGCAACGCCAGCAGTCATGACCCGCAGATCCTCGGCAACAAGCCGTGGACGCACCTGTCGGATCACCTGCCGTTGGCGGTGGAAGTGCATCTTTGATCGCCATCGACGGCATCGCGACCAGCCGCAGTATTGACAGCAACATGCTGTGCACTTTGGCTGGTCGTTGCCGTATCACGATCCGCGAACAGACCTTCCGTCGGCAATAAAAGACCTCTGGCGCGGGGCCTGCGCATTGATTTTCCATACAAACAATCACTTAGTTATGTGCAGAAAAACAAACGCTTGCGTAACGCGTTTCGGCATTACCGCTCATCGTTCAATTTCTTGACGCACAGGCCCGACTCTTCTTATCTCTACCTTACTACCCCCGGAATCACTACCCGGGGCGAGCCTCCGGACTCTCGCGAAAGCGAGCGCCTACGGTTCGCCTCGCTCCATTCGGTCGCCCCTCGTTCGGGGTAGGAGAGACGCCACATCGAGATGCCGCATGCGCCTGCAAGGTAGACCTCCATGAAAATTTCACTCACACCACACGAGATCAAAATCACTTTTTGCACAGTGTCGAGTTCTATCTTGCTGTGCTCATCCATGGAGGCGCAGGCCCGCCCTGCGGCGGATGAAACCACGCCCTGGTACCGAGAGAACGTACCGGTCATGAACCTGCCCGCGACGGTCATCACTCCCGACCCGCAGCGTTTCAGCCCCCGGCCTGACCTGCGCGGCGCCAACCTGCTCACCGAAGAGCTGGCGCCGGGTGCCTGGGACCAATTGTATGGACGTAGCGCCCGCCAGGCGCAAACCGACGTGTTGTCCTCGGGTTTCGCAACGCCCGGCAGCGGTGACTTCAAAGGCCCCGCCGTGCTGACCTTGCAAAGCGGCAACGGCGACACCCAGAAGATCGGCCTGATCGGCGGCGAAAACCAGATTCAGGCCAATGGCAATGGGCTGATCACCAGCCGCGCCCTCGCCGATCCGAACACCGACACCCTCAATCTGCAGGGCCAGAGCCTGGGGGCCTATTACAGTCTGATCGGCGCGCAGGGTTGGCACGTCGATGTGTCGGCCAGCGGCGGCCGGGTCAGCGGGTTCAGCCGCAATGAACAAGGTGCGCGGCAGGCCACTGAAGGCAGCGCGATGACCTTCTCGGTGGAGGGCGGTTTTCCGATTGGCTTGAGCGAAAACTGGGTGGTCGAACCCCAGGCGCAATTGATCAATCAGCGCATCACCCTCGATACACCCTATGCAGGCTCGAGCAATGCCTCGTCAACCGATCTGACGGCATGGAGCGGTCGCGTCGGTGCGCGTTTGAAAGGCAGTTATGACTTGAGCGGCCTGCCGGTCGAGCCGTACGTGCGCACCAACCTCTGGCACACGGTGTATACGGGTAATACGGTGACGCTGGATCAGGTCGACAAGATCAGCAGCAGTCGCAAGTCATCGACCGTCGAACTGGGCTTGGGTCTGGTGGCGCGGGTGACGCCGGCGGTGAGTTTGTATGTCAGCGCCGATTACAGCAGTGATGTCGATGACAATGATCTGAACGGGTTGATCGGCAGTCTGGGTGTGCGGATGCGCTGGTGAAACGGGATTTTCAGAGTGTCTGGGCTGGCGCCTTCGCGAGCAGGCTCGCTCCCACATTTGGAATGAGTATCCCTGTGGGAGCGGGCTTGCCCGCGATGGCGGTGGATCAGCCAACAGAAATGTTGAATGTCATGCCCTCATCGCGGGCAAGCCCGCTCCCACAATGGATCGCATTTCTCCGGTGAGAACAGCCTGGAATGCAATTCCCTGTGGGAGCGAGCCTGCTCGCGATGGCAGTGGGTCAGCCGATACAACTATTGAATGTCCGACCCTCATCGCGGGCAAGCCCGCTCCCACAATGGATCGCATTTCTCCAGTGAGAACAGCCTGAAATGCAATTCCCTGTGGGAGCGAGCCTGCTCGCGAAGACGGTGGATCAGCCAATACAACTATTGAATGTCCGGCCCTCATCGCGGGCAAGCCCGCTCCCACAATGGATCGCATTTCTCCAGTGAGAACAGCCTGGAATGCAATTCCCTGTGGGAGCGGGCTTGCCCGCGATGGCGCTGGATCAGCCAACAGAAATGTTGAATGTCATGCCCGCGACGGGCGCGACGCGGTATCGGATCAGCCCCCCGGTCTGAGGATCAACACCGCCAGAGGCGGCAGATTCAGTTCCAGCGACAGCGCCTGGCCATGGCTCGGCACTTCCTCGGTAAACGCCCCGCCGCCGTTGCCATAGTTGGAGCCGGCGTAAGTATCGGCGTCGCTGTTGAGCAACTCGCTCCAACGCCCGGCGAAAGGCACGCCGACCCGATACGACTGACGCGGCACGGGCGTGAAGTTGGCCACTACCAGCACCGGTTCGCCGTCCTTGCTCCAGCGCAGCCAGGCATAAACGCTGTTGATCGCATCGTCGCCGATCAGCCACTGAAAGCCTTGCGGTGCATCGTCCTGATCGTGCAGTGCCGGCAGCTCGCGGTACAGCCGGTTAAGGTCGCCCACCAATTTCTGTACGCCTTTGTGCTCGGAGTATTGCAGCAGATACCAGTCGAGCTGCTGATCGTGGTTCCACTCGCGCCACTGGCCAAACTCGCAGCCCATAAACAGCAGTTTCTTGCCCGGATGCGTCCACATGAAACTCAGGTAGGCGCGCAGGTTGGCAAATTTCTGCCAGCGATCGCCGGGCATCTTGTCGATCAGCGAGTGCTTGCCGTGTACCACTTCGTCGTGGGAGATCGGCAGGATGAAACGTTCGGACCAGGCGTAGACCAGGCCAAAGCTCAACTCGTTGTGATGATGGGCGCGGTACACCGGGTCCTGCTGGATGTAATGCAGCGAATCGTGCATCCAGCCCATGTTCCATTTATAGGCAAAACCGAGGCCGCCCTGCTGCGTACTCTGGCTGACGCCGGGCCACGCGGTGGACTCTTCGGCGATCACCAGCGCCCCCGGTGCTTCCAGTTCGACCACGTCGTTCAAGTGGCGGAGGAAGTCGATGGCCTCCAGGTTTTCCCGACCGCCATGACGGTTCGGTACCCACTCGCCGGCCTTGCGCGAATAGTCGCGATAAAGCATCGAAGCCACCGCATCCACGCGCAGGCCATCGATGTGGAAATGCTTCAACCAGTGCAACGCCGAAGCGAGCATGTAGCCATGCACTTCGGTGCGGCCGAGGTTGTAGATCAGCGTGTCCCAATCCTGGTGAAAGCCTTCCAGCGGATTGCCGTACTCGTACAGCGCGGTGCCGTCGAACTGCGCGAGGCCGTGGGTATCGGTAGGAAAATGCGCCGGCACCCAGTCGAGGATCACGCCGATATCGGCTTTATGGCAGGCGTTGACGAACTCACCAAACTGCTCCGGTGTGCCGTAACGCGCACTCGGGGCGAATTGCGAGAGCAACTGATAGCCCCACGAACCACCGAACGGGTGTTCCATGATCGGCATCAGTTCAATGTGGGTGAAACCCAACTCTTTCACGTACGGAATCAAGCGTTCGGCCAGTTCCGGCCAAGTGTATTGGCGCGCAACCTCACCCAGATCATCCAGCTCGCATTGCCAGGAGCCGACGTGCAACTCGTAGATCGACAGCGGCGCGGAATGCTTCTGGTGTTCGCGGCGAGCGCTCATCCATTCCTGATCCTGCCAGTCGACTCGCAGCGGCGCGGCGACTTTCGACGCAGTGTCCGGCGGCAGACTGGTGGCCAGCGCCATCGGGTCAGCCTTGAGCGGCAGAATGCCGTGGCTGCCGAGGATTTCGTATTTGTACAACTCCCCCGCTTGCAGGCGCGGGATGAATAACTCCCAGACCCCGGACGGATGACGCAGGCGCATCGGATGGCGACGGCCGTCCCAGACGTTGAAATCGCCGACCACAGAAACCCGCCGCGCATTCGGCGCCCACACGGCGAAACGCACGCCATCAACGCCATCGACGGTCATCAGTTGCGCGCCGAGGCAGGCGCTGAGGTCGCGGTGATTACCTTCGGCAAACAGATACAAATCCATTTCACCGAGCAACTGACCGAAGCTGTAGGGATCTTCCGCTTCCTGTTCACCACCGGCCCAACGGGTACGCAGTCGATAAGGCCGCGCCTGATCGAAATGGCCGACAAACAGCCCCGGCGTTTCGCTCGGCTCCAAGGGGCCGCGCTCTTCGCCAGAATCCTTATCGATCACCACAACGCTCAGCGCACCAGGTAAATAGGCGCGAATGAATTGCCCGCCGGCACCGTCGCCGTGCGGACCGAGAATGGAAAACGGATCGTGATGCTCGGCACGTACCAGCGCATCGATGTCTTTCGCCGACGGCAGCAATGCCTCTTTGACCTGACCCTGTTCCTTGTTCGAGAAACTCATGACTACTCTCCACCAAGATCGGAAAAGGGTTTAAGCCCTGTCAATAACCCATACAAACCGTGCAACGGCACGGGCAGCCACGTCGGGCGATTTTCGGCTTCATAGGCCACTTCATAGGCCGCCTTCTCCAGACCGAACAACGCCAGCGCGGCGTCGGCACCCTCAGGATCTTGCCAAGCATGATCAAGACTAGCTGCCGCTCGGCGATATGCCTGAACAAATGCCTCGCGTGCCTCACGCAAATAACGCTCGGCGACGCGATGACGGGCCGCTTCGGACTCCGCACTGTGATCGACGTTGTGCACGTTGATGGTCATCGCCGCCGCGTAATCGAACGAACGCAGCACGCCGCTGACATCTTTGTACGGACTGTGTTTGCCACGACGCTCACTCAATGGCCGCGCCGGTTCGCCCTCGAAGTCGATCAGATAGGCGTCGCCCTTGATCACCAGCACCTGGCCCAAGTGCAAGTCGCCATGCACGCGAATACGCAGACCACCGACGGACTTTTTCGCCAGATCCTGCACATGAGCAAGGATGGTCTTTTTCTCGTCGAGCAGGCGCTTGACCAGTTTCTGATCCGCCGCGTTGAGTTCGCCCTGATGCTGCTTGAGCAGTTTCAACGCATGCTCGACCTGCGCAGCAACGTCCTTGCCGCTGGCCTGTGCATCCTTGGCCGTACTGACTTGCGGCGCGAAATCGGCATTCTCGGTCGGCGCGGCGAGCACTTGGTGCATTTCGCCCAGACGCTGACCGAGCATCGCGGCGAAGTCCTTCAATTCGCCCAAGGCGTTGTAGTGCTGTTCCTGCTCGGACATGGCATCGGCCAGTTCATCGCGCAACGCCCGTTCGAGGTTGTTCTGCGTCCATTCCCAGGCGTCGCCCTGATTGCTCAGATAGCCCTGCGCGATCATCAACAGATTGTCTTCACCCTGCGCGTCGCGGCGAATCACCGAGCCGAGCAGCGGAGAGATATTGGCAAATCCGGCAGCGGTCAGGTAAGCGCTCATCTCCAGTTCCGGGTGTACGCCGGACGCGACTTTACGGATCAGCTTAAGCACCAGGCTGTTGCCGATTACCACCGAACTGTTCGATTGCTCGGCAGACAGATAGCGCACTTCGGATTCGCCACCGAGGTTGAGTTTTTCCAGGTGCGGGGTGGGTGCGAAACGGATTTCGCCATCGCTGGATTCCAGCACGGTGTTGTTCTGCATGCCTTGCAGGACAGCGCGGACAAACGCTTCAAGACTGAAGGCGTCAGTGATCAAACCAACCTGACGCACTCGACGCACGCGGGCCAGTGCCAATTGCTGTGGCAGCGCCGGACCGACCTGATCTTCAGAAATGAAGCCGAACGGCAGTTGATAACGGCTGGTCTGGCCGCCGCTGGTGACTTCGATCTCGCTGAGCAACACCGGGTGTTCGGCATCACCAAAACGCACACCGTAGGCCAGGTTGACCTTGTCGATAGCCGCATCCTTGCCGGCGAACCAGCGACGGTTCTGCAGCCAGCTCGGCAGAATGCCCTGCTCCAGCGTCGCCCGAGACGGCGCTTCGAGCAGTTCTTCCATGCGCTTTTTCAGCACCAATGTGGTGAAGTCCGGAAGGCTCTGCGCCGGCTCCACGTGCCAGCTCGGCATCTGGTTTTCGGTGGCCAGGGCGAACCAATAGAAGCCGTACGGCGCCAGGGTCAGTAGGAAAGGCAGTTGGCCAATCGGCGGGAACGCATTACCGCCAAGCATCTCCACCGGGACCATGCCGACGTAAGCCGACAGGTCCAGTTCCGCCGCCTGCGCACTGCGCGAGACGTTGGCCACGCAGAGGATGATTTCGTGTTTGCCATCGGCGTCGGTGAATTCGCGGGTATAGGCCAGAATCCGCCGGTTGCTCGGCGAGAGCATTTTCAGCGTGCCACGGCCAAATGCCTTGGATTGCTTGCGCACGGCGAGCATGCGCCGCGTCCAGTTGAGCAGCGAATGCGGATCGCCGGCCTGGGTTTCGACGTTGACCGACAGATAGCCGTATTGCGGGTCCATGATCGGCGGCAGCACCAGGCTGGCCGGGTCGGCGCGGGAGAAGCCACCGTTGCGGTCAATCGACCACTGCATCGGCGTACGCACGCCGTCACGGTCGCCGAGGTAGATGTTGTCGCCCATGCCGATCTCGTCGCCGTAATACAGCGTCGGCGTGCCCGGCATCGACAGCAACAAGCTGTTTAGCAATTCGACACGGCGGCGATCGCGTTCCATCAACGGCGCCAAGCGACGTCGGATACCGAGGTTGATCCGCGCCCGACGGTCAGCGGCGTAGTAATTCCACAGATAGTCACGTTCTTTGTCGGTGACCATCTCCAGCGTCAATTCATCATGATTGCGCAGGAAAATCGCCCACTGGCAGTTGGCAGGAATTTCCGGGGTCTGGCGCAAAATATCGCTGATCGGGAAGCGATCTTCCTGCGCCAGCGCCATGTACATGCGCGGCATCAGCGGGAAGTGAAACGCCATGTGGCATTCGTCGCCATTGAGGCCGTGCGCATCGGTGTCGCCGAAATACAGTTGAGTGTCTTCCGGCCATTGGTTGGCCTCGGCCAGCAACATGCGATCGGGATAATTGGCGTCGATTTCGGCGCGGATCTGCTTGAGGACGTCGTGGGTTTCCGGGAGGTTTTCGTTGTTGGTGCCGTCTCGTTCGATCAGGTACGGAATCGCGTCGAGACGCAGACCGTCGATGCCCATGTCCAGCCAGTAGCGCATGACCGAGAGCACCGCTTTCATCACTTGCGGGTTGTCGAAGTTCAGGTCGGGCTGGTGCGAATAGAAACGGTGCCAGAAGTACTGGCCGGCGACCGGGTCCCAGGTCCAGTTGGACTTTTCGGTGTCGAGAAAAATGATCCGCGTGCCGTCGTATTTCTGATCGTCATCCGACCACACGTAAAAATCCCGCGCCGCCGAACCGGGTTTGGCCTTGCGTGCGCGCTGGAACCACGGGTGCTGGTCGGAGGTGTGGTTGATGACCAGTTCGGTAATCACCCGCAAACCGCGCTTGTGCGCCTCGGCGATAAAGCGCTTGGCGTCGGCCATGGTGCCGTAATCGCTGTGCACGCCACGGTATTCGGCGATGTCGTAGCCATCGTCGCGACGTGGCGAGGGGTAGAACGGCAACAGCCAGATGGTGTTGACGCCCAGTTCGGCGATGTAATCGAGTTTGGCGATCAGGCCGGGAAAGTCGCCGATCCCGTCGTTGTTGGAGTCGAAAAACGATTTGACGTGAACTTGATAAATCACCGCGTCCTTGTACCAGAGCGGGTCTTTGATAAAGGTGGCTGCCTTGGGTTTCTTCGCCATGTGAAACTCCTGAAAAATTCTGAAGATGTCTTAACTGAAGAAATACGGTCCATGTGGGAGCTGGCTTGCCGGCGATAGCGGTGGTTCAGCACCGAAGATGCAAGCTGACAGACCGCAATCGCTGGCAAGCCAGCTCCCACATTCAAATGTCGCGAGCCTTAAGAGGCAGTAATCCGCCAAATCCCGAACGGCTGGTAAGCCGGGTCTAAACGCATGAACTGATACTTGCCATGCCAGTCCCAGCGATGCCCGTTCATCAAATCCTCACCATGGGTCGTCGCATCGTCGGGCAGGCCCATCTCCCACAGTGGCAATTCGAAATTCGCTTCCTGCACGTTATTTGGATCGAGGTTGACGGCCACCAGAATGAAATTGCTGCCGTCAAAACTGCGCTTGCCGAAGTACAGAATGTTGTCGTTCCAGGCGTTGTAGATTTTCAGGCCCAGGTGCGTGTGCAGCGCCGGGTTCTGCCGGCGGATGCGGTTGAGCTGGGCAATCTCGGCAATGATGTTGCCCGGCGCATTGAAGTCGCGGACGCGGATCTCGTATTTCTCCGAGTCGAGATATTCCTCCTTGCCTGGCACGGGTGCCGCTTCGCAGAGTTCATAGCCCGAATACATGCCCCACAGGCCCGAGCCCATGGTCGCGAGCGCCGCGCGGATGAGGAAACCGGGGCGCCCGGACTCATGCAGGAACGCCGGGTTGATGTCCGGCGTGTTGACGAAGAAATTCGGCCGGTAGCATTCGCGCCACGGCGATTCATTCAGTTCGGTGAAGTAAGTGGCCAGTTCAGCCTTGGTGTTGCGCCAGGTGAAATAGGTGTAGCTCTGGGTGTAACCAACCTTGCCCAGACGCGCCATCATCGCCGGTGTGGTGAATGCCTCGGCGAGGAAGATCACTTCCGGATGCAGCGCCCGCACATCGGCAATCAGCCATTGCCAGAACGGCAGCGGTTTGGTGTGCGGATTGTCGACGCGAAAGATCTTCACGCCCTCCTCGACCCAGCCAACAACGATGTCGCGCAACTCGACCCACAGACTCGGAATCGCGTCCGGCGCATAGAAGTCGACGTTGACGATGTCCTGATATTTCTTCGGCGGGTTTTCCGCGTATTTGATCGTGCCGTCCGGCCGCCAGTTGAACCAGCCCGGATGCTGTTTGAGCCACGGGTGATCCTGGGAACACTGGATGGCGAAATCGAGGGCTATTTCCAGGCCATGCTCAGCCGCAGCGGCCACTAGCCGGCGGAAATCTTCACGGGTGCCAAGTTGCGAATGGATCGCCTCGTGACCACCCTCCTCGCTGCCGATCGCATATGGGCTGCCGGGATCGGCCGGGCCAGCGGTCAGGGAATTGTTGCGGCCCTTGCGATGCGCACGACCAATCGGGTGGATCGGCGTGAAGTACAGCACGTCGAAACCCATGTCCTGAATCATCGGCAACCGCGAGTGCACATCATTAAAAGTGCCATGGCGGTTGGGATCGTCGGTGATCGAGCGCGGAAACAGCTCATACCAACTGGCGAACTCGGCGAGTTCACGCTCGACGTCCATGGGGAATTCGGCACTGACGCTCAGATAGGCACGGTGATCGGCCTCGGTCATCAGTTGCGCACTGTGCGAGTGCAGAAACAGCGCGACCTGCTCGGTTTCGAGCAGTCCGGACAGTTCGTGGTGCAACGCCGCGAGCTGTTCGCTGAGCTGGCCTTCACTGCGCTCGGCGGCCTGCTGCACCATCGTCCGGCCTTCTTGCAGCTCAAGCGAAACCGGCACGGCTGCGTTGTGCTTCTTCTCCAGTTCGTACTGGAAACTGGCGAAGTGATCGATCCACGCCTCGATGCAATACAGAAAGCGGCCCTGATGCTCGGGGCGGAACTGGCCTCGCCAGCCGTTATTGCCCTGATCGGACATGACCTCGCTATGCCAGGTCTCTTCGCCCTCCTCGCGCCAGCGAATGCGCACGGCGAGTTTGTCGTGGCCATCGGCGAACACTTTGCTGGTGACCACCACGTCGCGGCCGGCAATCGACTTCACGGCGAACTGCCCGCCATCGAGGGTCGGCATGGTGTTTTCGATCACGATGCGCGGCAGCAGTAATGCCTGCGACAGCGGCATGTGCGGGTTGTAGCTCACTTCCGAAGGTCTTTCAGCAGTCATTGAGCATCTCTCCTTAACGCCCCAAGGACGCTCTTGTGCCGGATCAGTGTTCACAACAAGACACCGGCCCCGTCATGAACTCGCTTAGGTTCCGAGCGACCGGCACCGGGAAAAGTTCAGAGCAAATTGCCCGACACGAAAAGCGGATCGAATTCGCCACGAGGTGGTCAATCCACTTAAGCACTTCTCACGCCATGTGCCACACGGAGGTCTACCGATGAACAACCCATTCCCGGCGGAAACGCCCGATCCGAACATCGACAACCCGACGATTCCCGAAACCGAACCGCAACCGGTCCTCGAGCAGGAACCGCCAGGCACCACGCCACCGCCGAAAGAAGAGCCGCCAACGACCATGCCGCCAGTGATCCTCTGAACCCTCACTGAATGCTCATGATCGTTCCCACGCTCTGCGTGGGAATGCAGCCCGGGACGCTCGCGTCCCACAGCGGACGCGGAGCGTCCATTGGGGCATTCCCACGCAAAGCGTGGGAATGATCAACATCAGTTAGTGGTCAGTGGTCATCCGTCTTCTGCTCTTCTTTTTCGAAGAGTTTTACGATGCGCGGCATCACGCTGAAAATCCCCAGCGCCAGCAGGGTACTGAGCAATGCCGTCGCTTCCTTGCCCAACCCGGTCGCCACACCAATCGCCGCAGTCATCCACAGCCCGGCTGCCGTGGTCAGACCCTTGACGTGGCCCTCATCGCCTTCGGGTTTTTTCAGAATGGTCCCGGCGCCGAGGAAACCAATCCCGGCGATCACGCCTTGCAGCACTCGACTCATCGCATCGGACTCGGCGCCTGAGGTTTGCGGCACCAGCACAAACAGTGCCGCGCCGAGCGCCACCAGCATATGCGTACGCACGCCGGCGGCCTTGCCCTTGTGTTCGCGCTCGAACCCGAGAATGCCACCCAGAATGGCTGCCATCAGCAGGCGCACGGTAATGCGCGTCAGTTGCGAAGCATCGCCAACGTCGGCGAACTCCGCTTGCAGGGTTCCCCACACTTCATGCCACCACGCGTTCATCGTGCAGTCCTTGTTATTGGTTCGATAGACGATGGACAACGGCGACCATTAATCGGTTGCGCAGAACGAACGGCAAAGCGTGTGCCCTAACGCTTTAGACATCCCCATAAAAAGGACAGCCACCATGACCCTGCGAGTCGATGAGTCCAATCCCGAGAAAAAAGTCTGTTTTTTCACCGTTGAGAATGGCGAGGAAATTCGTATTTGCGATGAGTTGGAAGTCAGAACCGATAGCGACAAAGCCATGTCGTTTGTGGAAATCGAATCCCGGCGCGTCTACATCACCGAAGCAGAAGCCGATGCTCTGACTGTTGCCGGCGCCAAGGACGGTCGCAAACACCTGAAAGCCGACGAGAGTGATTCGGTGATTTGACTGACCTGGATCAACACCCCGCGCAAACGTCTGGGTCAGGCGTTTGCGCCTTTGCCTGCGGGCTGCTTCAAGTTGTCGCAGGACTAGTGTCGAGCGCCATCTGATCCGCTTTTTATTGAAATAGCTGAGTCTGTTATGCAAACAGATCGGCGCTCATAGTGCATCGGCCTGATGGAGGCTGATGAGCGAACGACCATGAGCGAACAAATCCCCGTCCGAACCGTAGAAGCATCTCCAACTATTAAAAGTGTGCCCGCACGCCCAATGAAGGCGACGGCCAAATCCAGCGACAACCAGATCCACACCCGCAGCTTCACCGGCCTGTTCCGCACCTTGCGCATGAGCGGTGCGGGTTTTCTGTTTGTGCTGTTTTTCGGCACGGTGTGGCTGAACTGGGGCGGTCGTCAGGCTGTGTTGTGGGATTTGTCGGAAAGCAAATTCCACATCTTCGGCGCGACCTTCTGGCCGCAGGATTTCATCCTGCTCTCGGCGCTGCTGATCATTGCCGCGTTCGGCCTGTTCGCCATCACCGTGTTCGCCGGGCGCGTCTGGTGTGGCTACACCTGCCCGCAGAGTTCGTGGACGTGGATCTTCATGTGGTGCGAGAAGATCACCGAGGGCGAACGCAACCAGCGGATCAAACTGCAAGCGGCGCCGTGGGGCCTGAACAAACTGGCCCGGCGTGCGGCCAAGCACACGCTGTGGCTGGCAATCAGTGTGATGACCGGTCTGACCTTTGTCGGCTACTTCACGCCGATCCGGCCGCTGGCCGAAGAACTGCTGACCCTGCAAATCGGCGGTGTCAGTCTGTTCTGGGTGTTGTTCTTCACCGGTGCGACTTACATCAACGCCGGTTGGCTGCGCGAAGCGGTGTGCATGCACATGTGCCCGTATGCGCGATTCCAGAGCGTGATGTTCGACAAGGACACCCTGGCGATTTCCTACGACGTGGCCCGTGGCGAAAACCGTGGCCCGCGCAAGCGCGATGTGAAACCGGTCGAGGCCGGGCTCGGCGATTGCATCGATTGCCAGTTGTGTGTGCAGGTGTGCCCGACCGGCATCGACATCCGCGATGGCTTGCAGATGGAATGCATCGGTTGCGCGGCGTGCATCGACGCCTGTGATTCGATCATGGACAAAATGAACTACCCACGCGGTTTGATCCGCTACAGTTCCGAGCGCGAATTGCAGGGTGGCAAGACGCATCTGTTGCGGCCACGACTGATCGGTTATGTCGCGGTGCTGCTGGTGATGATCGGCGCACTGGCCCTGGCGCTGGTCGAGCGGCCAATGGTCTCGCTGGACGTGACCAAGGATCGCGGGCTGTTCCGTGAAAACGGTCAGGGCCAGATCGAAAACATCTACACCCTCAAAGTCATCAACAAGACCCAGCAGCGTCAGGACTACAATCTGAGCCTGGTCGACGGCGACGGCTTCCAGCTGCAAGGCAAGACCGAGCTGAGCCTGGCGCCTGGCGAGATTGTCGATGTGCCGGTGTCGGTGGCGATGACCACGGAACGCCCGAGCAGCAGCTCACAGACCTTGAGTTTCAAGATTGCCGACAGTGATGAGCCTGAGATTTACAGCGTGGCGAAAAGCAGGTTTGTGGCGCCGATGAATCGCTGAGCCGCTAGAATCCTCCCCCTCACCCCAGCCCTCTCCCGGAGGGAGAGGGGGCCGTTCGAGGTGTCTGGCGCGGTACATAGACCTGACAGACCGAGTCGATTATGGATTCAGCAAAGCAATTTCAGGTCGGTGTGTTTCGCGAGCATCTCCCAATCAGTCCCCTCTCCCTCTGGGAGAGGGTTAGGGTGAGGGGCAGTTCCCTGACACCCCGCACAACCAACAAACACCAAGGGCCCCGATGAAACGCTACGAAAAATTCGCCGACGACATCGCTGAACTGATCCGCTCCGGAGTCCTCGGCCCCGGTCAGCGCGTGCCGTCGGTGCGCTACGCCAGCCAGACCTACGGCGTCAGCCCGTCCACGGTGTTCCAGGCCTATTACCTGCTCGAACGCCGTGGCCTGATCCGCGCCCGGCCGCGCTCCGGTTATTTCGTCAACACCCACGCCCCGAGCCCGTTCTCGGAGCCGGTAATCAGCAGCCACGTCAACGACTCCACCGAAGTCGACGTCAGCGAACTGGTGTTCTCGGTGCTGGAGTCGATCAAGGACCCGAGCACCGTGCCGTTCGGCTCGGCGTTCCCCAGCCCGACGCTGTTTCCGCTGCAACGCCTGTCGCGTTCGCTGGCCAGCGCCGCCAGGGAAATGGACCCGCGCATGGTCGTCACCGACATGTCGCCGGGCAATCCGCAACTGCGTCGGCAAATCGCCCTGCGCTATATGGTCGGCGGGCTGATGCTGCCGATGGAAGAACTGCTGATCACCAACGGCGCCCTCGAAGCACTCAACCTGTGCCTGCAAGCCGTCACCGAACCGGGCGATCTGGTTGCCATCGAAGCCCCGGCGTTCTACGCCAGCCTGCAAGTGCTGGAGCGCCTCAAGCTCAAAGCCGTGGAAATCCCCGTGCACCCGCGCGACGGCATCGACCTCGGCGTACTCGCGCAGACGCTGGAACGCCACCCGATCAAGGCTTGCTGGTGCATGACCAGTTTCCAGAACCCGATGGGCGCGACCATGCCGGAGGCCAAGAAGCAGGAACTGGTCGAACTGTTGCGCCGCCATCAGGTGCCGTTGATCGAAGACGACGTCTACGCCGAACTCTATTACGGCCAACAGGCCCCGAAACCAGCCAAGGCGTTCGACACCGAAGGACTGGTGATGCATTGCGGCTCGTTCGCCAAGAGCCTGGCCCCCGGCTACCGCATCGGCTGGGTCGCTGCCGGGCGTTACGCGCAGAAGATCGAGCGGTTGAAACTGATGACGTCGTTGTGCGCGTCGATGCCGGCGCAAGCGGCAATTGCCGATTACCTGCAACACGGCGGTTACGATCGGCATCTGCGCAAACTGCGTTATGCGCTGGAGGAACAGCAGAGCGCGATGCTGGCGGCGATTGCCCGATATTTCCCGGCGCAGACGCGGGTCAGTCAACCGGCAGGCGGCTATTTTCTTTGGCTGGAACTACCGCCACAGATGGATTCGTTGAAGTTGTTTCAGATGGCGCTGGCGCAAGGCATCAGCATCGCGCCGGGGCCGATCTTTTCGCCGACGCAGCGGTTTCGCAATTGCATTCGACTGAACTATGGCAGCCCGTGGACCGAGGATTCGGAGAAAGCCATGGAGACGCTGGGGCGGATTGTGCGGTCGTTCTGACAAGCTGAGGGTGTTTGCACTGGCCCTATCGCTGGCAAGCCAGCTCCCACAGGTTTCAGTGTCGTACACAATATTTGCGACTGGCATCGATTGTTCTGGGAGCAGGCAAGCCAGCTCCCAAAGGTTTCGAAGTCGATCACAAAACTTGTGTTCAATACAAAACACTGAGGGAGCTGGCTTGCCAGCGATGAGGCCCTAACAAGCAATAAAAATCCTGAAGATCAACGCCCGCCACCCAGATCAACAAACGTCCCGGTTGCATAAGAAGCCTTGTCCGACAGCAACCAGACAATCGCCTCCGCCACCTCATCCGGCCGCCCGCCCCGGGCCATCGGGATTGCCGATTCCAGCTTGCTGACCCGATCCGGATCACCGCTCAACGCATGGAAATCGGTGTAGATGTAACCCGGGCGCACCGCGTTGACCCGAATCCCCTCGCCCGCCACTTCTTTGGACAGACCGATGGTAAAAGTGTCGAGCGCACCTTTGGACGCCGCGTAATCGACGTATTCATTGGGTGACCCCAGACGCGCAGCCACTGAAGATACGTTGACGATACTGCCACCCTGCCCGCCATGCTTGGGCGACATGCGCAGGATCGCGTGCTTGGCACAAAGGATCGGCGCCAGGACATTGGTTTTCATGATTTTCAGGATACGGAATTCGGACATTTCATCGACTCGCGATTTGTGCCCGACAGTGCCGGCGTTGTTCACCAGTGCGGTGACCCGGCCCAGCTCGGTGTCGACCCGATGGAACATCGCGACCACTTCGTCTTCGATGCTGACGTCGGCACGCACCGCGATAGCCTGTGCGCCCAGCGCCCGGACTTGCTCCAGCACGCTATGCGCGGCCTGTTCGTCTGACTGGTAATTGATGCAGATCCGATAGCCCTGCTCGGCCGCCAACAACGCCGTCGCGGCGCCAATCCCGCGCCCGCCGCCGGTGATCACAATGACTTTATCCATGCTGGCCTTTCCCCCCAATGCACACGTAACAGTCGGGGGGAAGAATAACCGCCATTGGCGGGTTTTGCATGAGGTGTGTGCGAAGCGAAACCTGAGTTGAACACTTGTGGTGAGGGAATTCATCCCCGATGGGTTGCGCAGCAGCCCCCAACCCTGCGAATCAAATATTGCTGACAAACCGTGCCGGATGTTTTGGGGGTGCTCTGCAACTCATCGGGGCGGTGCGACGTTTCGCTAAATCCCCTCACCACAGAGTTTTCCTCATCAGATATGAATTGTGGCGATCAAGCAGTCGTGTGCTTCTCGCCCCGGACAATGCCCTGCATGAACTGATCTGCCGGCATCGGATGCCCGAGCAGATAACCCTGCAACGAATCACAGCCCAATTGCGTCAGAAAATCCTGCTGCGAGCCCGTCTCTACCCCTTCCGCGACAATCCGTAACCCCAACGCCTGGCCCAGCGCGACAATCGCCGAAACAATGGCGGCATCGTCGCTGTCGTGCTCCAGATCGCGGACAAAACCGCGGTCGATCTTCAGCTCATTGGCTGGCAGGCGCTTGAGGTACATCAGGCTCGAATAGCCAGTACCAAAGTCATCGATGGACAGGTCGACGCCCATGTCCGACAACTCCTGCAACACCGTCATGCTCGCATCGGCGTCGCTCATGGCCGTGGTTTCGGTGATTTCCAGGGTCAGGCTGTTGGCCGGCAAATGGTGCGTCGCCAGCGCCTTGGCAACACTTTGCACCAGCCCGGCATGGCAGAACTGCAAGGCCGAGAGGTTCACCGCGATGCGCCAGTCGGTGTAGCCCAGCACGTACCACTCGCGCATCTGACGGCAGGCTTCATTGAGCACCCATTCGCCGATCGGGATGATCAGGCCGGATTTCTCCGCCAGATCAATGAATTTGTCCGGCATCAACATGCCGTGGCTCGGGTGCTGCCAGCGCAGCAACGCTTCGGCGCCGACCGGATGCCCGTTGGCGGCGTTGAACTTGGGCTGGTAATGCAGGCTGAACTGGCTGTGTTCCAGCGCGGCGCGCAAGTCCTGCAACAATTGCAGTTGTTTGCGCGCGTTGTTGTTCATCGAGGCGTCGAAGAAGCTGTAACCATTCTTGCCGCCACCCTTGGCGTGATACATCGCGGCGTCGGCGTTCATCAACAGTTCCTGGGCGGTTTGGCCATTGCCCGGATACAGGGCGATGCCAACGCTGGCGGAGATCTGCAAATCATGTTCAGCCACGCGGAACGACTGGGCGATCAGGCCTACCTGACGCGCGGCCAGCCCCAATGCATCGTTGGGTTCGCTCAGGCGCACCAGCAAAACGAACTCATCACCACCGATTCGCGCCAGCGTGTCCAGGCTGCGCAAGTCTTCGCGCAGACGCACACCGACTTCGCGCAACAGTTGATCGCCCATGTGATGGCCGAAGGCATCGTTGACCGGTTTGAAACCGTCCAGATCGATGAACATCAGCGCAAAGCAACCGCCCTGCTCGTTGACCTTTTTCATCGCCTGATTGATCCGGTCATCCAGCAGCATGCGATTGGGCAGACCGGTCAAGGTGTCGTGCAGCGCCAGTTGCGTCAGTTCGCGATTGGCCACCGTCAGCGAGTGCGCCAGATCGGCCGTGCGCGCTTCGAGGCGCGCGTCGAGAATCGAAGTCAGCAAGGCAATCGACAATACCGCCAACGTGGTGATCAGCACCAGGCTGTCGAGGCCATTGCCCTTCAAACCGTTGAGCGTCGCACCGCAGAAACTGCCGTCGGGAAACTGCGCGGCCGCCATGCCGGTGTAGTGCATGCCCACAATCGCGATGCCCATGATCACAGCAGCACCAGCGCGAATCAGCCGAACATAGGGTGAATGCTGGCGCAGACGAAAAGCGATCCACAACGCGGCGGCGGAAGCGCCGACGGCGATCAGCAATGATGCGCCGAACAGCGTCGGGTCGTAGTCGATCCCGGGGGTCATGCGCATGGCCGCCATGCCGGTGTAATGCATGGCACTGATGCCGGTGCCCATGATCAATGCACCAAACGCCAATTGCAGGACCGGCAGTTTCGGCTGGCTCACCAGCCACAAGGCAAACCCGCAGGACAGCATCGCGATCAGCAGCGACAGTGCTGTGAGCGTGACGTCATAACCGAGGTTGATTGGCAGTTTGAAGGCAAGCATGCCGATGAAGTGCATCGACCAGACGCCGACACCCATAGCGAACGCGCCACCGGCCGTCCAGAAATGCACTGCCCGCCCTTTTGCCGTAGCGATGCGCCCGGTGAGGTCGAGCGCGGTGTACGAAGCGAGGATTGCTACGCACAGCGAAATGAAAACCAGCGTGGAGGAATAAGTACCGATGAGCATGCGAATTCTCGTGGCCACCCAACCCCGATAGCGTCCATTCTCGGTCGGGCAAATGCGGCGATTGTACTGATTGCGCAGAAGAACGCACTGACAAAGTGAGCAATTTGCCATCAACCCGATGAAACGCTTGTTCCATTGCCCTAAAAGGCTCTAGCCCGGTGTTCACGGCTTTACCCGATCGTTCCCACGCTCTGCGTGGGAACGATCAAAGCCAGCCTTCAGCGGGTGTTATCGCTCACATCAAGCTGGCCATCCCAACCACCGCCCAGCGCGGCAATCAATTGCACGCTGGCAATCAATCGGCTCTGCAGAATGTTCAGCACAGTACGCTCGTTGCTCAGCGCCGTGGCTTGCACCACCACCACATCGATATAGGCAATCAGCCCGGCCTTGTACTGGTTTTCCGTCAGACGCAAAGAATCCCGCGCGGCATCGAGGGCTTCCTGGCGCACCGCCGCTTCGTCTTCATAAACCTTCAACTGCACCAGATAGTTTTCCACTTCGCGGAAACCATCGAGCACGGTCTGCCGGTATTTGGCCACTGTCTGGTCATACACCGCCTCAGTGCGGTCGACTTCCGCCGAACGTATGCCACCGTCGAACAACGGCAGGTCGAGTTTCGGCCCGACCGACCAGAACCGGTTCGGCAGACTGATCAGGTCTTTTGAGGTGCTGCTGCTATAACCGCCACTCAGGCTCAGGGACAGGTCCGGGTAGTACGCTGCTTTCGCCACGCCGATGTTGGCGTTGGCGGCAATCACCGAGCGCTCGGCCGAGGCGATGTCCGGGCGCCGCTCGAGCAACTGCGACGGCAGACTCAACGGCACCTGCGGCAAGTTCGGAATGCTCTGCGTTTCCGCAATGTTGAAATCCGCCGGGGCCTGCCCGGTCAGCACGGCGATGGCATTCTCGAATTGCGCCCGCTGCCAGATCAGATCGACCAGATCAGCCTGGGTGCTCTTCAACTGCGTTTGCGCCTGAGCCACCGCGTCCCGCCCGGACACACCCGCACGGTACTGGTTCTGGGTCATTCTCAACGATTTTTCGTAAGCTGCCACCGTCGACTCCAGCAGACGTTTCTGCTGGTCGATCACCCGCAGTTGCAGGTAGTTCTGCACCAGTTCCGACTGTTGGCTCAGACGCATTGCCGCCAGATCGGCAAAGCTGGCCTGCGCACTGGCCTTGTCGGCTTCAAGCCCGCGACGCAGCTTGCCCCAGATATCGGCTTCCCAACTGACACCCAACTGCGCGTTGTAGGTGTCGCGGATACCGCTGGAAGAACTGCTCAGACTCGAACTGCTACTGCCAGTACCCTGGCTGGAGCGGGTTTTGCCCAGGCTCAGATCGACATTCGGATAAAACGCCCCACGTGCGCTGCGTACCAAAGCCTGGGCCTGACGGTATTGCGCTTCCGATTGAGCGACCGTCTGGTTGGAACTGTTGAGCTTTTCGACCAGGCCGTTGAGCTGCTGATCGCCATACAGTTCCCACCAGGCGCCACGGGCCAGCGAATCGCTCGGGTTGGCCTGACGCCAGCCTTCGGCTTCCTTGTATTGAGCGATTTCGGCAGTCTGCGGGCGCTGGTAATCCGGGCCGACAGCGCAGGCACTGAGCATCGCCACGCACAGCGACAGGCTCAACAGACGCGAGCCGCGAACAGTGGCCAGATGGATAAGCGAACGGTCAGTCATAGCGGAGTTTCCAGAGCGGCATCAGTACGCACGCCACGCCATTTGTTGAAACGATGGCGCAGCTTGTCGAGATAGAGGTAAACCACCGGGGTGGTGTAAAGCGTCAGCACTTGGCTGAAAATCAGCCCGCCGATGATGGTCAAGCCCAATGGCTGGCGCATTTCCGCACCTTCGGCACGGCTGAGCAGCAGCGGCAAGGCACCCAGAATCGCCGCCAGCGTCGTCATCAGAATCGGCCGCAGACGTTGCAGACAGGCGCTGCGGATCGACTCCAGAGGGGACAGTCCCTGATGGCGCTCCAGTTGCAGCGCGAGATCAATCATCAGGATCGCGTTTTTCTTTACCACACCGATCAGCAGGAACAACCCGAGCAGCGAGATCAGGCTGAACTCGCCGCCCAGCGCATAGATCGACAGCAATGCGCCGACCCCGGCCGAAGGCAGCGTCGACAGAATCGTCAGTGGGTGAATGTAGCTTTCATACAGCACGCCCAGCACCAGATACACCGCCAACAGCGCGCCAAGGATCATGAACGGCTGGCTCTTCTGGGTCGCGGCAAAGGCGTCGGCGGTACCGGCCATTTTCGCGATCACATCTTCCGGCAAACCGAGTTTGGCAATCGCCCGCTCGATGGCAGCGCTACCCTGCTCCACCGTCACGCCTTCGGCCATGTCGAAGGAAATGTCCTCGGAGGCAAACTGGCCTTCGTGGCTGACCCGGTCGTCTTCCAGGCTGCTCTCGTAGTGAGCGATGGTCGACAGCGGAATTCGCGCACCGTCAGCCGTGATCACCTGCACCTGTTTGAGCGTCACCGGGTCCTGGGCGTATTTCGGATTGACCTCCATCACCACTTGATACTGGTTGAGGCTGTCGTAGATCGTCGAAATCTGCCGCTGGCTGTAAGCGTTGTTCAGCACTGCCGTGACCATGTTCATGTCGACGCCCAGGCGTTTGGCCTGATCGCGGTCGACAATCAACGTCACCTGCTGCGCGCCCGCGCCTTCACGGGCATCAATCGCGGTCAGTTCCGGCAACGCTCGCAATGCCGCGACGACCTTTGGATACCACTTGCGCAACTCGCCCAGATCACCGCTCTGCAGGATATAGCTGTACTGCGAAGTGGTCTGTTCGCGGCCACCGCCGAATTGCAGGTCCTGATCAGCCATCAGCATCAATTGCGCACCGGCCACCTTGGGCATTTCCTTGCGCAGGCGCTCGATGACTTTCTGCGCCGACAACTGGCGCTCCTTGATCGGCTTCAAGCGGACCAGCATGAACGCGTTGTTGGTGCCGTTGGTGCCGCCGATGAACCCGGCGACACTCTCTACCGCGTCATCCTTGAGCACCGCACGGCGGAAGGTTTCCATCTTTGGCTGCATCACACTGAACGACAGACCGTCGTCACCGCGCACAAAACCGATCAACTGCCCGGTGTCCTGCTGCGGCATGAAGGTTTTCGGCACCACCACGTAGAGCGCCACGTTGACGCCAACAGTGATGATCAGGCTGAGCAGCGTCAGGCGCCGATGGCGCAGCACCCAATCAAGGCTGGTGGCGTATTTGCCGACCATCCAGTCGTTGGTCTTGCGGCTCCAGCGCTGCAAGCGGTTTTCCTGCCCCGGCGTGTGCGGCTTGAGCCAGCGGGCGCAGAGCATCGGCGTGAGTGTCAGGGACACCACCAGCGAGACCACAATGGCCGCTGCCAGGGTGATGGAAAACTCGCGAAACAGGCTTTCGACAATCCCGCCCATGAACAGGATCGACAGGAACACCGCCACCAGCGAGACGTTCATCGACAGGAGCGTGAAGCCGACTTCCTTGGCCCCGAGGTACGCGGCCTGCATCGGTTTGACGCCCTCGTCGATGTGCCGGGAAATGTTCTCCAGCACCACAATGGCGTCGTCCACCACCAGGCCGGTGGCAAGAATCAACGCCATCAGCGACAGGTTGTTCAACGAGAACCCGTAGAGGTACATCACCGCAAAGGTGCCGACCAGCGACACCGGCACTGCCAGCGTCGGAATCAACGAGGCGCGGAAGTTACCGAGGAACAGGAACACCACCAGAATCACCAGTGCCACGGCAATCAGCAAAGTCATCTCGGCTTCGTGCAATGTCGCCTTGATCACCGGCGAGCGGTCCATCGCCAGATTCAGCTTCACGCTGGCCGGCAGCACCGCTTGCAGCGCAGGGAGCTGCGCCTTGATCTCGTTGACCGTCTCGATGATGTTGGCCCCGGCCTGGCGGTTGATCACCAGCAACACCGCCGCGTCGTCGTTGAAGAAACCGCTGTTGTAGCGGTCTTCGACGCCGTCGCTGACCTTGGCCACGTCCTTGAGGCGCAACGCAGCACCGTCGGCGTAATGGATGATCAGCGACTCGTAATCCTTGGCTTTCTCCAGTTGGTCGTTGGCCTGAATCTGCCACAACCGTTGACCGTCCTCGACCGAACCTTTGGGCCTACGCACGTTGGCGTCGGCGATGGTCTTGCGCACATCGTCGAGCGCTACGCCGTATTGGTTGAGCGCCTGCGGTTCGAGTTCGATACGCACGGCGGGCAAGGAGCTGCCGCCGATCTGCACTTCGCCGACGCCCTGAACCTGCGACAGGCTCTGCGAAAGAATGGTCGAGGCCAAATCGTAGAGCTGGCCTTTTTCCAGCACGTCCGAGGTCAGCGACAGCACCATGATCGGCGCCTGTGACGGATTGACCTTCTTGTAGGTCGGCATGCTGCGCATCCCGCTCGGCAGCAGATTACGCGAAGCGTTGATCGCCGCCTGCACTTCCCGCGCCGCGCCGTTGATGTCGCGGTCGAGGTCAAACTGCAGAATCACCCGCGTCGAGCCCTGACTGGATCGACTGCTCATCGTATTGACGCCGGCAATCGCGCCGAACGAGCGTTCCAGCGGCGTGGCCACGGTGGACGCCATGACCTCCGGACTGGCGCCGGGCAGGCTCGCCTGCACGACAATCACCGGGAAGTCCATCTGCGGCAACGGCGAAACCGGCAACAAGCCGAAACTCACACCGCCGAGCAACATGATCGCCAGGCTCAGGAGCATTGTCGCGACCGGGCGCTTGATGAAAGGACCGGACAGATTCATTGACCGCGATCCCCAACTTCACACCGCTCCATTGTAGGAGCGAGCCTGCTCGCGATAGCGGTGTGTCTGCCGACACTGATGTCGGATTCGGCGGCCTCATCGCGAGCAGGCTCACTCCTACAGGTTTTGTACTGGGTCATACCGCCACCTCTTCGGTGTCGGCATCGGTTTTGCCAAAACGACGGCCCAGGCGATCGAAGTACAGGTAGATCACCGGTGTGGTGAACAAGGTCAGCACCTGGCTCACCAGCAATCCACCGACCATTACCAGACCCAACGGTTGACGCAATTCAGCCCCGGAGCCGGTGGCCAGCATCAACGGCACGGCGCCAAACAACGCCGCCAGTGTGGTCATCAGAATCGGCCGGAACCGCAACAGCGCCGCCTGATAGATCGCCTCCTCGGGCGCCATGCCCTGGTTGCGTTCGGCATCGAGGGCGAAGTCGATCATCATGATCGCGTTCTTTTTGACGATGCCGATCAGCAGAATGATGCCGATGATCGCGATCATGCCCAGGTCGTTGCCGCTGAGCAGCAACGCCAGCAAGGCGCCGACCGCCGCCGACGGCAGGGTCGAGAGAATGGTGATCGGATGGATGTAGCTCTCGTACAGCACGCCGAGCACTATGTACATGGTCACCACTGCCGCCAGAATCAGCAGCAAGGTGCTCGACAGCGACGCCTGGAAGGCTTCGGCCGCGCCCTGGAACTGGGTCTGCACGCCAATCGGCATGCCGATGTCTTTCTGCACCTGTTCGATAACGTCCACTGCATGCCCCAGCGCCACACCCGGTGCGAGGTTGAACGACATCATCACTGCCGGGAACTGGCCGATGTGAGTGATCGCCAGTTGCGCCTGACGCTCTTCGACGTGGGCCAGACTCGACAGGCGTACTTGCGCACCGTCGGTGGTTTTGACGTGAATCTGATCCAGCGCCTGCGGGCCGATCTTCTCCCCGGCCTGCGCTTGCAGGACCACGCGGTACTGACTCGCCTGCGTATAAATAGTCGAAATCTGCCGCTGGCCGAAGGCGTCGTACAGCGCATCGGTGATGTTCGCCACCGAAACGCCGAGGCGCGAAGCGGCATCACGGTCGATGACCAGATAGACCTGCAAGCCTTTGTCCTGCAAATCGCTGGCGACGTCGGTCAGTTCCGGACGCTGCGCCAATGCTTCGACCAGTCGCACGCTCCATTGGCTGAGCAACTCAGAGTCAGGTGAAGACATGCTGAACTGGTACTGCGTGCGACTGACGCGATCTTCGATGGTCAAGTCCTGCACCGGCTGCATGAACAGACGGATACCGACCAGTCTGTCCAGTTGCGGTTGCAGGCGTGCAATCACTTCGGTAGCGGTCAGATCGCGCTCGCCGTGAGGCTTGAGGTTGATCAGCAAGCGACCACTGTTGAGCGTGGCGTTGTCGCCATCGACGCCGATGTAGGACGACAGGCTTTGCACCGCGGGGTCTTGAAGAATGACCTTGGCCAGTTCCTGCTGACGCTCGCCCATCGCGGCGAAGGAAATTGACTGCGGGGCTTCGGAAATACCCTGAATCACCCCGGTGTCCTGCACCGGGAAGAAACCTTTGGGTACGACCATATAAAGGAACACGGTCAGCGCCAGTGTGCCGATGGCCACCAGCAACGTCAGCGGTTGATGCTTGAGCACCCACTGCAACTTGCGCCCGTAAGCAGCGATCATCCAGTCGATGCAGGCGCCACTGGCCCGGTAGAAACGGCCCTGCTCATGCTCTTCCGGCTCGCGCTTGAGCAGGCGCGCGCACATCATCGGCGTCAAAGTCAGCGAGACCACGAGGGAAATCAGGATTGCCACCGCCAGAGTGATGGCGAATTCGCGGAACAGCCGTCCGACCACGTCGGCCATGAACAGCAACGGAATCAGCACCGCAATCAACGACAGCGTCAGGGAAATCAGGGTGAAGCCGATCTGCTTGGCGCCCTTGAGCGCAGCCTGCATCGGACTGTCGCCCTCTTCGATGAAGCGCGCGATGTTTTCCAGCATCACGATCGCATCGTCGACCACAAAACCGGTGGCGATGGTCAGGGCCATCAGGGTCAGGTTGTTGACCGAAAACCCGGCCAGGTACATCACGCCGAAGGTGCCGATCAGCGACAGCGGCACGGCCACAGACGGAATGATCGTCGCGCTGAAACGGCGCAAAAACAGGAACGTCACCATCACCACCAAGGCGATAGCGATCAGCAGTTCGTGCTGCACGTCAGTGACCGAGGCGCGGATGGTCTGAGTGCGGTCGGTCAGCACCGTGACTTCGAGACCGGCCGGCAGGTTGTCGGTGATGCTCGGCAGCAAGGCCTTGATCCGGTCGACCACTTCAATCACGTTGGCGCCCGGCTGGCGCTGGATGTTCAGCAATACGGCCTGATTCAGGTTGGCCCACGCGGCAAGACGCTCGTTCTCGGCACCGTCGACGATTTCCGCGACGTCCTTGAGCCGCAGCGGCGCGCCATTCTTGTAGGCGAGGATCAGGTTGGCGTAATCCTTGGGCGACGTCAGTTGATCGTTGGCATCAAGCATCGACACCCGGGTCGGGCCGTCGAAGTTACCTTTCGGCTGGTTGACGTTGGAGGCGCTGATCAGTGTGCGCACGTCCGACAGGTTCAGGCTGTTGGCGGCCAGTGCTTCCGGGTTGACCTTGATCCGCACTGCCTGACGCTGACCGCCGGCAATGCTGACCATGCCGACGCCGCTGATCTGGGCGATTTTCTGCGCCATGCGCGTATCGACCAGGTCATTGAGTTTGGGCAGGAGCATGGTTTTCGAGGTGATGGCCAGGGTCAGCACCGGGGTGTCCGCCGGGTTGACCTTGTTGTACACCGGCGGCGCCGGCAAGTCGGTCGGCAGCAGGTTGGTCGCGGCGTTGATCGCGGCTTGCACCTGTTGTTCGGCGACGTCCATGTTGATGTCGAGGCTGAAACGCAGGGTCAGCACCGACGCGCCGCCGGAACTGGTCGAGGCCATTTGCGTCAGGCCCGGCATCTGCCCGAACTGACGTTCAAGCGGCGCGGTGACGGCACTGGTCATCACGTCCGGACTGGCGCCGGGGTACAGGGTCATGACGCGAATGGTCGGGTAATCGACCTGAGGCAGCGCCGACACGGGCAGCAAGCGATAAGCGATCAGACCGGCCAGCACGATGGCCAGCATGCTCAGGGTAGTGGCTACCGGACGGAGGATGAACAGCCGCGAAATGTTCATGCGCCCTTCTTGGCCTTGTCAGTGACGGCGGCGTCAGTCGGGGTCGCGGCAGACTTGCCTTGCAAGTGTTCAGTCGGCGTGGTCGGCACTTGGTTGCTGTCGTTGACCACCTCCACTTCGCTGCCCTCTTTCAGGCGGTCGGTACCTTCCAGCACCACGCGATCACCCGCTGCCAGGCCTTCGGTGATGACCGTGTTTTCACCGTCACTGGCGCCGATTTTCAACTGGCGGATGGTGACTTTCCTGTCACCGTCCAGCGCATAGACGAAGGTGCCGTTGGTGCCGAACTGGATGGCGGCGGACGGTGCCAGGACCACGCCTTTGAGCGTATCGGCGAGCAGGTGCACGTTGACGAACTGATTGGGGAACAGCGACTGATCGCGGTTCTCGTAACGGGCCTTGAATTTCAGCGTGCCGGTGGCGACGTCGATCTGGTTGTCGAGGCTTTGCAGCACGCCGGTGGCTTGCAATTTGGTGTCGCCGCGATCCCAGGCTTCGGCCGGCAGTTTGGCGCCGCTGCGATAGCGGGCGAGCACGGTTTCCAGGCTGTTTTCCGGGAGTGTGAAGGCAACACTGATTGGCTGGGTCTGGGTGATCACCGCGAGGAACGTGGTGTCGTTCGCCGTGACGAGGTTGCCGACGTCGACCTGACGCAGGCCTACGCGACCGGCAATTGGCGCGCGGATTTTGGTGAATTCGAGATTGAGCTTGGCGTCGTTGACCGCTGCCTGATTGGTCTTGACCGTGCCCAGGTACTGACCGACCAGCGCTTCGGCGGTATCGAGGGTCTGTTTGGCGATGCTGTCCTCTTTGAACAAACCGCGATAACGCTCGACGTCGACCTGTGCGTTTTTCAGCTGCGCCTGATTCTGCAGCAAGGTGCCTTCGGCCTGGAGCAAGGCGTTCTGGTAAGGGCGCGGATCGATCTCCGCCAGCAGGTCGCCGGCCTTGACCATCTGGCCCTCTTCGAAATTGATCTTCACCAGTTCGCCGCCGACCCGGCTGCGCACGTTGATGGTGTTCAACGCAGTCACTGTGCCCAGCGCCTTGTAATACAACGGGAAGTCACCCGTGACCGCTGGCGCCACACGCACCGGAATCGGTCCGGAGCCACCGCCGAAGCCTGGGCGCATCATCCCCGAACGCCCGGTGTGCCCGGCCGCAGCCTTGTCTGCGCCCTCCTTGTGGGCTGAACCGGCCGGCCAGAATTTCCAGCACAGGACGGCGATAACCAACAAGACCAGCAGGCTGATCAGCCAGCGACGGGAGTGACGGGGGGACGATTGCATGGATTGATTAACCATTGGGCGCGTGGGCTTCTTTTACAGGAGGCTGAACGATAAGCACTGGTGGGGGTAAAGCAAAGCAGCTTTACCGGCAATTTACCTTCAACTTACGTTTCAAGGTGTGAGGCAAAACACTGATACACAAATGAAAACGGCCTGGACAGGGCCAGGCCGTTAACAATTGTAAACCGCTTGTTTCAGAACACTTATTTCAGAACGGCCAGAGCCGCTTCGTAATTAGGCTCTTCAGCGATTTCCTTGACCAGTTCGCTGTGCAGGACGTTGTCGTTTTCGTCCAGAACCACGACGGCGCGAGCGGTCAGGCCTTTCAGCGGGCCGTCAGCGATGGCCACACCGTAGTTCTCGATGAACTCGGCACCGCGCAGGGTCGACAGGTTCTGCACGTTTTCCAGACCTTCGGCACCGCAGAAACGGGCCTGAGCGAACGGCAGGTCAGCCGAGATGCACAGCACTACGGTGTTGGCGACTTCGTTGGCCTGAGCGTTGAACTTGCGTACGGAAGTGGCGCAGGTCGGGGTGTCAACGCTTGGGAAGATGTTCAGCACTTTGCGCTTGCCGGCGAAGTCTTTCAGGGTGACATCGGACAGATTGCCGGCAACCAGGGAAAAGGCTGGCGCCTTGGAACCGGCTTGTGGCAACTGGCCGTTGACTTGAACCGGATTGCCTTTAAGGGTGACTTGAGCCATGACTTGAGTCCTTCTGATGTTTTGATTGGAAAGCATGCAAGAGGCCGAAGTTAACCACGAAATTGTCCGACGACCTATGCCCTGTCTGGAAATTGTTGGGTGCCTGCGGGAAAAATTGTATACAACCGCGCAACCGATCCTCTGTAGGATTGAGCCTGCTCGCGATGGCGGTGAATCAGGCAGCTATTTGTTAACTGACACGACGCCATCGCGAGCAGGCTCACTCCTACAGGAGATCTCTGTGGTCAGCAGTGCTTTTGCTGCTTGTTAAAACGCCGGACTGCATCTTTATTCAGTGAACCTGTCGATTCATGCCCTGCCCGTTCGACCAAGCAGTGAATCCCCCACACTCCACGGAGTAACCGCCATGCGATTCATGATCCTTGTAAAAGCCAACGCCGCCTCTGAAGCTGGCATCATGCCCAGCGAAGAACTGATCACCGCGATGGGTAACTTCAATGAAGAGCTGGTCAAGGCCGGCATTCTGGTCGATTGCGATGGCCTGCACCCCAGCAGTAAAGGTGCCCGCGTGCACTTCTCCGGCGACAAACGCACGGTCATCGACGGCCCGTTCCTTGAGACCAAGGAGCTGGTGGCCGGTTACTGGATCTGGGAAGTGAAATCGAAAGAAGAAGCCATCGAATGGGTCAAGCGCTGCCCGAACCCGATGCCGGGCGAGTCTGAAATCGAGATTCGCCAGATATTCTCTGCTGAGGACTTCGGTGCCGAGTTCACCCCTGAAGCCCGTGCGCAGGAAGAGCGCATTCGCGAGCAGGCGAAGAAAAATCTTTGACTGACGTTTAAATGTACATCCGGTATCAAATGCCGTATCTGGAGTTGATGCGACCGCTCGAACTCAAGAAATGAACAACGTCTGAGGACTTTCTGACGCGAAACAGGTAGGGTGCGCAAAATCAAATTGCCACCACTGGACCGCGTCGCAGGTTTTCATGGAGTTGTACACGCAATGAGTTGCTGGACCGTCCTTGGCCTTTCGGCCGACGCCGATACGCGCAGTATCAAACGCCAATACGCCGCCCTGCTCAAAAAAACCCGTCCGGACGAAGATCCGGAGGGGTTTCAGCGCCTGCGCGATGCGTATGAACAAGCCCTCAATGACAAGGAATGGGCACAGTTCCACGCAGACCGTGAAGCCCCCGAGCCTGACGCCAGCCAATGGGACTTGACCGGCCTGACCGTGGTCGAAGCCGATGCCCTGCAACTGGTCACGCGCTCGCTGGACGGTATCAGCCTCGAAGAACTGCGCCAGCGTCACGCACTCGCCGTCGAGCAAGGGTGTGCGCACATCCTCGAAGAAACCCTGTTGCAGCATTGCATCGAACAACCGCAATCGTCCGGGCCGCTGGTGGATTGGGCGGTGCAGCAGTATCACTGGTTCAGTGCCTGGCAACGCCTTGAGCTGGACGAAGAATCCGTTGAACTGCTGCTGGCTCAACAGCGTGAGCGCGTCACCCAGCCCCTGTGCGATGCACTTGAGCAGCAAGACAGTGAAGCTTTTTTGCAGGCTTACCAGGATCGCGTCAACGTCCTCTGGCTTGAAGGCGAAGTGCACCGACAATGGTTCAACCGCTTTTTGAGTCAGTTGCTGCTGGACAGCCGTTACTGGTCTGCGCACATTTTCGAGCAGGTTTGCGCCGGCCAGGACTGGCACGCAGGCCCGTCGAACCGCTGCCCCGAAAGCGAGTGGAAGCGACTGGTCGCGCGCCATGAGGCGCCGATTTTTCTCGCGCGACAGCGCCAGCTCGCCCAGGAACCGCTCGCCACGCCGCAACACCGCGCCGCACGCCTGTTGCTCGGCAACAGCCCCTTCAGTCAGCGTCGGGCGCTGGCCCGGCGCCTGCACGAGGAGGACTGGGCCCAGTGCCGTCAGTTGAGTTCAGCGCTGTACGCCAACACGCCCGAGATCTGGGCGGACATGCCCGGCGGCACCGCGTTCTTCTGGCGCGATTGGGAAACCCGTTTCAACGACTGGCCAACTTACGTGGGCGTCGTGCTGGCCTGCCTGATCGGCGCATTTACCCACTTCATCCCCCAGGGTCTGCGTCTCAGCGGGCTGATCAATATCGTCATGATCACAACGGTGGTGTTTGCGGTGATCGGCGCCGGCCTCAATTGGCTGGTGCATGATTTTGCCCATCGCTGGTGGGTGCTGGATGACCGGCTCAGTGCGCGGCTTTGCCTGGGTTTCGCCGCTGAGTCACCGCCGTTCGGGGTCCTGCGCGATCTGATTCCCTGTGCACTGATGGTGGCCGGGTTGAGCTGGTTTTTCGGCCCGATCGCCGGCGTAGTGTACGCCACGACGTTGGCGACTTTCGGGCTGATACGTCGGCGGCAGGTCAAGCCACACGTTTCCTGGGAACAGACCAACCCGCTGCTGAAAGTCTGTCTGACGACCCTCGCGACCATGCTGTTGATCGTTGTGCTCGGCGTGATCAATGTGATCGGCAGCCAAGGCACGGTCAAGCGCAACCAGGGGCTGCAACCCTGGACCGAACGTTTGTGCAGTCGCATGCCGGCGACCACCGCTGAATGCAGCGCACCGGCAACCGTTGAACAGTGGTACGGCAAGGAGGCGCACCCATGAATACCAAACTGCTGTTCCCGATCGGTCTGGTGATCGGTATCGTCGTCATGGGTTTGACCGGCGCCAGTCGCCCCTTCTCCCAACTCGACCTCTGGCTCGATCAACGCGATGCGCCGGTCACCGCCCAAGCCAATGCCTTGAGCCCGCTGATTGCCTGCGTTAATCGGGTCGACGTGCAATGGCGCGTGGCTTATGACCTCTACAAGACCCCACAGCCACCTCGGCAGATCACCGAGCAATGGTTGCGCAGCCTCAGCGATTTCGAAGACAGCGATGCGCACAATGTGCGCGACATCCAGCGTGACCTGTGCTCCAGGCGTCTCGCTGAAAAGCTCGAGCTGTTGGCCTATCAGCCGGAACTGGCACAAACGGCAAATGCCTACGCTCGCGCGCTGGACCAGGTGGCGATGACGATACCAAGCGGCCGGTTTGACCGGGAAGCGAGCTTTGTCACCGGGACACAGAATGCCGCGGCCCTCATTGTCGAAAATGTTTTTATTCCGCCCGTGGCAGACAGTTACAACAGCGCTTCAATCGCACTGAGAGAAAGCCTGCTGCCCCTCGATGCCGCGCAGCGACCCGAACAGTTGAAGCGCCTGGAAGAACGCGTGGGCAAGGACATCCACTGGTATTTGCTGGCCTATATGATCCAGGCGCGAGAGACCATCGATTTGCTCGATGCAGCCATGAAAAACCGCACGCTGACTCCGCAACTGCTGGCCGACACCACGGCAAAACTGCAACAAGCCTGGGATCGTCGGGAACCCTTTCTTGTCGCGCAAACGAGTGGCGGTTTCCAGACCAAGACTGACGCGGCACGGGATCTGTGGTTGTACATCGGCAAGCCGTCGACCGTCTATCTACAGGCGTTGAACACCCTGCACAAGGACTGGCAGGAACACGCCCCACCGCAGCGCCTGAGCGACGACTTCTACACGGTCGGCCGCAGTTACGATGGGCTGCTCAGCTACTACAACCGCAGGGCCAGAGCCGAGTTTTGAGGCCGCACGCGGGATCGCTCACCCTGAACGATCCCGCTGCCGGATCTTACTTCGCCTTGAGTTTGAGGTAGGACTGATGCAAGTCCGAAGCCCAGCCATCGATCACGCCTTTGACGTCATTGGCTTTCATCACTTGCGAATCGTTTTCCAGTGGTTTACCGGTACCTTTGCGCACCACCTGGGCGACGACTTTGTTGTTGCCGCCGTCGAGGAATACCGCTTCGGTGGCCAGGGTGGTTTCCTGATCGCGGATGCCGCTGGCGGTACTGACCGCTGCTGCCACCAGCGCAATCGGAATGACTTCGTAAGGCTTGAGGCCTTCGGTCTTGCTGCTCACCGCAGTGATTGCCGCACGCACCACGATCACCCCTGGGCCAGGACCGGCGGCCAGTGGCAGCGACTTGCCGATTTCGCGTTTGAGTGCCTGATCGTAATAGCTGGTGATGCCGTTGAGGGTCTGCTGCGGAATCTTCGTGGTCGGTTGCGGTTTTGGATAGAGCTGGGTCGGTTCGATATAGACGCTGGTGAATTTGTTGATATCGACTTTCGGATCGATCCAGCGCATCACTTCGGCGCCGGACGGCGACTTGGCCTCCTTGAGCTGGCTGTAGTCCTTGAGAAACCCGGAGTATTCATCGGGAGCAACGGTTTTGCTCGAGCAGCCGACCACGCCGAGGGTGGCGATGCAAAGCGTGCCCATCATTACTGCTAGCTTCATGCTGTAACTCCTGTCAGAAGGCCTGAATGTATTGCTTGAGGGGGTGCTACAGGTATAGCCAAAACCTCGGCAATTGCGATTCGAAATCACAAAATTCATGCAAGACTGCGCGGCGCCTCACACGCGTCATTTGAGACGAAAGCCTGTGGCTGATCCGCGCCGGGAGAACCGCCGAGGCGATGACCCCGCTGAAAAAGCCGCTGAACTCGAGCCGCAGAACGCGCAGTACGGTTACGTGCTGGCAGTGGCCCTGCACGAGAGTGGCAAAGTCGAAGAGGCGTACGCGGTACTGGAAGGCCTGCTCAAGGTCCAGCCGGCCAACCGCAATGCGCGGCTGTCGTTGATTCAGTGGTATCTCGACAGCGGTCAGGAACCGAAAGCGCAGGTGCTGTTGCAGGGCTGGAAGAAGATGAACATGGGGGATCCGGCCCTTAAGTGATCGGCGGAGGATTGTTGGCCCTCATCCCAGCCCTCCCGAAACGTCGGACCGCCCAGAGGTAGAGGGGACCGATTGTGGGATATTCGAGAGATACAGCGACCTGAACGAAGTGCTTTGAATCCAGAATCAACTCGGTTCTTCACGTCGGTGCAGGACTCAAGACAACTCGGTCAGTCCCCTCTCCCTCCGGGCGGTCCGACGTTTCGGGAGGGTTAGGGTGAGGGGCTCTTGATCTCTACGCGATTACCAGGAAGATTCGCCGCTGCGCAGGGCGATTTCGCGTCGGCTGTGGATGCGCATCGCCTTGATCAGCGACACCGTCCCGACCATCAGAATCGCCGCGCCAAACAGGAAGTCGATGTTGTACAGCTGGAAGTCCTGCACCGGCCCGATCAACAACCCTCGCACCACGGCAACGCCGACCAGCGTGGCCAGGAAGTCGATCCCTGGCGCGTCACGATAGAACACCAGCATCAACGGCAGGCACAGCACCAGCAGAAGCATCAGCACGACCACCTTGAACGAACCTTTGCGCTCGACGCTGAACGCGCATTCGTGCGGGCCGTAGGCCTTGTAGTCTTCGTCACGGATCATCGAGGTTTTCTCGTTGATGTAGTCGACGCGGTTGTACTTCTGGATCGGTGTGAAGGTATTGGACATCTCCATCAGCGTGGTGATGTTCTTGAAGCGCAGGTCGATGCGTTCGCTGCCCTTGAGGTAATAAAGCACCGGTTTATAGCCATAACGGTAGGTATCGAACGGGAACTCGGTGACCTGGCCCTGAACGCCGATCGGGCGTGGCTCCAGTTCCGCGTAAGCACTTTTGTTGGTGGCCGAGAGGTTGCGGCTCAGTGGCTGCACCTTGACCTGCTCAAGGAAGATCGGCGTGGCGCCGTAGGTCCACTGCAACGGTTCCAGACGCAGGCGCAGTTCGTTGCGGCTCAGGTCATAACGGTTGAACGTGCGTTCGGAAACCACCAGCGAACCGCTGAGCATGAACTCGCCGCGCAGGTTGTTGGTGACGCGCAAGGTCAACTGATCCTTGCCCAGCAACGCCGCTTCGTTGGTCGGCGGAGTGCCGCACCACGCTGTGCTTTCGCCCGCGCCGCCGAGTTGGCCGTCGCGGTTTTCCTTGAATACATAAAAGTAACTGGCCCACAGCGTCAGCAGCAAAAGAAACGCTGTGAGGCCGAGGATTTTCTTGCCCGGACTCACTGATCAGACTCCCTTCTTCGGTTCCATCGTCCAGCCGAAAACCCGCTGGCGACGGCGACTCTAACAAAAGGCCATCATCGACCCAAGGGAAAATGCCTGATCGGCGAAGGTTGTAAGGGTTTCCCCTGCATGCGTAACACCCTGTGGCGAGGGGATTTATCCCCGATCGGCTGCGCAGCAGTCGCAATCCCGGCGGACGCGGTTGAGCTGCGAGAGCCAGTTGGCAGGTTTAGGGGCCGCTGCGCAGCCCATCGGGGCGGTGCGACGTTTCGCTAAATCCCCTCACCACAACGTTACACACCACAGGGAGTAAATCCCGTACTCAGCGTCGACGGAATAGCGGACGTGGTTCGATGACTGAGCGGCCATACAGCACACTCATTCCCGCCAATCCCTTCAGGGCATCTTCGGCCGATTTGTCCTCGCGCACGGCAAAACTGTCGAAGCCACACTGGCGCATGTGGCTGAGTTGATCGCGCAGCACATCGCCAATCGCGCGCAACTCCCCTGCCCAGCCGAAACGACTGCGCAGCAAATACGCCTGACTGTAAGCGCGGCCGTCGCGAAAACTCGGGAAGTCGAGGGCAATCAGCGGCAGCGAGGCCAACCATGGAACCAGGCTTTCGACGTCGTCGTCCGGCCCCAACCACACAGCGTGGGTCGACGGCGCTTCCAGCCAGTGCGCCAGCGGCAGAATCAATAATCCTGCGGGTCGCGGTGTTGATGGTTCACGAATCAATGTCCACGGATCATCCGCCACCATCCGCGCTACGCCCTGCTCCAGCCGCAGCAGATTATTCATGCCGAGACCTCCAGTGCTTTCGGATACACCCGCTCCTTGAACGGTTCCAGGCCAATCCGCGCCAAGGTATCGACAAACAACTCCTCACTCTCGCGGTAGCGCACAAAGGTGCCGATGATCCGCTCGATGACCTGCGGCACTTCAGCGGCGCTGAACGACGGACCGATGACTTTGCCCAGTGCGCTGTGCTTGCCCTGCGCGCCACCGAGGGTGATCTGGTACCACTCGCTGCCGTTCTTGTCGACGCCAAGGATGCCGATATTGCCGATATGGTGATGGCCGCAGGCATTCATGCAGCCGGAGATGTTCAGGCTGATGTCGCCCAGATCGTGCAGATAGTCGAGGTTGTCGAAACGCGCCTGAATCGCTTGGGCAATCGGGATCGACTTAGCATTGGCCAGCGCGCAGAAGTCGCCGCCGGGGCAGGCAATTATGTCGGTCAGCAAGCCAACGTTGGCGCTGCCCAGATTTCGCTCGCACGCCAGTTGCCACAAGGCATACAGATCGGCTTTCGGCACATCCGGCAGGACGATGTTCTGTTCATGGGCAATGCGGATCTCGCCGAAGCCGAAACGCTCCGACCAGTCGGCGACTGCCAGCATCTGCAACCCGGTGACGTCGCCCGGCGGCGATACCCCGCCCGGCTTGGTCGACAGGACCACGCTGGTGTAACCCGGCACCTTGTGTGGCTGCACGTTGCGCGCCACCCAGCGGGCGAACGCCGGGCTTTCGGCGAGGCGCGTGCCGAAGTCCAGATCGGTATCCGGCAACGCCCGATAGGTCGGCGGCACGAAGGCGCTGGCAACCCGCTGATATTCGCCATCGGTGAGCTGCGCCGGACCGTCCTTGAGGTGCTGCCATTCTTCCTCGACTTCTTTGGAAAACGCCTCAATGCCCAACGCCTTGACCAGAATCTTGATCCGCGCCTTGTACTTGTTGTCGCGCCGGCCGTGGCGGTTGTAGACCCGCAGCACCGCTTCGACATACGACAACAGATGCTGCCACGGCAGCCCGTCGCGAATCTGCAAACCGAGGATCGGCGTGCGCCCCAATCCGCCACCGACGATCACTCGCAGGAGCATCTGGCCGTCGCGGCCGGGGTAAAGGTACAGGCCAATGTCGTGCATCATGATCGCCGCGCGATCCTGCTTCGCCGAGCAGATGGCGATCTTGAATTTGCGTGGCAGGAAGAGGAATTCCGGGTTGATCGTCGACCACTGCCGCAGGATCTCCGCCAGCGGTCGCGGGTCGATCAACTCGTCCGCTGCAACGCCGGCAAAGGCTTCAGTGGTGATGTTGCGTACGCAGTTGCCGGAGGTCTGGATCGCATGCATGTTGACCTGGGCCAGACGTTTGAGAATGTCCGGCACCTCCGCGAGTTCGATCCAGTTGAACTGCATGTTCTGCCGCGTGGTGAAGTGGCCGTAGCCACGGTCGTAATCAGCGGCGATGCTCGCAAGGGTGCGCATCTGTTCGGCGCTTAGCGTGCCGTAGGGAATCGCTACGCGCAGCATGTACGCATGCTTTTGCATGTACAGGCCGTTTTGCAGACGCAGCGGCAGAAACTCTTCTTCGCTCAATTCCCCGGCCATGAAACGCTCGACCTGATCGCGAAACTGCGCAACGCGCTCAAACACCAGTGCGCGGTCGTAATCATCGTATTGGTACATGCAACTGCCACCTCATCAAGACGCACACAATTCCTGTAGGAGTGAGCCTGCTCGCGATTGCGGTGTGTCAGTCGACATCTCTGTTGTCTGACACACCGCAATCGCGAGCAGGCTCACTCCTACAGATTTTGCGAGGACTATGGCACTACGGCGCAGCACGCAACAGATTCACCTGAAACGATAAAAACCGTATCAGGACGCGGCAGAACGCCGCAGGCAGTACCTCAATCTGATCCGCATAAATGAAAGATTCCTGAGCCTGTTTTGTTTCCGGTGGGGTTTCTACAGTGCAACCCATGCCAGACCGGGTGGCCTGGCAAGACTTTGCAACCGTGGATGAACTGACCATGAGCACAGCAACAATCGGACAGGCTTATAACTACAAGGTCGTCCGCCAATTCGTTATCGCGACGGTTTTCTGGGGTGTCGTGGGCATGGCGATGGGGGTATGGATCGCCTCGCAACTGGTATGGCCGGAGATGAATCTGGACTTGCCGTGGACCACCTTCGGTCGCTTGCGGCCCTTGCACACCAGCCTGGTGATTTTCGGCTTTGCCGGCAGCGCGCAATTCGCCGCCAGTTACTACGCGGTGCAGCGCACCTGCCAGGTGCGGCTGTACTCGGACAAACTTGCCGCGTTCACTTTCTGGGGCTGGCAATCGGTGATCGTGATCATGCTGATCACCCTGCCGATGGGCTACACCACCACCAAGGAATACGCCGAGATCGAATTCTCCGGCGCCGTGTGGATGGCTGTGGTCTGGGTCGCTTACGCCATCGTGTTTTTCACCACCGTGGTGCAGCGCAAGACCAAACACATCTACGTCGGCAACTGGTTTTTCGGCGCGTTCATTCTGGTGATCGCCATGTTGCACGTGGTCAATCACCTATCGATTCCGGTGGACTGGTTCAAGTCGTATCCGGTGTATTCCGGTGCCACCGACGCCATGGTGCAGTGGTGGTACGGGCACAACGCGGTGGGCTTCTTCCTGACCACCGGGTTCCTCGGGATGATGTATTACTTCGTGCCGAAACAGGTGAACCGGCCGGTGTATTCGTACCGGTTGTCGATCGTGCATTTCTGGGCGCTGATCACCCTGTACATCTGGGCCGGCCCGCACCATTTGCACTACACCGCCCTGCCGGACTGGGCGCAATCGCTGGGCATGGCGATGTCGCTGATCCTGCTGGCACCGAGCTGGGGCGGCATGATCAACGGCATGATGACCTTGTCCGGCGCCTGGCATAAATTGCGCACCGACCCGATCCTGCGCTTCCTCGTGCTGTCGCTGGCGTTCTACGGCATGTCGACGTTCGAGGGGCCGATGATGGCGATAAAGACCGTCAACGCCCTCTCCCACTACACCGACTGGACCATCGGCCACGTCCACGCCGGCGCGCTCGGCTGGGTGGCGATGATCACCTTCGGCGCGACCTATCACATGGTGCCCAAGGTCTTTGGCCGCGAGCAGATCTACAGCACGCCGCTGATCAACCTGCACTTCTGGCTGGCGACCATCGGCACGGTGCTCTACATCGCCTCGATGTGGGTCAACGGCATCACCCAAGGCCTGATGTGGCGGGCGATCAACGAGGACGGCACGCTGACTTACTCGTTTGTCGAGGCACTGCAGGCCAGTCACCCGGGGTTCATCGTGCGCTTTGCCGGCGGGGTGTTCTTCCTCAGCGGCATGTTGCTGATGGCTTACAACGTCTGGCGTACGGTACGCGTCGCCGATGTGGCCATCGCCCACCGTGAAGCGCAGATCGCCTGAGACAGGGAGCCGGTGAATATGGATATTTTCTTCAATGTGTTGGGGGTGGTTTTTCTGTGGCTGGCGGTGGAGTACTGCCTGCGGCGGGAGACCGCACAGAGTCTGGAGGATGCGAGCATGGTGCCGTTTGCCGATGATCCGGAGGTGGCGCGGCGGGTTGAGCTGGCCACGGGTAAAACCGTGAAGGCTGTGGCGCCAGAAATAGCCAAACCCGGCTGGATTAACCTCGATATGTAAGTCACCCAAAACCAATGTGGGAGCGAGCCTGCTTGCGAATACGGTAGATCACTCGACATCGATGTTGAATGATGTATCACATTCGCGAGCAGGCTCGCTCACACTGAGAAATGTGTGAATCCCTGCGATCTAGGTGCGGTCCCGGGGAATCAGGCTCTGCAGTTGCTGCGCCAGAAAATCCGCATCAAACACAAAGGTATCCGGGTCCTTCAGCCCATTGGTCTTGCGCCACTGCCACTCGCCGTTCGGCAACCCCACCAGCGAAATACTGCCGTAGCGCGCCGCCGTCAGGCCCATCACCGCCAGCGAAATCTGGCCCGCGCTGCCCATCACGTCGGGCACGAACTCCACCGGTTTGCCGGCGATCACGATGCTCAGCTTTTCAGTCTTGAAGGTCGAAGTCTCTACCGGGGTGCTCGGGCCGAAAGCGACATACACCTCGCGGCTCACTTCCAGCAGATTCGGTGCCTGCACCGGCTCCAGCCATTGCTGGATATGGCTGAACAGTTCGCTGATGCGGGTTGCCCAGGTCTGTGACTGCGTTTCGAACAATTGCTTCTTGTGCGCTTCACTCTCGGCATAGTGACGAAGCATTTCGCCCAGCTGTTGTACGTCGTTCATCGGTACGTTCCTCGGTGAGCCTGCGTTCTCCGATAGTGACAGATCGAAGCGCCGGCGTACGTTAAACCTCAGAACCCGGCACCGGGACACTTTGCAGAAGGATCAACGGTACAGTTTGCCTGGCACTGGCATGCGCTCGCGAACAAATGGACACTCTGCCCAAGCCCAACCTTCATCACCAAGGGAAGTCCAATGCGCACCATCGGCATGATCGGCGGCATGAGCTGGGAGTCCAGCGCCGAATACTATCGACTCATCAATCAACAGGTCCGTGATCGTCTCGGCCCATTGCGCTCGGCACAAGTGCTGATGTACAGCGTCGATTTCGGCCCGGTCGAACAAGCCCAGCATGCCGGGCGCTGGGAAGACGCGGCGGCGATTCTGGTGGATGCCGCGCGCAGGCTTGAGGCCGGCGGCGCCGAATGCGTCGTGCTGTGTACCAACACCATGCACAAGGTCGCCGAGCAGATTCAGGCCGCGATCAGCATCCCGTTCCTGCACATTGCCGAACCGGCCGCGCACGCCGCGATTGCAATTGACGCGCGAACGGTCGGCTTGCTCGGTACGGCATTTACCATGGAACAAGACTTTCTCAAGCAGCGCCTGATTGCCCAGGGTTTGACGGTATTGGTGCCCGATGATGCTGAACGCCAGCAGGTGCACCGGATCATCTACGACGAACTGTGTGTCGGGGTGATCAGCGAGGCATCCCGCAAGATCTACCAAAAGGTGATCGAGTCACTGACGGCGCGTGGCGCCCAGGCGATTATTCTCGGCTGCACGGAAATCGGCCTGCTGATCAAACCCGAACACAGCGCCCTGCCCTTGCTCGACACCACCGAACTGCATGCGCAGTCGGCGGTGGCGTTCGCGCTGGGCGACTGACTCAGGCTTTGGGACGGTTGCGCAAACGAGCCATGCTCAGGGTGTCGACCCATTGCCCGTCGCGCACCGCGTAGTCGCGAAACAGGCCTTCGGTCTCGAAACCGAACTTGCGATAGAGACCGATGGCCGCCTCGTTATCGGCGTACACCGACAGCTCGACGCGGTGCAGATTCATCCAGTTGTCGGCGACGTCCAGCGCCGCTGCCAGCAAGGCCGAGCCCACACCCTTGCCTTGCCACGCCACCGCAACGGCCATGCCGACGTTGCCGGCGTGGCTGCGGCGAATCCGCGAATAGTTTTCCAGCCCCAGATTGCCGATCACCACGCCCTGGTGCAGCGCCACCAGTTGCACCACACGCTCGTTGTCCGGCATCAGTCGCTTGCGCCAGATTTCGGTGGCTTGAAACGGCATTTGCAACACCTGCCGGGTCACGGCCGGATCGTTGTACAGCGCGGTGATGCCCTCGACGTGGGATTCGTTGAAGCGCTCGATATGAATGGCGGGTTTGTGCTCGGGCATGGCGGATCGGTCCGTGATCGATGTGTGGCCGCCCACTCTAAACCGATCAACACGTTGTCTGCCATAGGTAGATATTTGTAGGAGCGAGCCTGCTCGCGATAGCGGTGTATCAGTCGAAATTGGTTAATCTGACACACCGCTATCGCGAGCAGGCTCACTCCTACAAGGGAATGTCGGCGTAGAGGGAATAAGGTCAGCTCTGGAACCATTCCTGGCGTTCATTGAAGGTGTGGTGGATCAGTTCCACCAGCGTCTGCACTTCGGCGATATGTTGCGACTCGGCATTCACCGCCAGCCACGCCTGCAACTGCATCGACTCCTCGAACAACCCCGGCAATGCCACCAACCCACGGTCGTAGCGGCTCATGTAAATGGGCAGCAGGCCGATGCAGGCGCTGCACCGGATCATTTCCAGCATCAGCTCGTAAGACTGCATCTGCACCACCCCGGCCAGGCGTTGCTCGACGAGGTTGTTCCATGGGCGGAAGCTGTCGATCTGACGATCGTGCTGCCATTGCACCAGCATGAAATCGGCGAGGTCGTCAGCGCTGTCCGGGCGCGCGGTAACGCGGGAGTAGCGTTTGGCGATGTGCGGCAGATAGGCCAGGCTCGCAAGACGCTGCGGTTCGCTGGTGGCAAAGGTCGGGCCGGGATGCGCGGTGTCGCCGTGGGCGAGCCACAGCACGATGTCGGCGCTGACCGCACGCAGGGACAACTCGCTGTCGAGAGCGATGATTTCCAGACGCACGCTGGCGTTGCGCCGTAGCAGGGCGATCAAGTCACGGCCGAGAATGTCATGCAGGATCGATTCGGCGACGGCCAGACGTATCAATGGCTGCTCGACCACCGGCAGTTTGCGTTCGTTGGCCAGGGCGACCAGTTTGGCCTGCAGTTGCTGGCCTTCGCGGGTCAGGCTCAGGGCGCTGCCCTGAAAGCTGAACAAGGTGTGTTGCAGGGTTTGCTCAAGCTGCGCCAGTTGCTTGCGCAACAAGGTCGAACGCACATTGAGACTGCGCGCGGCTTGCATGAAGCAACCGCAGCGGGCGCTGACCAGAAAGTATTGCGCGACTTCGGCGTCGATCGTCGCGGCTTGCGCCAGCCAGGATTCGCTGGCGTCCTGCGCCCAGCGAAATTCGGCGCTGCCCTGTCGTCCTGCGGGTTCGGTGAATGACATCGATGACTCCCTGTCGATCTTTGTTGTTTGATGGCTTCCAGCACTTGATAAACATCTGAACCCTGTGAGGGACCTGTGGGAGCTGGCTTGCCAGCGATGAGGTGGGCACATTCAACATCGCTAGACTGACATTCCGCTATCGCTGGCAAGCCAGCTCCCACAGGGGTTGTGGTGAAAGTGAAATCAGAGTTTTTCCTCAAGGACCTTGTTGAGTTCAGCGCCGTCGATACTCAGGGTCGCGGTGTTGAGCATGCCGTCCAGGTACGCCTGGGCAATCTGCTCCTGCCGTTGTGCACGCAAGGCCTGGGTCAGTTGATCGCGCAATTCATCCAGCGTCGCCGTACGGGCCGGTTGCTGTTCGGTGAGTTTGATCACATGAAACCCGGCCGCGCTTTGCACAGGGTCAGACACTGCGCCGACCTTGAGCCGTGCCACCGCGCCGCGCACTTCCGGCACCAGTTGCTGCAACGGTTGCAGCCCGGTGTCGCCGCCGCGTTCGGCGGTGACGCGATCCTGCGAATATTGCGTCGCCAGCGCGGCAAACTCCCCCGGTGCGGCCTGAGCTTTCTTGCTCAATTCCCCCGCCTGTTTGCGCACTGCCTCAAGGTTCTGCGGCTCATTCACGGCCAGAAAAATCTGACTGACCCGATACAGCGCCGGCGTCTGCCAATTGGCTTTGCCGGCGTCATACGCCTGCTGCAACTCGGCCGCACTGGGATAATCGGCCGGCACTTGGCTGACCGAACGCAAATAATCGCGGAAGACAATCTGTTCAGTCGCCGCACGCGTCTGCCGTGCGACGTCGGGCCGCTGCGCCCAACCCTGGGCATCGGCCTGCTCCAGCACCGCTTTCTCGGCCAGGCGCGTACGAATCCAGCGCTCCAGCGCCTCACGATTGCCGCGCAGTTGCTCGCGGGTTTCGGCCGGGACAGTCGCCAGCAGTGCCTGCAATTCGGCCGGCGACACCTGCTGATTGCCCAACCTTGCCACCGCCGGCCCCCCGGCAACCGCCGCCACCGGCGCCGATTGCTGAGCGGCGACCGGGTCACTGCCCGGTCGCACGGCCAACGCCACGGCCACCACCAACAGCGCCACCGCAGCGGCGCTGATCACCATGGCAGGCTTTTTCACAGCGCGACTTCCTCTTGCTCGGCCACGGCCACTTTGGCGGTCTGCGCGGCGGCGCCGTTCTGGGTGAAATCACGCAGATAGACGATGAATTCCTGCAACAGACGATCCCACAGTTCCAGATTGCCGCGCAGGTGATCGTTGCTCACGCCTGCCGCGACCACCACGTCCATTTCCATCACCAGAAACTCGCCCTGCAACGACAACCGCGCAAAACGACGGGTCGCGTTCCACTGTTCGGCCACACCCTGCGGCAACTCACCCTGCACGCGCAGCGCGCAACTGAAAGTGAAATCGACAAAGCTGCCCTGCTCCACTGCCGGGTTGCCGAAACGCACAGCGTAACCAATGCCTTGGCTGGCGCTGAGCAACTGAACGATGCCGTTTTGTTCGGTTTCGTTGACGCGATAACCGGCTGCTTGCAGAACTTCGGTCAGGGATTTTGGCGATACGTGGCTGATCAATTTAGTCATTGTTTCTTCCTTGTTTTCAGTGTGCGAGCGCGGCTTGCGGCGCGTCGAATTGAGTCTTGTAGAGGTCGTCACCGAACCCCTGGGCCAATTCATCGAACTTGACCCGGGCACTGCCCGCGAAGGGCTGGCGAATCTTCATCACCTCGGCCACATCGATGTTTTCGTAGGCGCTGAGGATCTGTTTGGCGACGCCGTACATCTGCTGATTCTTGACTGAACATTGCTGCACTTGTGTGTCACGTTCAGCCAATTGCGCTTGAAGCTTAGACCGTTCTGCCTCTTTGGCACGGGCCATGACCAGCAACTCGTCATAGGCCTTTTTGAACTTGCCGGTCTGCTCATTGCTGGCCGCCACTTGCGCCTGCGCCTGGCTGTGCAGGCTCTGCTGCTGCCCGGCCAGTTGCTCGGCAACGCCTTTGGCCTTGGCCAGTTCAGCGCTCAATTGCCTGATTTGCGCCTGCGCAGCCTTCGCCTCGTTCTGCGCCGCCAGTTGCGCGGCGCTGGCCTGGGCCTGCTGACTTTGCAGGGCCTGCAACTGCTGCGTGGTGCTGCGCAATTGCGTGCGCAGGCGTTCTTCCATGCCTTCAGCAGTTGCCCCGGTGGCAATCAACATGCCGAGCCCCAGCCATAAAAAGCGGATTTTCATCACCCTCTCCCGGCGCCTTAGAAGCGCGTGTTGATCTCAAGCTGCAAGACGTCGATGTCGAACGGCGCGCCGTATACCGCTTCGGTGCTCATCCAGCGACCTGTCGCGTAAACGTTCTTCGCCAGACCGTAGTTACCGCCGATGAAGTATCCCTTGGCGTTGGTGCCGCCGAGGTGGAACGACGAGTCGTTGAAACCGTCCGGCAAGGCATCCGGCTGGATGTACTTGTAGCCGGCGAACATGTTCCAGTCGCCCTGCTTCTTCAGGTCCAGCGCACTGCCGAGGGTGAACTGCACCATCCACGCATTGGCGCCGCTTTCGATGTCGCCATTGCTGTCGAGGTTGTTGACGATCTGTCCGGCCGAGCGCTTGCGCATGTCGCCTTCGTCGTAAGCGAGGTTGTGGATGTAGTTGCCCTGGCTACGCAGTTTGAAATCTTCTGGCAGGTCGGCATCCCAGACCAGGTTCAGATCGAGCAGGTTGAATTCGGACGCGAGGCCAACGAATTGCGGCTGCGGCGTGGTGGTCGGGTTGAGCGGGTTCGGCGTGATATCACGCAGCAGGAATACGCTGTTGCCCTTCTGCATGAACGCCGCGCGGCTGCCATCGCTGTCGCATCCCGGGGCGCCGGCCCACGGTTCGCAAGGGCTGGAGCGCTGGCCCTGAATGTCGTCGAAACGGTAGTAAGCCAGTGCGCCTTTCAAGCGGTTGTTGCTGTTGATCGCCCATTTGGCGCCGATCTGCGCGCCGTACAGCCACTTGTTGTCGCTTTCTTCCTTGTCGAAGCCGTTGCTGCTGGCGGTGTCGTTGGTGTAATCCACCGGAAACGCGCCGACGGTGCCGAACACGCCCCAGTCGCGGCTGAGCTTGTGATCGAAAATCGCCGCCACACCGTCGAAGTTCAAGTCGTTGGAATAGAGCATGTCGGTGGACATGAACGGGTTGGCGAAGCGCCCGCCGGTCAGGGTCAATTCATCCGTAGGCTTCCAGTTCAGGTAACCCTGATCGAGCCAGATGTCTTTCTTGGCGAAACCGCCGCCGAGGCTTTGCGTGGTCGACACCGGGTTGTTGTCAGAGCCGGTGCCGATGCGGATGCCGGCAGTCCATTGCGGCGAGATCTCCGCTTTCATGCCCAGACGTGCACGAATGCGGAACTGGTTGGTGCGGTCTTCGCGGGTGTTGAGCAGCGGCGGCAGATTGGTGCTGCTGTTCGGGTTCACATCGTACGGGCCGTTGTTGTTGAGCTTGGCGAAGTCGACGATCTCGTTGCTGTTGCTGTCGGAGTAGTAGCGCGATTCGTCACGCAGACGAATGTCGCCGTCGAAGCTGATGCGCGCAGCCCATTCCGGGAAGCTGTTCGGCGCTGCCCAGTTTTCCTGTTTGGCGGTGGCCATGACTTCGGCTTTGACCTGATCGCGGATCTGGTCGCGCACGGCGGCCGGTACGTATTGCACGCGTACATCGCCCGGCGCGGCGACGGGTCCGGCAGCCACTACAGCGCTGGAGGCAGCGGCCTGCTTGGCCTGCGCCGCTTCGTTCTGCGCCTGAGCGATCAGCGCGTCAGCCTTGTCCTGTTTCAGAATGCCCTGCTCGACCAGCAAGCGGATCAGATTGATCGTGGCGTTTTCCGAGGGCGCAGGCGCTGCCACGGCCTGACCGACCAGGGTCGCAATGACCATGCCGACCGCCAGGGACAATCGATTCACGTTGGAAATCATCTGCACACAACTCCTTTTCATACAGCTTTATGAATTCGGTTAACCCGGACGCCGCCCTTGCAGGGACATGCGCACAGGCAGGGTGATGGAGGCCGGCGGCCGTTCGCTCAGGTGCGGCGCGTTACGCAGTGCCGCCAACACCTGAGTGTCGATTTCGGGGTTGCCGCTGGACTTGATCAGCTCGACCCGGGTGATCTCGCCAACGCTGCTCAGCCACACATCGGCCTGCAACGTGAACGCTAGGTTGCGCAGATCAGGGTTCTCGCGCAGCAGCTTCTGGAAGGTGAACGCGAGGAACTGGCTGTAAGTGCCGTTGCCCAGTCGTCCGCCACCGGCACCGGCCATGCCGCCGCCCTTGCCCGCGCCGATGTTGAACGCGTCGTTGCCGGACTGAGCGTCGCCGTCCATTTGCATCGGATTGGCCAGATCGTCCGCCGGCGATGGCGGTGCTTCTTCCTCGGGCTTGACCTCTTCCGGTTCAGGCGTTGGCTCAGGCTCGACGACTTTTTCTTCCACCGGAGTTTCCGGCTCTGGTGGTTTCTCCGGCGGCGGAGGTGGCGGGGGCGGCAACGGAATGATCGTCGGCACCTTCGGCGCTTCGCGGCGGATGCCGCTCATGTCGTTGGCCCATTGCCACAGCAGATACGCGGCGATGGCGCCGAGCAGCAGCCCGGCGCCCCATTTCACAAAACGCAACGGCGACCGTTTCACGGGCAGCGGCTCGAAGGGCATTTGTGCAGTCATGACTCAGCCCTGACTCGGTTTGCCGGTCACAAGACCGACCTGGGACAGTTCGAGCCGGCGCAGCAGATCCAGCACTTCGATGACTTTCTGGTATTGCACCGTCGCATCGCCGCGCACGATCACCGGGAAGTCCGGGCTCTGCGCCTTCTCGATGCGCAGGCGCTCTTCCAGCTCGGCCAGGGTCACCGGGTAGGCATCGAGGAACACCTGACCGCCGTCGTTGACCGAAATCGCCTTGGTCTTGGCCTCGGACAACGACACCGAAGCGCTGGCCTTGGGCAGGTTGATCTGAATCCCCGAGACCTGCGCCGTGGCGGTGAGGATGAACATCACCAGCACCACCATCAGCACGTCGACCAGCGGAGTGATGTTGATGCTGTCCACCGCTGCATCTTCGTCATCGTCGTGGGAGGCATTTACAGACGCCATGTCAGTGCTCCTCAGGCCGGTACGGAGTGGTTGGCGTGATGGCCGCGCTGATGCGATGCCTCACTGAACTGGCTCTCGCCGTGCATCTCGGCCAGACGGGTGATGAACTCGTCGACGAACACACGCATGTCGGCGCTGACTTCCTTGTTGCGGGTGATCAGGCGGTTGTAGCCAAACAGCGCCGGGATCGCGACGAACAAGCCCATCGCTGTGGCGAGCAATGCCGCTGCCATGCCCGGGGCGATCGCATTGATGTTGACGTCGCCGGCCATCGCCGTGCCGAGGAACACCACCATGATCCCCAGCACGGTGCCGAGCAGGCCGATGTACGGGCCGCCGGCGATGGCGTTGGACAGGGTCGAGAGTTTCGAGCTGAGTTGCTGGTTTTCACGGGTACGCACGCCGTCCATGGAGCAGCGGATGGCTTCGATGGTCGCAGCGGAAACCGACGAGGTATCGGCGCCCTGCTCGCGGCGGGTGCGGATCTCTTTCACCGCGACTTGATAGAGGCGCCACAGCGGCGAGTGCTGCAAACGCTGGGCGAGTTGCGTGTCGTCCGCAAACATCTCCAGACGCGTGCCGACCTTGGCGAATTGCACGCGGAAGTCTTCGTTGGCTGCGGTCACGCGGCTCAAGGTGCGGTTCTTGCGCAGCATGATGATCCAAGACTGGAACATCATCAGCACCAGCACGGCGATGATCACCCAGGCATCGATTGGCACCGCGTTGAGCAGGAAGCCGAGGCTGCCGAAACCAAAACCGGATTGCTCTTCATCGACGCCGTAAGCGACCAGTTTCGATTCGGCGCCCTGCGAGGTGGCGTCGGCCAGTAACAACGGCGCCGGACGCGCGACTTTCGACAGACGCAGTTCGTCGATGGCGCCTACGAACGGCTGGAAGGCACTCGCTGAAAGATCAGCGCCGATGGCCATGACCGAGTTGAATGCCGGCATCGCCAGCGCCAAGGTCGCGCCTTCGCGGCCGTTGATGTACAGGGTGACTTTCGAGCCTTCAGCGGTCAGCGCGACGTGCTGCCATTGGCCCGGATTCAGCGCTTGGGTGGCGACCGCACGTTGGCCGTCGATCTCCACAAACGGTACGCCTTGGTTGGCACCGATCAGCAGACTGTTGGCGCCTTCACGACGGGCCAGAATCAGTTGCTCGCCACTGGCCTGATCCAGACGCAGCCAGGCACTAAAGGTGAACGCGCTGCCAGCATTGTGCTGCAACGACGGACTGGCCGGCAGCAACAACGGCTGACCGCTGAACTGCAAGGCCCGCCCTACTACGCCGTCAATCGCCGCGCCAGTCGCGCTTTGCGCGGTGTTGCCGTAGGCGGTGGTGTCTTTGGCCGGAGTACCGGTGGCGCCATCGAAGTGATAAAGCGCGGTGTAATTCGGATCGAAGGTCAGTTGGCCGTTGCCCGTCGCCGGGGCCTTCTGATTGCCGTAATACATCCAGATGTCCTGGCGCTGGCCGCCCTCGACATTCGGCACGTCGACCCAGATCAACGCCATGCCCATCAGCGCATCGAAGCTTTCGATCTGGTGATTGAGCACAGTCTTGTCGTCAGCCGCGACGAAGCGCAGATCCGAACCGTCCTCTTTCACCCCGTCAAAGGTGAAGTTGCCGGTGTGCAGGCGCACCAGCAGCGCGGTGCGGCCGAGGGCCTGATTGATCGCCGCGCCCTGCGGCGTGGTGTCGACGGCAATCTGTTTGCGGTAATGCCAGTCGTCCTGCCACCAGGCCTGAGCCGTGGCCGGGAGCACGAAGCCCAGGCAGATCAACAACGAAAGAATGAGGCGCTGCATGAACGTGCTCCTTTAAAAAGTGGCTTGAAGGTTGAAGTGCAGGCGCGATTCCTGTTTCGAGGTGTTCGGCCCTTCGAGTAGCGGGTAGCCCCAGTCGAGGCTGCCGGACAGCCATTTGCTCAGGCTGGCGCGGGTGCCGAGGCCGACGCTGGCCAGGGCGTAATTGGCGTCCTGATCCGGTAGCTCATCGCGCAGGTAAAGTTGTGCGCCTTCGGCAAAGGCGTAGAAACGCCAGTCCTGCATCCACGTGCCGGCGTACTTGGCGAGTGATGGCGTGCGGACTTCCTGACTGAGCAGCAAGCCGTCATCACCGGTGCGTTCGGCCGCCAGATAGCCGCGTACCGAAGTGGCGCCGCCGGCAGAAAATTGTTCGTTGGAAACCAGTGGCCCGGACGCCAACTGGAACGCGGCTTTGCTCGCGCTCTGCCAGTCGCTGTCGAAGGTCCAGGTGTAATTGGTATCGCCCTTGAGCACGGCGAAACTCGGCTTGGCGCGATAGCGTTTGTAGTCGAAGTCTTCGTCGGAGCTGCCGTAACCGAAAATGCTGCGGGTGGCGGCTACCAGGCTCAGGCCAAGGCCAAGCTGGCTCTTTTCGCTGTAGCGATAACCGTTGTAGGCGAAGGTGAACGGCGCGTATTGCAGTGGGACTTTGTCGCTTTCGCCGGATAAGGTCAGGCGCTCGTCGAAGTCCTTGAAGTCGATGCCGGCCGACAGCGAGTTCGACCAGTTGCCGCTGGAGGGCAGCGTGTAGATCGCCGAGACGCCATAGGAATGGCCCTTGCCCAACACGTTGCTGCCACCGATGGTGGCGACGTTACTGTCGGACTGATAACCGGAGAACTGCACGCTCCAGCGCTCGGTCAGCGGCGCGGTGTACGACCCCGACCAGACCTTGGCGTTGTCGGTTTCCTGTGGCGCCGTGAAGAACGTCAGGTTGATGCTATGGCCGAGTTGCCAAAGGTTGTTGTAGCCGAGGCTGGTGACAGTGCGCAGCTTTTCAGTGTCAGCGCTGTAATCGTTGTTGAGGCCGACGCTGGCGGTCCACGGGTTCTGATCTTCGACTTGCAGATCGACGTCCATGGTGCCCGGGCGCTGGCCTTCGCGAACCATTGGCATGACCTGCCGGCCCGGCGTCTTGTTGAGCTGCGCCAGTTCGCCCTGGACCTTGGCGAAGTCCGGCACCTCACCCTCCTTCAGCGCAGGGACATTGTCGCGGATGTCCAGTGGCGAATAATGTTTGGCGCCGACCACGCGGACCCGGCCGACCTTGGTTTCGCTGACTTGCAGATAGACGATGCCGTCGGCGACAGCTTGCTCCGGCAGCTCGACGAACACCGATTGATAGCCGCGCTCCTGATAAGCCTTCTGCAAGGCATCCCGCGCGCCTTCGATATCGTTCATGCCTTTCTGCGGGCCGAGAAACGGGTACACCGCTTCTTCAATCGCCCGCGCATCAAGCACGGTATTGCCACGCACGAAGTACTCGTTGACGTCGACCAGACGCTGCGGCGCTGCGTTTTCGACAGCCTCCTCGGCCAATGCCGGCTGCACGCCCGCCGTCACCAGCAGCCAGCCCCACAGCGCCAGCCGTGACTTGAAAATCGGTTCCACACTACCCCCTGAATTCGCGATGACCTGTTGGCGCCTCAGCGCCTTGTGTGTTGCCGCTGTCAATTGCTGACGTGCGGGGCGCAGGCGTGCTTGCCGAGCCAGGTGTGCAGCAGCGCGAAGTTCAACGAGAACTCGGGCATTTGCAGCAAGGCACCGCAGAACACTTCGCCAATGATTTTCTGAATGAGTTGCACCGCCTGCGGGTTGTTGAGCAACGTGGCGATGTCGCGACTGAGGACGTTGAAACTCCAGACTTTCTGGTTCAGGCCGAGGCCGACGAACCAGCGGAACAGCAGGTTGTAATTGAGCTGTTCATACAGCTGCTGCTCGCTGGGCACCGAATACAGCAGTTGCAGCAGCAGGATGTGCATGACCGTTTGCGCGGGGATCAACATGCCGGGCTCGGCATTGAGGTCGTGCAAGAGTTCGCGATGGGTGTCGAGCAAATCGTCGATCTGTGGGCGCAACAGAACCAGCGAATGGCCCGGCGGAATGTAGCTGGACACTTCTTTCAAAGCGCCCTGCCAGTCATCCTGCGAAACAATCCAGACCCACGGCGCGCCGTAGCGATACACCGAAACCGGCTTCTTGCGCGCGGCTTCGACGATCTTCGACAAGCGTTGATCGAGTTCCTGCATGCCCACTTTCGAGTAGCGTTCCATAGTCCCCATTGCCTCACTCCCGGCGTCCCGCCTCGGCTTGTGAAAAGCGCCCCGTTGGGCCCCTCAAGCGCGTTACATAGGCATGACCGGACTGGCGATGTGCTACCGAACTTTTGTCATAAAAGCTTCATTACAGAATTGCTCGGGATTTAACAGACAACACAAAACCCTGTGGGAGCTGGCTTGCCAGCGATAGCGGTCTGTCAGCGAAGTAAAGGGTTGCTGATGTGACGCCATCGCTGGCAAGCCAGCTCCCACAGGGGGACGTGGTGTTTGGACTATTGGGTTTTCAGGTGTAGACAGGCCAGTTGTCGATGATTTTGCCGCCGCGCACGGCCAGCAAATCACCGAATTGCAGAAGGACGGCTTCAGTCTGGGTCGGGCGCAGGAAGACTTGATCTTCGAACGTCAGGCCGACGGCATTCGAGCCGTTGACCATCTCCTGATTCGAACTGCGGCCGTAGACACTGTTGCTTTGTAATCCGGGCGGCGATTCGAACTCGGCCATCCAGTTACCGCCGTAAATGAAAAAGGTCTGGCGCTGGTTCTGATCCCACCACGAGAACAGTTTCGACTTGTCATCCAGCGCCGGAATATTCACCGCGCCCGTGCTCTTCAACACCGGCGTGGCGATGTAGGCTGCCGGCACGTGCTCGACCAGCGACGGCAAGTCGTAGTGCGTCGGTTTGAGCATCGCCGTGCCGACGGACACTTCGCTGCTGAGCTTTTCGTTTTCATGGATGCGGTAACTCGGGCTGCCGGCGGTATTCAGGCACAAGCCGTCGTGCCACAACGCCGGAAATTGCTGGCGAGTGAAGTCCACGCAACGCTGATAAATCACCATGACCTTGGCAAACAGTTCTTCGGGCGAACCCAGAATCCCCGGCACCCCCATGCCCACGAACGGGTCGTAGCCCATGAACCCGGCGAATTCCAGATTCTGCGGGTTGGCGCCGATCAGCGTGAGCATCTGCCCCAGCACATTCACATCACTGACCCCGCCGCGATGCAGACCGACGTCCAGTTCGATGTTGATGCGCATCCGCGTGCCCAATCCTTGGGCCAGCGCGAGGTACTGCCGCAAACGCTCAGGGCCGTCGAGCAGCCATTGCAGTTGCTTGCTCGGATCGAATGGGCCTTTGTGATTCTGATAAAACAGTTCGGCCGAGCGCACCGGCAGTGGCTTGCCGAGCAGAATGTCCGACTGCGGGAACGCGACCGCATCGTGATTGAGAAACGGCTGATGAAACGACATCAGGCGCTGCGTCCCGGCACGCTGGCCGATATAGTTCAGCAGCCCTGGCGCCGGCAGGGATTTCTCCACCAGCCGCAGTTGCTTGCCGCCGCGCTTGACCGACTGCATGACCACATCGATGTTGTGATCGAGGCGATCCAGATCGATCAGCAACACCGGGCGCATCGGGCCTTTGTCCTTCAACTCTTGATTCAGCGCACGGAAATATTCGCTGTACGGCGCGCCCCGGTCGCCCGGACGCAACCAGGCGCCTACACCGATCAACAAAGCGCCGACACCCAGTGTGCCGAGCAGAAAATGACGACGATTGACCGCCATTAGCTCACCCCCAGAATTGACGACAGATGCGCGTTGAGAAACCGGCCACTGGGGTCCAGCGCTTGGCGCACATCGATAAATTCGCGCCAGCGCGGGTACAACGGCTGCAAGGTTCGCGCATTCAGCGTGTGCAACTTGCCCCAGTGTGGCCGGCCGTTGTACTTCCAGAAGATTGGCTCGACGGCGGCGAAGAAGTTGTGATGGTCCATCTGATAATGCTGGTGCACCGAGATTGAACAGCTGTCGCGGCCCTCGAACATGCTCAACGGAATATCGTCAGCCCTGACGTAGCGATACTCGATGGGAAACCAGGTGCGCAGGTCCTTGTCCTGAATCAACTTGAGAATTTCGCGCAGGCACGCCGGGCCGTGTTCGGCTGGCACGGAATATTCCATTTCGTTGAAGCGCACGGTGCGCACGTTGGCGTAGATGTCGAACGAGTCGCCGACGCGGTCATCGAAACTGGCCAGATGGCGCAGGCTGTTGAGCATCGTGCGGCGCAACTCCGGAAAGTCACTGGCGTACTTGTCGATCTTTTCGATCAGGGTGACGAACTCGTTGCCGCCCTCCTCTTCGGGCGGGATCGGCGGCGTGGCCGGTTCGTCGGTTTCGTTGAGGGCAATGGACAAGGCGTAGTCGGAATGGGTGACGACGAGCATTTCCCAGTGCTGGTTTTCACGGGTGTTCTTGTCGAGGTCTTCGAGCAGCTCTTCGGTCTTGGCGATCCACTGGCGTTCGCGCAGGCGATAGGCCGGGCGGTTTTGCAGGCGGATTTTTGTCGCCACGCCGAGGGCACCAAGGGACACGCGCGCAGCGTTGAACACTTCGGGATGGCGCTGGCTATCGCAGTCGAGCACCTCGCCGCTGGCGGTCACCAATTGCATGCCGCAGACGTGAGCGGAATAGGACTGGAAGTTTTTCCCGGTGCCATGGGTCGAGGTCGAGATCGCCCCGGCAAGCGTCTGGTAATCGATGTCGGCCATGTTCTGCAGGGCCTGGCCAATGTCTTTCAGTGGCGCACCCATACGTGACATCGGCGTGCCGGCGGCGAATTCGGCTTGCAGGGTTTTCGCATCGTGATCGAGCAGACCGTTGAAATAGCTCAGCGACAACAGTGTGCCGTCGGTGGGCACCAAGGCGCTGAAAGAATGCGCGGAGCCAACCGGACGGATCTTGCCTTGCGCCTGCCTGATGACGGTCGTCAGCTCATCGAGGCTCTTTGGCGCCAGTCGCGCTGCCGGCAGACAACTCTGCCCGCCCGACCAGTTGCGCCACGGAATCAAGCGAGGCGCACGCAGCAATTGGCCCAATGCCGGGGTGCTGGCCAACGCGCCGAACGCGCCGACGATACTTGCCCGTTGCAACAACTGACGCCGCGTCAGATCCATGGTCATGCGCGCACCCTTATTGTGGGAGAGGCTGGTCGGCCATGAAGCCGATCAATTGCAGAAATTGCTCTTCCGAGCACTCGACACACTGGCCCATCGGCGGCATGCCGTTGTAGCCGTTGATCGCATGGTCGAGCAGCGTGTCGGCGCCCTGCTGGATACGCGGCTCCCAGGCTTGGCGATCACCGGTGAGCGGAGCGTTGGCGGCAGGGTTGGCGTGGCAGAGCTGGCAGCTGTTGGCGTAGATCTGTGCCAGTGCCGGGTCTTTGGGAATGGCGTTGCCGGCGATGCTGGAAGTGGTCGTCGGTCTGGCGTCATCGCCGCAGCCAGGCAACGCCATGGCCAACGCCAGCAGTACAGTGAGTTGGATTGCCCGCATAAAGGCCTCGCTTATTGTTGTGATCACACCTTAAGACAGCGGCAGACAACGGTTGAGGGCATTGCGGGACAGCGAGGGGGGCAAACGGGGCCAGCCCTCTCCCCCGATGATGAAGATCGTTCCCACGCTCCGCGTGGGAATACAGCCCGGGACGCTCTGCGTCCCATTGGAACGCGGAGCGTCCCTTGAGGCGTTCCCACGCGGAGCGTGGGAACGATCTTCAAGCCAGCCCGCTCTGTTGTGCGCCTTTGCGTGACATTCGGGTGACATTTGCGGGTTTAAATTTCGGCGCATTCAGGCGTATAACCTGTAGAGACTTTTGATCTGCACGCAGACATCAACACGGGGTAGCGACATGACCACAGCAAACATCCTTGGCAACCTGTTCCCTTCTGTCAGCGACATCCCGGAAAAATACCGCCTCGACGCTCAGGTCGAGCAACGCGAATATCTGGTCGACGGCCAGTTGCGCCGCTGGGACGGCCCGCTCGCCACCGTGCGCAGCCCGGTCTATCTAAAAGGTGAGAATGGCGACGAACAAGTCATCCTCGGCAGCACACCGCTGCTCGATGCCGACACCGCCCTCACCGCCCTCGACGCCGCCGTGCGTGCCTACGACCGTGGTCAGGGCCTGTGGCCGACCATGCGCGTGGCCGAACGTATCCAGCATGTCGAAGCCTTCCTCGGCCGCATGCGCCAGCAACGCGATGCTGTGGTGAAGTTGTTGATGTGGGAAATCGGCAAGAACCTCAAGGACTCGGAAAAAGAGTTCGATCGCACCTGCGACTACATCGTCGATACCATCAATGCGCTTAAAGAACTCGACCGCCGCTCCAGCCGTTTCGAGCTGGAACAGGACACGCTCGGGCAGATCCGCCGCGTGCCGCTCGGCGTCGCGCTGTGCATGGGGCCTTACAACTATCCGCTGAACGAAACCTTCACCACGCTGATCCCGGCGTTGATCATGGGCAACACCGTGGTGTTCAAACCGGCCAAGCTCGGCGTGCTGCTGATTCGTCCGCTGCTGGAAGCGTTCCGCGACAGCTTCCCGACCGGGGTGATCAACGTGATCTACGGCAGCGGCCGCGAAACCGTCAGCGCGCTGATGGCCAGTGGCAAGATCGACATCTTCGCCTTCATCGGCACCAACAAAGCCGCCAGCGACCTGAAAAAGCTGCACCCGAAACCGCACCGCTTGCGTGCCGCGCTGGGTCTCGATGCGAAGAACCCCGGCATCGTCTTGCCGGAAGTCGATCTCGACAACGCCGTCAGCGAAGCGGTTACCGGCTCGCTGTCGTTCAACGGCCAGCGCTGCACCGCGCTGAAAATTCTCTTTGTGCATGAAGATGTGGTCGACAGTTTCATCGAGAAATTCAACGCGAAACTGGCCACCCTGAAACCGGGCATGCCGTGGGACAGCGGTGTGTCGCTGACGCCGCTGCCGGAGTCAGGCAAAGTCGATTATCTGCACGGTCTGGTGGCGGATGCGCGCAGCAAGGGCGCTGAAGTGGTCAACCCGAATGGCGGCGAATCCCGCGAGTCGTTCTTCTACCCGGCGGTGCTGTACCCGGTGAACCCGCAGATGCGCGTGTACCAGGAAGAACAGTTCGGCCCAGTGGTACCGATCGTGCCGTACCGTCACCTCGATACGGTGATCGACTACGTACTGGAGTCGGATTTCGGCCAGCAGTTGAGCATCTTCGGCACCAACCCGGTGGCGGTCGGCCGGCTGGTCGACACCTTTGCCAACCAGGTCGGGCGGATCAATCTCAACGCGCAGTGCCAGCGTGGCCCGGATACTTACCCGTTCAACGGCCGCAAGAACTCCGCCGAGGGCACGCTGTCGGTACACGATGCACTACGGGTTTTCTCGATCCGCACGCTGGTGGCAACCAAGTTCCAAGACAGCAACAAGGACCTGATCAGCGAGATCATTCGCGGACGCGACTCGAGCTTCCTGACTACCGACTACATATTCTGACGAGGGCCTTGCACTGAGTACGTTCAGCACCCACCGACTGCCACCGCTGTTGCGCCGAATCCTGCGTCCGCTGCTGGACCCGTACCGGCGCTACCGAAACGCCCGACTGATCCACGCGGTGCGGGTGGCATTGGGGTTGCTGGCGACGATTCTGCTGACCACCGGCATCAACCTGCCCCACGGTGAATGGGCATCGGTGACCATGCTGGTGGTGATCGGCGGTTTGCAGCACCACGGCAACATCGGCAAGAAAGCCGCCGAACGCGCCACCGGCACCTTGATCGGCGCCGGCGTCGGTTTGCTGCTGGTGGCGCAGCAGGCGTGGCTGGGCATGCCGTGGCTCACCTACTTCGCCATGGCCGTGGTTTGCGGCTTTTTCTCCTATCACGCCATTGGCAAGGGCGGTTATACCGCCCTGCTCTCGGCGATCACCGTGTTTATTGTCGCCGGGCATGGCGACAACCCGATCACCGATGGCTTGTGGCGTGGAGTCGATATTCTGATCGGCATTGCCCTCGCCCTGGCTTTCTCTTTCGCCCTGCCGCTGTACGCGGTGTACTCGTGGCGCTACAACCTGGCAGATGCCTTGCGCGACTGCGCCACGGTGTACGGACGGATCATCAACGGTCAGCCGGTCAGTGCTGACGAGCACCTGAAACTGATGAGCCGCCTGAGCGCGGTGATGGTGCAATTGCGTTCCCTGATGCCGTCGGTGTCCAAGGAAGTGAAGATTTCCATGACCGAACTCGATGCGATCCAGCGCAACCTGCGCATGTGCATCAGCACCCTGGAAATCCTCGGCAATACCCGCCCCGATGCCAACGACCCCCAGGCCATGACCCATCTGCAATCAGCGTTGAAGGCTGAGCACAGAGTCATTCGCGTGCAACTGATCGGCATGGCGCGCGCGTTGAAGTCCGGCGCAACGCAACGCCTGGGGCGGCCGCTGGAATTGCCGGACGCCAGTCTCGATGCACCGGTCTACAGCGCCCTCGATGGCTATCGATTGTTGACCCGGCAACTGGCGGCGAACATCGCCGAGATGCGCCAGCGCCTGGCGAAAACTGCGCCACGCTGGAACATCTGAGGGTTACTGCGCAGCCAGTCGCCGAGCCCTGAAGCCCCAACCCTGTTGCATGCCGGCAGCGGCCAGCAATATTGCCGCCACACCCACCCATTGCAGGGTCTCCAGGCGATGGCCGAACGCGAACCAGTCAACGAAGATTGCGGCGATCGGGTAGATGAATGACAGTGCGCCGGTCAAAGCGGTCGGCAATTTCTGAATCGCACCGTACAACAGCACGTACATCAGGCCGGTGTGCACGATGCCCAATGTAATCAGACTGGCCCACGCGCTCGATACTTGCGGCATTGCGGAAAAGTGTGCGAACGGTGCGAGCAACAGCACTCCAGTGCACACTTGAATCAGTGCAATCAAGTGCGGTGGCGTGCCGGTCAGACGCTTGATGATCAATGCTGCAATCGCGTACAGGAACGCCGCACCCAGCGCCAGTGCGATGCCCACCAGATAGTCGCTACCACCCTCGCCTTGCTGGCCATGGGCACTGACGATCGCCAGCATCCCCATGAAGGAAATCGCCAGCCAGAACATTTTCTGCAGGGTGATTTTTTCGCCGAGAAACAGCGCCGCCAGGCCGACCAGCATGAACGGCTGCACGTTGTACACCGCCGTGCCGATGGCTATTGAGGCCCGGGAGTACGAGGCGAACAACAATACCCAGTTGCCGACAATCGCCACGCCGCTGAGCACGGCGAGCAGGAATGTCGTGCGGGTCAGAATGGCCGGCCGCAGAAAGCCGAATGCTGCGCAGATCAACAGCAAGGTGCCAGCGCCGAACACACAGCGCCAGAACACCACGTCCAGCACCGGTTGCCCGGAAACCAGCACGAACCAGCCGATCGTCCCGGATATCAGCATCGCAGCGGTCATTTCAAATGAGCCGCGACGGAGTGTTTTGTCCATCATCAATCTCCTCTGCATTTGTCGAAAGCATGGCAAAAGTATGCCAAGCCAACGCAGGAGCGCTCCAGCGTAAAAAGCAGGCTAAACTGGCTTTCTGCCTTTTTTATTGAGGGTGATTTTCATCAATCGCCTAATACGGGAATTCGACATGACCGATGACATCGACCAGGTTCTAATCAGTGCCTTGATGGAGGATTCGCGACGTTCGCTCAAGGCACTGGCACAGATCAGTGGTCTGTCTTCGCCCAGCGTGGCCGAGCGTTTGCGTAGGTTGGAAGAGCGCGGCGTGCTCAAGGGCTACACCGTCGAGATCGACCCCAAATGCTTTGGTTATCAATTGCAGGCGATCGTGCGGGTACGGCCGTTGCCGGGGCAGTTGCAGGAGGTTGAGCGGCAGATTCTGTCGATCCCGGAATTCACCGAGTGCGACAAGGTCACCGGCGAGGACTGCTTTATCGCCCGTCTGCACGTGCGCTCGATGGAGCAGCTGGACACCCTGCTAGACCGTCTCAATACGCTGGCCGAGACCAACACGGCGATCGTCAAGAAAACTCCGGTCAAGCGCCGTTTGCCGCCGATGGCTTAAGTGCTTTTTCCTGACGTTCGGCGTAAATTGAGGGTTTTCCGGCGAAGGATTGGCGGTATGAAAGTTCTGGCAATGATGCTGATGGCGGCGATGCTGGGCGGATGCGGGACGGTGCAGACCGTCGCGCGTAGCGATCAGGTGGCCGTGGACGATTTAAAGCGGAACAAGTCCTATTGCGGGGCGGTCCCTCGGATCTACAGCGGTGTGATGTACGATTTTTGTACGCTGCATGCGCCGATAAGCGAAGGTAACGCTTACAACGCGGCACTTCCGGGCTGGGCGATTGATGCCGTGGCCTCGGGGGTACTCGACACGTTGCTGTTGCCTTACACGATCTACAAGCAACAGGCCGATGGCAGCATCGTGATCAACTGATAAAAAGCCTCCGCATGTGGCTTTTCTGCAGGCAACAAAAAACCCGCCGAAGCGGGTTTTTTGTTGAAACGCAGACCTGAATCAGTCGTCGCGGCTCATGATGCCGAAGATCTGCAACAAGCTGATGAACAGGTTGTAGATCGATACATACAGGCTGATGGTCGCCATGATGTAGTTCCGCTCGCCGCCATGAATGATGGCGCTGGTCTGGAACAGAATGCAGACCGACGAGAACAGCACGAAACCTGCGCTGATCGCCAGTTGCAGACCGCTGATCTGGAAGAAGAAGCTTGCCAGCGTTGCACCCAGCAGGACGAAGAAACCGGCGGTGATGAAACCACCGAGGAAACTCATGTCCTTGCGGGTGATCAGCACGTAAGCCGACAGACCACCAAACACCAGTGCAGTCATCGCGAATGCGGAGCTGACCACTTCAGCGCCGCCCTGCATGCCCAGATAACGATTGAGAATCGGGCCGAGCAGGAAACCCATGAAACCGGTCAACGCAAACGCGGACACCAGGCCCCACGCGGAATCACGGAGTTTGTTGGTGAGGAAGAACAGCCCGTAGAAGCCGATCAGCACCACGAAAATATTCGGGTAGCCAACACGCATCTGCTGTGCGACGAAAGCCATGACGCCGCTGAATGCGAGGGTCAGAGCCAGTAGGCCGTAAGTGTTGCGCAGGACGCGGCTAACCTCTAGCTGCTCAGCCTGCACGCTGTTATTAACTGCGTAATCCTGTTCGCGCATGGCGACACTCCTGTTGGTTTGAAACGTTCAGTCGCAAAGATCATAACAGACGCTCTGTAACAAGCCATGCAGAGAGTTTGACAGTGTGTTTCATTCAGGTATTATGGCGCCCGCAACGCAACGGAGGTGTGGCCGAGTGGTTTAAGGCAACGGTCTTGAAAACCGTCGACTGTAACAGGTCCATGAGTTCGAATCCCATCGCCTCCGCCATCTTATGTACGACAAAGCCCTGATTATTCGGGGCTTTGTCGTTTCTGGCTGTTGAGATTTTCGCTGAGCTCACGGAAGCGTTACAAAACTTTTTGATACGCGTTACAAAACTTTCTGGCTTTTCTCCCTTCTCTGGCGTCCTGCCAAACGTAAAACACTCTTCATGTAACACGGTGCTACGCTGGGCTCTTTCACGGAGGAACGCCCATGCCAAATTCCGATCTGCTCCCTTCCCTGCTTTACAAAATCAATGAGAACCAACTCGCTCTCGAAGCCGCCATCATGGAGCTTACGAACTGGGTCGAGCAGCGCGGATCGGCCGACGTCGCCGAGAACGTCCGCGCCGCCCTCTGGGCAATCGACAAAAATGAGGAGTTCATCAAGATGACGCTTGCGGTTTTGATGACGCCCGACTGACCGCTATCGGCCAAAAGCGGTCCCTTGCCGATACCCTTCAGGATGAGAAATTAGCTATGAACATAGTACATGGGGATGGAGACGGCAGTTACTGTCGATGCACGCCTATACTGTGCGACTCAGCATGTGTAGCCCTACCGTCGAAAGCGTATTTGCCGCTCCGGTATGACCACTTTAACGCATTGATGAGTTGAACTTATGAGATTCCATCCCGATGGCCCTGCGATACCAGATATCCTCCTCGAGCGCTGTGATGCTGGCCGCGTCGTATTTCTGTGCGGCGCCGGAGTTTCGTTACCATCTGGAATGCCTACTTTCGTCGGTCTTACTCGGCACGTCATTGATTTTTTTGATCCGCCAGCCGATTCAGAAATTATGGCCGCGTTTCGGCCATGGCTGGATGATCAATCTGCTGCGAATGTCCCACTCGACCAAATCTTCAACCTCCTCCACCTGGAATACGGTAAGGATGAAGTTAACGCACTGGTCACGGAGCGACTAAGTGCTCCTCTACAAATCAAAGATGTGGGACGTGAACACGATCTGATTAAGCGGATTTCTTCAAGTCAAAACGGCGTGCCGCAGATTGTCACGACGAACTTCGACCGATTGTTCGAAGTCGGGCATGTGGGAGGGCATCTGGTCCGGCACGTGCCGCCTGCTTTTCCCGATCTGAACTTCGGATCGAAAATTGAGGGGATCACTTATCTTCACGGGCGATTGGTGGAGGCGGCCTCTGAAACTCATCCCTACGTGCTTAGCAGCGCGGACTTCGGACGTGCGTACCTATCAGAAGGATGGGCTACCAACTTTATCAGGCACCTCCTAGAACGACATACCGTCGTTTTAGTTGGTTATCAGGCAGAAGACCCGCCCGTCAAATATCTTCTTCAGGGCCTTAACCATGACGGCCAGTATGATCGATCTCGACTCTATGCCTTTGACCGTGGGCTTCCTGAGGACATCGAAGCGAAATGGCGTGACCGAGGGGTTACAGCCATAGCCTATTCCGATCACTCGGACTTGTGGACGAGCATGGAAGCTTGGGCAGAGCGAGCTGATGATCCTCGTAGATGGCGTGCATCCGTAATCGCTCAATCCCAGCAGGATCCGAAAGTACTTGCCCCTCATGTGCGCGGCCAAGTTGCTCATGCCCTTCGCACGATACAGGGCGCTAGATTATTCTCGGAAGCTAATCCGACTCCACATCCTGAATGGATATGTGTGATGGATGCGTATGTGCGATCGGCTGAACCAGTACGTGACTATGGCGTTGATGCAGAGACCTTTGATCCTCTGGTCGCATACGGACTTGATGACGATCTGAGCGATATCTCTGATGAAGATCGCAAGCAGGGCGTAAGCAACGACAATCTATTAATTTGGAGAGATGAAGACGACAATCCACACGAGTTTCATCGGCTCGGTGGTCGCCAAGCAGAAGGTTTCGAGGCGACGCCAATAAGGCTTGCTCACCTTATCACCTGGATCAGCAAGGCCATTGTAAGCCCTGTGCTGGCTTGGTGGGCGATCCGACAGAACGGTCTGCATCCGCGACTTCTTCAACAAATCGAGTGGCAATTGGATCACTCAAAAACTCTCGAAAAACGAGCGCGCCATATCTGGAATCTCATCCTCGAACACCATCGAGATCCTCGCAATCGTCAGTGGGATGGCGAATGGTTTAGCCTGAGGGAACGGATCAATGTGGAAGGATGGACGGCTAGTGTCCTAAGAGAATTCCGGAAGGTTACGACTCCGCGTTTGGAGATCAAGCGACCGATTGGTCTGGGGCAGTCCAAGCCTCCCTCAGCATCCTGGATGGACATTCACCTCGGCGACCTCGGTCAGTATGAAGTCATGTTCCTTGATAAGCACGACGAAGATTTAGACATTCCCGACGACCTACTACCGCAGGTATTTGGCATCCTTCAGGAGCAGCTTACTTTCGCCTCAGGGCTATTGGGGGATATCGAGACCATGTACTTCCGTACACCGACCTGCTATCCGGTACGCGAAGTCGACGGGGAAAAGTACATCACGAAACCCGCGGAGGCGGTGGTTTGGTTTGTTCAACTTTTCGATCAAATGATTGCTAAATGGCCGGTACTTGCAATAGCGCATGCGATGACTTGGCCCGCTACGGAGCGGTACTTTTTCCGAAAGCTCAAGCTTTATGCCTTCAATAAAGTCGACCTCTTCGAGGCCGACTCGATTGCCGAGCAAGTGTTACTTTTAGATCAAGAAGCTTTTTGGGACATTGATGTGGCCCGAGAGCTGCTTTTTCTGATCGTTGACCGATGGAAAGAACTCTCTGAGACGAGTCGTAATCAACTCATCGACCGCATCTTGACAGGCCCCGATCAGCAGGCCCACTGGTCTGACGAGGAGTTCCATCGGCTGCGAGGCGAGTTCGCGGCTAGATACGCGAGATATCTCGAACTTCAAGGTTGCGAACTTGCAGCTGCTCACAGTGAACGGCTTGCCGTGATGACTGAAGGTATTGCTGATTGGAACGACGGTTGGGCGACTTCAACGGTCATCGAGCACGGCTCATACACCGGCTGGGTCGGCACGGACGAAAAACCAGATGCAGTCTTGGATCTCCCCATAAACGAGGTTGTTTCGAAGGCAAAGGAAGAGTTGAAGCGTGATTTTGGCAGCTTTACTGAGAGGCGACCCTTCACTGGCTTGGTAAAAGTCAAACCGCGAAAGGCATTGTCTGCGCTGACGATTGCTGGAAAGGCTGGCGACTATCCAGAGGCACTCTGGTCTTCCATGATCAATGAATTCCCGGCAGAAACCACTCCCAGGCTGAGGCGGGTATTCCTGACCCGAGTTGCACAGCTCCCACAAGCATTTATCGCCAAACTGAACCATACCTTGGGCCGATGGCTCCAGCAGAACCTGGTGACAATGCTTGAGTTTGATGCTGATCTCAGTTGGCGAGTATACGATCATATCGTCGAAGGTATCTTGAGCGGTGGAGCAGAGGCAGCGAAGAGTGGTCTTGGTAAAACCCATCAAGGTGGAAAACTGATTGAACAGTCTACGCGCACATATGGCCATGCAATCAATGGCCCGGTCGGCATGTGTACTGAGGCCCTTTTAAACGCAGTGCCTAGAGAGCTGCAGGAGGTGGCGGGTTCACTAATTCCAGACCACATCAAGTCTCGAATTGAACGTCTCTTAGCTGCGCCCGGTGAAGGCTCGGATCATGCCGTATCAATAGTAAGCAGGATGCTGAACTGGCTCGCGTTTATAGACCCGGTATGGGCTGAGGAACGATTTGTTCCAATGTTGGCGTTCGAACATCCAGCGTCGGAGCCCGCATGGAACGGATTTCTCTACAGTAACCAAGTGCCTAGACGATCGTTGCGAGAGATCATCAAACCGCTCCTGCTCAACCTATTCCCGTGGGTTGAAGGATTTTCATGGGATCGAGATCTCTCAGTCGGAGCCGCGCACTGGCTAGGCTACATGCGCATATTTGACACAAGTGAGCCTAGCGGGCTCTCCGAGGGAGAACTTCGTTTAGTCTTACGAGCTATGTCCGATGACACTCGAAACCGATTCATTTTTTGGTTGGGTCAAGTTGGGCAGAAAAACGAAAACGGCTGGATCAAGCACGTCATTCCTGTAATCAACAAAGACTGGCCCAGAGAACGCCGATACAGAACCTCAAAATCGATGAGAGCATGGATAGGCTTGCTTGATGACACCGGGGATAACTTTCCCGCAGTTTACGAAGCGGTAAAGAAGTTTTTGGTAGCGGTGGAGACAAATGACCATCCGTTCTACCGGTTCACTCGAGATTTAAACGATGAAAAGCCGATCACCGTTTTGTTTCCTGAGACAACGCTGGATTTAATTAACAGAGTTACACCCTTGGTTCTCATACGTCCTCCATATGAGTTGCCGAAGGTACTAGCTCTGATCGCGGAAACCAAACCTGACCTGAAATCAGACTCGCGTTATCTACGCCTTGTCGATCTTGTTGAGCGAAGCTAAATATTGTCCTTCCAAGACGAAACTCAACGATTCTCCTCGGACTTCCTGGGTAGCCGACGACTATTTTTTGACCGCACGAGCTCTAGTAGACCGTCCGCTTTTGGCCGAAAGCAGTCTCATGGCTGCAGCTCGTCGCTTCATCCTCGCCGACAAGCCACACCTCGATTACTGTACATGCATACAGCTCCTGTACAGCGATCGCTTTCATGAATTTCGACCAGGCCAAATCCCTCCGGCTTAAGCAATGGCGCGCCACACTCGACGACCAAGACTTCCGTATGCAAAACCCTGAAGGCCACCGGGAAACACTCCATGCGATGGCTGCGGCGCTGCATGGCGAAGGACTGATTGATCAGCTTGAGCAATTCGACATGGGCGAAATGGCAGACGCCGCTTACTGGCACGCAGTCGAGGAGTTGCAGAACTCGCCGCCCCAGTACCGCGGAGCGTCGACCTATGACGTCGTGCGGATCGACAACGGAGAGTTGTTTGGCACGATCAGCCGCTCAATCTTCGACTTCGCAACGACCGAACCGCGCGGCGCTTCATCTTCTTATGACGGCAAGGTTTACTCGGGCCCCGAGGGGATACACCTGAATCTAGGACTTTCCCGGAATGTCGGCACGATCACGGGGCTGATTTTGGAGATGCACGGGCGGCGGTACCAATTGATCGAGACGCAGCGGATGATCCGCGGCATTTGCCACACCCCCATCGACGACCCGGATACTTACCGAGCGCTGGTTGATGCGGCTCAGATTGCCCAAGAGGACCGGGATCTGCGCGTCATTGAAAAGGTGCGACCTCACATCGAGTCAGCCGCCTTCTGCATCTGCCCTGCCTGCCTCGATCGCTTTGGTACGCGTGACGACTGCACCACATGCACCGGAAAAGGTTTTGTGATGAAGCCGGCGCCAGCGGGTCTACGCTGAAGGAACCATGCGAGGAACGGGCAATGTGCGGACGACTCTCCCAGTACAGCGGCATTCACGATTTCGTGGCGGCGCTCAGCATGCCGAACGCGCTGGTCAATTCGACCGGCGAGCAACCTTTCGAGCGGTACAACGCCGCACCGACCGCTCAACTCGCCCTCTTCCACCAGGAAGGCCAGTTCCTGCACGCCGACATGGTTCGTTGGGGGTGGCGACCGCACTGGGCCAAGGATCGCGCTGCACCGATCAATGCCAGGGTAGAGAAAGTTGCCCACGGCCCATTCTTCCGCGCGATCTGGCCACACAGAGCGATCATCGCAATCAACAACTGGTTTGAATGGGTCGACGAAGGCGGTCCGAAGAAGCAGCCCTACCTGATCAGACACCGGGATCAGTCGCCGATACTGTGCGCCGCCATCGGCCAATACCCAAATGAAGAGCATGGCCCCGGCGGGTATGATGGCTTCGTAATTATCACCGCCGATAGCGCCGGTGGCATGGTCGACATCCACGACCGACGGCCGGTTGCATTGTCACCGGAGCTGGCTCCGGAATGGTTGGACCCGGCAACGCCGAAAGAGCGCGCCGAGCAAATGCTATTGCAACAGGGTGAACCAACGGAGGTATTTGAGTGGTTCAAGGTTGACCGGGCCGTGGGGAATGTACGGAACCAAGGCCCGGAGCTGATAAAACCAGTCGACTGAATCAGCCCTTCGTCAGCGTTTTCAGGCGCTCCACCAACGCGGCTTCAAAAATGATGTACAGATTTTCAGCATCGCCGGGGCGCAAAGCACCGCCGGTTTCCAAGCCAAGCACGAAGCCATCTGCCCGTGCTCCCGCCTTCACAGCGATGATCATCGAATCAGCCCGGACAATCTGCGCCAGTAGGCGATCCGCCTCTCGCTGCATCTTCTGGCTTAGCACCACGCCTTCCACGTCATCCCCCATTACCTTCACTACGACATCCAATAAATGACTGTAAGAACTACTGAAACCCAGATAATCGTCATCACGATTGAGTAACCAGCCATTTGTTTGTCCATTCCACCAGTCCTCCAGTTCGAATCTGAATGATGGTTTACGACCGGTGGCATCGCAAGAATGGCTCGGCGCCATCACTGCACCAGGTTCCGTACATACTCCTGGCACGCCTGCAGAGCAATCAGCCCCCGGTCGCCGGTGTCGGTGATGGCGATAATTCGTTGAGCATGCGTTGGGTCAAGTCGGGCTCGTACGGCTGCATGATCCACGCCGCCGGCGCCGGAGGTGGCTGGCACGCCACAGCCTTTGGCAACGTCGGTTGCGTCGAGGAGGACTGACAACCGGACATCAGCAGTGGCAAGGCGATCGCGCAGGCGATTTTGGTCACGTTGGGCATTGCTCATTTTCTCGAAGTGGGTTTGCTCGCTGGCTGCCAGGCGCTGCTCGAGCGCGAGTCGCTTGTCCTGCTCTACCTGCTGCGCGGTGGCGGCGGCCTGGGTCAGTTGATTCATGGCGTCGGCGTGCAGTCGCGCCTGCTCGGCAAGCTGCCTGCCGTAGCGCCAGTCCTGAAACTGCCAGGCGCTGCCGAAGCCGGCGAGCACCAGCGCCAGCACGCCGACCAATTTCCACGGAACGACCATCACGGCACGTCCTTGAAGAAGATGTGATTGCCCAGCCGCAAGGTCTGCTTAGCCTTCGCCGCCCAACCCGGCGCCTTGATGCTGGTGGCGTAATAGTGGGTAGCGCCGCTGGTGGGATCAGACACCTTGCCGTCGATCACCTGTTCGGCGGCGATCCGACATTGCGCCAGTTCGCGGAACGGGATCTGCTTCACGCCGATCAGGAACTGATAGTTCGGGTCGGCCTTGTTCCAGCAGCTGAACTGGTATGGCTTCTGGCACACACCGGCGTAGCCCTCCCCCCACCACGAGTTGGTCTTGCCGTCGTTTACGCGGTTGCGGATCGCCCAGGCCACGGCGACCTGGCCGGCCGTACCTTCGCCGCGCGCCTCACCCCATAGCGTGCGGGCGAGGATGTCGCGGTCTTTTTCGGTTGCAGTCATCACTTTTCTCCAGGCAAAAAAATACCCGCTCGATGGCGGGTTGTTCTCGTTCAGTCGGCGTCAGATCGTTTCTTCGGCGGCCAGCATTGGGGCGGCAATGATGTCGGGCGTAGCAGGCTCGGCTGGCCAGGCCGGGGACTCAAACCAGCCCTCTTTGGTAGTGACCTTTCCCAGTGCGTACTTGTAGGCTTTCCACGCTTTCAGGCTGAGCGTCAGTGTGGCGTGCTCTGCCTCGTCTTCCGAAGTGGCCTCCCCAGCCTCCATGCCGTACCCCAGAGTGGCGACTCGATCAGCGATCCGATCAATCTGCACGACGGCGGAAGAGTTGCGGGTGGCAAGCTCCGCCCTTGCAGCGGCCAAGCGCGCGGCAGCGGCTTGCGCGTCCTTCTGGGCAAGGGTTATCAATTTTCCCCAATCGATAACGCCTTCCCGCGCAGGCCAGGGTACTTGCGCAGATGGCGGCTCATCGCTCGGGAGCGGCTCAGGCAAGACCACGGGCCCGTCGGCAACATTCACGAGCGGCACGGGAAAAGCCTGAGCTTGGCTGTAATTCTGTGGAAGAGGAAGAAGCAGGTTCAGCGTCAGCTCGCCGTTCTGCTTCTCTACATCGCCGGCGATCCACATTGTGCTGAAGGCCCCAACGGGCAGCGTGTCCCCGTCGGACATTCGCGAAAAGTTGAATTGCTCGCCGTTGATGGTCAGCGTATCGCCAGCCTTGGATACTTCGAGCGTACCGTCCATACGGCAAGGAGACAGGTTAATGATCATTAGTACCACCGTCCGGATGCGAAAAAATTAAGCCATGCAAAGCCGCCTGTAGCCGTCGGGGAGAAGGCTACCCATCCGCCCCACGCGCTCTGCGTCTGCTCCACGTAATTGCCAGCCCACGAAAAAGCTACGCCGCTCGCCGATGGGATGACTACAGGCAGGCCGACAAAGGCTGCCGGGAAGTTTCCCGGGTAAATCGCCGCACTGTTGAAAACACTGCCGTTCAAGTTACTCACGGCAGTTGTTGACATACGCGTCCAGCAATGAAGAGTTCCGTCAGCGTATTTGATGTAGCTGCCTTGCGCGTTCGCGCCCCTTTCGAGTATCGCGCCGGTAGGAACACCGGACGCCTGAGAGACGGTGCCAATGATGTTCGCTCGCTTGTAATTGACGGCATCGGCTGCATAAAGCTCGTCGAAGTTGCTTTGCGCTTTGGTAAACGCGCTACGCGGCGTATCGCCGCCGACACCCGTGGGAGCGGTGCCGAGATTGATCGTTTGTTTGGCCATGCGATTACTCAAATTCTGGTCAATAAAAAACCCGGATCTCCGGGTCGTCGTGCCACCAAATCGTTACGGGGTGAGGAAAGGCCGGGCGACAGTTCGCCCCAAAACTTTAAGTATTCAAATATCGCGAGGCCGGGAACTTACAAACCGGTATAGCCAGACACGTATTATTTGTTCCCTGATAGTACCAATCTCCCCTAACGACATTATTGTTAATCCTCAGCATCCTTACACCATCCGATAGTAAAGTTAAGCCGGCATACTGAGCATGACCTGTAAACCAATTCACTCCCCTATCAATGCTTGAAATGGATACAAAATCATCCGCATCAATGGTTAAGCCGCTATCATAGTAATCAACCCAGTCACCTTGCGTCAGCTTCCAGTTTTTACTGAACTTGCTAAACTTGACGACGTTATCGCTGGATGTGTAGATGGTGTTGCCTTGATAGTCAAACAGCTCCAAACCATAATCCGATGTACTCTTGAGGTTGGAATACATGCATGAGACATACTCAAGTGTATAGTTTTGTAGATTGGGATTACCCCTTACAGCCGACACCACCAGAAAGCCGGTCCAATTACCCGGGCCACCGAAAAGGCCCGTGTAGATGGAAAGATCGTTGTGCACGCCCGAGACAAGCCGCACGAATATCTGAGGTGGCTCCTGGGTTCTGATGGGCTTATTGAACATCACAGAACCGTTGCCTTCCACATCCGTGTATTTAGACGTGATTTTAAAGGTGCCTCTTTCTGAGAATACCATTATTTTATAGTCACTCGAAATTATGACGGATCCATAATCATTGGCGACAGACAATCCGAAATCAGTCATTAAATCACCTTAACCACTTCAATAACGCATTCCACAGTGCTTTCTACCCACCGCTCTAACCATTTACCAGTGCCGTTTGGCGCCCTGTAATTCGCGTATGTATATATTGCAATCTGCGTCCCGCCCAAATCCTTATAAGTCGGAATAACAGACCTACCGAACGCCGCCCCCGTACTATAGTTACGAGGTGTTATCGTCACAAAACATGTAGACGGGTCGTAGCCGATCACATCCATCAATATGTAATCGCTTCGCGGCGCGGGCCTGGCACCTCCCCCGGAGGGGTTGGCCGGCAGAACCATGACCGCAAGCTTTTGTAATGTGAAGTCCCCCATATCCAAAGTAAGCGATCCATTTTCATTCCACACATTTATCCCGAAACTCATGCGGTTAGGTCTCCCAACTGGACTCGCTTAATACCGTTTTGATCAAAGACCTTGATTGCCCGGTTGGTCATCGTCAGTCGTCCGCCTCCCGGCGCCGGGCCGTTGAACTCAAGGTTGCCGGCCTTATCAAGGCGCCAACCTTGCACGCCGGGTATGTAGTTGTCCGACTGCAACGCTTGGCCGATCTTCAGCATCGTGATGCTGCCGTCCTGGATAAATGCTGAGTTCATGAACACCTGGCCGCCCTGCACCGAAAACGGCACAGATATAGCGCCGCCGGCGATGGTGTTGACGATGGCAAAGCGATCAGCACTAACCAGGAACTGGCTCTGCAGACCGGCGCCTGTGTTTTCGATACCGAGGCCAATACCGGCGGCGACGTATTGCCCGCCAGCAGTCACCTGCATCTTCACGGACCACATCGTTGAGGCCTTGCCATCCAGCGTGGCCACTGCCTGGCTGACCGTCTGCACTGTGGCGCTGTTCTTATTCACCTCTGCCTTTATGGTTTCGATGCTCTTGGCAGTGGCAATTCCGTCCTCAAGCCGCGCTGACTGTTCCGACCAGACCCCTACATAAACCTGATCAGAGCCGGCGAAGCCGCCGGTGTCGCCGGCGAGCGCGGGATTCACCTGCACGTAGACGCCATCAAGCTTTGACGCCTGCGCAGTCAGCTTGTCTCCCTGATGCTCGATATCCAGTGTGTTTTTAGAGACCTGTGCCGCCAGCGCATTGGCCTCCTCCAAGACCTGGCCGATGTCTTCCCAATACATAGGGTTCGGCGGAGGCGTGTTGATCGGTACCGCCTGAGAAGCCTGATACAGGCGCCGACCCACTCGCACCGTGTCGCCTTTCAGATAGGTTGACGCAGGGTCGTACTCGAGTGCGTCGGCAATATTGTCGATCTGATCCTGAAGTCCAGGGATCTTGTCGATTTCACTGACAATGTCTTGCCCCAGTTCGGTACGGCCGACTTTTCCTGCCATCGCTGCAAGATATGCAGAGACGTCGTTTGAGGTCTGTGCCGGAACGTAGAGGAACGCGCTCTTGCCATAAGCGTTTGATGAGCGGATGAAGTAATAATAGTTCTTCCAGAACCCCAGCCCAGTGTGCGTAAACGTCAAGCCCTGCCCAAGATATTCGGCATCAGCAGACGTTGCCGTCGGCGAGGTGCTAAAGAAGTACTCGTACGTCCCGCCATTCAAGCCGTTTTGCGAGTTACTCGGGATCAGCACGATGTTGTCGATAGACGACTGCACCACGCAGCTTTCCGGGATCGGAGGGCCATTGATGCTGACGGTGATAGTCACCTCACCCGATCGCGCCATTGGCCCGACAGCCGCCACGCTCATCGTGTAATTGCCAGACGGCAGGCCATTGATGGCGATCTCCGTCGAGGTGGCCGGCACGTTGTGCGACTGAATCGCTGTCGTGCCCTGGCGCACGATTACGATGTATTCCTTCACGATGCCGCTAGGCGGCAGCCAGGACAGGACACCCTGAATTACCTCGGCGGTGTTGTCCTGTGTCCACGTGAGATTGGTAGGGCTGCCAAGCCCGCCGGAAGGCAGGTTGATAAACCCGATAGGGTTATATGGCTGCCCCACCGCATCATCAAAGATTGCCGGCTCGTATTGCTTGACCTGGACGGTGCAGCCTTCGCTATCGCCCATAGACCAGTCCGAAACGATGAACTCGCCCAGGATGTTCAGCGACGGCAGGTTGACCCGCACAACGCGGCCCGGACGGCAGTTATAGCCGGCAAAGTTCATCGGAATGCTGATCGCACCACCCGCACGGCGCCGGCGCAGCTCCATGTTCGCCAGCCGCTGGGCCTGATAGGGGTCAGTGACATAGGAGTAGGTCAGCGTTTCCGCTGCCTCGCCACCGTCTTCGACAATCCATTCGGCAACACTGACCTCGGGGTAATCGGTCTCTGTCCACGATTGGGACGGGTCAATGAACGTACCTCGAACGGTGTTGATTGCCGAGTCGTTGGTCGGCTCGGTGCTGCCGGTGACGGTGCCGATCACCATGTCTTCAGTGATTTCGAAGTCGTACGGCCCGTAGTAGGCGCCGGCCTGGAACATCCAGCGACCACCAACTCGGATCAGGTGGCCACCAGCAGCGGCCTCGAGCTTCTGCAAGACGCCAGTGCGCTGCTCGTCTGCACCGATCACGCAACCGCTGCGGTAGCGCTGGCTGGTAGAGCCGTCCGCATTGGTGACGGCCTCGTCGCAGACGTTCGCAGCACTCGCGAAAGTTTCGAAAACGATTTCGTCGTCAGGCACACCGCAGCGGGCGCGGAGATACCACAGCAGATGCAGCGCAGTGTTTGCGCTGTAGCCCGCCGTGTTGCTACGCGGGTCGTAAATATCGTTGCGACCGCGCACGACGAAACGAGTGTCGGGGATGCCGGACGGGAATTTTTCGGCGCTGTAAAAAAGAGAGATGCGGACAAAGGACAAACCACGACCGATCTGTGAGTCCTTCCAGTCCGGACAGTTTGCCTTGAGGAATGCATTCACCTGAGTCGGATCGACGACCAGCTCGTAGGTGGCATAGGCGCCGAACGAGCCGATTTCTTCCTCGCCGAGGTAGATGTTTTCGAGGGCATCGATCGCCCCTTCGCAAAGCACGTACACCAGGTGCAGCCATTCGCCCTCCCCCTGAGCGCCAGCCTGCTCCTGCGCCCACACAAGCACGCCACCAGTGGAAACGCGTCCAAGGATGTAGCGCACCGGTGCCTTTGATGAGCGCACGGTCTGCGCCGACGGCTCGTTGTCGCGCAACGGCGACTTGGTGTTGAGCTTTTCCTGCTGCTCAGACGCATAGAAGGCCAGTGCTGCACCGGCAACGGCGCCCCACGGCCCGCCTTGGGCAAAACCAACAACCGCACCGACAACAACCGAGGCAAGTTTTCTGACGCCGCCGCTCATTCAACCCTCCACGCGGCCAGTGGCTCGCATACGACACGGGCTACGCCGTCATCGGTTGTTGCCCAATAATCGCCAGCCCAGAAAACAGCCATGCTTCGGCCGCCAGGCGCGTCGTACAGCACGACGTCGCCGCGCTGTATGAAGCCCAGCGGCACCCTGGCGAAGTGGACATCCCAAGCGGCCTCAAGGCTGCCGTGCTGTTTCTTCAGCTGCCGCTTCGCACCGGTTTCCGTCGTGTACTTACCGCGGTAGTTCTCCGCCGGATCGACACCACAAACCGAGGCTGTGCAGTCGGCAGCGAACAGGCAGCAGTCAAATTCACCCCATGAAAAAGGCCGCTCTTGGGCGGCCTTGATCGTTTCGTTCAGACGGGTTGTCCAGTCTCGGTAGCGCATGGCTAGCTTCCATAGGTGAATGTTGGTGCGTCCTTCTTCGAGCCCCAGTAAATGGGCCACTCGGACATCTGGGCGATGGCGTAGAAGAACCGGTCGCCCTGATGGCGCGCGCGGTGGTTTTCATCGGTGAATCGTTCGGTGCCGGTACGGCTCCACTCGGCCATACGATCGATGACCGGGACAGTGATGCTGTTGCCGTCCTCGCCATTGCCAGCGAACGAGAACTTCGCCGCGTCCATGCGACCAGAGAAAAGAATGTCCGCCGCGTAGTTGCCGGCCTCGTCGAACACGATGAACAACACTTTCGCCATTCGACCGCGACAGCCGCGCACGTTGGTCTCGGACAAGATGTAGGCATCCAAGCCGCTGAGCGTCAGCTCAACCGACATCGGCGAGCCAGAGTTGTCGCTTTCCTGCGACTGGCTCACTTGGCCGAAATTGCCCACACCCAGATAAGTGATGCCGTCGACCACCAAGTCTCCGGTACCGGTGTGCGCGAAGACCATGCCGTCGACGAAGTCGAGCTGCACGGCATAGACCGGCATGAACCGCCCGGTGGCTATGATGTTCACCACGCTTTGGCTGAACGGAAATGCTGAGGGCATCAGAAAGCCTCCCTGAATTGATATGAGCCGTTGGAAACGACCGGCTTGATCGACATGGCCCAGGTATCGGAAGTCATGCGCATTTCCGAGTACGGATTGAGGTACTCGATAGCGGTGCCGGCCGTGAGCGTCTTGCGGATGCGCTTGTTGAGCGACACCGTCACCCTCCCCTGCGCATTCGCCGATGCCGGATCGGTAACCTCAAACATCTCGCCCGCGATGGTGATGTAGTCGCCGGCTGTGAACACAGCAGCATTCGCCGGGGCGCCGCCGATGACCATCGATCGCGCCTGCGCGTTGCCGGTGACCACGGATAGAGCGCCGACATTGTTGGTACGACGGCGAGTAAACGCCGGCAGGTTGAACGTTCCAAACATTCCATCAAGGCGCCCAAGAAACGACGACAGCTCGCGCTCTTGGGCCCTGCTCAACACGCCAAAGGTCACCGTGCATTGCCAGTAGGCGCCCGGGTAGCCAACGATCTGTTGGGCATTTGAGAGCGTCGAGGTGAACGCCCTATTGTTATTGACGATGCCCCACGTCATTTCTGACGGGCACAGCGAAGCCGGCCACGTGAGAGCCATGTAGTACTCCTTAAAGGCTTAGCGCCGCGCGATCAGCTGGCGGATGGTTCCGTTCTGTTTCAAGTCGCGGACGACCAGCTCATATCCACCTTTCGCACCCTGCATCGCTGCCTCCTTGACCATGCTGATGGTTGCGTCGTCAGGCGTTCCTTGAAAGCTGAAGTGTTGCTCGATGACAGGACCGGCACCGGAGGTTGAAGAAGCCGGCGCAGCGTTGGAGGCTTTAGCGCCCGAGGTTGAACCGACGAAACCGCCGTCTGCGTATCCTTTAGTGGATGCGTTCATGCGCTCGAGGAATTCCCGGGCACCAGGTTGCGCGACCACGTCCTTTCGGACTACGAACTCGCCGCCGTGCACCACGCCCTTCGGCTCGTACTTCCCACCGTCGCCGGTGTAGCCGCCATCGGAGAAGCCGAACTTCGAGGTGTACCCTGCCGCCGACGCGCCGAGGCTCGACGAGGTTGCAGCAGAAGATCCGGCAGCGAAGCCGTTACCTGCCGCCGACGCACCCGCCCCCGCAAAACCACTGAACAGCGATCCGAAAATACCCACCGCAGCCTGGCGAATTTGAATCCGGATCAGGTCCGCGATGATCCCGTCGGCAAAATCCTTGAAGGAAAGCTTCCCGGTTTTCACGAACTGGATGATGCCGTCTTCCATGTTGCTGAAGGCGTTGGTGAACAGCGTTCGGGTCTGGCCAGCCACATCGGCGGCCTGATCGGCGTAGTTTTGAAAGGCCGATCGCGCCCCGTTTGTCCAATCGCCCTGGGCGGCGTCGATCTTCCTGAATCCATTTTCCATGGCGGCCACCTGCTTCGGCAGGTATTCGTTGGTCAGGTCGATCTGAGCCTGCAGGTCTTGGCGCTGCTTCTCTGTTGTTGCGTTGGCCAGTTCGGTGCGCAACTGAAGGATGCGATCGTTTGTTTGCTGCTCAAGCTGGACACGTTGTTCGAGTCGAGCGGCCTCCTTATCTCCCATGCCGACAGCGCCGGCCTCAAGGTCGTACTGCGTGCGCTGGGTGGAAAGCTGCTTTTCCAGCTGCGCCCGGTACTGCTCGGCCTGGGTCAGACCTTGCGCACCCTTGATCGCTGCGGCGTAGTTGATCGACACCTGTGCCAGCGCCTCATTGTATTCGTCTTGGGTGATCTTCCCTTTAGACAGCAGCAGGGACAACTGACCTTGTTTCTCAACGTAGTCCTGAAGCGCGAACTTCGCAGGTTGAGCGGCCTTGTACAGCCCATCGAACGCGGTTTGTGCCGCGCTCAGCTTGCTTGCAAGGCCATTTTCAGTTTTTGGCTTTTTGGTTTTTTGATCGGTGTTTCCGAAAACCTGATCTATCAAATCCTGCGCCTTTTGAGCCGCAGTTTTCGTTTGCGCCGGAGCTTGTGCATTTGGAGGCTGCACTTGTCCGAACGTTAGAAGTGACTTCCCTTGTGCATTCTGAGATGGCGAGTTAGTTGCGGACACCATCCTTGCTGAAGATGTAACGGCGAAATTTGCGGCAAGTTCAATTGCAGTTATTTGACGTCTTGAACTCTCTTCTGCATTTTCGGCCATTTGACGCATGGCCTTCGCTTGGTTCTCTTGCTGAGTTTGGATGGCATCCGATGCGGTAATTGACGCTGTCAGTTGGAGCCTGAGTCGGTCTTGCTCCTCTTTCTTGCCGTCCCTTATAGCTTGCTCGTATGCCTTTAAAAGATCAGTTTGCTGACCGATCAGGCGCGCATATTCGACCTGCTGGGAATTGAATCCTGCTTTCGTCGCGCTATAGGCCGCTTCTTGCGCAGCGTTAGCCCCTATAAGATCTCTGGTTTGCGTCAACTGCGAGATGTATTTATCCCACGCCTGCGCTCCTCCAGAGACTGCTGATGCGACGGCACCTTGCGCACCAGCTAGTCCACGCGAAGATGTCGTGGCCCCATCCGTTGCTTGTTTACCCCGAGCTACCAGCTCAGTGTATCTATTGGCATTTTCATTGCTCGACGAGTACGTATTGGCGAGACCGATCAAAACGGTCTTGTATTCGTTGGTGATTTTCGTGTTTGCGGACAGCCACTTAGTCAGCGACCCAAGAGTCTGTTGGCCTGACTTCACTTCCGAGTAAAACTTTTCGAATTCTTCGCGTGTTGAGCCCGCGTATTCTCCCGAGTAAATCAAAGCTTGGGTAGCTCTGTCCCGGTACTGCTCAATAGCGTCGGCGGCCGCCTCAGTTTCTTCTTTTTGTTTTGCCATCCAGTTTGATGACTGGAATTGACGCTGTTCGTCATTGAGTGCTTTGAACTTCGCGATCGAGTCGTCAATCGTTAGGTTCTGGTCTATAAGCGTCTGTGTTGCGGCCTTACTGCTTGTGGAGAAATACAGAGCTGCGCCTGCCGCAAGCGTGATTGCCGCAGTTAATAGACCGATAGGTCCGCCAGTCAGCGCAAGCAGACCAGACCCAATTCGAGAACCCGCCCCATTTGCAGCGTTCAGACGAAGCTGAGCTGTGCTCTGGGCATTAGTCGCAGCGGCATCAGCCTCGCGCGAGGTAGTTAGCCTGGCATTCGCTGCCGTTACGTTGGACTGAGCAATAACCTCTGCACCGAGGAGCCGGTTATGCGCCGCCTGTGCTGCTGATTGCTGGGCGGTAATCGCTAATTCCTGCCGACGAATCTCTACAAGTCGCGCGATAGACTGCTGGCGACCGATATCGGTGATTTGCGCCTTGAGTCGCTGCTGCTCAAGCACACGATCTGCAACGAGTTGAGCTTGAACGGCCTGGAGTTGCGCTGCGGAGTTTGCTTGATATGCTCGCGCCGCTGTTGTTTCTGCAAGTGTGCGCTGGGCAGAGGCCAAAGCTGCTGCCTGATCGGCAACAGCGCTGCGTGTTGCTTGAGCGGCCGCATCTGCGGCCGAAAGAGTGGCTTGCCTTTCAGCAACAATCTGAGCCTGAGTAGCAATGATCGAGTCATAGCGCGCCTTGACCCAAGCAGCCATCGACACCACAACGCCAGTGCCAACCTTGGCAGCATATGCACCACTGATAGCAATCAGGGCATCAATGTTCGATACCAATGACTGGAAACCTTCAACGCCAACTCCTGCGATACTCGATAAAGTAGAGGAAAGAGTTTTGATGTTGCCGATAATTTCCGGGGAGGCGAAAGCCTCACCCAACGCCTTTACCGAATCGATTGCCGGCTGGGTGTCGACTTGACCAACTGCCGCCAGAAAATTGTTCTTCAGCACCTGAGAAGCTCGCTCAAAGAGAGGCGGCATAGTGGCCACTTCCTTGTTCAGCGATGAAAGCGAGCGCAGCAAGGCATTCATTACGATCTCAGATGTGATTTTCCCTTCCGCAGCCATTGCTCGAATCTGGCCGTTGGTAACCCCCAAATAATCGGAGAGGGCGCGTGTGATGCGAGGAGCCTGCTCCATGACACTATTGAGCTCCTCGCCGCGCAGCACCCCAGAAGCCATTGCCTGTGAGAGTTGTATGCTTGCGGAGGTCGCTTCCTGCTGGGTTGCGCTCGACACCAAGAAAGCTTTATTGACGGCGTCAGTGGCTTTCAGGAGCTGCTCTTGCGAAAAGCCTGCGCCCCGAGTGGCGTTAGACATGCGCGTGAATAAGGTAACCGTGCTTTCAAGGCTAGATCCGGTTGAATTAGCCATAGCTTTGAGGATTTCAAAGGTTCTGGATGCTTCTGCTGTTGAGCTGCTGACAAGGTTGATCTGTCCGGCCATTGTCTTGAACCGATCAGACATTTCCAGCAACCCGCTAGCCAAGCGCCCAATGCCGAGCCCCGCCAATACGCTCGCCGCAGCTCGCGCGGCATTACCAAGGCCGCTAACGCTTACCGAAGCCTGCCCACCTGCGCCTTGCAGGCCGTTCAAGCTATTCCTCAAGTCATCAACTTGTTGGCGCGCGTTACGCGAATCGATGATTATCGCGAGTCGTGATTCTTGCGCCATATCTTTCTCCAAGCGAAAAAAAACCCGCCGTAGCGGGTCGTTATGTGATGGCCAATTTACGGTGACCTTTTTTCTGTCATTGCTTTCAGGCAACCGCTGTAGAAGTCGTTTCTGAAGTCGCTGATCGCTGACACTTTCATCTGTTCTGTGCTGTATCTCGGCTGCTTGAAGGCTTCGATATATGCCAAGCGGAGCGTTGAATTGACCTGGACTTCCACTGGGTCGGAAGTCTTTGAGACTTGCTTATCGAGAACTGCCAGCGCCTCTGACAAGTTCCTTCCCTTTTGTCTGTACTCCATCGCACCCTTCGCAGCCGTGTCGTAAACCTTGCATGGGTCCTCTTCCGCAGCTTGAACCATTGATGAAGCGAGCATCGCTGAAATAAAAAACGTTCGAATGAGCAGCATGTCCAGCGCCTCCCTGTTGGATTGCAGCAATTTACCATCATCCCTGGGTGCGACCAACAAAGCCTATTTTTTCGGGGTTCGTTCTTTCCTGATGCTCAGCCCAATTGGTGCGGAACTCGTCATCAAGGGCGAGGATCGCAGCGTCAAATTCTGCCCTACCCAGCGAGGTGGGATAAATCGCCAAGTAATCCGTGATGATGCCAAGCGTTATCGGCGCCGGCGCGCCCATCATTCCGACATACTGGCGCGAGCGGCCAATCATCGAGTAGGCCTGAAGTATTTCGGCGGTTATGCCATCAACCACAGGCACCGGCGGAACGCCTTTCCCTAGGCGTTCGTGCTTCCAGCGCTTTTTCTCGTTTTCCGCGCCTGCCCAGTCCCTGCTCCATTGGTACGCCGCGATGGCTTTCCCACCGTTTCCTTAGTTTTCTCCTCGGCTCGCATGGCGATATCGCTGCCGGTTTTCAGGGCGAGGAAGTAGACATCAGGACGCACAGCGATGAGCAGCTTGCCCCGCTCTTGCGTGTATTCAGCATCGACACCAGGTGCATCCGCCTCTTCCACCCCTTCCCAGTCGAGGATCAGATGCTTGCAGACCAGGTCGACCAGCATGTCGTCCATGCTTTCGATCTCTGCAATCTCGGTGTTCGACGGATCGAAGCCTTCCGTGCCGACGCCATAGCGCGAATCCACGGCTGCCTGATGACGCAAAATCAGTGCGTGGTGGGATTTAAATTTCGGATTGCCGGCCGATCCAATCTTGAGCCGCACTCCTTTGTCGATATCGACCCAGCGCGTGCCGTCCAGATCCAGCTTTGGGGCCTGAGTAATGACGAGAGCCATAGAATCCTCTGCGGTAAAAGGCCCGGCGCGCACCGCAGGGCGCACCAGGCAAAGGGTTAAACAGTGACGGTGATCGCAGCAGTGTCGGTCTTGGTGCCGTCTGCTTTGCTGGTCGCCGTGATAGTTGCGCTGCCCGCCGAGAGGCCAGTTACAAGCCCTGTTGCGCTTACGCTGGCAACGGCCGGTGCCGAAGATGTCCAGGTGACAAGCTGACTGGAGCCAACTGGCGTGACTACGGCTTCGAGGTCAACGGTCTCGTCTTCTGCAATGCTGGCCGTGGCCGGAGTGACGCTCACTGCAGCAATGACAATCGGCGCAGGCAGACGAGTGATGGTCGGCGGTACGCGGCGCCCGGTATAGCTGAGCTCTACCTGAATGATGTCGGTCGATCCGCCATCCGGCCAGTCACCGCTCACTTCCATCTCCGGCAGCAGGAAGGTATAGCCACCGTCGCCGTTGTTAAGGGTGAACTCAAAGCTGAGCGCATCCCCAGTCTGCTGCGACTTCCAGAAGTTGTAGGCCGCTTTCGACCAGCTCATGGTGATCGAGCCGGATGGCGTAAATGTGGTCGGGATGATGTTGCCCGGGAACGGATTGCCATTACCGATGCAGCGCTGCGTCTGCACGGCGTTGTCGAACTGCAGATTGAAGCTGTCGATGCAGGCATTGTCCTCGCCGAGCTGGATGCCGTTGATCTTCAGACCGTTGACGTCCTTGAAGCCGTACCGGCGCTGGTGCGCTTCGGATTGCGGATTGACGATGAACGAGGTGTTGTCGGCCTTGTCGTCCCAGGCAATGGCGGCGAAAGTGGTGGTTACGTTGATCTCGTTGTCGTTTGGGACATCGAAATTCATCGTCGCCACTTGAGCGCCGCGAGCGACAGCAGCAATACCCACGTCACTTGCGTAGGAGCCGATCGAGAACGAAATGCGATCGTTACCCATGGTTAGCACGTTGCCGACCCAGTCACGACCGAAGCAGGACGCCATGAAGTCATCAAGCGCGCCGTAGCGCAGCTTGGTTTCCACGTCGCCGCCGACGTCCACGGTGGTCTGGGCGGTGCCCTGCGCCATTCGGTCGGCACCAATCTCGTTGTTCTCTTCCGAGTTGTAAGTCGGCACCAGGCCGAAGCTGACCCGGGTCAGGACATTCCAGTCGCCGGGCGGGGTGATTCCGGGGGTGATCTCGCGCTTCCACGCGGTTGAGACCTTGGCACCACTGGACATGGGGTGTTTCTCCTATCAAAAGGCGTAAAAAAACCGCCATGTGGCGGTGGGTGTGGTGGGCTCAGTAGGCCCGGTATGGAATCTGCAGGTTGACCTGATACCAGCCTAGGCCATCGTCGCCGATCACCTGAGCGGATGCGGCAAAGCAGTCAAATGGCCCGGTCGGGTCGCTGTAGTACTCGAAATGCTGAACCAGTGTGTCCGCTGCCTTCGTGATCGCCAGGGTGCCTTTGTAGGACGGCACAAAAAGCTGAATGACAAGAATGCCTGTGCGCCGTACAGATGGGCCCAGCCCAATTTCTGGCGTACTTGAAAGGCCTGGCACGTCGGCAAGTCGCGCCCAGATCGGTCGCCCTGCTGGGTCAAAGGGCACTGGAGCGTTCGGATAATCGACATCGGCGGCGGGAATGCCCGCCCACTGCGTCATGCGACCGATGACGATGCTGCGGATCTGTTCGAAGGTCATGATCTGTAAGCCTGCGAGACGCCATGAAACGCCACGCTGTAGACACCGGCGGGCGCCTGCTTTGAATGGCCCTGCTCCAGCTTCTCGGCGTAAGGGAGATTGGTTTGCAGGAACACTTGGGTGAACGGCTCAAGACCAGTCAGCGCCGAAGCCCCTGCGTTAATCGTGCCTCCGCCGTTGCGGTCAAACTTGGCTGGCTGCACGTATACCGGCGCACCGATGCTGATCACATGGCTACCGCGAAACCGACCAGTGTCCACTGGCGATCGCAGAACCACCTCGCTCAGCATGGCCAAGGCGATCACGCGCACGCGTCGAGTAATGTTCTCCTCGACGACATCAGCGAACAACACAGGCGAAGTACTCCATCCTCCCGCCATGGTCATTTCCTCAACTGGATTTCGTAGTGTGCTTTCGCAGGGTCAGTGCCAGGACTGACGACCTGATAGACCGTTTGATCACCAGTCAGCAAATCCGCTGCGGTTATCTTGTGCCCGACAGCAGGTATATCCGTCGTCTCGTTGACCAGGCAGATCAACAGCACGTCGCCGACCTTGATATTCACGTTGTCGATGCGCCGGCTGTCGTAATTGTCCAGAACGCCGCGCCCGGTGTAGGTCACCGGCTGGGCGGTCGTCTCCTCGGTCACCGGGTCGTATACGCCGGGGCCCAAGTACTCGCCGGTGAACGGCTGCACCGCATCGGCCAGGTCAGTGTCGAAGGCCTCGGCCAAATCAGTCTGGATCTCGTCACGTAATCCCATGGGTTACCTGTACACTTTGAAGCTGAAGCTGCTGGCGCGCCATGGCGCGAGCAACCCCAGCGCGAACTGGACGCCATCGGGAAGCGCGGTTGATTTGCTGGTGTCGATCGATGCGAACGTCTTGCTGGTGGTCACCGATCCGGCTTTCACCGTCTTTGCCTCAAGCGATCCTTCCGTTTGCTGCTGGTACAGCTTGCCCTCGGAAGCGACCACCGCCAGTTCGGCGCCGGCCTGCTTCACCCCTTCAGGGATGGCGTCCATGTCGACACCAACCAGGTTGAGCGAGGTCATGTAGGCATTCGCCTGCAACACTGCCCGAGCCTTCTTTTCATCTGGTGCCCATGAAGGCCCGAGTTCGGCGTCAACGTCCGCCACGGTGATGTAGGTAGCCATCAGGCCTCCGCTTGAATGAATGGGGCCGAAAGCCCCGGGTATTACTGGTTGGTCTTCAGCAGAGCGAGCAGCTCGGGCTTCGAGTCGTTGACCTTGTAGCCAACACCCTTGGCGTCGAGCTGTTCTTTGATCTGCATAACGGTAAGATCATCGAGAACTGAGCCGTTACTCTGCGGTGCAGGAGTCAGCCGCGCGACGTCTGCGCGGAGCGATTCAACTTCACTCAGCAGTTCATCACGCTTGTTCTTCAGAGAGGCGATACCTTCGTGAATGGCGGTCAGTGCATCGAACAGGCGAATCGGCAGTTCGCCGGCGCCAGGATGTTCCAGCGGAGCAAGACCTTCGGCAGCTTCGATCAGCAGCACGATGCCGTCGCGCTCCGCGTTCAACTTGTCGATTAGCTCCTGCAGCGCAGCGCCATCAACACCACCTTGGCCGTCGATCAGCAGCACCGGTGCCGGAGCCGGAGCCGCCTGCCTCAGTGTCACCTCGGGCACATCGACAGCCTCACCCTCGCGATCTTCAGTGACGTTCGCGTCGACAATCCGCAAACCACGTTCCTTGGCCAGCGCTTTTACGTTTTCCCGGTACTGGTGAAACGGACCGGGCAGATACCAGATTTTGTTGCTCATGATCATGTCCTCGCGGAACCGGGCACGAAGCCCGGCTCAGCAGTCAGGGTTACTTGGAGGCGTCACCGATCAGAGCAACACCGGCGGTGTGCTTGATGCTGGTAGCGGTCTTGTCCCAGTTGGTGCCGGTTGCCAGTTCGGCGTCGGTTGGCGACTTGCCGCCGGCGGTGGTATCCCAGGTGTAACCCTTCAGACCCAGACCGAAGGTGTAATCGGTCTGCAGCGTGGTCTCGATGCGTTCCTTGCCGTTGGTGGTCTGGACGTTGCTGATGATGTCGCGGCCGTCGTGCACCATTGCCGCGCCCTGCACGAGGGACAGAACGATTTCCTTGTTCGGCGTACCGGTCTGCATGAGCGCCGGAGCGTCGGTGACAACCGAGATCTTGCCGAGGATGTCCACTACGCGGACGTTGCCCGCCTGGAACAGTTGCTCGCTGTTGGTGAGCGCCTGGCCGACCAATTTGTGGTACGTGGTGCCCTGCATGATTTGGGTGACCAACGACTGACTCGCATCGCCGAACTTCGCGTGAGCGTTGTTCAGTGCAGCCTGGCTGATCCCGGCGGTTGCAGACACGTCGTTCACGGCAGCTGCCTGAGCGGTGATGGCCGCCACCAGAGCAGCGATCGCAGTGTTCAACTGATCCTTCAGCAGAATCTCGGCAAACGCGCGCGATGCGACTTCGATGCCCTGCGCGGTTGGGCGCTCCAGCCAGGTCATTTGCGATGGCTCGTAGCGGATCGGGCCGAAACCGCCAGCCACTTTCACCGAGGAGTTCTTCAGTTCCGTCAGGTCGGTGATCGGCGCGGCACCGTTGGCGGCGTAGCGATCAACGCGGCGCTGGGCGGCAGCCAGGGTCTGGAAGAACGACTCCTGGAGGAAGTCGCCGGTGAAGCCGTCAGGCGACAGCAGGATGGCGCCGCGGCTGGCAGCGTTGAACGCCACCAGCATCTGATCCAGAGTTTCGATGGTCGCCGGCATTACGTATTCGTTGAAGACCTGCATTTGCGACAGGGACATGAGTGATTTTCCTTATTTCTGAGGGAGGTCTGGGAACCGGCTCGCGATTGCGGCCTGTCGTTCCTCTTTGGTGCCGCCGATGTTTCCTTTTGCGGCCCCGCCGCCTTTCCCAGCACCGCCGGCCCCGCCGCCCGATGCCTTGCTACCAGCGATCAGCGGACCAAAGGCCGGATCGTTGGTGAATTCTGCTTTCAGCTCGTCCAGCGTTGCCGCGGAGAGCTTGCCGGCCGCGTCCAGCACGACGACGGTAGGTTTTCCGTCACGTTGCTCAACGCTGAGCCGGCGTTCGATGTGGGGGAGCAATGCCTTGGCGCTGCCGGGGATGGCCAGAGTGGTCGCGATCTCGGTAGCAGTGCGGCCCACGGTCAGATCCCGGATCTGGCCTTGCAGGGTGCTATTTGTGCTTTCGAGTTGGCCGGTCAGCTCAGCTTCACGGCGTGCATACTTCTCGGACCAGGACTTTTCGAGCTCTTCGACGTTGCCGGATTTGCGCAGCGCTTCTTCTCGATCCAGTCGAGCCTGCTCTTCAGCAGCCTTGCGCTTGTCAGCCTCGGCTTTCTTCTCGTCCAGAAGCTCTTGGACTTTCGACTTCAGTCCGGAAACATCTTCCGGCTGCGGCAGCCCTTCAATGCCGAGAACGAATTTGCCGTCCTTCTCGACGTACAGGGCATGAATGGATTCGTCGATGCCTTCGAGGCTGTCCAGTTGGAATTTCAAGGTCATTGCTGTCTCCCAGAGACTTGGTGCAGGCCCTGCCTGCGGGCATAAAAAAACCGCCACATGGGCGGTTCGTTTTTTTCTTGGCATCAGAGGTGATCAGGAACATCAACCTCAGCATTATTTATCCGTGAAGCAATAAGGGCTCTTGCTTTCGCATCGTCTTGAAAGATGCTCCGAAACTCGGCAACGCCTTTTACCTCGTACACGTAATAGACACCGTCCTCCCTGCATGGCAGCTCATGCGAGGCGAGAATTTTTCTGTAGTCGCGATCGGAAAAAGGCCTGATGTGTGTTTTTTCGTAGGTAGTGTCGGATTCCCCTTCCTTCCCTTTCTTCACGACAGTTTCGACGGTGACAATTCCGAAATGACCTGGCCGCATTGTGTGGATGACTTCATCACCTACATGGTTCGCCAAAGCAAATGCCAATCCCATTCCAGAAAGCCTATCCAGCTTTCTGGTAATCATTGTTGTGTTCGCCATGCATTTATCCCTTGGTTGCTGGACCAACGACACTAGCGATTAGCCCGCTCGAAAGCCATAGGTTCACGATCTCGCAGCTCCTTCAGAGTCAGCGTCTTGCCACTGTCGTCGACGAACTTGTCGAGTTGCAGATCTCCTTTGGAGAAGAGCGCATATCGGCCAGGCCCGAGCGCATCGCGTTGAAACGATGCCGGCTGTCGGGACAACCATTCTTGATACGTGACATTGCTGGATACCTGCTGAATACCTTCTGCCCCCACAGAGGGCCTGGTCGAGCCCGATATCTCCCGTCGGTACTCAGCTTTGATCACCGGAATCTCCGAAGTCCTACACCGCCAGTGGAAGGGCGGCGACGGCGCATCGAGAGGCACGATCTGGTTATCGACCGAGCGGCAGAACGGTGATGTGCGCCCATCGAGCGTGGCAATTCGACGCTTGCCCTCGATGATGTCCGCGTTAGCATTGAGCGTTGCCATTCGCGCCGAGCTGGCCACATGGTTCGTGATCGTTCGGACCAGCGAGTCGGCCTGATCGCGGTGCAGTTGGTGAATGCTGGTGAGGCGTTTCGCAATCTGCTGACTGGTTTCGCCAATTGACGAACCAATCTGAATCTCGCTGATGATCTCGGCCGCCTTCTTCGTTCCGAACTGGTCCAGAGCGCCGGCGATGCTGATGCGCTGCACGCCCTTCCTTGCCTCTAGCAGCATTGGATCGGCCAGTGCTGATGCGGCGACCATCTCCGCGGCAGGTGCATTGAGCTGCACAATGGCTTTGATAGCAGTGCCGAGCAGCTTGGCATTGAAGGCGGCCTCATAGACGGCAAACTCGCTAAGATCGAGCTGCGTACGGCCTTTCATGTCGTCGTAGATGCTCCGCAGATCACCCTGAAGCGTTTCAATCTGCGAAATGTACCGGCGGGTACCGTATGAACTTAGCCCCTCTGCTACGCGCGCCTTGGCTGTCCTGATGGCCTTGCTGATGAATACAGCCACCCGCTTCATGTTCCCGCCGGCATATCGCTGGACATAGACCTGATGCCGAGTGGTGGCGTCCGTCAGGTAGCCTTCGTTACTCATCGTTTCCGCCTACCGGTGGCGCGCTGGCCAGCTCTTCATCAATCTTCTCGTCGGTACGATCAGCTTCAAGAACGCCGCCCTGACGCAGGTTCACTCGGACATCGGACTTGGCAATGAAGCCCTGTTGCCAGAGCTGTACCTGGGCAAGTATGTCTTGCGCTGTCATCGTCTCGTCGAAGAACGACTGATTGAGCCAGAACACCGTGCCCTTCTCGTCCGGCGCGTCCATCATGAAGCGTTCGGTGTCGAGGATGGCTCGCTTCAGGGCCTCGGATACGTTGCCGGCGATGGTGCCCAGCACGCTGTTGTCCGAGCTGTACCGGATTCGAACAGCCTCTGCCGTTTCGGCGCCGCTGCCCTTTTGGACGACGCGGGCGCCGATCATCAGCATCTGCTCTTCCTTGTCCTTCATCAGCTCGCGGGCCAGCTGGGTCTCCGTGGCCTGCAGCATGACTGCCGACCCCGACTTCCCGAGGTTGTGGCCGCGCCGAGAGCCGATGTGCATCCCGTTCGGGTTGAGTTTCGCGAACTCGTCGGCGTCAATGCTGGTGGTGATGAACAGTGTCGGTTGGCTGCTGATGAAGCTGCTCTCCTCCACCGTGGCGCTGTTGCCGTAGTGGAGGATGTTGACGTCGGCCAGGTCTTCCAGCGGCGACTTGTCGATACTGGCGTCGTTGTTCTGGGCGCCGTAGAAGCTGAAAGGTATGTGATCGAATGGCTGGCCAGCCTTGTCAGTAGGCTGCGTCTCCTCGACACTTGCCTCGCCTTCCTTGTAGACGCGCTGTATATATTTCCCATCGACCAGCAGCAGGACCCGGTTCTGCGTATACGTCTCGCGGGACAGATCGGTAGCGTTGAACTCAGACACGCATTCCCGCAGGTTCACGTACACCAGACGCTTTACACCGTCGATCACCTGCTCATCCCAGTCGATAATCGATAGAGCATCGTAGTGATGTATCAGGGCGCGCTTGGTGGCCAGATCAGCCATAGAGCTAACACCGCTTTCTGTAGCAACTGTCGGAAAATCGGCCAGAAAGCCACCTCTCCCGCTGTCCAGGCACTCGCCGACCGATTCCTTCGACAACTGTTCAAGACTGGTGCCGTCTCCGCTGGCGTTCTCCTTCAGATACTCCACCGCGGTTGGCAGTGACAGCTCCGCCGTCTTGCGAAACACCGCCCCCATCAGACCGGTGCGAGTGCGACCGGTGATGTTGAGAAACATCGCCCGCTTCTTGTACTGCTTGTAGCGAGCCAGGTTCTCCGGGGTTTTGTTTTCCGGGTCTGGCATCGGCAAATACTCGTCGTGCTTGCGCACCTCTCGCGCACCGGCTACGCAGCGTTTCACCAACTGCCAGCTAGGCAGGGCTTGTGCGTACTCTGCCCGGGGAGTGCTGAAATTCGCCATGGATGGCCTCAGAAGCTGAATGTGACAGGTATGTGGGTCATGGTGGCGCGCTTGGTTTTGGCTACAGCGAAGTAGCGCCATGCGTCAGCAGGGTGAGACGCCCAGTCGTGAAGCGGCCGGTCTTTCCAGCAGCCCTTCTTGTCGTCCCACTCTTTGCGGTAGTTCTCCAGCGCGGTGATGCCCTCTTCGCACTTCGCCTCGTCAAAGGCGCAGTGGGCGAGGATCTCTCGCGCCTGATCGATACCGTCGTCGACGCCGATCTTCGGCACGACCTGGAACGTCATGCGGTAGTGCTGGCCGTCGATCTCGTAGCCTTCGCGCGCCATTTCCCGGCGGGTCTTGGCATCGCTGCCAAACTCGCGGTTGTCGATGTCGTGCGGCCCCCAGTGCTCGGAGTAGGTGTAGCCCCTGTCCTTGAGCACCTTCATGTAGTGCCGCAAGCCTTCCCCGCTGTTCTGGTAGAAGTCGATGACGTGGTATTCGTTGCCGACCTGACGCACGAACCAGATGGCCGTGGAGTCGCCGACGCCGATGTCCCAGAAGGTCATCACCGGCAGGTGGCTGTTGTCTGGCAGCGTGCCGATGCGCTGAGCGGCGTAAAGCTTGGTGAACTGCTGGGCGTAGTAGGCGCCCTCGATCGACTGCTGGAAGGCTTCGGCAGGGATCGACGGGTATTCCCGCTTCATGTCGTCGCCGAGGGTCTTCTCCTTGGCGGCGTACCAGGCGCGCTGGCCCGGGTTCGTGTCGATGCCGTGCTTGGCGAACAGCTCGTTGAAGTAGTCGGTCAGGCGCTGCGGGATGACCGCCTCGGCCGGGTCAAGCCAGTAGGCCTGGTTCTTCCACCAGCTGAAGAAAAAGAACTTCCAGTCCAGCTTGCCCAGCGGCGTGCCGGACAGCAGTTGCTTCTCGGCGCTCTGTGAGTAGTCGAAGAAGTAGCCCGCCCGGCCTTCCGCCGTGGATTCGATCGTGACAAAACAGTCAGTGGCCACCGCCTCAAAGGCACCGGTGACGATCTCGCGGGCCTTGTGCGGAAACTTGGCGCAGATCTTCCCGAACTCGGAGACGTGCAGATAACGCAGCGTGCCGCCCCTGAACGAGGTGCTGACGTAGAGCGAACCGCCCTTGCTGAACACCAGTTCGCCGGCGGCATCGTTGCTCGCAGGGTTTGCGGCGCGGATCTCTTTCGGCAGGTTGTCGTAGGCATACTTCACCTTTTCCCGAAACAGGCGCTTGGCATCGTTCAGGGTGTGGGCGATCAGCGCGCACTTGGCCGACTCAAACAGAGCGGCGTCCAGCTGGATGATGCAGCACTCGGTGGTAAAGCCGAGCTGACGAGCCTTCAGGATGATGTTCCGGGTGTGCATACCGTCGAAGTATTCGATCTGCTCGTCCGTCATCCTGAAGCGGACTTTCTTCCCGCCTTTGTCAGTTATGAAGTAGAGATTATTGAGCCTCCAACGCTTGTCCCGGAGCAGCTTCATGTGCTCGGGCTTCATGTCAGGCGTCCTTCGATAGTTCGTCCATCATCTTCGAGAGTTCGTCGGCTTCGTCCGTCTTCTCCTTCTCGTCCAGGCTGTATGCCTGACGCTCCAGAACCTGCAGATTCTTCATTGCAGAGGAAAGCTGGAACAATGTTTTGGAATTGCTGGGCAGCGCTACGGCGGCGAGCATCGAGGCCCGGCGCATGCCGTTGTTGTCTTCGGAGGTTTCATCCTCGATCGCGTCTTCGATGTCTTCGCGGCGCTGGATGGTGGTCATCAAATCATCCATCAACAGGTTCGCAAGGATCGTCGCCTTGCGAATGTCGCGACGGTGACTGCGAACCACCCGGGCGCCTTGCTCTGCGGCCTCTTCGATGATCTCGGCGTCGAGTTCGCAGTTCGCGCCTTGGTCGTTGCGAACCTCTCCGCGAACCAGCTTGCTGCGAACCTCTTTACGTACCTGGTCAGAAAGGTCTCTTGCCCATCCAAGGGCTTTGGCTTTCTTCCTGATAGCGGTGTCGCTCACGCCCTGGCGCTCAGCGATGGTTCTGATGGAAAGCGAACCCGCCCGGTAGGCTCGTTCGATCGCCTCCCAGTCGGGCTGCTTAGTTGTCATGTCGAATTTCACTCAATAAAAAGCCCCGCGCTTGGCGGGGCTGATCAGACTGCCGTTACTGATTAAAAATTGGTGTGCTTGCAATGGAATACAGCAAAGATTTCGCCGGCGCGCTGATTGCGTTGCTATGAGGTCCGACATTCGACACATCGATTTCAATGTCGCCCTCATCACCAAGCAAAACATTGCCAAGTCGACTTATTCTGATCGCCCAAACGGGTACCCAGATTTCGGCCCCCTCACCGGATACCACACTTTTTTCAAATACGTACCGGCCGGCAACAACCCCATCTACAAGCTGGATAGTTAATCGGCCTCTAGCAACGCCGTATGGCGTGGAGATAGTAGAAACCAAATTATCATCAGCCGTGAGAACCACACCATACTTAGCTTGGATGTGGCTTAAGGCGAAGAACTTAGATAGCTCTGTGAGTAGGTATCCGCAGTAAGCTTGAACTGTCCCGCAGTCATCTGAAGTGCTTTCGATCAATCTTTGCTTGGCCAAGTCTACGTGCTGAAAAATCATGATCAACTCCCATCCTAATTGGATGGGCAGTATGCCACCAGTTCGATGTAACTCACCACGATCTACCCTTCTCCGCCATCGAGCAGCACATCAATCAGCTTCTGCTCACCCAGGCGCATGGCACCCAGGCACTGCAGGTCGTCGCACTTGGGACCAAGCCCGAACACCGTCACTTCGCCTTTCGGCCCCATGAGGGTCAGCGCGCCTACAGTGCACTCCGGGTGCACACCGGCATCGAGGTCATCAGCAATCTTGCGCAGCGTCTTGGCGGCATCGCACCAGCCCTCACGCTTGAACTCAACAAGCTTCGCGGTCATGCCGTCACCCCGTGGAGCCACTCTTCAATGATACGGCGCAGAACCGGTTCGCTCAGGATGGCTGATGGTTTGTCGCCGGCGATCACTGAGCGCATTAGGTCACAGGGCAGCACGTGGACGCCGTCAACCGCCGCTACCGTCAGGTGTGGGCGCTGGTCGCCGATGTCATGAATGTCTGCAGTCATGCCTTCACCATGTTGTGGGTTTGCGCGTGAGCGTGCCCGTGCAACTCAGCGACGATCAGGCCCTGAGGCAGTCCGGCAGCCTTGGCGGTGTCGATGGCCTTGGCGATCGCGCTATCCAGATCGATCAGAGCCTTGTTGATGTCTTGGCTCAGCGGGAGCGCGTGGCGCAGGCGGGTTACGTCACTCATCAGCTGAAAGGATCAACGGGCTTGGCGATCGAGCGCACGAACCACATGAAGCCCTGCTGCAAATTGGTCTTGGCCAACGCCAACAGGCGCGGATCAACCCCTTCAATCTGGCCAATCTGCTTGAACAGCTCGCCGGCGTCGGCTTCCAGAGCCTTGATCGAGTTCATACCGTCGATTTCGGACTGGGTCAGGTCGCGGTAGCCGGTGATCTTCTTGTGCTGGTTATCCATGCTGCTCTCCTCGTCGCGTGTCGCGACACAATTTGCTGTACGCGAAAAGGTGTCGCGAACAAAGTGATTGGCAAAAAAAGCTTGGTCAGTAAGTACAGAGGTGAAAGACTTAAGTTGAATTTACCTATTGAGAACCTCATGCCAATTGATGCGATTACAGCGATGGCCCACGCACGTGCCAACTTAAGGCACATTTCGGAAGCCAAAGACTCGAGTCAGCTCAATCGCCTGAAAACCGGCGCGATCGGATATAACCAGTCACTACTACTCTCAGGCGCGATCAACCAGGATCAATTGAGCGAGCTGTCATCCGAACTCGAAGCTGCTTGCCAGTCGTGGATCGCCCTGCACCCGTGAACCCGCGATCTACTCAGCCTTGCGCGCTGGTAGCTTGAAATCAGTCACCCGATCCGCAATGTTCCGGATCTTCTCCACCCCCAAAAATCCAACCCAGCCGCCGGCGAAGGTGGCCATGCTCTGGGGCAGGCCGAAGAAGTCCAGGCCGCTGATGATGGTCAAGGTCAGGCCGCCGCAGATCGCGCCTTCGACTAGCATCTGGCGACGCGTGCCGCCACCGTAGGTGATCCTCAAGACGGCCATGGCGCACGACAGCGCAGCCGCATAGAGGATTGGCGAATGCTGGCTCAACCACGCAAGCGCTATCGCCCATGTGTCTGGTTTGTCTGGCATGTTTGGCATCTCGGTTCCTCCCCAATTAGGGAGTGAAGGAATTGGTTGTTGTCCCGTCTTGGGATCAGTTGGCGTACGGCCGGCGGAAGCGGTTCGATTCAAGGCTGGCCAGGCGGTGATCAATCGAAGCGAGACGGCGATCCAGTGCCAGCCGATCAGTATCGTCGCTACCCTGTTTCGCCACATTGCCCAGATTGATGTCGCCGATGATGCCGGCCAGCAAATCAAGCACGGCGCTGGCACCTTTAGCCTGAGCCCGCTCGAACTCAGATAGCTCCTTGATGGCGAAGCGATCAGCGCTGACCAAGAACTGCGAGGGAAAACCGAGGCCGATACCGGCCGCGACGTACTGTCCGTCGGCGGTGACCTGCATCTTCACCGACCAATTACTGGCGATCTTGGCGCGGGCGATCGTGCTCTCCTTGATGAGCGCCGCGTTCAGATAGGTCGTACCATCGACAACGACGAAAGGCTTCGCAGACTGATCAGCAGTGCCAAGCTCAGGCTCTGGAGCGTTGAGGTTGCCAAGCCGGTACCGAAGAATTCCGTTATGGAAAACGGAGGTGACTCCGCCTTCGTACTTGATTTGGGTGCCAGCACTCTTCGCCTTCTCAAGGCGATCGGCCAACTCCTCTTCGGTTTCGAGGCGCGAGTAGCTGAGGAACAGGCGCGGGCTGAACGAATCATCGCCGTAGCTCGCATCGAACTCTTCAAACTCTGCGGCATGCCGGTATTCCTCTGGCACCTTTTGCAGCTCGGCCTCCATGAACTGGACCAGGTTAGCGGCGTTCTTGGGTAAGTCGTACTTGCTGTAGCTGGCTACCTCTACTGACACCATCTGGCGCTGAGGCGCTTTGCGCGCGCAACCGAGAGTGCAGGAGTTGAACTCGAACTCGCCCGAAACCTTATCGAGCTTCCAGCCGGAAACACCCGGCACATAGTCGTGGCTTTGCATCGAATGCTCCATAAACGAAAAAGCCCCTGCGAGTGCAGAGGCCCTGAATAGGTGCGCTCGTCTTTCCGAGCTGTCGGCCAAAGTCCATCTCAACGTCGACGCCCCTCTGCATCGATCTCGCTGATCCAGTCTCGCGCCACCCCGACAGCATGTGAGGTAAGAGTGCGCGGGCTGCCGGTGTTGATTCCGTACGTCGCACTATCCGGCTATCGACGTCCAGGCCTTCCCGAGGGCTGTCCTGGCTACAGGTAAATTCGAGGCGATAAAAAACCCGCACAGGGCGGGTTTAAAAAATAACCCCGCACTAGGCGGGGCTTGGTGAGCCGTTAGGCTCGAATCAGACCGGCAATGATAAGGCTGGAGACGAGACCGGCACCGGTAGCGTGAATCGTGTTCAGAAACGCCAAATCGGTTTTTTTCACCATCTCGTTATCCTCCTTCGTAGTCGAGGCCGCTACGGTCGGCTCTTGCACCTTGAGATACAGCAGGTTTACAGCTACCAACGCTAACAAACCTACGGTGCCCGCTACGACTCCAGCCACAACAAGTGGTGCCGCTGCTCCTGGGAGAAGGTTTGCCACTCCTCGATACGCGCAGGAATGACAGGATGGGGTAATAATGCGACATGGCGACATGACATTGCAAGCCCTTTTGAGGGACTATTTCATGCCGCCTCGCTTTCCAGCACCCCGACCGCTTCAAGCATATGTTGCGCCTCGATCAGAGCCTCGTTCACAAGCGACTCCAAACCCTCCTTGATGGACTTGTTCCAACGCTGGTAAGTGCGCTCTGTAAGTCCTTGGGAATCCCAATTCGTCATGTCGTAGTTCGAGTCGGCCAGGACGATCATCTCGCCAGGCTTTTCCTCTGCGACGGCGCGCGCATGCTTGTTGGCCCGGGCAACATCAGCGTCTGCTGCCGCGTTGCGCCAATCCCACTGGCTTTTCTCCTTGTTCTCCCGGTGCTTCGGCGCCTTGATCTGGGTCGCAACTCGCTGAATGCCCTTCACCTGCTGCGGCACCGCCCACACCAAGACGGCCTGCTGAGTGAAGCGCTGCGGCGCCGGGCTCTTCACAACGGCGACAAGCCGGCCGATGGAGTCGATCTTGCGTCCACGGTGCGTGCTGTACTTTGCCACCAGGGCGTTCCAATGCCGAGGGGTAAGCTGGGCGTGCAGTAACTTATGCACGATGCAGTCAGCCAGCAGAGCGGCATCCTTGCCGGATATCTCGCCCTTGAGCTTGCTGGCCTGCACTCGGGGCTCTACGTTGCATCCGCCGGAACTGTTGATCGTCTCGGCGGCCAAGGCCCGAACTACTGCTGAGATCACGTTGTGGTAATTCATGCTGCCTGCCCCTTTTTCAGTTCTCGGGTCTTGGCCCGGTATTCGGCCTTGATGGTTTTGATTTCTTCGACGGTGTACTTGCGGGGCTCATGAGGCCCTTCGAGCCATTCGACCTTTTCGGCGCCGATTCCCTGTAGGAGTGAGATTCGGTAATTCACCAGGTTGCCGGACAGGTGCGTGTTGCATGGCGCACATTGCTTCCACACGTTGAGCGGTTCGAATCGCAGCTCGGGGTTCGCTCCCACAGAGCGGTAGTGCCCGGCGTGATATTGGCCTTCGTGGTGACGACCGCAGCTCACGCATGGGCGATCGGCATCACGCAGGCGGATCCACTCGTTGAACGCGGCCTGGGCTTCGCGCAAGTGATCCGCCCTGCTCTTCAACTTCTCCTTGCGGACTTTGATCTCATGGCGCTCGCATTGACCGATGGCTTTACGGGCTTTCTCGCTGTTCGCCGGCGCATGGGCCAGCGCGCATTTCGGGCTGCACACCACCTGCGTGGTGTTGAACATCGGCGCGAACTTCTCGCCGCAGGCTTTGCAGGTTTTCTGCTTCACATCCTTGAGGGCAGTTCGCATCAGTACCTTCCCCCCCATTTATCCTGCTCAGTCCAGCGCACGTCATGCTCTGCGCCGAAGGCATGCATCAGCTCGAACAGATCGCTAAACCACTTCTGCGACTGCTTGCGGGTCGACACGGCCATCACGACGAATCCACCGTCGAGACCTGGCTCCGCACGCTGCTTCTCCAGCGAGGCACTGAAAAGGCACTTCCAGTCTTCACTGGTCAGCTTCTTGCCGTGCCAGATCACCTGCTCGGATACGTCCTTGAGCATTGCCCACATCTTGCGGTTGCATACGTCCGGGCGCTTCTCGTCGCGGATCACCACCACCTTTGGCTTGGTCAGATCAATGGCGTGCAAGGCGCCGGCGAGGCGGTTGATATCGCTGCGGTCGCGGATCGTGTATTCGGGATTCATGGCAGCACCTCAAGCAATGCAATCCAGAGCGGTGAAAACACAATCAGCGAAAACGCCAGACCTGCAAGCACTCCCTGAAAAACGGCCATAGGAATGTGCTTGGCCGGCCTCCAGAAGACGAACCATTGCAGTAAGGACTTCATGATTTCATCTCCCTGCGCAGCGCCTCGTTTTCTTCCTGGAGCTGGTTGCACCTGGCCATCAAGTCAGCGCAGTCACCACGCAGCGAGCGGATGGCCCCCATGCCCGGGGATTCACGCAATTGCTCGTTCTCGGCAATGATGGCCAGCACAACCTCAGGAGGGAGAGCGTCTTGCAGCGCATCATCAGCTGCATGGAACCGCTCCTGATTTTCGATGCTGCAGCTATCTTCCAGATAGGCTTCGTTCGCTGAAATCAAAGCAGCGCACAGCCGCTTCAGTCCGGTGTAGTCGGTCATGTCCTTTGCTCCGTGTTCTTCCTGCCGAACTTGGCCAGCAGCTGCGCCCGTGCTGATGCGCCAGTGATTGGAACGCCTTGAGTGGACAGCAGTCGGGCTTGGCGCTGGCTGGCGAACTCCTCAGCCAGTTCCAGTTCGCTCTTCTGGCTGTCGTGGCCAATGCCTGCGGCGATCTTTCCGTCGAGTGCCTGCCCGGCCTGAGCGCGACGTAGGATCACTTCGTAGTAGCGGTCGAATCTGGCGCGCAGACCCTTGTCTTCCTGCTTTGCCGCTCGCAGGTCGAACAGGCCCGTCGCTTTCGCCGCGAGCTTTACGGCTTCATGGCTGTAGGTGCCCATCAGCGCTTCGAGCCAGGCTTCGGCCGGCGCAGGCATGCCGAAGTCTTCAGGGCTTGGCACGCACATGGCGATGAACTCACCAACGCTCGGCGCAAAAGGCTTCTTGAGCTTGCGGCACTTCTGGATACCAAACTCGATCTGCTCCAAGGTTCGGATGCCAGCGTCGGCAAACTCCTTGATCCACTCGGCCTTGGCTGCGTCCAGCGCTTCAGTGGACGGCCACGCTTGGCGCCATGCCGGGAAGATCCCACGGAGGCGGCGGAACAGATCGTTCACGACATCGACCGTCTCAGTCGTCACGTGGAGCGGCTGGCTTTGAAGGGCTGGCGGCAGGTTGCCCATGGTCGCCATCAGTTGGTTGGCTGGCTTCATGGGCTCACCACAAGCCCAGTGGCCCATGCGCTGCTGTCGAAGTCAGGCTCAGCGGATGGGCGCCGCTCAGGAAAGCGGTGAACATTGCTGGCAGTGGCCGTATCGCGCTTCACCCACTTCACCAGCAAGCTGACCCAGGAAGCCTCTGTTTCGATGCGGCCGGATGCCGAGTAGTGGCATACGAAAGCAGCGGTTGCTTCATCGGTGAACGTGTCGACGGGGATTGCCATGCGAAAGGCGTAGGCCTTCAAGGTCTTGTGATCAGGTTTCCAGTCGAGGGTCATTTCCCGTGGTGACTTTGGATCAACCGGCTCCGGATCAACTGGTGCAAATTCTGCACTGGCTGGACCAGTCGAATTTTCACCGCTCGCGTGTAGTGAGTTGTGTTGATCTTCTCCTATTCCCTTCCCTTCCCTTCCGGGGTCTACCGGTCGACGATCAGTCGACGACTTCTCGGCGAATTGTTGGCGAATGTTCTCTGACTGGTCGTCGAATTCAGACGGTGGGCCGGGGTATTTGAAGTTCTTTTTCTCAATCTTCTGGTGCTTCCAGCCGCGAACGTGGAAGTAGTTCTTCCCGTTCACCCAGTAGCTCTGGATCAGCTCGGCACCTTCCAGCTCACCCAGCAGATTGCTGACCTCTTCGGTGGTGATGTCGTCACCGGGGAATACCAACGCCTTGATGGTGCGCGGCGCCAGCGGGTGATTGCCGCCGTCATCGCAGAAATTCCACAGACCAATGAACAGCAGCCGAGCCATCGGGCGGCAGGACATAACCTGCTCGCTCGACCAGAACTCCGGCTTGACGGTACGAATGCGAGCCATCACGCGGCCCCCTTGAGTGCTTTGTCATGGGTGAACAGCCCGTCCCAGGTCTTCTTCATTGGCAGCTCGCCGTCCAGGTACAGGTCGTACAGGCGCACGGCGCCCTTCTTCAGCAGAACCGGTGTGAAGGCAATGAAAGGTTCTTTGCCATGGGGAGTGACTTCGTTCTGATGCTCGGTCATGTACTTGTCGCGGGCGTAGGACGCCACACGGAATCGCAGGCCGGATTTGCTCTCGTTGTAGAGCCAACTCCGGCCTTCGAGGTATTTGCCCACCTGCATGACGTTGACCCCATTGAGGCCCTTGCAGAATTGGGTGTGGGTCATCCCCTCCTTGAACAGGTTCTCCATGGAGTGGATTTTCGAGGCTTGTGCTTCGACCTGAATTGTCAGTTGCAGACGCTGCTGCTCAGCCTCAAAGGCGATCTGGATGAGATCCATCCGGGAGAGTTCGCGAGGTTGTGCGAGCCGCCCTTCCAGTTCCTGCCAGCGGTCTACCAGCGCCGCAGTGAACTCAGGGCTGAGCTGGGCAACCACGACGAAGCTGTCTCGCTTGCAGACCTGGTAAACGCTTACGGTCTGACCGAGGTGGTTTCTAACTTCCCCCATTGGGGGAAGTTGAATGGTGCCACGCTCGGCAAGTCGCTCGATGGATTGCTTGACCTTGTCGTGGCGCGAACCCACCAGCTCCGCAATCTCTTGCGACGACATAGAGGTACGCGACACGTTTTCAGAATTCGAAAAACGTGTCGCGACATTGTTGGGGGTATTGATAAGTGGCGTGGTTTGCATATAATCCTTCCCACAGCGTGTTTTAAGAGAGCCGGGTCACTACCCCGGCTTTTTTTCGTCTCGAATTTGGCAGAGGCCCTCTGGATTACCCTGAAGAGTCCCTGCCGGAGGCCCTCATTGGGGTCACCACCAACTGGAGGACTTTTGCCTTCCTCCGCCCTACTGCTGAAGTTGCTCCCTCGGCTACGGCCCCTTCCACGATCTGGTTGAGGCTTTCACCCAGGGTCAAACCGTTGGCCTCCATAAGCGCCAACACCTGTCGTCGAGCCTCCGGCGACAGCCTGTCGATGTCGAAATGCATTTAGGCCTCCATAGGCCCTTCAGCCCGCGATATCTTCTTGTTTGTCCTGCATCAGTTCCTCGATCACACCATTGGCCACAGCCCACTCGATGATTTCGTACAGATAGGTCGCATGCTGCATGCGGGTCTTCGTGGCGGCTTTGCGCAGAATCCGGTCAAGCACTGGTTCAAATCGAACCTTCACCGGGATGGCGCGCTTTTGGTTGGGATCCATGTACATGCTTCGATGCTCCTGGCTGTTGAAATTGGTTATGCGGCGGATTTCTGGGACGGGAACGGACGCTGCTCTTGCGCCGACAAGCTGCCGTCGTCTTCGAGGGTCACGTACACATCACGGCCTACGCGGATCGCCTTGCTGAGGGCGCCCTGCGTACAGCCGAGCAGCTGCGCGGCCTTTGTATGGCCGTGTTCTTTGGCAAATTCGGTGAGTGGGATTCGGCGCATTGCGGCGTCCTCTGCGTAGATTTCACCACAAGTATGACCGCCGGTATTGTTAACAGTCAATACCGGCGATATTGGTTAAGTAAATACCGTGGGTAATAACATCACTCCATGAAAAAAGACTCCCGACGGCTTCCGTTATCTGACTGGCAGCTGCAAGACAGCGCTCGTCTGAAATCCCTCTTCCAGGCAAAGCGCGGGGAGCTGAAGCTCACCCAAGAAAAACTCGCCGCAGAACTGGGCGATGGCGTGACGCAAGGCGCTGTTAGCCACTTTATGAATGGGCGCACAGCCTTGAGCGTTAATGCTGCTGTAGTTTTTGCGAAAGCGCTGCAGGTCCCTGTGTCGGATATCAGTCCAACACTTGCCGCTCAGATCGAGAAGATGGCGGCTTCGCTCCCAGATATGCGCCCCTCTCATCGAGAGACAGACGACATTCGCGTACCGGCGAGGAGCTTCGATCTCCGAAATGAGCCGGCCTACACAGGCGTATTGCAACTCACCGCACGCGGTTCGACCGGTGAAGGCGACGACAACCCTCACGTAGAGATTCGTGGCGTCATGGCGTTCAAGTCGTCTTGGCTGCGCGCGAATAACCTCAATCAGCGACACCTGGACGTCATTTACGCGAACGGCCACAGCATGGAGCCGACCATCAACGATGGAGACGTGCTGCTGGTGGATGAGTCAAAGATCGAACCGAAAGACGGCCAGATCTTCGCCATGCAGAGCGCCACCAAAGGCACGATCGTCAAACGCCTTGTGAAGTCAGACATCGATGGCTGGATAATCCGAAGCGATAACTCGGATAAGGCGCGCTATGGCGATGAGGTTTTGCGTGATGGCGAAATAAACGAAGTGCGGATCATCGGACGCGTCGTGTGGCGCGGCGGGATGCTGTGACAAATTCATCTGCGCTTAGCGCAAGGAGGCAAGTTTGAGCGACCAGCCCGGGGTAATGATCAACCACATCAAAGCCGGCAGCTACATGGATGAGCAGGTTGACCAGTTCGATGCGTTTGCGATTTCTTGGAACGGACAGGAGGCGATACACCTCACGTTCGGCAGAACCTCAATCAACGTTAAGAACTCAAAATTTGTCCCTGTTCCAGATGGAATGGAGAGACAATCCGGAGAGGTTGAAATTTTCAGATTAGATGTCGGCGCCGTATCGATGCCCCTGGATACCGCCAAGCATCTTTCTGAAACATTAATCCGCATGATTGCCCAGGCCGAGGCCAGGAGAGTGGCAGGTGAGCAATAATTCCATCATCGACTCTAATGGCAAAAATGTTCTGGCATTTCCATCATCGGATGACAAAAGAGGCGGACCGGGCAATACTGGGGGCAACGATGGAGGTGGCTCAATGGAAGCGCGGGTAACGGCACTGGAGAAAGTATCCCAAGATATTCGGGAGAAACTTGTGCGCGTGGAGTCTCGCCTTGATGCCATTGAATCCAACATGGCAAACAAGACAGATGTTGCTCTGCTCGCCTCGAAGGACGATTTCACGGGTTTTGTCAGAGCCAGCGGAAAAGATGTGCAGGACTTGGCTGTCACCTTTCAGAAATCGATCACGGACGTACAAAAGACGATCAACGAGCAAACTTGGAAATTTATCGGTCTCGCCGGTGTTTTGGCGGGGCTCGCTTTCACAGCGGCAAAGTTCATCCACTGACTTAGCTGTTGACACCAAGCCCGGCCCAGCGCCGGGCTTCTTGTTTCTGCCCTTCCCGATTTGATCCGCTGCCCGCCACTGAGCGGGCTTTTTCATGCCTTTTGAAAAATACATGACCGGCGGTATTGACCACATGCAATACCGGCGGTATTGTTCACCCATCGCAGCGACACACAGCCACTGCGAAGGGCCTCAAGAGACCCGCCGCTCTTTAACAACCCGCGCCATAAACGATTACCCGGCTCACGCTGGGAGGTCAGCCCCGGCCACACCTGTGGGGCGAGATGAAGTCAGGTGAACAAAATCGCGCTGCCACTACTGGCGACCGGCGATCCGATAGCCCCGAAAGGCTACCAACGCGCAGAACTGCGACGGCGGACGAGGTGTTGACCGAACTGGCGAATGACCTGGTAGGAGGCGCGAGCAACGCGGAATTTTTCACTGATGCACCTGGTGACGGGTGCATTGGGAAAACAACCGGGAGCCACAAATGAAAGTCGATAACGAAGTGATGGCGCTGCTCAGCGCGTCTCGTACCGAAGGCAACAAGCTGTTCATCACCGGCGGCCAGCTCGACAAAAACCTCTACCAGCGCCTAGACAGGACGCTAAAAGCTGCGGGCGGTAAGTGGAACACCAAGGCAAAAGCTCACCTGTTCACCGGTGACGCCGCCGACGCAATTGAAAACATCCTGATGACCGGTGAAGTCACCGTGCCGCAGGACTTCGGCTTCTTCCCTACTCCGCTGCACGTTGCGAAACAGGCTGCGGATCTCGCCATGATCGGTGACGGGATGATGGTGCTGGAGCCGAGCGCGGGCCGTGGGGCTCTGGCGGTAGCCGCCAACTCCGCCGCGGTAGGCGTTATGGTCGACATGCACGAACTGCTGCCAGACAACCATAAAGCGCTGATCGAACTGAAGCTGCCACTGTCGGGAGTTTCCGAACCCGGCGACTTCCTGCAGGTCGAGCCGAAGCCCATCTATGACCGCGTGCTGATGAACCCGCCCTTCGACAAGAAACGCAGCGATATTCACCACGTCGTCCACGCCCTGAAGTTCCTCAAGCCTGGCGGTCGGCTGGTGGCAATCATGCCTTCCGGCGTTACCTTCCGCGACGACGCACTGACCCGGGACTTCCGCGGCATCGTCGAGCAGCGCGGCGGCAGCATCGAAACCCTGCCTGAAGCCTCATTCAAACAGGCCGGAACGATGGTCAACACCGTGCTGGTGGTAATCCCTGCAGCAGCCTAACAACCAGCGCCACGACAGCCTGTCGTTAACTGCCCGATCCTCTCTATGAGAGCGCATCGGGGTGTGATCTGAGGCCAAGCCTCGGGCGGCGGATGTGCCAACAGGTAGCCTTAAGGGTTGCCCCATCTGCTCAATGCCGGTTGAGCCCCGGCCAGATCACACCCCGATGCGGACGAAACTGCGGCCTATAACCGCCCACCTGCATCAACGCGCAGAGCCGATCTGCGAAGCCAGTTTGGTAGCGCTGGCCGGTATCTCCACACCTGCCTTGCCGGGTATCGGCAGCAAGGAAAGGCATCCCTGCTGTAACAGGGCTCTCAATCACCCGCTTGCAGTGAGCCAAAGCAAGCCGACTTGCCGCCGTAAGCGGCTTCCACTTTCACCCGACACCACCCGAATGCACTCACCTCCGCGCCCAACGGCAACCAGCGGAGCGGACGAGTGCATCCGAGTTTTGTTGGATCAACACCTCGCCACTCTGGAGACGACCATGTCAGCTCTACGCAAGCCCATCCCGGAAGACGACTTTCTCGACACGGAGGCAGGTCAGGAATGGTTGACCGAGTCGGTCGATGATCTGCTTTCTCGGCACCACGTCGAAGCGCCGAACCCAGTTGGGCGAAGCAAGGTGCTGGTCAATGCAGACCACCTGCCGGAGGCGCTGGCGGATCACATGGCCGCTAATCCAGATCCCGACCGATACATCGAGAAGATCCTGATCGAACTGATCAGGCGGAAAGACGGCGGGATTTTGCACACTTGGGCAATCGAAGCCGTTGGCGGTGATCCGCAAATTATCCGGGCACTCGCCGGCGACCTGATCGCGGTGCACGCCAACGAATATCGCGACGCCAAGCGCGAAAGCGATCGCGTAGAGCGGGAGTGTGGGTTTTGAGCCCTCACATCCTGATCGACCAAGCCCTTGATGGTGTGTCGGCGCCCGCCGGCGAAGAAGACATCAGCCTGCTGGTGCAGGGCCTGATCACCCGCCTCTTCACCGACGGCGCAATCACCACCGACGAGTTCAACCACTACTGCAAACGCCTGCGTGACACATGTCAGCGGCGCAAGGAGGACGCATGAGTACGGCACCGGTTAAATCGCTCATCGACGAGCAGCTCGATGACATTGAACACAAGATCGCTCTGCTCGGCTTCGGCCTTCCCTTCAATGAGGTGATCGGCCGCAAGCGCGAGGATCTGGTTGCGAGTCTCCCACAGCGACTGGCTCCCTCCATGCAGGGCAAACGAATTGCAGTGAGAGTTCGCAAGTGACCGGTCGCCAATGGGCGCGTCGCCTGATCATCTGGCGCGGCGCGTTCTCTTCCCTCGGCGTTTTCACCTTCCTGATGCTGCTCAGCGCACTCGCCGACCGTATCACTCAATAAACCCATCTTTCAAAGCTGCGCACATCCGCGGCAGGAGATCGTCATGCCTGCACCAAACCTCGCCCTCTGGGAAGAGGTCGAAAAGACCGACCCCAAGTTCACCAAGGAATACACCGGTCTCGGTGGCTTCACGGGTACTGCAGTGAATGCCCAGTATCTGGCTAAACGCGCTACTGAACAGTTCGGCCCATGCGGTACCGGCTGGGGTTACGACGTCATCGAGGAACGCTTCGATATCGGCGGCCCACTTTTGAACAAAGAGGGTTCGGTGCTAGCACATGCCCAGGTGCACACCCTCAAGGTCGCGCTTTGGTACTTGGGCGGCGATGGTGAGCGCAAGACAATTACGCACTACGGGCACACACCTTTCATCACTCAGAACAAATTCGGAAGCATCAGCACTGACTTCGATGCCCCAAAGAAATCCCTCACTGATGCGATCGGCAAGTGCCTGAGTCAGCTTGGCTTCTCCGCCGACGTTCGCCTGGGTCTTTACGACGACATTCACTACGTTAACGAGCGCTTGGGTGAAGCCGAAATCGAGCGCGCCGAGGACAAAATCGAAGCGAAGGAGCGTCTGGCAGCTGAGTATCGCGAATGGCTGGCTGAAACACTCCACTTGATCGGTACCGCGCAATCACTCAACGAGTTGGAGCAGCTCTACAAATCGGCGATGCGCAAAATGGCACTGCGCCAGAACGATCCAGAACGCGAAGCCCACAAAATCAAATTCACCCGCGCCAAGGACGCCCGCAAAGCGGATCTTGAGGACGCTATGGAGGGTGCAGCATGACTGATCTCTACAAGCTGAATCGGCAGATGGCAGAACTCGCGGCACTGGCTGACACTGACGACGAAGGTCTGCGCCAAGCCATCCAAGACACCATGGACGGCATAACAGGTGAGTTCGAAGTAAAGGCCGACAGCGTCGTCATGCTGCGCCGGAACATCGAAGGTGACATTGACGCAATCGATAAGGAAGTCGACCGCCTCAACGAGCTCAAGCGCATCAAGAAAAACACCGTGGGCCAGCTCAGCGACTACCTGCGCCGGAACATGGAGGCCGCTGACATCAAGTCGATCAAGCGACCACTGTTCACCATCACACTCGCGCTCTCGCCGGAGAAGGTGAACGTCGACAACGAACAAGCCGTTCCTGATGAGTTTGTAACGCTCAGAAGCGTAATCACTCCTGACAAGAAGACCATCGCCGCGAAGCTCAAGGAAATCCGGGATCACAACGAAGCAGTGCGCAAACGCATCGAAGCCGGCGAAGACGCGGAGCATGAACTGCTACCGGAACCGGTCTGGGCTCACCTTGAGCGCGGCGAAAGCTCGATCCGGATCAAGTGAGGCCAGCATGATCAGCAACCACCTCAACGACGTTGAGCGGCGGCGCCAGGACGCAAAAGATCTTTCCACTCAGATTGCCGAGTTCCTGGCCGCTGGCGGAAAGATCGACGTGCCAGAACCGACGCCGATCAAGTTCACCAGCACCTCCGAGCGGAGGCATCCACCGAGCTTCCATCGCCCGAAGGTGAAGGACGAAACAACTGCACGCGTTGCGCGAATCCGTGAAATGGCAAAGACGCTGACCCGGAACGAGATCTGCGAGCGGGAAGGAATAGCTTTGGCCACACTGAAGGCGATCGCGTCCAAGCACGCCATCAGGTTCCAAGTGCGGCAGAAAATCGGAACGGCGCCGAACAAGGTGCCGCCAGATGTGGAAGCACGATTGGTCGATCAGATTAAGGACTGCATCGCCGGCGGCATGAACCGGAGTCAGTGCTGCAAGGCACTGGCGATCAGTTACAACATGCTCGACCGGATCGTCCGCGACCACAAGATTGAATATCCAAAGCTGAAGTTCGCATTTCGATGAAACGAACTATCAACCGGGTGGCCACGCGTCGCCGACAGACCTGGCTGGACTTGCCGGCCAGCGGAATTGAAGAGGTAGGCCATGGCCAAGAGCAATGCAGATCGCTCAGCGAAAGCCGCGGCGAAGAGGAAGGAGCGCGGCGAAGAGGAAATCAGGCTGCATTGCCTGCCCGGAACGCGCCAAGCCCTTGCTGAACTGATGGCCTGGGGCGGCATTGAGGAACAGGGCGAGGCAATCACGCTGATGATTCACCACCTGCACGGACTTGGCCCGGGAAGCGCCCTGCCCTTGCTCACTCCGCCGCGACACGAATACGTGATACCCGAAAACGTGTCGCGGAAGTTGAAGCTGGCCTACAACCGCGAGGCTTTACGGATTACGGACGATTCGTAGTTTTGATGGGCGAAGCGGCTTTCTGAACAGCCAGATCTGTCAGTCGGGAAAGCATCTCGGCATTTCCAACCGAAGCCTGGCCAAAATTCGATTCGATCACGTCGAGAGGCAACTGCTCCTCACTCTGCATTTTTCCGTCAGGCTTATAAAACCCGATGAATGCTGCATCGACATGCCCTTGAAACAGGCCAACGCTGACTGTCGAATGTTTGCCGTTTTCATGAGTGTGCTCACGACGCTCCGCATCGGGATAGCGCTCAAAGAATTCAAAAAAGACTTCGTGACGTTCCAGCATTTTCGCTCCTTGATCCGGCCCCATGCCGGTCCCCCGTAATACCCCAACCCAAACCAAATTGCCACCACCGGTCACGGAGGGCGGCGCCTGACTGGAGAAAGTCCATGGGTCTCCCTGTCTCAGCTCTCACCGATGAAGAGCTCATTCATTACGCTGGAATCGACGAAGACGCCCAGGCTGAGATGGCGAGGAGGTCGATATCGTTTCGAGGGACGTATCTCAGCGAGATCGAAACGCTGAAGCAAGAAGTCGCCGGACTTGAAGAGCAGTTGGAGGAAGCGGCAGAAGAAGGATCTGCCGCCGACGACATGCAGGAGTGCATGCAGCGAGTTCACGACCTCTTAAAAAATCACGGTGATATGACTGCCGGCGAGGCAGCGGAAGCTATCGACTCAGCGCTTGCTGAGATTTCTGATTTTGTTCGTTGACCAACTCCATGCCGGGCCGAACACAAATACCGCAACGGTCAGCAACATGCCAGCTCAGACAAAGCTGGGCGCCTCAACCAGCCGATGCTTCGACTCCATGTAGCTGGCCAGGTCGATCACCTCGCGAAGGAACACGACCACCTCCAGCTTCACTGCGTCGTCCGGTAGCCCTATACGTCTCAGCATCGCTTTAGCGTCCTCTTCGATCGCCGCCAGGGCATCTACATCGCTCTTCAACCTCATGTCGGCCTCCTGCCAGTGTGAGCTGGGAGAATAGATACAACATCTGGTGACTTGCCGGCCAGCGAAATTGAAGAGGTAGGCCATGGCCAAGACTGGGCAAGAGCGATCGGCGAAGGCCGTGCTGAAGCGGATCGAGTTCGACGAGAAGGACTTGCGGCACCGTTGCAGGCTCGGCACGCGGCAGAAGCTGGAAGAGCTCATGGCCTGGAACGAGGATACCGAACAAGCTTCGGTGATTGAAGGCTGTCTACGCTATGTACATTCGCTTGGGCCAGATGGTGCGCGGGATGCTTTGAAAGCGCGCCACGAAATCGTAATTAGCGAAAACGTGGCGCGTGACTTTCGCAATCAAAGCTTGGTGGGACTGAAGCGTGATCCGGGCGACGAAGTCATCACGCCGGATTTAAATTTGGAGGGAGCGGAAGGATTTTAACCCTCTGCGGAACTGTCCGGCAGCTGCATTACTCGTCCGACTCTTAACAATTGAATATCGATCGCTCCCAGCGCCGCCCCGCCCCATCCAAATGCTGCTGTTATAGCCATCAAAATTACTCCTAGATCGATATGGTAAATGAGTGGAATTCCATCAGGTAATGGAAAACCGCACAACGTCACTAGGCTCGATGCAATAAAAAAATAGCTTAAGAGTTTTTCTTTCACGCGAGCTGTTAGCCCGTGCTCATGAGAAATCGCCGCTAAGCGATCACTGTAGTGGTCGCGATCTTACACCGCAGACACCATCGTTATCAAATTATGCCACCACCGGTCACGGAGGGAGGCACCTTAGTTTGCTTTACCTTTCATGGCGGTAATCAATCCAATAACGCCACGCTCGCTGCGCGATATCGCACAGGTCGTGTGTTGCGCCGCCCTTGGCGCCGTTGAGAAATTTCATTCTTGAAGGTGAACAGCAGAAAGCTGTACACAGCGCCGAGGATGCCCACCAGCAGCACCCACGCAAAAATGCGCAACAGGTGTCGCGCCGCATGGGGTGTGGACAGGAAAGGGCCGATCTGACGCAGGTAATTCTTCAATCGAATGCCCGCACGGTAGAGGCGGCCGGGGGTGGCGAAAATCAGACAACTATTAAAGAGTGTGCGCAGGCAGCTGGCTATGCCAGCGCATCAATGGATTCAAAGGTAACTCATGACAAACGCGATATTTGCGTTAGCTGATCCGGCGCGCATTCCCTTGTCAAACCCACCATTTCCACCTGTTGTAGCAGTGCGAAAGTACCGAGCGCTCAGAGGGATTTTTAAGTTGCCTCCAGCCGAAGAATAGTCCGTGAATACATGGCTTTGATGTAAAACGATCGGGTTTCCGTCACTGTTGAGTATTTGCAAGGCCACACCCTGAGCAGTCGAATCGGCACTCAGCTTCACGATACCCCGCGTGGAGTTTTGAGAGGGGGAATCTGATGTGGGCTTGAGGGTGTAAGTCACTTTTTTTATGCCTGCCGGGCAATTGTTGAGACTGATGTCAAATTTGACGGGCTCGGAATACGATCCGTTATTGGCAAAGATACTTATGTCATGCGAACCCATGTCGACTCTGATGTCAGGCGTTTCACAGGATTGAGGCACAATCGTTGTGCCATTGGTCGCCATTGCTAGTGGTGATACACCGTCTGCATGAAAAACCCCGAGTGTTCCTGCCGGGATTTTCTGTGCATCGAATACATCCGCTATTTTGATTAGTCGTAGCACGTGTCTTGTGGTGTCCCATCCGTATCCGCCCGCCTCTCGACGAATACCCGGATAGATGGGTATGGTTACATTGTCTTTGAAGGACCACTGCCATGCGAGCCCGGTGTTTCCGATTGCGTAAACAAGGTCACCCGATTTAGACACACCGACATTGTTCTGAACACCATATGAAAACTCGTTAGTACATTTATACGAGCTGGGCGTTGGTCCCATTGTGAGTGGAGGGCTTTCATATACTACGGTGCCGTTGGGTGTATCACGAGGAATCGAAAGTGTAGCGGGTACTTGCATAGTGATAGTTGTTTGATGATGATTGGGGTAGAAGGAGCAAGTTGCCGCGACCGCGTAGTTTGAAGCGAAGAGCAGCGTCAGACATAGCGTATGAATCGCTTTCGTTAGCGGGACAGGGCGATGGAATTTGAAACGCTTCATGGAGAGGGCACTACGTATCGGTCAATGAGTGGCGTACGTTAGCCATGCTGAATGGTCTTGGGCATCAGGCGATTCTTAAAAAGCACTTACCCTTAGCGGTGGGTTTAGTACGAAGCTGGCGGTCAGCAGCGCGAAACATTTTGCTCGAACGAAAACGAGCCTTAACAAGGTGGGCCTAGGCATCGAAAGCCAGCGCAAATTTTCGCTCTTCCTCACCACCCTCCACCGCCCGGGCATGCCCCCGCATAGACAGCGAGCCATTGCAGCGTTGAAAAAAGCGACCTAAGCGCCCAGAAGCCTTACCGCGAGATCCGAGTCGATAAAAGGAATTGCATCACTGTCCTGCTGGTCTGCAATCCAGCGACGGGCCAAGTAGATATCGAATTTCCATAGGCCCAGCCTGTACAGCTCTATCGCCGTTCGGGAAATCCTGTAGTGCCCGCACTTTGGGCACTGATACTCCTCGCTATCTGGCCTCACGCTCAGTTGAGCCTCGTCCCCGCAGATAAAGCAGCTCATAGCTGTTGCATCCCCTTTTTTGCAAAAATCTAAACGATCCCATGTTTGTACTCAACGACCCGGGCATGCCCCGGCATAGGACGCACCATGCCCACAGAAAACAAACCGGCTGAGCCGCTGAAGATTGAGCGCTCAACTGTCACGAAGCTGGTAATCACCGGCGCACCGCGGCTTGACCCGATCACGGTGTTCCTCGAGGACTTCGGCCGCCGCGACTGCCCTACTGAATCTGACCCGAGCTATCAGACCGCCCAGGGCAAGATCACGATCAACTGCTGGGACAACAGCTGGAACGCCTACTGGGGTGGCATGGGCCCGCGCACTGTCGCGGAGTTTGTCGCCGACTGCGACTGGCATTACATCCTCAACTGCCTAGATCGCGGGATCAGCTCCACCGTGTTCAGCGGGGACGCCCTCCACGCGCTAGCCAAGAAGTGCATCGTTCAGCGCCGCCGGCAACAGACAGGGCGCCATGAGTGGGAGCTGGGCGAGCTGAGTAAAGATGAAGCCCGAGAGCTTTGGCGCGACATCGACGAGCTGCGCGGCATAGAGAGCGCTAACGAGTGCTGGCATCAAAGCAGGTTACTGACAGAACTGTTCGGCGAGGAATGGCACTACCCCGTCGGCGACAAGGCTGTCGAGGAAAATCATAAATTCACGTACCTGCAGCGCGTTGTCGAGGCAGTTCAGGAAGCGTTGCGCCAAGAACAACCGCAGCAGTTGGCTGGTTGAATTAAGGCAATTGACTGTCGATCCAACGCTCGGCGATGGCCACCGCCTCGGCGAGCGCAGCCTGATAATCCGGCCATGGTCCAGATAGATCGGCGACCGTGTTGGCGAATCCAGGAATTTCACTGCTCTCGACTACATGCGCTGCAACCGGCGTTTCGTCGTTAGGCCTGTCCCAGTCGAATTTCACGAACAGCTGGTGCCCGCGATATTCATGTGTGATAGGCCTATCCAGACTGTGTGACATGACCCTTTCCTGTGGGCTGCCCTGCGCAGGGCTATCAGTTTCAACTATCCCGGTCGATTGCACTATTGAGGCAAAAGGCCACTCCCTCCCCCTTCAAAGTCAGCCGCTATAGCGGCAAGGACGAAGTCATGCCTGAAGAAATCAAATTGATCCAGCCAGCCCCGGTCGTGCGCGATGAGGACGGCATGTTCCAGCATCCCGACCTGCCCGATTTTGATGAGGGTGATGGGGAAAAATGCAAAGCCTGGATCACCGAGCAGGGCCTGCAAGTGAAAATGGTCGAACTCGAGTACTGCAGTGACCAAGCGATATCCGACCGCTACTTCGATGCGGGCGATTCAGATTGCAGCTACTGGGATCCGGATAAGCCGGACGGCGAAGACTGGTTCTGTCTTTCGATTCACGACACTGACAATGGCCCGGTCTGCTGGTGGGCACGCCGCGAGGTGACACCATGACCGCTATCAAGGAACGGCCGATCCTGTTCTCGGCCCCGATGGTGCGCGCCATTCTGGATGGCCGGAAGACCGTCACGCGGAGGCCGGTGAGGGGATTTCAGATTCCCACCGAGGACACATCCATTCCTGAGGGTGAGCGCCATCGATGGAGTGCAACCGCCCAGCGCGACCCGCGTTACGGCTTCTGCGTGTTCGGAGCGACTGAGGCGGAGTGCGCCAAAGAGCTGGAAGAGTTCGCGCCCTGCCCTTACGGACGGCCCGGTGAACGACTGTGGGTACGCGAGACCTGGACAGCTGACGCTCAGGTTGACGCAGTAGCCCCGCGAGATCTGAGCCAAGGCGAACCGATCCTGTACTCAGCAGATGGGGCAATTCGGCAAACCGGTTGTTCCATGATGGCGCGGGGCCGAGGTCGCCCGTCCATCCACATGCCGCGCTGGGCAAGCCGCATCCTGCTGGAGATCACCGACGTGCGCGTCGAGCGGTTGCAGGACATCAGCGAAGAGCAGGCAATTGACGAGGGGCTGTCGTGGGAAGGCGAGATAAACGGCAAGACGTTCTACACACACGCCCCGAAGACTTACCCGCCAGGTTCTCATCAACAGTTCGGCGTGTCTGGTACTGACGCAATTTCCGCTTTTCGCAATCTCTGGAAATCCACGGGCGGCGACTGGGACGCCAACCCGTGGGTCTGGGTCGTCGAGTTCAAGAGGGTTCAGCCATGATCTTCGCCCCGCTCTACATGGCCTACCTCATCTACAAGGGGCCGTGGCGATGAACATGACCGAAGTGAACACGCAGGAGCTGTCGGGCGATGCGTTGGACTGGGCTGTCTCGCAAGCCATCGGCGCCTACCGTGGTCAATATCGATTCTCCGAAAACGGCCCGCTTGATCAGGCGTGGATTTTCCCGGAGGGCATTCCCTGCAAGGCAACAACCGGAAAATTTTGCCCATCTACGGACTGGAGCCAGTGCGGACCGCTGATCTCGAAAATCAAAATCGGTTTCGGCCCGGCTCTTGGCGGCTGGGTGGCTCATCCGCATCGTCCGAATGCGCCCACCGACTGGCTCACCGCTGACGAGCCACTGGTGGCGATCTGCCGCGCCATCGTCGCCGACAAGCTCGGCATGGCCGTGAACGTCCCCGCCGAACTCATCCAGTTGTAAACCCAAAATTGACAACTCAACAGCCTGCCGGTGTACGGCGGGCGAGGAATTCGTATGCCCGAATTAACGCACGACCAGAAGCTGGTGGAGTACGCGACGGCGCCGAAAGCATCGGCCGGCACCATCTGCCAGATCGAGAACGGCGACTTCGTGAAGCACTGGTGCGGCAAGCTGCGCGGCAAATTCATCCAGGTCGGCCCCACCTGGAAGGCAGCCACCAAACAGCAAGCAATCGAAAAGGCTCGCGAGTTTCGCGAGCAGTGCCGGACGGAAGCCAAAGCAAAAGGCTTGCTGCCGGCATAACCCATCACCACCTTCTGCCGCCACGCGCGGCATGGAGCAACACAATGGAAACTGAAATTCTCTCCGACGAGGAGCTGGCCGAACTCACCGGCTACAAGGCCCGCGCCTACCAGCGCCGCTGGCTTATTGATCGCCAGTGGGTGTTCGTCGAAAGCCGCGGTAAGCGCCCACTGGTTGGTCGAATGTACGCCCGCATGAAGCTGGGCATGATCAGCCCCGCCATTGCCGATCCGAACCCGCCGCTGGCCGCACCGGTATGGACGCCAGACTATTCGCAGGTGAACTGATATGCGACCCCGCAAGGCCGACACACGCAACTTGCCACCCCGGATGTACCAGTGGACGCGAACACGGAAAAGCGGAAAGGTCTGGATCTCCTATTTTTATCTGGACCTCACCGGAAAAGCGATACCGCTGGGCAAAGACCTGGACCAGGCCAGAATCAAATGGGCAGAGCTGGAAGCCAAGGAAAAACCACTCGACCTGCGCACGATGAAGGGGATTTTCGATAGGTACATCCGCGACATCGTGCCGAAGAAAGCCCCGCGCACGCAAAAGGACAACTTGGCAGAAATCAAGCAGCTACGGACGATGTTCGATAGCGCACCGATTGACTCGATCACGCCGGCGACGATCGCTGGTTACCGCGACGCCCGATCAGCAAAGGTACGGGCGAACCGGGAAATAGCCACCCTCTCCCATATTTTCAACATTGCTCGGGAGTGGGGCCTGACGACGAAGGAAAATCCTTGTCAAGGAGTACGCAAAAACAAAGAGACACCGAGGGATTACTACGCGAACGACGTGGTTTGGGAGGCGGTTTACAGGAAGGCAGCTCAAGAGCTGAAAGACGCGATGGACTTGGCCTATCTGACCGGGCAACGACCGGCAGATGTCCTGGTCATGAGGAAGGACGATGTCGAGGGAAATTACTTGGGAGTGCAGCAGAACAAGACACACAAAAAGCTGCGTATCCAGATGACTGACGGTGATGAACCAAACAGCCTGGGCCTGTTAATCGGGAAAATGGCCGAGCGCAATGCTCAGCACATTTGCAGCTATTTGATTGTGAGCGCACGCGGCAAGCGGATGACGGCGAAGATGCTTCGCGATCGATGGGACGACGCCAGAGAAAAGGCCAAGAAAGAAGCTAAAGAAAAAGGGGATGTTCAGCTGGCGGAGAAAATCGGAGGCTTCCAGTTCAGAGACATCAGGCCGAAAGCGGCGTCGGAAATCCTCGACGTCGGCGATGCGAGCCTACTCTTGGGGCACACTAAAGGAGACATTACCGAGCGCGTCTATCGACGAATTGGCGCCATTGCCAAGCCATCGAAATAGCCCCAAAAACCGTTACAAAACTCAAAATCCGCCCCTTGTAGAATGCGGGCTGTAGAGGTGTAAAAAAATAAACGTATCGTAACGAAAAGCGGCTACAGGCCCCGGTTTCATTGGCTTTGCATATCGGTCTTGAAAACCGTCGACTGTAACAGGTCCATGAGTTCGAATCCCATCGCCTCCGCCATCTTATGTACGAAAAAGCCCTGATTATTCAGGGCTTTGTCGTTTCTGGCGTTCAGGAATTTTGCTCCTCTCTTTATGGATCGTTTCCGCATCTTTTCGGTCATTTCCGCAACCCTGCTCTTCTGCCACCGCTGCGTCCCCCCTCCGCCGCCAGGTAGCCGACCACTGAGCCGAGACCCATGCGTTTGAGCAAAGGCACTGCCACCACGGCGGCGGCAAGCGAAGTGACGACACTCAACACTTGTCCTGCATTGCCTTCAGCGACCATGGCATTGACCCTCATCCCACATCAGGATCGGTAATGCGGCCACGGCCAGGCGTGTTGAGCGGAGCTTGGGTTTAAAGCGCTCAGTTCCCCAAACGCTTCTGGACCCAGCAAAAGATCCGAAGCGCCCACCAAGAACGCTCGTTGCGATTGGGGGAAGGTCTTGCTTTGAAAGCCTGGACGAGTATTCATGGTGATTCCTGAAGACTCTCGATTCGTCCGCTCTTCAGAGAGCCAGAAACAGTGGCGGGCCGATCACTGTCCACTTGTGCGTCGGATATACACTCTATTGAGCGTTGACCCGTTAAAAACAGACCCAGATCCAACAAAAAAGACAGGATCGGCTTGGCATCACCCGCGTCGTAGCTATGGGTAAACAATCGGGCTTGAAAATCGCAGCGTTCAATCTGGCCACCTGCGGTGCCGTGAAGGGCCGTAAAAGGGGGGGTGAAATTGCCACAAGTCGAGAAAGCGAAGTCAGCCAGACGGATAGCTGTTGGTGCAGATGCATCACAGCCGTGTAAGACCTCTGGAAACCCTCTTTCTCCTAGACGCCGTCAGTGGTTCACTCGGGGGAGTCTCATTACGAACTCACTTCCCTGCCCCTCTCCCGCACTAGTACCAATCACCGTTCCGCCGTGGGCTTCGATCAACTCACGCACTACGGTCAAACCAATACCCAGCCCTGCCCCATTGAAACCAACCGCGTGAACATCCTGTACAAATGGCTCGAAAATGAACGGCAGTGCTTTCGGAGTTATACCTATCCCGGTATCACGAATGCGTATCTCCAGATGTTCGACTTCAATCGTCGCAGTAAGGGAGACCGTGCCATCAGCAGGCGTATATTTGGCGGCGTTTCCCAGTAGATTGCCAAGAATTTGAGCGAGGCGCGCTGGATCGCCATTAACCATCAATGCGCGTTCCGGCAGTTCCGAGCTGAAAGTCAAACCGTGAGCAACCATGACCGGGGCACAGGCATCTATCGCCTCATGAATGATTTGAGCCATATCGACACGTTGGCAATCAAGGCGAAACTTACCGGTGCTGGCGCGGGCGATGTCGAGCAAGTCTTCGACCAACCGGGACATCTGCTTCACCTGCCCCTCTATCAGCATCTGCATGCGCGGTAGTTCTTCGCTAGGCACACGTACCAGCCGGCCAGCAATCATGCTGATGGGGGTCAGAGGGTTGCGAAGTTCGTGTGCAACCAGGTTGAGGAAGTTGCGTTGCTGTTCCAGCGCATGTTCAGCGGCCGCCTGCAGTTCCTGGGCACTCAGTGCGGCTATCACCAACTGCTCGTTTGCCTCGCGCATCTCGAGGTACATTTGCTGCTCTGCCTGGGCCATTGTCGGATTTTCCGCATCCGACTGCGCCGACAGAATTGACAGCACCAACTGCTGATTGGCTTCAATCAATTGCTCAACATGGTGACTATCGACGAGTTGGGCATTGGCCTGGTTGAGTTCCTTATGAACCGCTGCCAGCACCGCACGCGCCGCGACCGTTTTCTGGCCGAGAAGGAACAGTTCGCGTGCTGCAGTAGCTATGGCTTGCTCATTCTTGCCGTGACCCTCGCTCATGATATTTCGCTCATCCTTCGAATGTGACCGTACGCTGCTGGGTAGGTCGCCCCCCTAACAAGCCTTCCCTGTCCGGCAACATTTCACCGATCTGCAAGCCATCATCATCTATCTGGTACAACCTCAGCTCATCAGAATGAGCGCTGGCCCGAACCTTGACCACGGCCATGATGCGCAACAAGCGGCTCTGCACTTCTATGTAGCGCTGGACGATGATGGCGTCGGTGAGAAACGCCGTGCCGTAAGGACTGAAACGCAGATCGGTGTAGCGATCCTCCAACTCGGAGGTCATCAATACACTGACACCTGCACTAGTAAGAGCGGTCACCATGCGAGACAGCGACTCACGAAAGTCTTCTCGAAATGTCGGGGCCAACGCCAGTTCGAAGCCTGACAGGGAGTCAATCACTACCCGTGTAGCCTTCAGCCGATTGATCTCACTCAATAGCAAATGGACGATTTCGTCGATGGATAAGTCCGGCGCGCGGCTATCGACCAAACCGACCTTCCCGCTCTCAATCAACCCGGCGAGGGTGGCGTTCTGAGAGTGATTGGGGCGCTGCTCAAATACCGCGATCACGCCGGTCTCGCCATTGCGCGCACCCTCTGCGAGAAAGGTCGCAGCAAGAATGCTTTTGCCCGAGCCCGATGGCCCGGCCACCAGTAAGGAATAACCACGGGGCAAGCCGCCGCCGAGCATCTCATCGAGTTTGGGCACACCCATTTTCAGGCGCTGGACCGGAAAGGTCAGAGGGGCTTCGATCGGGTTGAGTTGGGCAGGCGCAAAAACCTTGATGCCCGACGTGGCGATGCGGAAGGTGTGCAGCCCCGGCAGCGTCGGCTGGCCGCGCATCTTCATGATTTCCATCTTGCGCACCATGGAATTGCGCTGAACGCTCTGACGCAACCAGATAAGGCCATCGGCGACAGTGAAAATCGGATTGGTGTCGGTTTCGCTGAAGTACTCGCCAATCAGGAAGGTTGTTGCCTGCCAAGTGGTCATCAGCATGCCCAGTTGCTGAACGAACTGCGGCAGATTGTTGTTCGGGTTGTCCTGTGTCTGGCTCGCAAGCACAACTGAACGAAACGAGTCGACGAACACCAGCGCCGGAGAGTGTGCCTCGACCTCAGCGACGATTCGGCGTAACACCTCATCCAAATCCCCTGCCAGGGTGTCACTGGCCAGGTTGATGTAACGGATCGACTGATTGATGGCTTCGTCGTCGAAAAAGTCGAATTGCTGTTGATACCGCAGCATTTTCAACGGCGGTTCGCCAAGCACGGTGAAGAACAATGCCGGGCGCTCGGGAGTCGCCAGGGCGAACATCATTTGATGCGCCAGGGTTGTTTTGCCACAGCCAGGCGGGCCGGCGATCAGGTTGAACGAGAACTCCGGCAACCCCCCGCCCAGCACCTCGTCCAGTCCTGGCACTCCGGTGGCCAAGCGCTTGATAGTCACTTTGGTGTTCATGGCGAGTTTTCCTGCGCAGATGTGTCGCTCAAAGAAGGTTTCCACACGTCACGAAGCAAGCGTGCGGTGAGCGAGGGCCCGATCAGGGTAGTGAGCAGTTCGTAGAAGGTGGTCAGAATCACTTCACCAAACAACAAGGCATCTGCTTCGCTTTCTGTAACGAGTTCAGAATTAAGAGCGCTCAGATCCAACGCTGTTTGCACACGTTCAGATATGTCGGCCAAGCGCGGCTGACGTGAGGCGCAGAGATGAAGGCTGCGTCGATACAGAGCTGCAACCCCCTGCTGACCAATGATGGGGGTAAGTGCTGTGTGCATAGCCTCCAAAATCGAGACAGTCGCCAGCGCGATGCACGCAGTATCAGCATTGGGGCCAACCCGGTGCGCCAGAGCAGCTACGATCTGGCGGCTCTCTTCGTTTAGCGCGGACATGGCTAGCTGATTTCTGATGGGCAGGTCTCGATAGTACACCCTATATCGCATCGCAGAGACTCAATTGGCCAGAGAGCCTTCTTTACTTTCAATTCCTGTAATTTATCGACCATATTGAGGTTTTTGGGCTGCAGATTTAAGAGAACGAATAGCTTTACCGGCACTGCTGCGTGAAACGTCAGTGAAGTGTCGATAGCCCCAGCGCAGAAATGGCGTTAGCATCCTACGCATTCGGTTTAACAGCATGTTTTTCAGATCAGGGTCGCATTGTGGAAAAGTTGAATCGCCTTCAGAGTGGAATCGAAGGCCTGGATGCTCTGCTCAAGGGGGGGCTGGTCTCAGGTGCTTCCTACATTATTCAGGGGCGCCCAGGGTCTGGCAAAACCATCCTCGCCAACCAACTTGGATTCCATCATGCGCGCAACGGCGGCCGTGTTCTGGTAGCGACACTCCTTGCCGAATCCCATGACCGACTTTTTCAATTTCTGTCCACCTTGAGTTTTTTCGACTCGTCTAAAGTTGGCGCTGAAATCCAGTTCGTCAGCGCATTCGATACCCTGGAAAACGAAGGCCTGGATGAAGTGGTTAAACTGCTGAGGCGTGAGATCAGCCGACAGAAGGCCACGGTCATGGTCGTGGACGGCTTGCTCAACGCGCGCTCCAAAGCCGACTCGCCAATCGACACCAAGAAGTTCATCTCTGAACTGCAAGGCCACGCCGCATTTGCCGGGTGCACCGTATTGTTTCTCACCAGTTCCCGACTGGATGACGGCAGCCCCGAACACACCATGGTTGATGGTGTGATCGAAATGGGAGAAGAGCTTTATGGCACACGCTCGGTGCGTCGTATTCAACTGCGTAAAACTCGTGGTAGTCCTGCACTGACCGGACTGCACGAGTGCGAGATCACCGAGAACGGTCTGGTGGTTTATCCGCGCCTGGAAAGCCTCTACAGCCACCCTACTTCGCCCGATAGCGCCAACATGACGCGTATCCCCAGTGGCATTCGTTCACTCGATGCCATATTGGGTGGCGGGTTGCACAGTTCCAGTGTGACCTTGGTCATAGGCCCGTCAGGAATCGGCAAGACGACGCTGGGTCTCAAGTTCCTGAGTGAGTCGACGGTGGAGGCACCGGGCCTGCATTTTGGTTTTTATGAAAGCCCGGAGCGGTTACGCCTGAAGGGTCAATCACTCGGGATCGACATCAAAAGCATGGAAGAAAGCGGTGCGTTGAGCATCGCCTGGCAACCAACCACCGAAGGTCTCCTGGACGGCCTGGGCGCAAGACTGTTGAGCCTCGTTGAAGAAAAGGGCATCAAGCGGTTATTCATCGACAGCCTGAGCGGTATGACACGGGTCTCGACGAATCCGGCCCGAATTACTGACTTCTACAGTGCACTCATGAACGAACTGCGCTCCAGGGGCGTGACAGTTTTTGCTTCCTGGGAAATGCGTGATCTGTTCGGGTCCGAGGTCAGCGCGCCGAACTCTGATCTTTCCAGCATCGTCGATAATCTGATGCTGATGCGCTTCTACGAGAATCATTCTGAACTAAGCAGGACTATTTCCATTCTGAAAGTAAGAGATAGCTCTTATGACCCTTCGCGATTTGAAGTGGTCATCCGTGACCAAGACGTTGATCTGAAAAAGGCTTCAAGAAATGAACCGCCAGTTTCTATTCCTACAGCGCTGCCAGGTTCATCTTCCTAGGTTTTTGATTCAGGCTGAATTCCCATGACCACCATCTTGGTCGTCGACGACGAATATTTGATTGCTGATATTCTCGGCTTTGCGCTGGAGGATGACGGCTTCATGGTAGTGAAAGCCAGCAATGGCAAAAAAGGGCTCGAGGTGCTTGAGCGAGAGCGGCCTGACCTGATCATTACCGACTTCATGATGCCTGTCATGGACGGACTCGAATTTGCCAAGGCCGTTCGCGCCTTGCCGTCGGCCAACCTCTTGCCGATCATTCTGATTAGCGGCGCGCAAGCGCACCTGGGCATGGAGAGGTCTGATCTGTTCGATGCTGTCCTGGAAAAGCCATTCAACATCGATTCGATCCTTGCCACTGTAAGGCGACTTCTGGCGGCACAATGACACCGGATCAAATCCATCTTCAAGACTGAGTTTACCCACACTCCCCTGCACGCTTGATGGTATGTGGCAACCTTTGAAGAAATCCGCTTGAGACGTGGCTTCGACACCTTCGGCGACCACCGTCAGACTGAGGTGATGGGCCATGGCAATAATGCCTTGGTCGATCGCTGCATCGTGACAGTCGGCGGCAATTTCCTGGATGAACGAGCGGTCGATCTTTTCGACGCAGCGATCCGACATTGCGCCAGCTCTCGGAAAGGGCTTTCTTTCACTAAGGTCAGGAACTGACAGTTGGATTCGGTTTTGTTCCAGCAACTGAACTGGTACGGTTTCTGACAAGCGCAGACTGAGATTGATAGTGTCGCGACCGAGCAGCGACTTGGTCGCGTAATCCTCCGTCGACGGAAGATAACAGGGGGGAATGGATTTTTCGGTGGAATCGAGAATCAGGGCGGAGCGGCAACGCTCATAACTCAGGAAACTACATGAGCCTCGCCCTGTCCGCCCCTGCCCTCATTCACTCCAGCGCACCACAATTACGGGATACCGCAAAAGTTTCATTTGGCGCACGAAGAGTGAAGAGGATGCAGTGATGACAACTGATGCTTAAACTGCGCGCTTCGGAGTAGGCGCATCAATGACGGACTGCAAGATCGTTGCGAAAATCTTATAGCTGTAACGATCTTCCTCCGGACTGACGAGAACCGCCCCGTCAGCGTTCAATACTGCCCCGTCATGACGAATGCTGAATCTTCCAAGCTGCGATCTTTCTCCTCCTTGACACAAAAACAAAACAGCTTCCGCCAGCCCGGCTTTCTCGCAAGAAATCGGATTGAGCTCAATCGAAAACTGTTTGCCCAGCACCTCACCCTCGATGCTGCGTTCTTTCGCAATGACAGAAGTCATGCCCATAAAATGATGAGTCGACAAATCTTGCCAATGCCCAACCTGATCAAGGATATGAGCGGAAGCACGAGTCCAATCCCTGTTAACGGTTGAGATGTTACGAAGAAAGAAACTAGGGTCCTGCATGAATTCCACTGCGCCAGCTCCGATTGAGTCCGTTTTAACCGAAAAAATTAAAACATTTCCGTTGTAACCGAAGTGTAACCAATTTGACATCACGCCGCACATATCCAATCACGAAGACCAACCTTCAAAGGTCGACACGAACCAATGATCCGGAAATCGAGTGATACCCAAAAGTTCGCCCGGCTCCTGAATAAGGGTTCTAAACACTCTAGTCATTGGGTTTCGCTTCGACTATGGACACGATTGGAGCAAGGCACGATCTTCCGGGTGATTTTGCCTATTTGTGCACGCCCCTGATCTGATCGTTCAACGTGCGCCCGTGTGTGCGGAGACGTCCCCACACTGCCTGAGCGCTGCCGGAACCCAAGGCAAGTGCCAGCAGGACCACCCAGATCAAGGCCCAATTGGACGGACTCGGTTTTTGACCAAGAATGACCATTGAACTGGCGATGCCAAATACCGGAATCAACAATGACAGTGGTGCCACCCGTGACACCGGATATTCCCGCAACAACAGATTCCAGCCCCAGTAACTGAAGTGCGTCGCGGCATAGACCTGGAACGCCAGTGAAAACAGCGTCATCGCATTGAGCTGCGCGGGTAACGCGGTAAACGGCGCTGAGCCATGTAACAGCCATGTCATCAGCAACAGGGGAATGGGTGGAAACAGACTCGCCCAGACCACGAAGGCGAAGATCTCACGCACCTTCGACACTTTGATAATGATGTTGCCGATGCTCCATGCCACGGCGCTGCCAATGACCAGCGCAAAACCTGCCGTCGATGCGTCGCCGGGCCTGCACAGCACAATCCCCATCAACCCTGCGGCAGCCAGCCCACTCGCCAGCCATTGCAGTCGTCCCACGCGCTCGCCGAACAACAGAACACCCCAGCCCAGAGTGAAAAATGCACTGAGCTGGATCAGCAGCGATGCCGTACCGGGCGGCACGCCCCATGCAATCCCCTGGTTGATCATGGCCCACATGGCGACGCCAAAAATCAGTCCGTAAGCGGCCACCCAACGAAAGGCTACACGGGGTCGCTCGACGATAAAAACCCAAGGCAAGGCAGCCAGTGCGAAACGCAATGCCGTCAGCAACAGTGGGTCGATGTCGGCAAGACCGAGGCGGGTCACGGGGAAGTTAATTCCCCAAACGGCCGTCACCAGCACGGCGAGTAAAAGATGTTTCTTCTGCATGGTCAGGCATTTCCAGAGTCGAGCGTCATTGCTCGTGCCTGAAGAAATATGCCGACAATCAGCCTGGCCCGCTTTCAACTGCGGGCCAGACTTCATTAGAATCGGGCCATGCGCAAAATAACCCTGCCTCCCTACGAAAACACATCGCACGATGCAGTCGTGACTGCGCGGGAATATGCCGACGGAACACTGTTCCCGACCCACGATCATCCGCGTGGGCAGTTCGCGTACGCGGCTAAGGGAGTCATCACCGTGTTCACCGAGCAGGGCAACTGGGTGGTACCGCCCCAACGCGGCATATGGGTTCCGGCGCAACTGTCGCACGCGATGCAGATGCGTGGCCCAGTGACCCTGCACAATACCTATATCGACACTGCTGCCGCACAGCGACTCGGTTTGTCGGCGCATTGTCAGGTCTTGGAGGTGTCGCCGTTGCTGCGGCAGTTGCTGTTGAAGGCAATCGAAGTCCCTGCGGGATACTCCGCCAAGGGCCGAGATGGCTTTCTGATGGGATTGTTGCTGCATGAAATTGCCGCAATGCCCGCCCTGTCACTCAATGCCCCGCTGCCGGCCGAGCCACGTCTGGCGTTGGTCTGCCGCGAGTTCCTCGCCCGGCCTTCGCTGGAGGTGGGGATCGATGACATGGCGCGACGCACGGGAATGAGCCGCCGCAGCTTCACCCGCCATTTTCGGCTGCACACCGGTATCAGTTACGTCGAATGGCGCCAACAGGCGTGCCTGCTCGCGGCGATCATTTTGTTGGGGGAAGGTCAGTCGATCACAGAGGTCGCCATGGTCTTGGGTTACAGCAGCTCAAGTGCATTTGCGACGGTTTTCAAACAGGTACTGGGCGAGGTTCCGAGTCGGTACTTTTCGGGTCAGCCGCAATAGAAACCACTGAAAATCCAAGGGATCGAGGTGGCCAGATGAACATGCGTCAGTGGTAATCCTCTCCGGCGACTGCGCGCTGGTAGGCATCATCGGCCTCCCTGCGCAGATCGCGCCATTCAGCCCAACTCACCATGCCCAGCCGATCCATCTCATCTGACTGACGCAGCAGTTCGTCGTGATAGGCGTCCGGGCAGTCCATGCGCAGCTGCCTGTTCTCCAGCGCACGATGCCAGGCATCGAAGGCGAGCAACCGTGAGGCTTGCGCTGGCGTCAGTTGATTCTTGAAGGCATTCATTTCACTCACCCCTGATATTTCCCGGTTGAGCGAGCGATCTCGAAATAGGTTCAAAGCGTCTGATGAGAGACCACTGGAGTGTGTTCGTGACTTTTGGCTGACCGCTCAGGCGCCGAAGTTGAACGCAATGGAGATTCGCGGTCTGGCCCCTTGAAATCGCTGGACCGAATGCATCAGCCACGACGGGAACATGAGGAATGTCCCGCTTTTGGCCGCACATGTCGTGCTGAAACCCGCAGTGATGCAGCCTTCGACTCTCATGCGCAACGCAGGATTGTAAGTCGATGCAACCATGCCGCGTGGATCTATAAACTCAAGATCACCGCCAACGTCCGGATCGTCCTCGCGGCCGCCATCGTCGACCCAGTACACCCCTGACCAGAACGCACCGGGATGGCCGTGGAGTGCATTGCTGTGGCCAGCCTCGTTGACGTTGGCCCAGGCATTGAGCTTCCATTCAAAAGCGGGCTCGGTCAGTCCGTATTGATCGCTGTGCACCGCTGTCAGTTGAACGGCAAACTCCGTGGCAAATCTGACCAGAGCATTGCAAGCATCCCCACCCCACGCCGGGAAATCACTCGAGGATTGCCAGCCGCCGTCATTGCTGCGCTGTGCACCGTTGCGATCTTTGGCCATTCGACGGGTGATCAGGGTTTTCAGCTCGTCGTTGAGCTTTTCTGCATCCGGATACTGAATACTTGCCAGCGGCGTTGTGAACAGTCGACGAATCTTTATCAGTTGAGGGTCTACCCGATTACAAGTCGACGGCATTGGCGATTCTCTACAGGACATTCGTTACAACAAACTATATGCGGCGCCCTGTAAGACTGAAGTAAACCTTTGTTAAAAATAGCGTTGAAAAAGTTAAATAGCGGATGGTGCAACTATGCTTTCAACTGCACCGCAATCCGCCATCGTGCTAAAACGCCAGCCTCCAGTCGTACAGGAAAGTCTCTGAATGCCCAAGAAACAGCCAGCCACCCGAGAGGCCGCAAGCGCCGCTGACATCGAGCGTTCTATCCAGGCCTTGAACAAAATGGCCGAACGCCTGTGGGGCGATGGTCGAGAAGCGGAAGCCAAAGCGCTGCTCGACGCGCTTGATGCGTTAAACCGGGCGCTCGACCGGATCAGAATTGGCGAAAGCCGCCGAGCAGCGACACTCCATTGAAACGCCGCAAAAGCGCAGTGCTACGGCTTGAGAATCAACAACGGCTCGCCTTTCTTCACAATATACGTCGCCAACTCTGAGCCCTTGTCAGTGCCTATGTTTCTGGCGATATGCGCAACACCCTCCGGGATAAACAACGAATCCCCAGCCTTCAGTGTCACGGGCGCCCTGCCCTCCAGTTGATATTCGAAGGTGCCGTTGATCACGAACGCCACCTCGACACCGGGATGCGCATGCCGTGGCGAGGTCACGCCCGGTTCGAAATCGACCCGTGCCTGAATCACTTCGCGATCGGCGGCGCCGAGGTCCTGGCGTACCAGATCCGTACGGCTCAGGCCTTGCTGCCAACTCTTGGGTGGTGTGTGAGCGGCATGTGCGACGCCGGTAAGGGACGCGAGTATTGCAGCGGTTGCCAGAAATAATGGACGGCGCATGATGTTGCCCTCTCGAACGTAGTGGTGGTGTGACCGCTACTTTGCGCAAGGCATGTAAGGGTTATGTGTCGTAAACCTGCCGTTTGTTATTGGCGTGTGTCCCCGGCCGGGATTGATACACGCTTATACAAACGTTTCGCTGCTTTGCTGCATTGCCAGCAGCCATGTTCTCAGGGCGACGATTTTCTTCGAGTCCGCTGTTTCATGCGGCGTCACCAGATAGAAACCCAGATCGTCTTGCAGACGCAGATCAAACGGCGCCACCAGTCGGCCCGCCCGCAGATCATCATCCACATAGGTTGAGCGCCCGATGCATACGCCCTGCCCGTCGACGGCGGCCTGCACCGCCATCATTGCCAGATCGAAGGTCAGCCGTGGTGCTTCGGCCAGTCGAGGTGGCTGCCCTGCCGCGCGCAACCAGAGGTTCCAGTCGCCGGCGGTCATGCCACTGACTTGCAGCATCGTGTGGTTGATCAAGTCGGTGGGTGTGTTCAGTGCCTTCGCGCCGCTGAGCAATGCCGGACTGCACACCGGAAAGACCTCATCGGACATCAGGAAATCAGCGCGCAAGCCCTTCCAGTCACCTCGACCATAGCGAATCGCCGCATCAATACCGCCTTGACGAAAATCCACCAGATCGGTGGATGCACTGACCCGCACATCGATATCCGGGAAGGCTTTTTGAAACGCCGGCAGGCGCGGCAATAGCCATTTGGACGCCACTGACACCAACGTACTGATGGTCAGCACATCGTTGTTGCGCGACGCCAGCAACTGCTCCGTCGAATAGCGCAATTCATGGAACGCCGAGCGTACACCCGGCAAGTAGGCGTGCCCGCTTTCACTCAGCGCCAGGCCGTCCTTGAGTCGCAGAAACAGCGGCACACCCAGCTCTTCTTCGAGGCGGCGGATCTGGTGACTGATGGCGGTCTGGGTGACGTTCAGCTCTTGCGCAGCCTTGGTAAAGCTCATATGGCGAGCGGCACATTCGAAGGCTCTCAAACCATTGAGAGAAGGCAACCTGACCACCATGTGACGCTCCATGCTCATGAGATTTTGTCATACGCTACCACTCGAAATGACCTTTGCGAAAGCTTCGGCGACGGTGGATTCTGGCGCCTTCTTTCAGCAAGGAACCGCCATGAAACTGTATTTCGCGCCGATGACCTGCTCGTTGTCACCGCACATTGTGCTGCGGGAACTCGACCTGCCCTTTGAACTGATTCGCGTGAACAACCAGAGCAAACGCACAGCCGATGGCCGCGATTTTCGCGAGATCAATCCCAAGGGCTATGTTGCTGCGCTGGCGCTGGATAACGGTGAGGTGCTGACGGAGGGGCCGGCGATTGTGCAGTTTCTCGCCGACCAGGTTCCCGGGAACGCATTGGCGCCGGCTCAGGGCACTTGGGAGCGCACTCGTTTGCAGGAACACCTGAATTTCATCAGTAGTGAAATCCATGGCGGCAGCGCGCCGCTGTTTAACAGCGAGATCCCGCAGGCGGTCAAGGCGATCTTCAAACACACCCTGTTCAAGCGTCTGGACTACCTGAGCCAGACGCTTGCGACGCAGGATTACCTGATGGGCACATTCGGTGTCGCCGATGCTTATCTGTTTACCGTGCTGCAATGGCTGCCGGTGTTCAAGATCAACATCGAGCAGTGGCCGACGCTCGCTGCCTACATCAAGCGCATTGCCGAACGCCCGAGCGTGCGCGCGGCCATTGCAGCAGAAGAAGCCACACTGCCGATCTGATCTGTGCCGTTTGCCTTAACGGGCCATGTCGCCCGTGAATCTGTAAACTGGCGCGATCCTTACTCACTCGAACAAGAGATCAGCATGGCTAACCAAGACATCACCTTTACCCCCGATCCGGACGCCGACTCCATTTCCTCCGACGTCGCGACCTTCGGTGGGATCATGGTCTCCACCCAGATCCCGACCCGGGCTGATGGCAGCCTGGAACTGGGCGGCATCACCGAGCAAAGCGAATGCACCCTGCAAGCACTGAAGGTTGCGCTGGAACGCGCCGGCAGTTCGATGGATCGGGTCATGCATCTGACCATCTACCTGACCGACATGGCTGACCGCGCGGCATTCAACGAGGTGTACAAGCGCTTCTTCGCCAAGCCGTGGCCTGTGCGTGCGGCGGTCGGCGTTGCCTCCCTGGCCGTTGACGGCATGCGCGTGGAAGTCACCGCAATGGCCGCCAAGGCCTGACCCGATGTTGTAAACCGCTGTGGGAGCTGGCTTGCCAGCGACGGCGTAGGCACATCACACATTGATGTCGCCTGATACTCCGCTATCGCTGGCAAGCCAGCTCCCACAGGTTTTGGTGTCGTACGCAAGGTTTTGTGGCGGTACAAACATTGTGGGAGCTGGCTTGCCAGCGATGGCGTCGGCACATCACACATTGATGTCGCCTGATACTCCGCTTTCGCTGGCAAGCCAGCTCCCACAGGTTTTGGTGTCGTCCATTGCATCTGTGCTTGGCACAAGACACGGCAGGAGCAGCAGGATCAGGCCTGCAATGGCCATCGGGCAGCGCAGGCGTGCCGGGCGCGCGTTTCGCGGCTACAATGCGCGCCTAACCGTGACAGCCTGACTAAAAAAACTATGTCCTTGCCCAAGCATCATCTGGAATTGCTCAGCCCTGCCCGCGATGTCGCCATCGCCCGTGAGGCGATCCTGCACGGCGCCGACGCCGTGTACATCGGTGGCCCGAGCTTCGGCGCCCGCCACAACGCCTGCAACGAAGTGAGCGAGATAGCCGATCTGGTGGAATTCGCCCGCAAGTATCACGCGCGCATCTTCACCACCATCAATACCATCCTCCACGACAACGAACTGGAGCCGGCGCGCAAGCTGATCCATCAGTTGTACGACGCCGGGGTCGACGCGCTGATCGTCCAGGACCTGGGCGTGATGGAGCTGGACATTCCGCCGATCGAGCTGCACGCCTCGACGCAGACCGACATCCGCACTCTGGAGCGAGCGAAGTTCCTCGATCAGGCCGGTTTCTCGCAGTTGGTTTTGGCCCGTGAGCTGAACCTGCAAGAAATCCGCGCCATCGCCGACGAAACCGACGCCGCCATCGAATTCTTCATTCATGGCGCGTTGTGCGTGGCGTTCTCCGGCCAGTGCAACATTTCCCACGCGCAGACCGGGCGCAGCGCCAACCGTGGCGACTGCTCGCAGGCCTGCCGTTTGCCGTACACCCTCAAAGACGAAAAGGGTGGCGTGATCGCCTACGAAAAACACCTGCTGTCGATGAAAGACAACAACCAGAGCGCCAACATCCGTGCCCTGGTCGAAGCCGGTGTGCGCTCGTTCAAGATCGAAGGTCGCTACAAAGACATGGGCTATGTGAAGAACATCACGGCCTATTACCGCCAGCGCCTCGACGACGTGCTCGAAGATCGTCCGGACCTGGCCCGCGCCTCCAGCGGCCGCACCGCACACTTCTTCCTGCCGGACCCGGAAAAGACGTTCCACCGTGGCAGCACCGACTACTTCGTCACTGATCGCAAGATCGACATCGGCGCCTTCGACTCGCCGACCTTCACCGGTCTGCCGGTGGGCACCGTCGAGAAAGTCGGCAAGCGTGACATGCAGGTCGTGACCCACGAACCGCTGTCCAACGGCGATGGCCTGAACGTGCTGGTCAAGCGTGAAGTGGTCGGTTTCCGCGCCAACATCGCCGAGCCAAAAGGCGAGTTCGAGGAAGACGGCGAGAAGCGCTATCGCTACCGCGTCGAGCCGAACGAAATGCCCGAAGGCCTGTTCAAGCTGCGTCCGAGCCACCCGCTCAATCGCAACCTCGACCACAACTGGCAACAGGCGCTGCAAAAGACCTCTTCCGAGCGTCGTGTGGCCCTGAGCTGGTTCGCCCGTCTGCGCGAAGAACAGCTGGAAATCACCGCTACGAGCGAAGAAGGCATCAGCGCCAGCGTCACCCTCGCCGGTCCGTTCGGTGTGGCCAACAAGCCTGAGCAAGCGCTGGAGCAATTGCGCGATCTGCTTGGTCAGCTCGGCACCACGCAGTACCACGCCACCGACATCAAACTCGATGCGCCACAGGCGTTCTTCATCCCCAACTCGCAGCTTAAATCCCTGCGCCGTGAAGTGATCGAAGCCCTGACTGCCGCCCGTGTTGCCGCGCATCCGCGTGGCAGCCGTAAAGCTGAAACCAGCCCGCCGCCGGTGTACCCGGATTCGCACCTGACGTTCCTCGCCAACGTGTACAACCAGAAGGCGCGCGATTTCTATCACCGTCACGGCGTGAAGCTGATCGACGCCGCGTACGAAGCGCACGAAGAGCCAGGCGAAGTGCCGGTGATGATCACCAAGCACTGCCTGCGTTTCTCCTTCAACCTGTGCCCGAAACAAGCCAAAGGCGTGACTGGCGTGCGCACCAAAGTGGCGCCGATGCAGTTGATTCACGGCGATGAAGTGCTGACGCTGAAGTTCGATTGCAAGCCGTGCGAGATGCACATCATCGGCAAGATGAAAGGCCACATCCTCAACCTGCCCCAACCGGGCAGCGTGGTCGGCCACATCAGCCCCGAAGACCTGATGAAAACCATCCCGCGCGCACCGCACTGAGTGGTTGGCGGGTACGGTGCTTCGGCGCCGTACCCGCTTGCCCCGCTTTGCCTGGCCAAATCGCAGGCATAAAAAAACGCCAACTTCTTGCGAAGTTGGCGTTTTTTTCGAATATGGCAGGGGCGGCTGGATTCGAACCAACGCATGGCAGGATCAAAACCTGCTGCCTTACCGCTTGGCGACGCCCCTACTGCTCTTTCCAGCGCCTCGTTGAGGTTCGCTGTGAGAACGGGGCGCAATTTACCAAGGTTTTTTTACTTTGTGAAGCGCGAAGTGAAATATTTTTTGTTTTAAAACAGCGACTTATTATTTTTGACCGATTCAGGTCAATGATCAGCCTGTTTCGCGGTGTGTATCACACTGTGTACGAACCCCGCCGCGATACATCGCCATTCAACTACGCCCCTCTTCGACACAGCCCAGATACGTCCCCGCGCTGAAATACAACCAAGGTTTGAAGGATTCATTCAGAACCCTTGGCCAAAGGCTCGCACAGGAGACGTCACCATGAAGATGGTACTGCACACCCGCAAAACCGCTTTCGGAATTTCGATGCTGGCGCTGTCGCTGTTCGGCGCTTTTGGCACGGCTCAGGCACAAACCACTGAACCTGCAGCGGTCAGCTATTCGGCGCCCTCGCCCTTTGGCGCGTTGAAACATGTGAAGGCCGGCGTGCTCGACGTGGCCTACGCCGAAACCGGCCCGGCCGATGGCCCGGTGGTGATTCTGCTGCACGGCTGGCCCTACGACATTCACAGCTACGACGAGGTCGCGCCGTTGCTGGCAGCCAAGGGTTACCGCGTGCTGATGCCATATGCGCGGGGTTATGGCGATACGCAGTTCCTCTCCAAAGACACCCTGCGCAACGGTCAACCGGCAGCGCTGGCCAGTGACGTCATCGATTTCATGGACGCACTGAAGATCAAGCAGGCGGTGCTCGGCGGTTATGACTGGGGCGCACGTTCGGCGGACATCGTCTCGGCGCTATGGCCGGAACGCGTGAAGGCGCTGGTCTCGGTCAGTGGTTATCTGATCGGCAATCAAGCCGCCGGCAAGAATCCGCTGCCGCCCAAGGCTGAATTGCAGTGGTGGTATCAGTTCTACTTCGCCACCGACCGTGGCCGCGACGGCTACAAGAAAAACACCCACGACTTCGCCAAGCTGATCTGGCAACTGGCGTCACCGCAGTGGAAATTCGACGACGCCACCTTCGACCGCTCTGCCAAAGCGCTGGAGAACCCGGATCACGTCGACATCACCGTGTTCAACTATCGCTGGCGTCTGGGCCTGGTGCAGGGCGAAGCGAAATACGCAGCACTGGAACAAAAACTGGCCACCGCGCCCTCGATCAGCGTGCCAACCATCACCCTTGAAGGCGACGCCAACGGCGCACCGCACCCGGCGCCCGAGGATTACGCCAAACGCTTTACTGGCAAATACCAGTTCCGTTTGATCAACGGTGGGATTGGCCACAACTTGCCGCAGGAAGATCCGCAGGCGTTTGCGAAAGCTGTGATCGACGCCGATCACCTGTAGAAAAAAAGCAGTCAGCCGCAAGGGCTGACTGCTTGATTATTTGAGGGCGGGATTGAGGCCTGAGGGATGGTCACGTTTTGCAGATTCTTTGCCTGAACTAGCGTTATCGCGAGCAGGCGAAGGCCTACATTTGAAATGCGTTCCCCCTGTAGGAGTGAGCCTGCTCGCGATGACGCCCGGCCAGACACCATCAACCCCGACTAACGTGCGCGATCACTCGATCGGCACAACAAGATCCAACGCCTTGTTCACTGCCAGCTCCCCCAACATGACCACTTGCGCAATGCCCAGCAGCGTATGGCGATTTGATCCCTCTAGCACCCCGGCAAAATTGCCGAGCATGACCGAGGCGGACGCCAGGGACCCGCACGCGTTAGTCAGCAACGACTCAGTGTCTGCTTGCGGGTTGGCCATGAACAGCGCATTGGGCGTATAGGGTGTGGCCACGATCGCGGCAGGCAACAGGTAATGATCAAGCGCACGCTCAGCCGCTTCGTGGAGCTTTCGTGAATTGGGCGATGCGTACGGCGACGCCGGATCGGTGATCGGTGGTTCGGGTGTCTTGGACATCAGCTGAAACTCCAACAAGAACCGTTTGAGGTTCTTTGATAGAAGGCGTGAAGCGTCGCGATCGCGGACGCTTCTGTGCAATGAGGGCGCAAGCCCCCTCACCCATCTGCGTTGCGACTAGTTCGGCAAGCTCTGGTTATCCAGGACTCGACCGACCACCAGTTCGCTGAGCATGATCACCTGTTGCAGGATCAGCATCTTTCGGCGTTGCGAACTGTCGATCGAGTCGGCAAGTTCACGCGCCATGTCACTGGCGGAGGACAAGGTTTCAGTCGCCTCGACGAGCAGCGTTTCGTCATCCACCGTCGGGTCGATGAGGTAGATCCTGCCGGTTTTGCGGGTGGGGATTGAGGTCTTCAGTGCTGAGGGATTGAGGTAGAAGTTGATGGCGCGTTCTGTGGCCTCTTTGATGTTTTGAGGTTCGAGCGCGGCGTCGTAGGGGATTGGATCGGTTTCTGGCGGGTTTGGCGTGACTTTGAACATAGCTGGCATTCCATCTTTAAAGATTGAGGAGCCGTCACTTTCGCTACCAAACGAAGGGTGGCGGCCACGAGTGGGTTGGTAGACCGGTCAAGATAGAGAGAACCCCGGCGCCCTCGAAAGGGCCCCACGCATGGCCACCATATAAAACTGCGCCTCAAAAAAGAGACTGCAATAAGGTGACGCGGTACAACTATCAAGAAAACGGGCTACCAAACCCGATCACTGTTTTTTTGCAGTGACAGGGAAACGATACAGCCCGCCTCAAGGCGCGTAAGCCGGCGGATTCTGGCGTACGCGTAGGCAACGGCGCAAGGTGTTGTAGCCGTTATGGCGTAACAGTGCGTGTAAGTTAAACGTCTGCGCGAAATGGTGTTTAAGCTGCCTGCATGCCCTGGTGCTGGGATGCCTTGGCAGAGTTGGGCCAGAGCGCGTTATTGCCATCAGTTCATTTTAAGTGTGGGCCTGATAAAGCGTAGCGGCTTGCCTCTGCCATCAAGTCATCGCACATAGGATTCGCCTTGAGGACGTGTGCAGCCGGGTCGATTATCGACAAACCCAGCGACGTCTCTTCTGTGGCGCAAGTCCAGACTTCTCCCATAGGCCCGACAATCTGGCTTTCACCTCGGAATGTCGCCTCTGCGCCCGCATACATTTCCACACCCGTACGATTGGCACAGATAAGCGGAGTGGCGTTTTCCATGGCGCGAATGCGCGCAAGCTGAGTTGTCCAAGGCCCACCATAGTTGGCTGGACAACACAGTAACTGCGCGCCCTGACGTACCAACAGGCGAGCGGCTTCTGGCATCCAAAGGTCGAAACAGGTCAGAACACCGAAACGGCAGAATCCGTCATCGAAACACTCCAATGAATCGCCTGGGGTGAAGATCAGCTTTTCTATACGAGACAGGTGGCACTTGCGTTGCTTGCCCAGCCAGCGTCCTCGCGATACGACAATCGCCGTATTGTAGATTTGATCGCCGTCACGCTCGGCGATACCCGCAATCAGCGTTGCATTCTTCTCCGCCGAAAGTTGCAGTAAGAATTGCGCCGTCGGCCCATCGAGCGGCGATTCAGAATGAAGAAACAATGCCTCACGCGAGTCGTGAAAGTAGCCGATGGTGCAAAGCTCGGGCATTACCAAGAGATCAAATTGTGCCGAGCCAACCGCATCGCGAATTTTATTGAAATTTGCGGCTGGGTCACCAAATGAAATCGGGTACTGCAAAAAAGCGGTCAGCATGAATTCTTACAACCATTTTGGGGAGGGATCTGAGCCCGGGATTATCTTCCCTTGGAAGGCGTCAAGTTTGGACTATTTCTTTACCGAATGTCAGGCAAGCCACCCAATTCGCATCAGATCAGTCGACCGCCTGGAAATACCGAAGTGAGCTCGGGCTGGCAACGGCGAGGGTTATTTGACGAGGCGTTTTTCTTTTGATGGGCGATAGCCGAAGTAAGAGCTGTGGCATTTGCTGAAATGGCTTGGCGAAACGAACCCGCATGCAACCAACACTGCCACCTGCGACAACTCGCTCAGGCTATCATCAGCCTGCTTCACCGAGTCCGGGTTACTCGTTGTGCAGCAACGGCTACCCGTTATGGTTGTATTAAAAACTTTTCAACTAACCTAACTGGAGAAAAAACGCACCACACCCGGTTCCTTTCTTATCTGAAAAATTATCATCCAGAAAAAGATATCCCATACCATCGGACAATATACCTTTGTTATTGGGCAGAGAGATGTCTATATCCCCACCATAAATAGATAACCGTCTGCGTCCTATATTTGATGACATGGATGGCTGCAACCACGCGTCTATGCCATCAAGTTTAGACGCCAAATTTTCATCATCATCAGAGTCAGGATTCGACGAAAGTAGAACTCTTCCACAATCCAATAAATTATTGGACGCTCCTTTTCGTTCTTCGCTGGATCGGACATATCCTATAACAACAGCTTCAGACACTCCATTCAGAGCTCTTAGCTTCCTGTAATGGCCCACCTCTCCCGGCAGGTACGGTATAAAAATCGAGATCCAATAACCTTCATTCATTAGCGCATCTGCAAACCATGAACCAGGAAAGGAGATTAGATGTGTAAGTGGCTGTCCATCTGTCGAGTGAGGCCAAACTACATCGCTCGGCAGATAGACTCCTCCGCCAGCATAGGCGTCGGCTTTCGTAGGCACTTCTTGGGTAAAAAACAACTCATTAAACATCTGTATCTCTCCGCTAATTTATTGATCACAGCAGCAGTTAAGCGAATTTACATATTGGCCAGAGCGTTTGCGCAGGCGCCTGGCCTGCGAAGCCGACATTCGAGACTGACGGACGGCTCGTTGCCAAACGTCCATTTGCCGTTTAGAGGGTTTATCCGTTGCAGCATTAACGTCAGTTATCCAAGAACGTTAGTAACTGTGTAATCACGGATTCACGAGAAGAGGCCAATACCACCCTAATCTCGGCAGAACTTCCACTAGCAGACACTATGCCCCTACCAAGCACTTCTCCACCGGAAGTACACAAATCCAAGTAAACAATAAAATTCCCGGCATCAATCTCCTCTCCATCGAATACAAGTTCTACTTCACCAGGAAGAAACGTGACATAGGCGCTGAATTTATCGCCCGAATACTCGTAGTGACCATAATTTCTTTTTAGTACTATGCCTAGACGTCTCGAAGCCTCTTCGTGAATATCGCCTAAAAACTTATCAAGAACGTCAAGTATTTCCTGTCGCTCACTCATTATTTTGTCACCCTGTGGATAATCGATTTCAGTACGCCATTGGTCAGTGGGGGATTCTCTCTGGTACTCGCCCACTCTTTCAGTTTAGAGTCGGGATCAACCTTTTCTCCTTTTCCCTTGCATGACTTTGGAACTGTAGGCTCGGCTAGATCTACACGAGGGGCAGCACCATAGCTGATCAGATTTTGAGTAGGTCACCGTAAAAAAACATATCATCAAATGAGAAAATGACTTTCGAACTCTTGGGAATTAGCAGTAATGAATTTTCATCAGAAGGGTAAAAAAAATCATTCCAGGATTTTAAAAAAACTTCACGCGGGACAATTCCTGCCGAGGACCGCCCCCAAAAAAACCATATGAAATCAGGAAAGCTCAGTCGTTCCACAAAGAATTTTAAAGGCTCAGACTTACATTCAAAGTCCAAAGCAACCTTCTCTTGCAGTTTGAAAGCATTGTTATCCAGCCCCATCAAGTCTTTAACTGGAATGAACGTATCCCACAGTCGTTGTGATTCCAGAGTCCCAAACAAGACTATCCTTTTCTTATCACTATCAGATAATAGGCAGTCCAGAGCATTGAAACGCCAGGCGATCGGATAGACATCTTCATCTATTTGATATTTATTCTTACTCATGAAATATATGTCCTGCGCCGTCTGTTTTTACCTTCACTCCAGCTCTTCCACTTCGTTAAAGGTGACAGATTTATATAATGAAAAATGATGCAAAAATAAAAAGGACAGGAAGCAAAAATCGTATTCTGCGACTACTTGCCCGAATTTCAGAAGGCGACTTCGAGAAAAAGATTTTTTTCAAATTAATAAATTGGAAGTTTAGATGGATCATCAACCATTATCCACTCTGCGAACTCTCCAGCAATACCGCCAAACTCGTCAAAAAAACAACTTAAGTCACCAGAAAAAACATCAAACGCGCCATGTCCATATTCGCCTGAAATTTTCGCGATCGCGACATATTGGCAGGTATTTTTGAAAAAACTGTATACATCTTGGCATATGGACAACTCATCATTCTGCAAAAAAACAGTCAGTATAGGAGGCGTAGGTTTTTCCACGCTTCGATGCCTTGAGAGTATTTCATATTTTTTGACATCTATTTCGTATCGTCTATGCGCATTCACTGCGCGCTCGAGCTCCCCTTCTTTATCTCTAAACATAAAGAGCGGCATATAAGGAAGCTCTTTATTTGATGGCGATTGCAGTTTTCCATTAATATCAATGTAGTAACATTTGGCAATTAACGACTTAATCGCCGCGACGCCCTGTGTAGTTTTATCGAAACCAATGGAACCATTTTGATCTACAGAGGCTAGCAGTGCGAAATCGTCATCAATTCCTCCCGGGATACTCCTAATACGACTGCTAGTGAACTTTTTGAAAGTATCGAATTTTGCCCGATAACAAATAATTTTGTAGTTCTTCACACTACCCCCCGGACAAATGAATATTCTCAACTCACTTTTTCTGTTCTTTGCATGAACATGTGGAATACTGGAATCTATCAAAGACAGACTGGATTTAAATAGTATTAAAAACGTGATCTGCCCCTTAAAAACTCCACCAGATACATCATTCGTAAAATTGCTTCATGGCAGGCCTGACCAGCAGTGCGTAATCCTTGTTTATTTTCTCCATTTCCAGAAAAGCTTCATCTTCAATAGCCTGAATCAAGGTCAAGAATTGATTTGACGGCAATTTATCCCTCCACAGATATAAATGACTTAAAGACAGCGGAGAGTTATAAAGCTCATTGAAACTCCCACAAAGCGCATCAGGAACATCCGACATTATGCCCTTCATATACTTATCCCAATCAGTTGAAGCCTCCTTCCACAACTCATCAATGTCGTCCCAATCAAGATCTGTTTCTGCCTCGAGAGGCAACTCCAGATTTTGGACCTGCATCACTGCTTCGATCAGAGCGTCAGATACTTCAATCTGAAATTCATCGACGTTCAACCAATACAGCCGAATAGATACATTCTTTATAAGCCTAATCGAATTGGCGTTTTCGTTTAATATTTGTTTACTGGTAACTTCGTAAAGCTCGGAAAATTTACTGAGGATAAAACCGGAATCCTTCAGAACTGCAAGCCTCTGAAGAAAATCGTTTTTCGTCTTGGCGACTCTAACTTCAGAAAAGTCTGCATCATAATAATAATCTGACCCTCCCTTCATTATCTCAAGGGTTTCTGCTCTTGCGGCATATTTTATATCATCTAGATTTGCAGCAAACCGTTCACCAAGTAGTTCTCCAGAAAAACAGTCCGTGCTTGCAATAAATATAACGTGATCAAAATTCATTTAGCGACCTGCTGAACACATAGGAGCCGAGCCTTCCTGGTGTTGATAACAACTGATAAAGCATTCACACCTCCCTCGCAGAGCTAATCCACAACACTTTTTCGACTTAGAGAAAACACATCGACAGACGAATTCTCAAGTAGCGCCTCAAAGGCATCAGCCCCGTTATCTTTTATATAACCAAGCTCAGAATCAAATATCGGAACAAGCCACGCAAAAATACAGCTGACATCATCCCTGCCAACACCTTCATGAGAAAAAGATTCATCTCCAAAAAAAACTGGGGGCTTGACCCATACGGCGGAAAAAAGGTGATTCTCAAAAACAACTCCTTCCCTTTGGACCAATTGATTATTCAATAATGCATAATTCGAAGCAAGTGCATCGTCTGCAAACTGTTTCACTATTGCTACCGCGTTCTTTGGAACCTCATGCTGATCAACAGATAGCAATAGCTCATGAAATATTATTTGTGGGGAAACGGCGGACTTAAGTCCTACATTCGAAAGTCCTAATGTGCAGAATGATACGACACCCTCTACACTCCCATCCCGACACTCAACGATTTGATAGGGATGCGCATCTTCAGAAAAACTCCATCCTTTTGAAATTTTTCCAAAATTTTTCTCAATGTGCTCAACAATGCTCATTTTCGATTTCCTTCTCTGCGGTTGCAGAATGGGCATTTTAGAATGACGCCCGCCGAATAATTGTCGAGAACCTCTTTTCGACTCGCGCGGTCCGGGAAACCCATTATATTAAAAGTTCGGGATGGTAAGCCCATGACCATCAGCGGACCATCCGAACTCAAGACAGAACCTGAAAAGCCTAATCCACTAATAACGTCAACAATAAATACGACGCCATTTAAAAGCTAACAGAGACAGTCCTTTCACGAGGTTTGAATTACAAACTCTCCCGCCAACAAATCTTCACCGACAATATTGCTCTTCAATAAAAGATACCCCACACCACCGACAAAAATACTCTTATGGCTAGGTGCCGCTTTATTAAGCCGAGAATTATTGATCTGAAGAACATAAGTCAAGTTATCTCGACTCTCATCATCTTGAATCCATGCAGGAATGCCGGCGATCTTAGCGACTCCATTTTCATCGCTATCTTCACCTGCATTTTCGATTGCAGTAATTAGTAGTGAGGGAGAAATTGGTTTCCCATAACCATCCACTTGGCGATCGGAAGGTCTGTACGCTAGAACTCTGCCGCCTTCGTTCATCGCCATGTTGATGTAGGAGTCCGAGGATACCGAGTACGGTGTAAAAATCGAAATCACGATTTCTTTGCTTATTTGCACCTGCGGAATGTAGCGGTTGATAAACACTGCCGGAAGACTCGCTAAATGTAACAAAGGTGCGCCAGTTGAGTCGGTCGGCCAAGCGATCGACTCGGGCAGGTAAGGGTTACCGCCAAAAAATGGACACATTTTGTCAGTGTTACCATTCGAAAAAACCAGCTCATTGAACATCGATAATTCTTCTTTAATTGCATGGACAAGGACAGCCAGCAAAGAAACCTTTTACCTTTATTCTTTGCTCTAGCCCGAGAAAGCGCAATAGAGGGTTGGCGACCTAAAATATATATGTTTCGGCAACTACCTGGTTAACGAAGATCCTATTTTCACCAAGCACCAACCTACTTCATCTCGTGTACAAGTGATTTTCTTCGGATACGGGATGATTGCTAAATCGCATGGCGACGTTCCCACTTTTCACTGCTAGCGCGCCAAACGCTAACCTCATCAATTTTCGGTTCATCACGCTCTACAATCACCGTGTATCGATAACGTTGTTTCAGTCCTTTTTTCCTGACTGCCTGAATATTCGTTGCCTTATCCAGCTGTTCTTCGGTATCGGTCAAAATGGTCTGCTCATACTCCGGAGGCTGTCCGGCACCTAATGTATCGAGCCTTGCTGATCCAAGCGCGACTGAAGCTTTCATACTCAGACTTTTGGAGAATATCGCTACTAGCCGCTTCCTTGCTACTTCATTCGCATTAGTTCGGTATTCCGAATCAGCCCTATATGCATCGCTTCGCTTCTCGGCATGAAACCCAACCTCCCACTCATACATCTTCAGAAGAAAATCTTGTAATCGCTCACTAGGTGACATTAAACGCTCCGATTAACAATCGCACGAATGAGGTTGTGGTTTAGCCCAACGTTCCGAAAAACTTTCACTTCAGTGCCTTGAAGAAAGTCTTTCTTGCAACAGCAAATCAAGCAAGAGACTTGACGACATGAATCAAGAGAGAAGTATCAGGCGTTGGATCATATATGAACGTCAACACCTCGCTCCGCCGAGACTGAATCTGAAATGTCAGACACGCGCCTGCCTCAAACGTCTAAGTCTTACGGTAGTTTTTAGTCATATACAAGCTTAGATGTGCTGTCAACGAAAGTGATTTCGCCAGAATCACCAACTATTGATTGGAATTCGTTGAAGAAAAAATCTAGATTGTTTGAAAAAACAATGAATGCGTCACGCCCATGCTCGCCAGATACAACCGGGGTCAGTATATAATGGCAGGCTTCTTGTAAGGCGTCGTATAGGTCCTTATTTATTATCGATAGGCTCTTGTCTTGTAAAAGACTGGCTAGTGTCGAAGCGGTAGGTTTGTCCGCGCACCCATGTCTTGAAAGTATTTTATATTTCTTGACGTCATTTTCATATTTTATGTGTTCGTTACGCAGCTTCTCAAACTCGCCATTCTTATCTCGAAATAGGAGTCGAGGCATGTGGCCTGTATATTTTTCTTGTGGTGCCTGGATATTTAGCCTGCACAGGTCAACCATATAGCATTTGGAGACAAGAGAGCTTATCGCAGTACAACCTTGGGGCGTTGTATCAAAACCAACAGCACCTTCTGGGCCGATGGCCATCAATAGCGAAAACTGATCATGCTCTTTTGCAGGCATTTCTCTTATGTAATCATTTGATTTCTTTTTAAATTCATGAAATTCTGATTTGTAACATAAAATTTTATAGTGCTTCATGCTAGCGTCCTGAACGTCCTGCTGGATAGGTAAATACTATTTTTTCTCCCTTTTTGTTCGTAGCATGAACATGCGGGCTCTCATGATGCTCCGGGTGACCATCTCCGATCATCTCAGGGTGACCATCTGGGTGGTCAAACACCTCTGACTTCCCATCGCTACTCACGCGACCGAGAGTAGTAACACCTCGTTTTTTCAGGCAGGCGTAATTCACTCCACGACTATCATCATTTAGCCGACTAATTGGAATATCTTCTCCGCCCTTACTCACTCTAGGAACCTGAGCATGTTGTTGTGCTTTCTTCATTGCACTCCTACGGTTATTCGTAGCAATGACTGTATTCAAACCGAGCGGATCGATCCACTCTACCGGATTAGGTGCATATCGATAAAGGTTTAGCCCGCCCTCATAACGTATCGGGTCGTGGCTGATAAACCGCCCCACAGCCGGATCATAGTACCGATACCGGTTGTAATGCAGCCCTGTCTCATGATCGTGATACTGCCCCTGGAATCTGATCGGGTTCACCACCCCATGCTGCCGCGCCCATTCAGAGTGCCGCTCCGTCACCCGCCCCCACGCCTTGTACTGCGCGGTCCACGCCATATTGCCTTGTGAATCCGTCAGTTCCTGCGGCGTGCCGAGGTGATCGCACTGATACCAGGCCAACGCATCAAACGGTAATGCCGTTGCCTTGTGATTCCAGACTGGATCTTCATCAAGACTGTATTCACCGCTGTAATCCGGCAGCCCAATCAGATTGATCGGCGCATGCCGTACAGCCTGAGCGACAGGGACAAAAGTCCCCGATTCGAAGACGTAGTGCACCGTGCGGCCCGGCTCGCCATCGCTCTGCGCCGGGCTGCTTTCCCAGGCGAGTTTATCGCCATCCCAGCCGTATAAGGTGAAGCCGCAGCCCAGCTCCCGCTGTTTGCGCGCGTGTTCGTTTCTGTTCCAGAGGGAACCTGCTTCAGGCCGCTGTTTGTAGTGCGCACGGGAGTTTTTGTGCAGGCGGCGTCCCAGTGCGTCGTAGGCGAAATCCACGCTCAGGCGCGGGTCTTCGAAATGCACCAGTCGATCAAACAGGTCCCAACGCAGATCGCTGCGTTGGCCGTTGTGCCAGCGCTGGATCTGATTGCCGCGTTCGTCGTAGTCGTAATGCGTGCCGGCGTATTCGCGCAGCAGGTTGTCGACCAGTTTGCTGCGCGGTGGGGTCAGGTCCAGTGGGCGGCGAATCTCTGTCGCTTTGTCGTCGAGCAGGTTGCCGGCCGGGTCGAAGGCGAAGGTTTCCACGCCTTGGCGTGTGGTGGCGCTGAGCAATCGGCCGACGGGATCGTAGCGATAGGCGAGTGGGCCACGACGGCTGTCGTTGATGTCGGTGAGTTGGCCCGCGGCGTCGTAGGTGTATTCGCGTTTGAGCAGTGTGGATTTGTCGTCGCTGCGGCCCAGCAGTTGCTCTTGGAGGCGCCCGGCCGGGTCCCAGCTTTGAGTTTGCAGCAGGTGGTTGCCTTGATGGCGGGCGACCTCGCGGTGCAGGTCATCGCGTTCGTAGCCGATCAGTTCGTGGTCGTCCAGGCGCAGGCCGAGCAGGTGACCGCTGCCGTAGGTTAGCCAACTGACGCGGTGGCCGTCGGGGCGCACGGTGGCAACTCGTTGGTTGAGCACGTCGTACTCGTGCTGCCAGATCGCGACCGTAGGTTTTTCCAGTCCGAGGTAATGCTGGTGTTCGCGCAGCAGATTGCCGGCCGGGTCGTGGAACCATTGCAGGCGGCTGTCGGCGTTGTCCGCGAGCACCATGTTGCCGTTGCCGTCGTAAGCGAAGGTTTCGCTTTGCGACTGGTCGCCCAAGGTGGCGCGACGCTCAGTCAAACGGCCCATCGGGTCGAAACTTACCGAGATGACGCGCTGGCCATTGATCGATTGGGCCAAGCGCCCCGTTAAAGGGTCGTACTGATAACGTGTGCTGCGACCATCAAAGCCGCTTTCTTCCAGCAGGCGTCCGACCGGGTCGTAGTGGAAGTGCGCGCGTTGTTCGTTTTCGTTTTCCAGGGCTGTTAACCGCCCGAGGCGGTCCCAGCGATAGCGCAGGGTCTGCTCGGCGGCATCGACGCGTTCGGCGATCATGCCGGCTGCGCTGTAGCTCCACGTGGTGCAGCGATCAAGACCATCGACATGGGCCAACAAGCGACCTTCGGCGTCACGATCAAAGCGCTCTTCGGTCTTGTCCGGGTGCTTGATCAGCACCAGGTGGCCAGCCTTGTATTCGTATTCGGTGGCGTTGCCGGCAGCGTCGGTGAAGCAGACCATCTGCCCCAGTTCGTTGTATTGCCAGGCGCTGGTCTTGCCCGAGCAATCGACGTACTCGACCAGTTGCCCAGCGTCGTTGTAGTCGAGAGTTTTTTCGTTGCCGTTGGCGTCCTTGATCGCGGTGGGCTGGCCGGATTTGTTGTAGGCGTATTCGGTTTTGTTGCCGAGCGGATCGAGCGCTTCGACCAGATTGCCCTGGTCGTCATAGGCACGCTGCCACTGACCACCCTCGGCATCGCGGATTTTGATCAGCAGATCCTGATCGTCGTAGGCGTAGTGCATCGCCGTGTGATCGGCGCGGATGTGCTCGAGCAGGTTGCTGCGCTCGTCGTAGCTGTAACGATCGGTGCTGCCGTCGGCATTGACGCGGCGCACGATGTTTTTCGCGTCGTCGCGGAAGAACCATTCCGAACGTTCATCGGCGTAGCGAATGCGATAGGTGTAGCCAAGGATGTCGTAGTAGTGCCAGGTCTCGTTACCGAGCGCATCGGTGACGTAGGTCAGACGAATGTTTTCATCCCATTCCAGACGCGTGTCGAAGCTGCCGTCGTCCGCCCATTCGCGCACGGCTTTGGCCTTGGCGCCCGAGCCATCCCACTGCAGATTCATGCCGCGTCCGGTGCGGTCGGTGTAACGGGTGATCAGGTGATGTTGGTACTGATACGACCAGACTGCGCCGTTCTCGTCTTGTGCCTGAATCAGATCGCCATAGGCGTCGTACTGGTAGGCGCAAAGCTGTCGCAGCGGCTCGCCGTCAACGATTTCCCACAAGCCGATCAGCCGGCCGTGATCGTCGATCATCGTGCCGAGGTGCAGATGCACTTTGCTGAAGTCGTTTTCCTGATAGGTGATCAGGTCAGAGAGCACCGAGTGTTCGCCGTGGCGATGCTCGTAATGCAACATGATCCCGGCGCCGTTTCGCAGGGAAATGTTGGTCAGCACATAACGCTGGCCACGGCGGACGTAGGTTTCCTTGCGCTCGAAACCACGGCATAACAGCAGCTGGTCTTCACTACTGCGAACCAGGGTGATGTTTTCAATGGCGTCGTAATGGAACAGACCGACCTTTGGCAGCGGATAGCTGTGGTCGCGACCATCGGCGCCGTAGAACGTCAGGCCATCGTCCACGCAGTCGAAACGCGTGGTGAATTCGTTGATCCAGCGAGCGCCGAGTTCGCTCTGATCGTAGGCATCGAGGCGTGAGTTGTAAGTGCGTGTCCACTCGACCGGAAATGGGCCGGGCAGGCTGAAATCGGTATGGCTGAGGCTTTCCGAACCCAAGGCGAAATTAATGCTGTGATCGGTACTGGAACAGGCGCAGTTTTTCTTCGGCTCGGGCGCGCCTTTCGCCGGAGCCTGTTGACCACTGGATCCCAATTGACCATCGGACGCCGTGTGCTTTGCCTGACCGGTTTTATCTGGATGGACCGCGGTGCTCTGGCCATGAGCATTGCGCTTGCGCCACAGGGTCACGGCACTGGAGAGGATCAGCAGCAGCCAGCCGATGGAGTTCTGCACCGATTCATCGTCGAGCTTGCTCAGTTGGGTGCGCAGCTCAGGCCCCATCGCACGCAGTTTTTTGGTTTCGTCGGAAACGGTTTTTTTGAAGTCGTCGGGCACCAGGTTCTGCGCCACGCTGTTGGCCAGGCCCTTGCCAGCCGCTTTATAAGCACTCGCGGCAGCCCCGAATACATTGCTGAATGAGGCCAGCGGATCATTCTTGAATTGGTCGACTGCAGCGCTCGCCTGAGCGCTCGCCGCATTCAAATCACCTTTGGCATCCAGATTGCCGAAAGCCACCGCTTCGATGCCTTTGGCAATCTCGTTGATGACGTCTTCACCGAGCTTGCCAGCGTCCGCGAGGATGCCGGGCAACTTGCCTTTGGCCTGTTCAACAAAATCGTCCAGCGTGCCGACAATCGAAGCGTTAAGGTGTCCGACAAGCACCTCAATGACGGAGGTGCTGAGCAACAATTTGCTGGTGGCCTTCATCTCCTGGCGTACCAGAAACAGCGTCGGGCGCAGGGTCATGCGCGCCGCTGCCATCGCCGGCGGCAACGGCAAAACGCCGATCAGGTTGATGCCAAGGCTGGCCCACGCGAGCAAGTCGCGTTGCTTGGCGTTCGACAAGGTGACGATGTCACCCAGCGCATCGACCAGCGCCATGATGTTGCCCACCACCGGCACGAAGCCCGCGTAATTTTTGATTCGGTCAAGCGTGACCACACCATCCGTGGCCGATTGCAGCCAGGCATCGAAGGTCGCCGCACTGCTGGCGACGTCCTGAATATCGATGGCATTGAGTGGAACGATGGCGACTTGGGGCTCACGTTTTGCGACAGCAGTTTCAGTGGTCATTCACAGCATCTCACCCGCCAAAAAAAAAAGGCCCGGGTCTGGAGGAAACAAGGTCAAGGCTTCAACGAGAGGCGACAAAAAGCCGCCTCTCTGAGGCACGCATCAAAGAAAAAATCCGGATTAGCTGACGACAGCCCCTTTCGGGCCACTGGCAATCAACGCGGCCCCGCAAGCGGTTTTCATGCCGTCGAGGGCGATGGGCGTGCCATCGACGGTGTAGGTGCTGCTGCCCTCGGCAATCGGGAATATCCCTTTGCACAACGGGCAACTGACCTTGTGACCGACCCCGGCAATCGGCTTGCCGTTGAGGTCGGTCCGGGAGAAGGCTTCGAGGACTTTGCCACCGTGGGTGGTGGAGTCGCCGAGGCGAATTGCGTCTTTCATGGTGTCACTCCTTTGACGGGCAAGCTGGTTGCCGCTACTGCGACATCAACATCAAGAAACGAAGGCGGCAAGTACATCGCTGGCAATCAGCTCTTTTCTGGCGTCTTGCTGATCGGCGCCAGTCACGCGCCACACATTCCAACCGTTTTGCAGTTGGCGCTCACCGAATCGATCCATCACCGATTCCAGTGCGCTTTGCTTTTGCGCCGGCAAGGCATTGAGTTTTTCCTCACTGAACGCGTTGTATTCAAAAACATCCCTGATGTAGTGAACATCGACTGCGTTTCGAGTGGCCGCTGCCCATTTGCCGACCTGGCTGCGTCCCTTCCACATCAAAGGATGCGACTCGTCCGGGGTGTAAAAACCCAGGCCAAACCCGGTTCCGTAACCCTGGGTTTCCTGATAGGCATACAGGTATTCAAAGAGCTCGGCAAAGCCCTCCAGTCGCCAGAACGATTCGATCAGTTGATCGAGACTCATGACCTCGTCAGCGACGCTCAAGAGCAAACCATTGCTGCGCAGGAAAATGGCACTGACATTACAATTCATCGATTCGTCGCATTCATCCTTTGGCCAGATTCGCTCGGAATAAAGCATTACTCCTCCGGACTCGGAGGCCAGCAGGCTCTTTTCATAACTTTTCTCGGAGAACTTGACGACCTTCCCGGACTTGTTGCTGCCGAAGCGATCAACGTCCACTCCCAACTGCCCAAACCACTCCCTTAACGAGGCGCTGACGGCAGGCAGTTGTACCAGACCATCCTTTTTCAGATGGGCTACGAGGAAGTTGTACGGTTGACTCATTTCGAGGCTCTCTTGGTTTTTGGAGTTGCTGAGTATCCACCGGCACGAGATCCCAGCGCAGCCAGGGTCTTTTGACCTTTGGCTTTGAGTTTGTCGGAGTTGTCAGTTGGTGACGGCACTTCAACTATGTCCACCGTACCGTCATGACGCAAGCCCGTCACGTCAGGACGTGTTCGAGGATCTGTCGGCACACCCGTCACCGTTTTAACGGCGACATCAACACCGACTTTCTGATAGTCACCGCTTTTCGCCATCTCCTCGGCAATGGCCTCGGATTGTTCGGCATGACCGACGCCGCCGGTCTTTTGCCCAGTGCCGACGATTGGACAACCGTTAACGACTCGTATCGGTTGTTTCTTGAGCCCGAAAGGGTCCGTCCATCCCACCGGGTTCGGCGCGTAGCAATAGAGATTGACCCCACCGCGATAGCCGATCGGATCCTGACTGATGAACCGTCCAATGCCCGGATCGTAATATCGATAGCGGTTGTAATGCAGCCCGGTTTCAACGTCGTGGTACTGCCCTTGAAAACGAATGGGATTGCGCACACCTTGCCGCTGCGCCCATGGCGAGTACTCTTCGCTTGCCACACCCCACGCTTTGTACTGAGCACTCCAGGCAATATTGCCGCTCTCGTCGGTCAACTCCTGCGGTGTACCCAAGTGATCACACTGGTACCAGAGCACCGCATCGAAGGGTTCTACGCGCGGCTGATGATTCCACAACGGATCCTCGTCTAGGCTGTAATCGCCATGGTACTCAGGCACCTCCATGAGGTTGATGGGGGCGTGTCGAAGGGCCTGTGCCACTGGAACAAAGGAGCCCGGCTCGTAGATATAGTGCACCGTGCGCCCGGTGCCGCCCTCAAGGTCGGCGGGGCTGCTTTCCCAGGCGAGGTTGTCACCGTCCCAGCCGTAAAGCGTGAATCCACAGTCGAACTCGCGTTGTTTACGCGCCTGTTCGTGACGGTTCCACTGCGAGCCGGCTTCCGGACGCGCGGTGTAATGCGCCCGGGAGTTTTTATGCAGACGCCTTCCCAATGCGTCATAGGCGAAATCCACCGCCAGATGTTTATCTTCGAAATGCACTAACCGGTCGAAGAGGTCCCATTGCAAACAGGCGCGATTGCCATCGTGCCAGCGCACTGTCTGGTTACCACGCTCGTCGTATTCATAATGCGTTCCGGCGTATTCGCGCAGCAGGTTATCCAGCACCTTGTGGCGCGAGGCGTCCTGATCAAGCGGCCGGCGTATTTCGTTGACCTGTTCGTCCAGCAGGTTACCGGCCGGATCAAAGGCAAAGGTTTCGATGCCCAGACGACTGGCAGCGACCAGCAGTCTGCCGACAGGGTCATATCGGTAGCTCAACGCACCACGGCGACTGTCATTGATGTCGGTCAGTTGGCCGACGGCATCAAAGGTGTACTGGCGCTTGAGCAGCGTGGACTTGTCATCAGAGCGCACGAGCAATTGCTCCTGCAACCGTCCGACCGGGTCCCATTTCTGCGTTTGCAGCAGCCGGTTGCCCTGATGACGGGCGACCTCGCGATGCAAGTCGTCGCGTTCGTACCCGACCAGTTCCTGCTCATCCACCCGCATCCCGAGCAGATGGCCGCTGCCGTAGGTTAACCAACTGACCCGATGCCCGTCCGGGCGAACCGTGGCAATACGCTGGTTGAGGGCATCGTATTCATGCTGCCAGAGCGCAACCGCCGAAGTTTCCAGCCCCAGGTAATGCTGGTGCTCACGCACCAGATTGGTAGCCGGGTCGTAGAACCACTGCAAGCGACTCTGGTCATTACAGGCCATGGTCAAATTGCCGTTACCGTCATACGCGTACGATTCGCTCTGAGACTGATCCCCCAGATAGGCACTGCGCTCGATCAGACGCCCCATCGGGTCGAAACTGACACCAATGCGTCGACTGCCGTTGATGATGTCCGCCAGCCGCCCCGTTTCCGGGTCATAGCGGTAGCGCGTCACGCGCCCGTCAAAGCCGCTTTCCTCAAGCAGCCGACCGATCGGGTCATAGCGAAAATGGGCGCCCCGCTCATTCTCGTTTTCCAGGGTCAGCAAGCGGCCCATGCGATCCCAGCGATATCGTAACGTCTGCTCGGCCGCATCCACTCTTTGCGCAATCAGGCCGGCGGCGGTGTATTGCCAGGTTGTGCAACGCTCCAGCGCATCGACATGGGCCAGCAAGCGCCCTTCGGCATCACGCTCAAAACGCTCTTCGGTCTGGTCCGGATGCTTGATCAGCACCAACTGCCCGGCCTGGTAGAAATACTCGGTGCTTTGTCCGGCCGCATCGGTAAAGCAGCACATCTGACCGCGCTCGTTGTAATCCCAGGTACTGGTTTTCCCGGAGCAGTCGGTGTACTTGATCAGTTGATCGGCGTCGTTGTATTCAAGGGTTTTTTCATTGCCGATTGCGTCCTTGATGGCAACGGGTTGGCCGGACGGGCTGTAGGCGTATTCCGTCTTGTTACCCAGCGGATCGACCGCTTCGACAAGATTGCCGCGATCGTCATAGGCACGCAGCCAGACTCCGCCTTCCGCGTCCATGATCTTGATCAGTTGGTCTTGATCGTCGTAGGCGTAATGCTCCACCGAATCATCCGGGCGGATATGTTCAACCCGGTTGCCACGCTCGTCGTAACTGTAAAGATCGGCGGTTCCGTCAGGGTGAACGTGGCGCAAGACATTCTTGGCTTCATCACGGAAGAACCACTCCGAACGCTCGTCCGGATGGCGAATGCGATACGTGTAGCCAAGAATGTCGTAGTAGTGCCACGTCTCGTTGCCAAGCGCATCGGTCACATAGGTCAGACGAATGTTTTCGTCCCACTCAAGGCGTGTATCGAAGCTACCGTCATCCGCCCACTCGCGAATTGCTTTGGCGTCCGCACCGTGGCCGTTCCACTGCAGATTCATGCCGCGACCGGTGCGGTCGGCATATCGTGTAATGAGGTGAGACTGGTACTCGTACGATCTGATCGCGCCGTTCTCGTCCTGCGCCTGAGTAAGATCGCCATTGGCGTCATATTGGTAGGCGCAAAGCTGACGCTGCGGCACACCCTCACAAATTTCCCATAGCCCGGACAAACGGCCCTGGTCATCGATCATGGTGCCCAGATGCCGATGGACTTTGGTGATGTCATCTTGATAAGTGATCAGGTCCGACAACACTGACAAGTCGCCGTGCCGGTGTTCGTAGTGCAGCATGATCCCCGCGCCGTTGCGCAACACCACACCGCTCAACAGGTATCGCTGACCTCGCCGCACGTAGGTTTCCCGGCGTTCGATACCACGGCACAAGACGATCTGGTTTTCAGACGCGCGAACGACGGTAACGTCTTCGATGGCGTCATGGTGAAATTCCCCCGGTTTGGGGAGCGGGTATGCGTGAATCCGACCGTCAGCGGCGTGGTAGGCAAGGCCGTCATCGACACAATCGAAACGCGCAGTGAACTCGGTGACCCAGCGCGCGCCCAACTCGCTTTGATCGTAAGCGTCGAGTCGGGAGCTATAGGTGCGAATCCATTCAATCGGGAATGGGCCAGGCAGGCTGAAATCGGTATGACTGAACGTTTCCGAACCCAAGGCAAAACTGATACTGCGAGTGGTGGTCGCGGCGACGCCATTCTTACAGGCGTTGCAGTGCGCGGTGGCGGGCGCCTGAAGGCTGGTCGACTCCAGTCGCCCCTCACCCGCCTGATGCCGCGCCTGACTGGTCGCGTTCGGTTTGACTGAAGTGCCCTGACCGTGAGCTCGACGCTTGCGCCAGGTGACCACGGCGCCCGCCAACATCTGCAGCAACCAGCCGATGGAATGCTGGACGCCGGGATCACCGAGCTTTTTCATTTGCGTGCGCAACTCCACGCCCAGCGTGCGCAGCATGGAGGTGTTGCTCAGTACTAAAGCCTTGGCACTGTCCGGCAGCAGATTCTTCGCGGCACTGTTGGCGACGCCTTTACCCGCGGCCTTATAGGCGCTGAACGCCGCACCAAATATATTGCCGATGGCGGCCTTCGGGTCATGCAGCAATTGTCCACCGGCGGCACTCATTTTGGCACTCGCAGCCTTCATGTCGCCTTTGGCATCGAGCTTGCCGTTGACCACGGTTTCCAGACCCTTGGCAATCTCGTTTACGGCTCTTTGGCCAAGCTCGCCGGCGTCGTCAAGTATGCTCGCCAGCTTGGGCTTGGCCTTTTCCACGAAGTCATCGATCGTACCAACGATGGTCGCATTCAAGTGCCCGATCAGGACTTCAATCAGCGAGTCCCCCAGCAACATCTTGGCGCTGTTACGCAACTCCTGACGGACCAGGGACAGTGTCGGGCGCAAGGTCATTCGCGCTGAAGCCATCGTCGGCGGTGCCGGTAGCACACCGATCAGGTTAATGCCCAGACTGACCCAGTCCAGTACCTGACGCTGTTTGCTTTTGGCCAAAGTGACAATGTCGCCGAGCGCATCGACCAACGCCATGATGTTGCCCACCACCGGCAAGGCACCCGCAACATTCTTGACTCGATCAAGCGTCACGACGCCGCCACTGATGGATTGCAGCCAGGCATCGAATTTTGCCGCACCACGCCCGACATCCTTGATATCGATGGTGTTGAGCGGTACCACCGCCACTTGCGGTTCGCGCTTTTTCTCGACAGCAGGCGTGGGTGTGGTCATGACAGCACCTCACCTGGCAGCAGACTGGAGACCGAGCCCAGGTCCGGCGTTTTTATCGAGGTTTTGGGTAACGATACCGATGGCAGACTCGGCAACTTGCCCGCCTTGCTCGCCGCCCCCAAAATCCCCGAAGCGCTCGGCATGGCAGCGCTTGCCAGTTTCGGCAACCCCGCCACCCCGCCCTGCACCGCACCTTTCACTTGCTGTGCCGTTTGCATCGCACCTTGCGCCGTCTGCATTGCGCTCATCCCTGTTTGCGCCATGTCTTTGCCCTTCTCCAACAGGTCCCAACTCTTGCTCGGCAACACTTGCGCGACCATCGCCTGGACCTGACTCGGCACCTCTTCAGGCCCCAGCGGGTTCAACGGCCATTCCGGCTTGCCGATGTAGCTGCCATCGCTCCAGGTGTCCGCCGGGTCCTTGCCGAACAGCACGCGCGCCGGTCCCGGTGCGGCACCGGCGACGCTGGCGAAACCTTTGCCGTCGAGCTTGCCCTTGATGCTTTTGCCCAGTGCGTCGATGACTTCGTAATCGCCTTCCTTGATGCCCTGACGCCCGGCGTACTGGTTGAATAACTCCAGATTGCCCTTGCCCGGTTTCGGCGGTTCCGGGAATACCCCGGCCAGACTTTTCGCCCCGGTGTAGGCGAAGTTCGCCGCATGCGCGGTGTACGGACCGCTGGTGGCGTGGGTGATGCCGCCGGCGTTGTAGGTCGTGGCGCTGCCGCCGCCCTGAATCACCAGTTCGGTTTTCGCGGTGATGGTGATGCGGTCGGCGTTAGCGGTGATGTTGAGCTTGGCCAGCAGGTTGATGCTGTCCTTGAGTGCCCGCACATCGATGTCGCCGGAGGCTGCGACCAGCCGCCAGCCCATGCTCTGCACGAACAGGCGCATGCCACGGCTGGCACTGGCGAGCAGGCGTTTGCCGATCGACAGACTGGTGTGGCCGGTGCTGCTCAGCGCCAAGTGTTCGCCGGTGGCGATGTGGCTGGAACGCGGCGTGGTCAGGGCGATGCCGGCCGGGCTGGCGAGGACTAGATGCGGCTCGGTGAATTCGGGGAATTCGTTGGCGGTCATGTTCGCAGGACCTGAGCCGAGCACGCCTTGATGCTGGGCGTGCAGCGCCTTGGCCACGTCGTCCTGATCGCCGGCTTCCTGAGCTTGAAGCTCCTTGGCTTGCACCGCAAAACCGTCCTGCTGATCGCTGGCCGTGGCGAGACGCTCTGCGGTTTCCGGCAAGTCCTTGTGGTGTTTGGATTCGTTCGGGCGCGGCTCGGTGGTGATCAGCAGACCGGCACCGGCACGCACCGCACCATGGCGGTCGGTTCTTAACTCAAACCCCTCGCCGCGCGGCTGACCACCGCTCGGGCGCGGATGGGTCAGGTAACCAAGGTTGATCGCGCTCGCACCGTGGTCACTGCGCAGCGCAATACTGATCTCGCTGGTGGTGTCGTCGATGCGTAATTCGTTGGCGCGGCTGCCCTTGTATTCCTTGCTCTTGACCGTGGCCAAGGTCTTGAAGTCCGGCAGTTTGTACGGCGGCAGGTTGGCGCCGTGGTACAGGCAACCGGTGATCAGCGGCTGGTCGGGATCTCCTTCCAGGAAGGTGATCAACACTTCCATGCCGACTCGCGGAATGTTGATGGAACCGAAGGTCTCGGCCGCCCAGCTCGACGCCACGCGCATCCAGCAACTGGTCATGTCGTCGTGCTTGCCTTCGCGGTCCCAGAAGAACTGCACCTTCACCCGGCCATACTGGTCGCAGTAGATCTCTTCACCTTCGGGGCCGCAGACCACGGCGCTTTGCGTGCCGAGGACTTTCGGTTTCGGGTGATCGAGCGGCGGACGGTAAGGCACGTCCCACGGGATCGCGCTGAAACGGTTGCGGTAGCCCTGGTGGAAATCGTCCTTGTTGTCGGTGGTGTCGCTGGTCACCGACTCTTCCAGCACCTGCGGCTGTTTGCCTTCGTGGAAGATTTCGGTGAGCAGCCAGAGGTCGTTCCACGTCGGGTTGGCGTGCTCGGTCAGGGCGAGGAAATGCCCGCTGACGAGGATCGGCTGGTCGCTGTTGCCCTCGGCCAGACGATAGTCGCTGCGATGGCGTTCCAGTGCGCGATTGGCCAGGTGCTTGCCACGCTCGCGGTCGACGAAACGGCCCGGGTAATCGTAATCTTCGAGGTCCGGTTGGGCGCTGCTTTTGGCGTCGCTTTCCAGCTCGATCTTCGGTTTGACGAAGTCGTAATCGCGCCGCGTGGTGCGACTGGTACGGGTCGCCAGACGCAGCCCGAAACGCTTGACCACCGGTTTGTCGGCGACCAGTCCGGAGTCCTGCTGATAAGCCACCGGCGCCAGTTTCGGGAACACCGTCTGGTCATCGCCGAAGGTCAGTTTGTGGCCGCTGGCGGTGTGCTGGAAGTGGTAGTGAATCCCCTCCTCCTCGCACAGACGCTGGATGAAGTCGAGGTCCGACTCGTCGTATTGCACGCAGTAGATACGCTCGGGGTAAATCGCGCTCAGCTGGAAATGGTAATCGCTGGCGAGGATGCCGTGCTCTTCCAGCACCTGACTGATGATCTGCTGCACGGTCATCTGCTGGAAAATGCGCTGGTTGACCCGGTGCGCGAGGTACGCCAGTTGCGGGCGCAGGGAGATCTTGTAGCGCGTCAGGCGCTTGCCCGCCTCGCCCTGGGCGATGCTGTAGACCAGCCCGTGAATACCCGTGCCGCTCGGCGACAGCTGAAGAAACGCCAGTTTGTGCAGCACGCTTTCGAGGTTGATCGAAGCCTTTTCGCTGACCAGTTCCAGCTCGAATTCGAACGGCGTGTTGAGTGCCTCACGACCGGTGAAGGACAGCACCTGAAAATCGCTGTCGATGCCATCGACGGTCAGATTGAAATGAGGCTGATTGGCCGGTGAGAACATTCCCTTGTCCCTCGCGCAGTGCTGCGACGCGCAACAGCCCGTTGAAGGGCTATTGGCAAAAATTCTTTAGTAGTGAGTCCGCCCCGACCGGTCATGCCGGCCCGGGGCGGTACAACAATCAGCCGTAATTAAACGACTGGAGCACGCCAGTCATCGGAACCCGAAGTACCAGATACTTCGTGGGTCCAGGTGATTTTGCGGTAGGTGAACTGCACTTCTTCCAGGTGGGTGAAGTGCGAGTTGCCCGGGTCCTGGCAGTTGTGCATTTTGTTGTTGATGGCGACGATGATCGCGTCTTCCAGTTTGGTGGTGTAGTAGTGCTCTTGGGTGCCTTGAGCCGAAGTGCGGTACCACTGAATAACGATTTCGCTCATGCGCTCGCCCGAGGTCAGAGCGGCTTGCAGCAGAGGCGAAGCCTTGTCGTAGACTTTGGTGATCACGACTGGTTTGTGCACGCGTTGACCGGTTGGCTGACCGGATTGCGGGTCACGCGGGATGATCACGTCGTGGGTGAATGCCTGAACCATGACCTGGTCTTCGTGGCCTTCCTGGTAGGTGTTGCCAACGGAGTCGGCGGTGAAGGCGCCGGCAGTGATCAGGCCTTGTTTTTCGCCGGTAACCGACATGTACGCTGGTGTTGCCATGGGGGTGCTCTCCTTGCTCAAAAAGACTTACTCGACAGGCACCATTGCCGGTCAGAGTGGCGATGAGCTATCAAACTTCATGCCAGATATTTCGAACCCCTTTCGGATCAATGCTTTGAGCTAGACCCAGCGCATTCCTACGTCGTTTAAACCAAAATAAACAAAGAAAAGTGCGCAACTTCTTGCGCAGTGGTGTGCAAGAAGTTGCGCACTCGTCTGTACAGAACGGATTACGTGGCCTGGAGAGATGTGTCCACATGGTTATCCACATTCGAGTGCGCAAGAAGTTGCGCACATTGGTGTGAGGCCACTATTTGGTTGAGCCTGAATTCTGTGGTGCGTAATGGAGAGCCCCTCACCCTAGCCCTCTCCCAGAGGGAGAGGGGACTGACCGTGGTGTATGGGGGAGGTACGCCGACGTGTGATATCGGGTGGAACTCAGGTTAGAAAAAACGGCTGGTGTTATTTGACTAGTCGTTTTTCTTTGGAGGGTCGGTAGCCGAAATATGAGCTGTAGCATTTGCTGAAATGGCTTGGAGAAACAAAGCCGCACGCTACTAGCACTTCCACTTGTGAAAGCTCAGTGTGTTGCAGCAACCGCCGCGCTTCAGTGATGCGCAGCTCCAGGTAATAGCGCTGCGGTGTAGTGCCGAGTTGCTCCTTGAACAGACGCTCCAACTGCCGGCGGGATCGGCCGGCGTAAACCGCCAGTTGCTCCAGCTCCAGCGGCTCCTCAAGGTTGGCATCCATCAACTTCACCACTTCACGCAACGGCGCACTGACGCAGATGTTTTCATCCGGTTTGATCCGCCGATACCGCGACTCTTCAAACGCCAGAATGTCTTCGATACCTTCGACCAACGCCTTGCCGTGCAAGCTCTTGATCCAGTCGAGCGCCATGTGGAACGCCCCGGACGGACTCGAGGCCGTGAGCCGGTCGCGATCGATCACGTAAGGCTCGCTGCTGACCTGAGTGGACTTGGCAATTTCAGTCAGGGCCGGGCGATGTTCCGGGTGAATCGCGCAGCGGTAACCGTCAAGCAATCCGGCGCGTCCGAGAAACCACGCGCCGTTCCACAAACCGGCGAGGGAAACGCCCCGCTCCGCTGCCGCCCGCAACAGGCTGGTCAACTCATCCGTTGCCTTCAGCTCGGTTCGATAACCACCGCACACCACCAGCAAATCCAGATTATCCAGCGCCGCCAGATCAATCCGTGCATCCGGGCGAATGACCAAACCCAGATCACTGACCACCTCACCCTCACCCAATCCGAACGTACGCGAAGCAAACAGCTCTGCCCGCAACAGATTGGCGGTGATGATCGTGTCCAGCGCCTGAGTAAAGGCCGGCAGCGAAAAGTGTTCGAGCAGCAGGAAACCGGTGCGGGTCATGCGGGTGTCAGCGGATTGCTCATTCAGATAGCGGAGGTTTTTCCCCTTCATGCCTCCGCTGAATTGGCGTCGTTCGATCAAGGTCGGGTCCATCGGTCATGTTGTTATCCGCCGATAGTTGGCCTGATCGAACAAAGAGTCAATCACGCCTGCGGTTGATGGCTGGTCACGCAGTGAATTCCGCCGCCTCCAGCCGCGATTGCATCGATGTTGAGTTGGACAATTTCACGCTGCGGATACAGCTCGGACAACAGGTCAAACGCCTTTTTGTCCGCCGCTTTGTCGCCGAATTCCGGCGCGATGATCGCGCCATTGATCACGAAGTAATTGATGTACCCGGCGGCGAAATCCGCATTGTCCTTGTTGAACTTGCTTTTGCGCGGCTTGAGTGGCGGCGAAATCGTATGAATCTGCAATTTGCGCCCGTCAGCATCGGTGGCGTTCTTGAGGATTTCCAGGTGCGCCTCAGTGACCTTGCGATCATAGGATTCAGGGTCGGTGTCGAGGTTGGCGAGCACCACGCCGGGCTTTATAAAGCGCGCATAGAAATCGACGTGGGCATCGGTGATGTCTTTGTTCTTGATCCCCGGCAGCCAGATGATTTTGCGCAGGCCCAGACGTTCCTTCAATTCAGCCTCGACGTCAGCCTTGCTCCAGTCCGGGTTACGGTTGCTGTTGATCCAGCTGCTCTCGGTCATGATCCCGGTGCCGTGGCCATCGACTTCGATGCCGCCGCCCTCGGCCACCAGTTCGCTGCGCTGATAGGTCGCTTGCGCATCGTCGGCCACAAGTCGGGCGATTTTCGCGTCTTTGCTGTGCTGCTGTTTGTTGCCCCAGCCGCTGAAGTTGAAATCCACGGCACCGAGCCCGCCCTTGTCGTCGATGACGAAATTGGCGCTGATGTCGCGCATCCAGATGTCATCGAGTGCAGCGGTGACATAAGTGATGTTGCGTGTGCCGCAGAATTCTTCGGCGAGGCTGCGCTCGTTCTTGCGGCAGAACACGGTGACCGGTTCAAACCGGGCGATGGCGCGGGCGACGCGGCCGAGGGCTTCCTGGACATCCTCGGTGAAGTCCTCCCAGATTGCATCCTGTGCGCCGAAGGCGATGTAGGCGCGCTCGTGTTTATCGCCCTCGTCGGGCATGAACCAGCGGCCCTGCTCAGCCGCGAGTACGGTGCGTGGCGACAGGCCGAGGCCCATCACTACTGCACTGACACCGGCAACCACCGAGGCCTGTTTGATGAAATCGCGACGAGTCGTCATGTGCACGTTTCCTGAATATCGGTGAAGGCCGGCGCTTGCTCGCCGGCCGTGAATCATTGGCGGGTGGCGGTTTTGAATTTGGTCCAGGTGCGCATACGCGCTCGCATGTCGGCCTGGGAAATGTCCATGCCGGTAATCAACCGAGCATAGGTCGCTTCGTCGAGGTAGATGTCCGGGTTGTCGCGCATCACCGCATCGACACTTGCCCGCGCCTTGGCGCTGGATGTCGGGTAACCGGTGGCATTGCTAATCGCCGCCATGTTCTCCGGGCGCATGACGAAATTGATGAACGCATAGGCGTATTCCGGGTGTCGGGCGTCCACGGGAATGGCCATGGTGTCCATCCAGATCGTCGTGCCCTCACGCGGCACTCGATACTGAAATTTGGTGTGCTTGCCGGCGCTGTCCGAGGTGCGTTGCGCCTGGGTCATGTCGCCGCTGTAACCGAGGGACAGGCACAGATTGCCATTGACCAGATCGGTCACCGGTTGCGACTGGAACTTGCGAATGTACGGCCGCAGTTTCATCAGCAAATCACTCGCTGCCGCCAGATCCGCCGGTTTGGCGCTGCGCGGATCGCGGCCTAGGTAATTGAGCACGACGGCGAGCACTTCGTCCGGCGAGTCGATCACCGAGATCCCGCAGTTGGCGAATTTGGCCGCCAGTTCCGGTTTGAACAGCATGTCCAGACTGTTGACCGGCGCATCGGCCATGCGCTGTTTGATCTGCGCCTCGTTGTAGGTCAGGCCGATGGTGCCCCAGGTGTACGGCACCGTGGCTTTTTGCGAGTGCTCGTAGTGGCTGCGCAGTTTCTGCAAACCGGGCTCGATGTCATCCATTGCCGTCAGCTTCGCTTGATCCAGCGGCATCAGGCTGCCGGCGCGCACGAGGCGCTCGGCCACGGTGTCGCCGGGGAAGATCAGGTCGTAACCGCTGCCGCCGGACAGCATCTTCGCCTCTAGCGTTTCGCTGCCATCGAGAACGTCGTAGATCACCTTGATCCCGGTTTCGGCGGTGAAACGGCTCAGGGTGTCTTCGGCGAAATAATCGGCCCAGTTGTACAGCCGCAGGGTCTTGTCTTCGGCATGCAGTGACGGCATGAAGCAGGTCAGTGCCAGGCCTATCGCGCCGAGCCAGCGTTTGTGGTGGGTAACCATAATCAAACCCCTTGAGTGTTCCAGCGTGCATGGAGGTGACGACCGTCCAGACTCAGCAGCGGCCCGTACATGTCCGGGCGACGATCGCGGTAGATGCCCCAGTTCAAACGCTCTTCGCGCATCGCGGCCAGATCGACGCTGTGCAGCAGCACGCCGGCGCTGTCGCGGTCGGCTGTGGCGAACAATTGGCCCTTGTGATCGCTGATGAACGATGAGCCGTAGAAGCTCATTTGCAGGCTCGGATCGGTCGTCGCGACTTCTCGGCCAACTCGATTCGATGCCACCACCGGCAGCAAGTTGGCGGCGGCGTGGCCGCGCATGGTCATCTGCCAATGGTCGCGGGAATCCAGCGTCGCGCAGCCCGGTTCAGAGCCGATAGCCGTCGGGTAGAGCAAGACTTCCGCACCCATCAACGCCAGGCACCGCGCCGTTTCCGGGAACCACTGATCCCAACAGATGCCGACGCCGAGGCGGCCAAACGCGGTGTCCCAGACTTTGAAACCGGTGTCGCCGGGGCTGAAATATTCCTTTTCCTGATAGCCGATGGCGTTGGGGATGTGGGTCTTGCGATACACCCCCAACAGGCGCCCGTCAGCATCGGCCACGCTTAGCGAATTGAAGTAGGCATTACCGGCCTTCTCGAACCAGCTCAGCGGCAACACCACGCCCAGCTCCCGGGCCAGTGCGGCGAAGCGATCCAGCACGCGGCTGTCGCGATACTCCTCGGCCAGCGCCATGTGTTTATGGTTTTGTTCGATGCAGAAGTACGGCGTGGCGAACAGTTCCTGCAACAGGATGACTTGCGCGCCCTTCCCCGCAGCTTCCCGCACCAGACGTTCCGCCTGATCAAGATTGCCGGGTAAATCCCAGGTGCACGGCATCTGGGTTGTGGCGATGGTCAGTAGCGTCATCGTTCACGCCTCCAGAGGCCAGGCTGGCTGCTGCTGGGTGATGCAATGCACACCGCCACCGCCATGGGCCAGATTATTGATCCGCACCGGCACCACTTCACGACCGGGGAAGGCTTGCTTCAGTACTTTCGCCGCAACGTGGTCGGCCTCGATACCGTAGGCCGGCATGATGATCGCGCCGTTGGCGATGTAGAAATTGGTGTACGACGCGCAGAACACTTCGGCCTCGGTGTCGACCGCCTCGGAGGCTTCGAACAGTTCGATCAGCTCGAATTTACGGCCCAGGGCATCAGTCGCCAGTTCCAGTGCGCGGCGGTTTTCCCGGGCCACTTCGGCATACACAGAGCTTTGGTCATGGGTCGCATCCACCAGCAGCACACCCGGACGGGCGAAGGCACACACGCCGTCGACATGGCCGTCGGTCACGTCGCCAGTGACATAGTCCGGATCGCCCGGCAGCCAGATGGTTTTCTTCACGCCGAGCAGGCGGCTGAAGATTTCTTCCATCTCGGCTTTGCTCATGCCCGGGTTGCGATTGGGGTTGAGCAGCACCGATTCGGTGGTGATCAGCGTGCCTTCGCCGTCGACATGAATCGCCCCGCCTTCGTTGCTCAGCGGCGTGCCGAAGCACTCCAGGCCCAAGTGATTGAGCGCACGCCGTGCCACGCTTTCATCCAGATCATGCGCCGACTTGCCGCCCCAGGCATTGAAGCGCCAGCTGACACCGGCCAGCCCAAATTGCGGGTGGCAGATAAAGCTTGGGCCTGAGTCACGGAACCAGCTGTCGTTGACCGCCAAGGGGATCAACTCGACGTTCGGCCCGCACAGGGCTTTGGCACTGGCGATAGCCGAGGGATCGACGACCATTTTTACCGGTTCGAAGCGGGCGATGGCATTGGCCACGCCGGCAAAATCCTGCTGCACCAACGGTAAGGTGACGCCCCACGCGGATTGCCAAAGGGCCTCGTTATGTGGCCAGACCATCCACGTCGCCGCGTGCGCCACCCATTCGGCCGGCATCATCCAACCGCTGTTTTTAATATCGTTGTGCTGCATGATAAGCCTCGTGAGTTAAGCTGTTGTGTTCAATGGCGCCTATGCTACGGGCCATAAAAACAGCGAACAAACGATGGATTTAGCGCACAACTGATTAGAGGAACTTATCGATCATGCTCAAGCACTGGCCCCCACTCAGCTCGCTGCGCGGCTTTGAAGCCGCCGCCCGGCTGGGCAGTTTTCACAAGGCTGCCGACGAGTTGCACCTCACGCAGTCGGCGATCAGCCAGCAGATCCGCAGCCTGGAGACGTATCTGGAACAACCGCTGTTTTTCCGCAACGGTCGCAGCGTGGCGCTCACCGATGCCGGCAATGATTTGCTCAGCACCACGCAGGCGATGCTGCAGCAATTGGCGGTCGGGATTCGTCGTCTCGGGCAGTATCAGAAGCCCAATCAACTGGTGCTCAACACCACACCGGCGTTCGCCCGGCATTGGCTGTTGCCGCGACTGGGGGCGTTTCGCCGGGAGCATCCGCAGGTCGATCTGTGGATCTTCAGTACCGATGAAGTGCCGGACATGACCACGCAGACCATCGATCTGGCGGTACGCGACGACATCAGTTCGCAGGCGGAGTGCAGCTTCAAAGTGCTGTATGCCGATCGTCTTTATCCGGCGTGCCATCCAAGCGTGTTGGAGCTGCCTGCCGCGCAACGCACCACATTGCATGGTGAGCGGGAAATGGACTGGAGCCATTGGGCAGTAGAGGCCGGAATCGATGTCGGCCAGCAGGATCAGGGCCTGAATTTTTCCGATCCGGGATTGCTGCTCGATGCCGCTTGTTCAGGTCTCGGTATCGCGCTGGTGAGTCAGTTGCTCAGCCGGCAGGCAAGGGCTGACGGCGTGTTGCTGCCCTTGGTCGAGGACACCATTCGCGGGCCTAACTGGGCACTGCTGACTCACCGTGACAGTGAAAATGACCCGCTGGCCCAGCGTTTTACCGCGTGGCTATCGGATCATCTGCAGTCAGCCTGACTGGCGATCAAACGGCTGAAAAGGCACCGGCACCGACTCTTTCTTCCAGGCGTCCAAACAGCACGTAGTGCTGATAGCCACTGGAGAAGGAGCCGTTGTGAACGGCCTGTCGGACGTCGTCATTCAATTGAAGGTATCGGGCTTCATCGAAGTTTTCGGCACTGACTTCACCGGCCCGGCCAAGTTGTTCGCTATCAATCGGCAAACCCGCAATGCTGCGCTGCTGGAAATCGATCATGCGATTTATTGCATGACTTTCAAGCGCGCCCTTGCCGGGATACATCGCGTAGATGTGCATCCCTTTGTTGACGCACCGATCACACATGTCGACGCAGTTTTTCTGGGTGTTTTTACGCTGCATCAACTCGTCGACAGCGATGTCGAGATACTTGCCGACCTGGTATTCGCTTTGATTGAAGATCGTGCAACACAGCACTGTATTGCCGTTGCAGTCGATCACCAGCCAATTGTCCTTGAGCGTGCACGCTTGTTTGTGGAAGTTCTGCACAACATTGACCAGATCATCGTAAGGCGGCAATGCCAGCCTTTTCAAGGTCTCGTGGTCGGTTTCAGTCACCGAAGGATCGTGTTCGACAATGGCCAGCACTTTTTCCAGCGGCATCATCACGGAATAACCCGTGCCGAATGTGAAGCCGAGACGCTCACTGAACTCGCGCATCAGCATTTCTTCTTCGAGGTTGTCCAGATAACGATGGTAATAAACGTCTATCCGGGTATTCAGACCATGCTGCTGCACGAGTTCACTGAGGGTGATCATGTTCTGTTTTACAACTTCGATATCCCCCCCGACATGCCCCTTCGAGTAGGTCTCCTGGTAAAACCCTGACAGCGAGATACGAAAGAAACCCGGCTCGGCCAACAAGGCTTTTTCCATGTTTTTGGCCAGGTTCAGGTTAGTGCTGACGCCACTGTTGATGCCCGCCGCATTGATGATCTCGATGAACTCGCCGATCTTTGGATGCACCAGAGGCTCAGTCCAGTTGTAGAGAAAGATAGAGCTGACGCCTTCACGCTTGGCTTTCTCGACGATCGCCCGGAACATGTCGAGCTGCATGGCTTTTTTGTAGTTGAGGTTTTCCGAGTTACCCATCGGACAAGAGGGGCAGCTCAGATTGCAGGCGCCGACGATATCGATGTACATATTCATGTGAAATTCCTTGAACCCAGAGCTTTTCTGGTCAACGCCTCAGGTCTGCGGGACGCCAGCAGTGTTGGTTATTTGACGGCTTCGGAGCGAGCTAGCAAAAACTGCACCAGTCACTCTCTACGCCATTAACTTCACCACCCAATCGATAAACACTGCTCTCACAGGCCTGAGGCGATGCGCCACATCCGACCGTGACCGCCGTCGGCGTGACGTGGTTGTACGGCTTCGATTTCGAGATCAAGGTGATAGCCATGGTCCCCGAAACACACTGAGCTCTCCCGCAGGAGAAACGTGGCGTAAAACATCACCGGCCGTCGTAGCTGGTCTTTGAGCCACCGGCTGCGTATAACCTCGCCGTTTCGTCTACCCTGACTTTGCGCCTGCGCCGATTGTTCAGTACAGGCGCACCGACATTGACGCTCATGAAACGGAGATCTCCATGCTCAAGCGAACCCTGGCACTGACGGCCGGTCTGGCCCTGTCTCTATCCGCACTGGTGACGCACGCCGCTGACGTGTTGAAAGTCAGCGCAATTCCCGATGAAGCCCCGACCGAATTGCTGCGCAAGTTCGAGCCGTTGGGTGCTTATCTGGAGCAGCAATTGGGCATGAAAGTGCAATTCGTGCCGGTGGCCGATTATCCGGCAGTGGTTGAAGCGCTGGCCACCGACCGTCTCGACATGGCCTGGCTGGGCGGTTTCACCTTTGTTCAGGCACGCTTGAAGACTGACGCCACCACCCCGGTGATTCCGCTGGTGCAGCGTGAACAGGATGCGCAGTTCACCAGCAAGTTCATCACCGCCGACCCTAATGTCAAAAGCCTTGCCGACCTGAAAGGCAAGACCTTCGCCTTTGGTTCCGTCTCCTCGACTTCCGGCAGCCTGATGCCGCGTTATTTCATGCTGAAAAATGACGGCATCAAGCCTGAAGCGTATTTCAGCCGCGTCGCCTACTCCGGCGCCCATGACGCCACCGTGGCCTGGGTGCAGGCCGGCAAGGTCGATGCCGGTGTGTTGAACGCCAGTGTCTGGCAGAAACTGGTGGATGCCGGCAAGGTCGACACCAACAAGGTCAAAGTCTTCGCCACCACCCCGCCCTACTTCGATTACAACTGGACGGTGCGTGGCACGCTCGATCCGGCACTGGCGGCGAAGATCAAAAAAGCCTTCCTCGATCTCGACCCGGCCAACCCCGAGCAGAAGAAGATCCTCGATCTGCAAGCGGCGACCCGCTTCATCGACACCAAGCCTGACAACTACAAGGGCATCGAGGAAGCCGCCCGCGCTGCCGACCTGCTGAAATGACGCTTCGCCTTAACCAATGCAGCCTGCGCCACGCCAATGGGGTCGATGCGCTTCGCGGTATCGACTTGCAGATTGGCGTTGGCGAACAGGTCGCTATCATCGGCCCGTCCGGGGCCGGTAAATCGACATTGCTCAATCTGATGGCCACCGCTCTGCGGCCGAGCAGCGGTGAGGTGGAAGTGCTGGGCGAGCGCGCCTGGCACTTGTCGGCTCAAAAGCGGCAACGCCTGCGTGCGCGGATCGGCCTGGTGCACCAGGCGCCGCCCCTGCCGTTGCGTCAGCGCGTGGTAACGGCGGTGCTGGCCGGCAAACTCGGGCAATGGAGTCTGGGCAAAAGTCTGCTGAACCTGCTGCATCCGCTGGACGTGCCCGGTGCCCGTGCGGCGTTGGCGCGACTTGATCTGGGCGACAAACTGTTCGCCCATTGCCAGCAATTGTCCGGCGGTCAGTTGCAGCGAGTCGGCATTGCGCGTGTGCTTTATCAGGCGCCGGAAATTCTGCTGGCGGATGAGCCGGTATCAGCGATGGACCCGGTGATGGCCGGGCACACCCTGTCGATCCTGTCGCGCCATGCCCGCGAACACAACGTCACGCTGGTGGCGAGCCTGCACGCGGTAGATCTGGCGCTGTCGCACTTCCCGCGCATCATCGGCTTGCGTGACGGGCAGATCCTCTTCGACAGCCCTGCCGATCAAGTCAGCCGAGCGATGCTCGACGCGCTGTACGCCAACGAACAACTGCAATCGCCAGCCGTTGCGCTCGCGCCTTTGACTGTGCAGATCCCACGATGCTGAGAGCCGATTCACGCGATCCCGCCGCCTGGCCACGTTTGCTGCTGACGCTGTTGGCGATTGCTTTACTGTGGCCGGGAATCCAGCTCAGCGAACTGGATCTGCGCGTATTGCTGCCCGACAGCCAGAATGAAATGGGCCGGTTTGTCGCGCAATTCTGGCCGCCTGCGCACGATGAAGCTTTCCTGCAGTTGCTGTTCAAAGCCACCTTGCAGACTTTGGCAATCGCCACCGCCGGCATGGCGTTGGCGCTGCTGTTGGCCGTTCCCGCCGGCCTGTTGGCGAGCCGTGCCTTGTCGCTGTCCGCTGCTTCACGCGGCGGGGTGCCGAGCCGCCTCGGCCGCTTGTTGCGCTGGCCGGTGCGCGGTTTGTTGATTTTCCTGCGCAGCGTGCCGGAGATCGTCTGGGCGCTGTTGTTCGTGCGCGCGGTAGGCCTCGGGCCGGCGGCGGGTGTGCTGGCGATTGCCATCACTTACAGCGGCATGCTCGGCAAGGTCTACGCGGAAATTTTCGAATCCACCGACCAGCGTCCGGCGCATGCCTTGCTGCAATCGGGCAGTGGTCGGCTGGCCAGTTTTGCCTACGGCATCCTGCCCAATGTCGCCGGTGAACTACTGTCGTACACGGTCTATCGCTGGGAGTGTGCGATCCGCGCTTCGGTGGTGATGGGCTTTGTCGGTGCTGGTGGCCTCGGCCAGCAGATCGACCTGTCGATCCGCATGTTTGCCGGCGGTGAAGTGGCGAGCATTCTGCTGACTTTCCTGCTGTTGGTATTGGTGGCCGATCAACTCAGCCGTCTGCTGCGCTGGAGGCTGGCATGAATCGTCTGATCAATCTGTTGCTGATCGCCGGCATTGCTTTGGCGGTTGTTGCTTCGTTCGCTTATCTGAGCCTCGATCTCGGCGAGTTGGGCAGTGCCACCAGCCTCAAGCAGATGGGCGCGTATGTGCAGCGCTTTCTCAGCCCGGACTTGAGCGCCAATTACCTGAAAGCCATCGTCCATGGCTCGATGGAAACGTTAGCCATGTCAGCCTTGGGAACTTTGCTCGCGGCGCTGTTCGGCATCGTCCTCGCCCTGCCTGCCGCCGGGCGTTTCGGCTGGCCGTTGCGCAGTGCTGCGCGCCTGTTGCTCAACGGTCTGCGGGCGATTCCGGAACTGGTCTGGGCGGCGCTGATGGTGCTCGCCGCTGGCCTCGGCCCCAACGCCGGCACCCTCGCCCTCGCCCTGCATACCACTGGCGTGCTTGGCCGGTTGTTCGCCGAAGCGCTGGAAAACACACCGCCGCAACCGGCCGAGGCGATCCGCTTGCAGGGCGGCAACCCGATGCTCGCGTTCTGCTACGGCACCCTGCCCAACCTTGCCCCGCAACTGCTCGCCTACGTTCTGTATCGCTGGGAAAACAACATCCGCATGGCCAGCGTATTGGGATTCGTCGGTGCTGGCGGACTTGGGCAAATGTTGTATGTGAGCCTGAGCCTGTTTCAGGAAGCACAGGCGAGCACGGTGATCCTGGCGATGCTGGTGCTGGTGTTTGCGGTCGACTGGTTGAGTGCGTGGAGCCGCCAGCGCTGGGTCAAGGCGTAGGCGGCCCGGTCGGATCAGTTCAGTGAAATGTTGTGTTGAGTGGCCGTATCGACGTTGATATGGCTCAAACGCCCGTGGAGATCGAACAGCAAGTAATCGGCGCCGACACAACGCATCTTCACACCTTGCACAGGCCATTGCAGAGTGGCGCAGAGACGGTCGCCAGGAAGGTGGATGAAGTGCCAGCGCATATCCTGATCGACGGTCAGGTATCTGATGACCAGCCATTGGCCCTGCAAATAAGCATCCATCAGATCGATTTCATAAAGGTCCAGCCCGGGCAAGCGATAGTTCTTGCGCCCGTCAGGCCACGCCAGCTCAAGAACATTCCCGGCAACATTAAGATGTGCCTCGATCACTCGGCCATCGGCGTCGAGCAGCCGGAAATTGTCCGCGGGCATGTGCGGCAGTAAATCCCGGCTCATCAACCGACGCTCGGGCAATCGGTAATGCCACAGGTACGTACCTTTCTCCCCAGCGTTCAACCACAGATATTCGTTGTGCGCGTCATCGTTCAGGCCACCGACGTGAGCCGGCAAATCGCTGACATGCCACAGCGTTTCGAATCCATGATCGACATCCACCACCCGCACCTGCCGCCCCCGGCCGAGGGTCCAGGTCAAACCGTCGAATGATCGGGCGAACACATCGAACATTTGCACGCCCAGGTCCGTCGCGCTGCGCGTGACCAGATCGAGCTTGCTGATGCGCCAGACATCATCACGCCGCGCCAGCACCAGCACGACCTGCCGATCATGGGCCAGCACGATGTTGTGTGCCGGCACCGAAAAATGACACAGGGTCTGGCCGTGCGCATCGATGACCACCGCCCCCGCCTCGCCCAGCGCGAGTAAGTAACGCCCATCCTCCAGCGGTACCGCGTCGAGAATCTTGCGGTTGCCCATGAACGGAGCTGTCCATTCAAGTGGCTCACTCATCTTCGACAGCGGGACGCTTGCGGCGAGGGTCGGCAACGCCCCCGGCAGATCGGCCTGCAACAACTTGTCCTTGCTCATGCTGACCAGTGCCTGCAATTGCAGATGCGACAAGCGCCCATGGCCGTCGATCTGGTCCGCCAGCACCGCGTGCACGATGGCAGCGGCCAGCCATGCCAGTGCATTCACGTGCGTCTTGTGCTGCAACAAAATCTCGGCCAATGCCGCGCGTTCGGCGTGACGCGCCGGATCATCGCGCAGTTGCTCGACCCACTCGGCATACGCCTGCAAGGTATCGGGCAACAGCGCGGCCCGTTTGACCAATGCGCCCAATGCCAGCGCGCCTCCTGCCGCTTCGGCATCCAGCAGCCACTGGCCGGCGCGTTTACGCTCCGCGCTCAGTGGCCAGATCACTTCGACGGCTTGCAGCCAGAGGCCCTTGCGGGTCAGCGATTCGGCCCATTCCAGACGCAAACGGTCGGCGCTCTCTGGCCACTTGCCTTGCAGCAATGTCACGGCGGCGGCAAACGCATTGTCACGTCGAGCGACCAGCAAGGCGCGCTGCCAGTTATCGGCCAGACACAGCAGGCGCACGATCATCGCGGACGGCATATCCCAGGCCAGCGCGAGGTCGGCGGCTTGCTGCAAGCGGCCGTGCTTCTCCAGATAGTCGAGCGACTCCTGGCGGACCTTGAGCAGTTCGGCGAGCACGAAGACCGCTTCCTCGATGCGGCCCGCGCGGTCGAGGCGCTCAAAGGTCTGTCGGTAGACCTGCCGCAGATGCATTTCCATGTCGTGTTCGAACCGGATCGAGCGCGTGGGCCCACGGCTGTGATCGATCATCAGATCCTGACGTCGCTGCGGCGTACCGAACGATTGCTCGCCGCTGCTTTGCTCGCTGCCCAATGGAATCGCGTGACGCAGCGCCTCTGCGAAATCGCCGTCCTCGAACATCTCGAGCATGCGCCGCATGTAAGCGGCTTGGCGCTTGCCATACAGGGCCGAGAGGCGCGAATTTTCAGTCAGGCGCGTCACCCAGCGCCGCCAGCGCGAGGGCTTGGCTTTGGCCGGTGTGGCGCGGGGTTCAATACCTGGTTCGGCGGCGCGGGGTGCCGCAGGCTGCACCGGCACCGGCCGGCGCAACACGTGGCGCAACCCGGCCAATATCAAGGTCAGGGCAATACCACCGATCAATGTGCCGACCACGATGCCGCTGATTTGCACCGATACCGGCGTCGCTGTCTTCGCCGGCAAGCCTTGCAGGCCAGGATTTTGCCCCTGCGACCCCATCCAGAAAATCGCTATCAGAATCGCCAAGGTCACGCTGAGCTTCAGCCACGGCAAAGGCGTATCGGCCGATTGCGTCCAGCCGGTTTCTTTCGCCGTGACGGCTTGATAGACCGGCACTTTCGCAGCTTTTTGCTGGCGATCAAGCAAGGCCTGCATGACCTGTTCCTGCTCGGGACTGACCGGACGCAACGCGTCGCCGAGAATTTCCCGAACGTCGGTGACCACGGCCACGGGTTCAAGCACTGGCTCCGGCAGCACGTTTCGGCAGTCATAGGTGTCGAGCAAAGTGAGGCCATTGATATCAAGCCAGTCACCCGATGCCAGGGCCTCAGCATCGCGCAAATATTGGGCCCTGACGTGACTGCCGCGCACCAGCCAGATATCGGCGGCAGGCAGGCTGCGGATTTCCTGTGGGTCGAGCAACGCAGAACTCAGCGCATTGCCCTGGCGAATCAACGGCCAGCCCGACAGCGCCTCGCACTGCACGGTCACGGGTTGACGAAAGCGCAGCAGATCGCCGTCGGCAAAACGGTAGACGCTGGCGCCGGTTTGCCACTGTTCGATCACGCGCCGGGCGCGTTCGGCCTCGCTGAAACGCTCGGCTGCGAACCACAGGCCTTCAATGTGTTGATGACCGGTCAACAGCGGGCGGCGGATCAACGCTGCGTTATGCTCAAGCATCGCTGCCGTCCTTGTTTTCCGGATGTTCATTACAAATGATCTGCAAACGCAGGAGGCGTTGCGGGACCGCGTACACCAGCAGTTCGCGGGCCTTGGTCAGCACGGCGATCACGCCGCTCAGCGGGCAAAAGCTGTATTTGACGATGGGGGCGGCGGTGGAAAACAACACGCGCTGACCGCCTTCGCAGTACACAGCGATAGCGTGCTGGTTGGGGGCAAGCAACAACAGTGAATATCGCTCGTTGTCTTCTTGCAGCAGGCCGATGCCCTTCCAGCCGGGAGCCAGCACGATGCGTTCGATTTCCGAGGCCGCGCCCTTGGCTGACACCACGCCCCAACTCTCGCACCCGTCGCTTATCCTCAGCACCGCGCAACCGCCAAAGCCCCTGCGCCATAAAGGACTGGCGGCGAACAGCACCTGATCGACTTGATTGGCGAGACCCACCACATGCGCCGCCGTGACATCGCCGTCAGCGTTGACCGAGTGCGTGTGCAATCGATCACCCTCACGGCGTGCATACACCACGACGTCACTGTCAACCTTGGCCATGCTCAACACGTCCGCCGCTAAGCGGTGGGTGCGCCGGGTTTTGGGGTTGGCCGGCGTACGGCCGGTTTCCACTACCCAGAACGCCAGATGACCCTGGCCGTCGAGCAGAAACAATCGGCCCGTCGACTTATTGCGCAACCCGGCTACCGGCAGGAGCGAAGCGGTGCCCGGCGGCAGCTTGAGTTCTTCAAGGCCCGGTTTGTCGACCGGTTTCAGCCCGGGCATGCTCCAGAACGTCAATTGCCACTGATCACTCAAAACGGCGCCCAAGGCCTTGCCGTTGAAGGTCGCCGCCAGTGCCGTTTGCTGCGCAGACCATAGACTTTTGCGGATTTCGAGGGGTTTCTTCTGGTTGTGCACCGGTAGCTTGATCACCACCATGCCGGGCTCACCGAGCAGTTTCAGGGCGACATGCGTACCCGCGCTGGAAATCACCGGCTGCAAGGTCAGCGACACTCGCGGGACGCGGCCCTTCGCGGTCGGTGCGGCTGCGACCACTTCACCTTCGAAATGGCCTTTGAGCAACTGCAAGGCCAGGCGCTCGTCGGGAAGCGGCAGCGACACTCGACGAGCGCCCGCCGCGTGCAGAGCCACCGACAGACTGCGTCCGTCGAGGCTGCGCGAGACCTGCACGCGATGGCTGCAGGGCAAACCCTCGGTCGCGGGCAAGCGCTGCCCCACCAGCCAGCATTCGCCGACGGGCTCCGGTTGCGCATTCAAGCCGTCACGCCAGGCCTGCCAGTGCCCGGCGTCAACAGTTTTAAAGGTACGGGCGCTGAGCAAGCGTTTGAGCTGTGCAGCGCTGTCGAGCGCATGCAGCTCCGGCGCCTGCTGCAAAATGCCCCAGCGCAGCTCGGCGCCGGCGTCTTTGGCGCGACGCGCAAGGAGGATCAGCAAGGCCATGTGCACCAGACGCGCAGCGCCGAGTTGCAACGGCCCGGCATCGAACAACACCACCATCAAGCGGCTGGCCTGATGCGAGCGATATTGCGGCGCGAGAAACAGATGCTCGCCCACCACGGCCCTGCGCAAAAACTCATCAGGCACTTCATCGGCCAACAGCCATTCACTCGACAACAACCGCTCATAAGGGCCGCGACGTTGCAGATCGGCCAAGCCATCGGGCTCGGGCACGCCGCCCTGCTGTTGGCCACGCAGCGGACCGAGCAGCGGATCCAGACGCCCGAACAGGTCGGCAAACAGCGGCAGTTGTGCCGGAGCAAACCATTGCAGCCAGTCGCGCCAGGGTTGCAGCGATTCAGGTAATTGCATCAGCGGCCCGCCCAGTAAGCGCCAATGCGCTGCAAATGCTGCGTCGTCACCGGCAACAAACGATCCAGCGGCACCACGGCGGCGGGCTCGCGCCAGAGCAGCAGCGGCGCCCGCGCGAATCGGCTGGACAGCGCCTGCCCCAGCAGGTCTGTCGGGCGGTCGGGCTCCCAACTGGTCGGCAGCCACAGTCCCGGTGCACGTTCGTCCATCGCCGCATACGCCACGCCGTCGACCCACGGCAGATCCGCCGCGACACCGGTCACCACCAACACGTCGCGATTGGCCGTGGCCTGCAGGCGCCCGGCCTGTTCCTCGGGGATCAGCAACAAGCGTGCGTGCAAACGCCGTGCTACGTCGCCCCACGCCACGGCGGCCTGGGGCTCGACCGGAGTCTGCCGTGACTGCCAGGCCCAACTCAGCGGTTTGATCGTCATGCCGCAGACGTCAGCAGACGCGCCACCTGACCGCGCACGTCCTGCAACGACGACGGAATGGTCTGATCATTGAAGTTGGCATCAATCTCACGCAGCAGGCCTTCAAGCAAGGCACTGGCCGGTGGTTCGCTGCGGGCCAGATACTCCTCGCCGGTTTCCAGCAAGCGACTGAGCCGCGACAGTGGTTGCAGGGTCGCCTCTTCCACCGCGCTGAACAAATGGCTGTTGCTCGACTGCGCGAAAATCTCGCGCAGCACTTCGCGGCCATGTTGTTGGGTTTCCTTGGTCGGCAGTACATACAGCAGCGGCCACAGGTCCGCCTCGCTGGCTTCAAGTCGCCCGCCGAGTAACGCCGCTGCGGCGATCAGGCGCTGGGATTTGACGATGCGCCGATCCGACAACTGAATGCCAGCCTCGCGCAGACGCCGAATGGCCTGGGCCAGTGCCGGGCGCACGGCAGTCAGATCGACGTTTTTCAGAGCCTGGCCGAGGGTGTCGAGTTGGCTCAGGCCCAGCAGTTGCTGCACCGGGCGCTGCTCGGACTGCCAGCCACCGGCGAGCATCGCTTCGAGCTGATTGTCTGGCACCGATTCGACAAACAGGTGCAGCAGGAAGCGGTCACCGAATGCCGCCAACGCTTCATCATCCGGCAGACCATTGGAGGCGCCGACACACACCCGCAACGGGCACTGGATCTGCGTGTGGCCGCGGCGGAAGCGGCGTTCGTTGAGCACGCCGAGCAAAGTATTGAGGATCGCCGTCGAACCGAGGAAAACCTCGTCGAGAAAGACGATATCGGCTTCCGGCAGCATGCCGCTGACGTCGGTTTCCACCGTGCCTTCGCGCAGCTTTTTCAGGTCGACTGCGCCAAACAGCTCCGAGGGTTCGGTGAAACGCCCCAGCAGGTATTCGAAATAGCGCCCGCCCATCGATTGCGCCACGCGCCGCACCACCGCACTTTTCGCCGTACCGGGTGGGCCGATGACCAGAATGTGCTCCTGCGCTACAGCGGCCAGCACAATCAGCTCGGCCAATTGCTCACGCCCCACCAGCCCCTCGGTGGCGACCCGCACGGCCTGACGGATTTGCGCGGCAGCGCTCTGCAATGAAGCGTTCATGGACATCTTCCCTGAAAGTGGTTTTTTGATGGGTGGCTGATCGGCTGCTATCGGCCGCCGGCAGTTGATCTTTAATCGACGCCTTTGGCGAGTGGATATCTGCCAGAAGCTGATTATGCTTCAGGAAACCGTGCAGCAATGCGCGGCCGTCAGACTGTGCAGGTTTCACGCGAGAGCAATGCGGCATACGCCACAAGGCCAGAGTGCGATAGCGGTATCGGGGGACTCCGGCCTACGACAATAAGCACGACGGAGAGCACCCATGGCTACAATCGACACAGCATCCACCGGCAGTCCACCGCGCAGCGGCGGCATCACCAAGGAGGAGCGCAAGGTCATCTTCGCTTCGTCCCTCGGCACGGTGTTCGAGTGGTACGACTTTTACCTCTACGGCTCACTGGCGGCGATCATCGCCAAGCACTTCTTCGCCGGCGTCAACGAAACCACCGCGTTCATTTTTGCCCTGTTGGCGTTTGCAGCGGGGTTTGCGGTGCGGCCGTTCGGCGCGATCGTGTTTGGCCGGCTCGGCGACATGATCGGGCGCAAGCACACGTTCCTGATCACCATCGTGATCATGGGTGTCTCCACGGCGATCGTCGGTTTGCTGCCCGGCTACGCGACCATCGGCGTCGCCGCGCCAGTCATTCTGATCACCCTGCGCTTGCTGCAAGGTCTGGCACTGGGCGGTGAATATGGCGGCGCGGCCACTTACGTCGCTGAACATGCGCCACGCAATAAACGCGGTTTCTTCACCTCATGGATTCAAACCACCGCGACCCTTGGCCTGTTTCTGTCGCTGCTGGTGATCCTCGCTTGCCGCACCGCGCTGGGCACCGAAGCGTTCGAAGCCTGGGGCTGGCGGATTCCGTTTCTACTGTCGATCCTGCTGCTGATCGTCTCGGTGTACATCCGCCTGCAACTGAGCGAGTCGCCGGTGTTCCAGAAAATGAAGGCCGAAGGCAAGGCGTCGAAGGCGCCGCTGACCGAATCCTTCGCCCGCTGGGACAACCTCAAAGTGGTGATCATGTCGCTGCTTGGCGGTACGGCCGGGCAAGCGGTGGTCTGGTACACCGGGCAGTTCTACGCGCTGTTCTTCCTGTTGCAGACGCTGAAAATCGACCCGCAGACCGCCAACCTGCTGATCGCCGGTTCGCTGCTGATCGGCACGCCGTTCTTCGTGATCTTCGGCAGCCTCTCCGACCGCATCGGGCGCAAACCGATCATCATGGTCGGGTGCATGTTGGCGGCGCTGACCTACTTTCCGATCTTCCATGCGTTGACCCAGTACGGTAACCCCGACGTGTTCATCGCCCAGGAGAAAAACCCGGTCAAGGTGATAGCCAATCCCGATCAGTGTTCGTTCCAGTTCGACCCGGTGGGCAAGGCCAAATTCACCAGTTCCTGCGACCTGGCCAAGACCCTGCTGGCGAAACGGGCGATCCCTTATGAGAACGTGATCGCCGAACCGGGCACCGTCGCGCAAGTGCGCATCGGTGACAAAGTCGTCGAGAGCTTCGAGGGCAGCGCCCTGCCCGCCGCCGACTTCAAGACCCGCAACGACGCCTTCACCGCGACCCTCGGCACTGCACTGAAAGAAGCGGGTTATCCGGAAAAGGCTGACCCTGCAAAAACCAACTATCCGATGGTGTTGCTCCTGCTGACCATCCTGGTGATCTACGTGACCATGGTGTACGGGCCCATTGCGGCGTGGCTGGTCGAGCTGTTCCCGACTCGCATCCGCTACACCTCAATGTCACTGCCCTATCACATCGGCAACGGCTGGTTTGGCGGTTTCCTGCCGACGGTGGCGTTCGCGATGGTGGCGGCCACCGGGGATATCTACTACGGGCTGTGGTACCCGATCGTGATTGCGGTGATGACGGCGATACTCGGCACGTTCTTCCTGCCGGAAACCAAGGATCGCGACATCCTCAAGGATTGACCTGACCTCAGGCCGCTGGAATGCGGTCAACCTGTGGGAGTGGGCTTGCTCGCTCCCACAGGGGGTTGGTGTTAACGCGGAACTGGCGTTTCACCGTCGGTTCGCAGTCGAAAAAAAATCGAACGCTCGTCGCAGTGCTACCTCCAATGTTTACACCCATGGAGGTCAACGATATGAACAGCAACGACGACAAAACCCCGAACGCCCCACCTACCGATACATCGGGCAAACCCGTGAACGTGGTCGAGCGCGATTTGCAGGATCGGGACGATGACACCCGTGCTGTGGACGAGGTCATCACGCCTTCCTCCACCCGCGTCAAAGAGCAAGATGCTGAAGAGCTGCAGCGCAAGGTCGATGAGATTGAGCGCAAGGTTGCGGATGGGAATTGAGATTTATGGTGATTGTTGGATTCACCCCCTCACCCCAGCCCGCTCCCCCAAGGGGGCGAGGGGGAAAGGGAGCCGACCGAGTACAGTTCAGAACCTGAGTTCGACTCTAAATCTCAGTTCGGGTACCTCGAAAGAACAGAACACCATGGTCAGTCCCCTCTCAATCTAGGAGAGGGAAAAGTGAGCCGATCTCTAGTGGGATCAAACCTGAGTTCGGCGCGACAGTTCAGGTCGGTGTATCTCGAAAGAACAACGCGATCAGTCCCCTCTCCCTCTGGGAGAGGGTTAGGGTGAGGGCTTCGACGTATTCAGTTTCACCGCCTCTCGAATCAGTGCCACCAAGGCCTTTTCATCAATCTCCTCGCCCTCATGCACATCAATCGCCCGCCTTGTATTGCCTTCAAGACTTGAATTGAACAATCCCGTCGGATCTTCCAGCGACGCACCTTTGGCAAAAGTCATTTTCACCACTGCCTTGTAAGTCTCACCGGTGCAGATAATCCCGCCATGCGACCACGTCGGCACGCGCCATTTCCACTCTTCGACTATCTCGGGATCAGCCTTGTGCATGATCGCGCGGATCTGTGCCAGGGTTTCACCGCGCCAGTCACTCAGGTCCTTGATGCGCTGATCAATCTGCACTGATGCAGCGATTGCTTCTTCGTTCTTCATGACGTGTCCTCAACGTCTTCGGGTGCAAAAACTCTAGACGGTGATCAGATAGTGGTCGAGTTACCACGCGACAGCGCGCATTCATGAGCCTCGCTCATCAGCTTATGCGGCAATCACCGTATTGTTGAGCGAACACCCGCTATATAGGTTGGCGCATCACTTTGAGGAGAGACGCCATGCCCACCCCGACCAACGTTATTGTCGTCATTGGCGCCGGTTCGATCGGTCAGGCCATTACCCGTCGCGTCAGTGACGGCAAACACGTCGTGCTGGCGGATTTGAAGCAGGACAATGCTGACGCTGCTGCCCGCGTCCTGCTTGATGCCGGTTTCAAAGTGACCACTTGCATCGTTGACGTGGGCTCTCGCGAATCCATTCAGGCGTTGGTCACCGGCAGCGATTTCCTGATGGATGGCGGCGTTACAGCGGCGTACTGGTACGGCGATCTGGCGCCGGAATAAGCAGCGCTTTCACCAGGCTCAAAGCGTTGCCGATCGCGGCGCCGCTGGCGGTGTTGTCGAAGATGCACCAGGTTGCGGCGCCCTCCTCTGAGGCGATCTGCAACGCTCGCGCAATTTGTTGCAGGTACGGCAAATCGTAGGCGCTGTGGTAGATGCGCGGTGAACCGTGCAAGCGCCAATACTTCGTGCCCTGCCAGCCTCTCGGTGAAGCGTCATTGGTGATACGCGAGGGGTCGACCGCCGCTTGGCTGATTTGGTACTTGATCAAAAGCGCTTCGCCGCCGACCCATGATTCGTGGCGCGGCTCCAGCACCACAGGCCCGGAGAAACGCTGGCGCAGTGCGCTGAAAAACCCTTCGGCAACGGCCGCATCAAACGCCAGCGACGGCGGTAACTGCACGAGCAGGCAGCCCAGGCGATCGCCTGATCCGCTGCATTGCCCAAGGAATTCTTCCAGCGCAGCCTCACAGCCGATCAGGCGCAGTTCATGGGTGATGTGTTTGGGGATCTTCACTGAAAAAGTAAAACCGTCCGGCACCGAATCCGCCCAACGTTCGTAGGTCTGTCGGCGATGCGGGCGATAGAACGAGCTGTTGATTTCGACGCTGTTGAATTGCGCGGCATAGCGCTGCAAATGCGTGCCGTCAGCCGGGAATGCCGGCCAATGTTCACGCGCAAGACTCCAGCCTGCACAGCCGATGAAAATCAATTGCCTGCCTCCATTCCAATGTAGGAGCTGCCGCAGGCTGCGATCTTTTGATGTTGTTTTTGAAGATCAAAAGATCGCAGCCGTCGGCAACTCCTACAGGTTTCGCGAGGAAATTCGGGTTATTTTTTGCCGGGCAGTACCGAGCTCAGCACTTGTTTGGCGGCTTGGACGATGATTCCGGCCTCATCCGGATCGCCCTTGAGCAAGGTCGTGGCGAATTTCTTCGCCTGCTCAAGCTTGATGTGCGGTGGCAGCGGCGGCACGTTCGGATCGGTCTTGAATTCGATCAACACCGGAACGTCCGAGGCCAATGCCTGCTCCCAGGCCGCGGCGACGTCCTCTTCGCGATCAACAAAAATGCCCTTCAGGCCGATGGAAATGGCGAACAGGTGATACGGCACATCCGGGATACTCTGCGACGCTTCGAACTTGGGATCGCCCTCCATCACCCGCTGCTCCCAGGTGACCTGATTGAGATCTTCGTTGTTGAACACCGCACAGATCCATTTCGGGCTTTGCCACTGCCGCCAGTATTTGGCGACGGTGATCAGCTCGGCCATGTTGTTCATTTGCATGGCGCCGTCGCCCACCAGGGCAATCACCGAACGCTCGGGGTAGGCGAATTTCGCCGCAATCGCATACGGCACCGCGGCGCCCATCGAGGCCAGACCGCCGGACAGCGAGCACTTCATGCCACGGCGGATTTTCAGGTCGCGGGCGTACCAGTTGGCGCACGAGCCGGAATCACTGGTGATGATCGCCTCGTCCGGCAGGCGCGGTGACAACTCGTACACCACCCGTTGCGGATTGATCGGTCTGGCCTTGGCCATGGCGCGTTTTTCCAGAGTTTTCTCCCAGGTGCCGCGCCAGCCTTCGACCTTCTTGCGCCATTTGCCCGAGGTTTTCTGTTCCAGCAGCGGCAGCAACGCGGCGAGTGTTTCAGCCGCGTCGCCCTGCAGATTGACCTCCATCGGGTAGCGCAGACTGAGCATGTCCGGCTGCAAGTCGATCTGCACGCCCCGCGCCTGACCTTCCTTGGGCAAAAATTCCGAATACGGGAAACCCGAGCCGATCATCAGCAACGTGTCGCACTCGGTCATCAGTTTGTAGCTGGGCTCGGTGCCGAGCAGGCCGATGCTGCCGGTGACCCACGGCAGATCGTCGGGCAGCACGGCTTTACCGAGCAAGGCTTTGGCGACTCCGGCGCCGAGTTTTTCGGCGACGGCGATCACTTCATCCGTGGCTTGCAGAGCACCGGCACCGACCAGAATTGCGACTTTTTCACCGGCATTCAAAACCTCGGCGGCACGCTGCAAATCCGCCTCGTACGGCAGCACTCTCGGCTTGCTGTACCCGACACCGGAATGTGCGGTGCCGTGGGCGCGGGCCGGCGCTTCGTAGGGCAGATCCTGCAAATCATTGGGCAGGATAATCGCCGTGACGCGGCGTTCGCCGACGGCCGTGCGCACCGCGCGGTCGAGCAAGTGGCGCACTTGCGACGGTGCCGAAGCCTGCTGCACAAAGGCGCCAGCGACGTCCTTGAACATCGAGACCAGATCCAGCTCCTGCTGGTAGTGGCTGCCTAGTGCAGTGCGCGCCTGCTGACCGACAATCGCCAGCACCGGCATGTGGTCCATCCGCGCATCGTAGAGCCCGGTAATCAGGTGCGATGCGCCCGGCCCTGAAGTCGCGATGCACACACCCAACTCCCCGGTGAACTTGGCGTGGGCCGAGGCCATGAACGCGGCCATTTCTTCATGGCGCGCCTGAATGAATTCGATCTTTCCCTTGGCCCGGTCGAGCGCGCCGAACACGCCATTGATGCCGTCACCCGGATAACCAAAAATCCGCGTGACGCCCCATTGGCTGAGCCGCTCAACCAGAAAATCTCCAACTGTCATCGTCATCGTGTTCCTCGCCTTCACCGGTGCATCGAGCATTCCCGGCAGTGCATCCGCCGAGAGGTGTAAGGGTCTGGACAGTCGGGCTGGCGACGAAGTTTCGATTGATTTGCCAGGGCAACGCCCTGCCCCGGTGTTTGCGCGCAAAATCACCGGCGCGGCACAATGCGCCTCATCAACAGATTTACAAGGGACGAATCGACATGGACTTACCCGCGATATGGCACCCGCGATTCGCTGACGCACAGATCGAACAACAAACCATTGGCGAGTCCCGCGCCGATGTACTGCGGATTACGCCGGCGGGTTCAGCGCCGCTGTTTGTGAAGTCTGAACAGGTGATGACCTGGGGCGAACTGCCCGGGGAAATTCAGCGACTGCGCTGGCTGGCAGAGCAGGATCTCCCGGCGCCTCGGGTGCTCGACACCACCACTGAAAATGAGCGCAACTGGTTGCTGATGACGGCTGTGCCCGGTCGCGATCTGGCCCGCAGCGCGCACCTGGCGCCGGAGCAGATCGTGACGCTCGCGGCCACAGCCTTGCGATCACTGCACGCGGTCGCCATCGACAGCTGCCCGTTCGATCACCGCCTCGACGCAAAAATCGCCCTCGCCCGCGAGCATCTGCTGGCGGGCCTGATTGACGAGGAAGACTTCGACGATTCACGTCTGGGTCGCAGTGCTGAACAGGTGTTTCAGCAAATGCTTGCCGCCCGTCCTGATCACGAGGATCTGGTGGTGACACACGGCGATGCGTGTCTGCCCAACCTGCTCGCTGACAATGGCAAGTTCAGCGGGTTTGTCGACTGCGGGCGACTTGGCGTCTCTGACCGTTATCAGGACTTGGCGTTGGCCGCCAACAGCATTACCTACAACCTCGGCGAGCAGTGGGTGCCAGTGTTTTTCGAGGCCTATGGCGTAGAGCCTGATCTGCAACGGATTGCCTTTTATCAGTTGCTTGACGAGTTTTTCTGAGGCGCCGGAAGCGTTCAGCACTCAACGATGCGGATGCACTGTCCACGCCACCAGTTTGATCACGACGGGCCGAACAACAAGGATGCACAGAAATGCCACCGGCATCGCCAGTTTGTACGCGTGCAGCGCATTACTCAGGTAATCGTTATCAATGCCGGAGTTGGCGGCGGTGATCACCAGTGACATCAGAAACGCCATGATCGTCGCCATGTACAAGGCAAACACATAGGGCGTGGCACGCGGTGACAGCTTGCGACGGCTGACAATCAAAGCATCGGTGCTGGTTGTTTGATTCATATGGCGTTTCCATCCATTGACAGGGAGCGGGCACCTTAACAAGCGCGACTCCCCTCAACTAGACGGCTAATCGTAGGTACTTTATAAAGCACAACTTACGAATCAAACCGTTCTCGGCAGGCCATGGATGAATCTATTAGCGGCAATTGCCAGTTTTATCAAAGTGGTGGAATCGGGCTCCATTGTCGGCGCCGCCAAAGCCCTGGGCGTCAGTGCGGCAGCGGTGAGCCAGACGATAAATCGTCTGGAGACGCATCTCGGCGTGAGACTTCTGCAGCGCACCACGCGGAGCATGGCGCTGACTGAAAACGGCGCGGTGTACTACGACAAGGTCAAGCGCATCGCGGCAGATCTGGAGTCGGCGCAAAGCTCAATCAGCAACGAACAGACCGAGCTGCAAGGACGGCTGAGCATTGCCTCCACTTCTGCATTCGGACGGCATGTGCTCGCGCCCTTGATCGCCGGGTTCGCGGCGCTGCACCCGCGCCTTCTGCTGGAGCTGTCGACCACCAACCGCAAAATCAATCACATCCAGGACGGCATCGACTTGAGCCTGCGGATCAAACCGCAACTGGAAGATGGCATTGTTGCGCGCAAGATCGTTTCGCTGCCCTTCATCATGTGCGCCGCCCCAGCCTATCTGGAGCGCGCAGGCACGCCGCGATCGCCGGACGATCTGCAAAACCATGCGTGCCTGGCGTTCCGTTACCCATTGGACGGACGCTTTCTTCGTTGGACTTTCTCGCGGGACGGCCAGAGTTACGAGGCCAATATCAATGCCACGACCATCAGCGATGACATCGATGCACTGGCGCAGATGGCGGTCAACGGTGCGGGCATCACGCGTCTGGCCGAGTTCGTGGCGGCACCGTACATCGCAAGTGGCCAACTGCTGCCGCTGTTCCAGAACCATGACGGAGCAGGTCACGGCTTTGTCGAGCGAATGGACATTTATGCCTGTGTGCAGGAGCGTGCGGCGATGACACCGAAGGTCAAGGCATTCATGGACTATCTGATCGAACACTTGAAGATGCGTTGGCCGCAGGAAGATGCTTTGACCGCACCGTTTCAAGCATCCACGGACAAGGAGCTGCTGTGAACACATCACGTTATGCCAAGGGCTCCGGCCGGCCTCCCGTGCATCTGGCCTCGATAAATACTGAGGGCTCGGCGGCAGGCCATCTGGTTTTTGCTGGCGGTGTTGCCGGGGACCGACACGTACCCTTCTGCTCTCATGACGAACTGCTGGGCATGCTCAAAGACCTGATATGTGCGCGTGTACCTTTTTCGGTTGGCGGCATGTGTCCCGGTCCAGCGGATGAAGTCGGTTTGCTGATCGACAACGCAGAGCTGACGGGACCCTGCATCGAGCTGTCCTGGACCGGCTCGCAGCAATGGATTGTGCGCGAAACTGCCAACGCTTCTGGCGAATGGCAGCAAGAACCGGACGCCAGCGAAATCGCCAATCTGATTTTCAATCCTGACTCGCTGAAGCGCGCCGATTAAGGCAAAGTCCACCTCGCCAATCGAGGCTCATCACGGAAGATAAAAAACAATGAAACATGCTTTCGGCGCCCTGCTTCTTTTCTGCCTGACCACCCACGTATTCGCTGACGGGAATCCTGTCGGTTTTCAGCTCTCGACCCTGGCGGACGCGAGCAATGAGCGTCCGTTGGAAATGGTCGTCTGGTACCCAGCCGGTGCAACCACTGCCGCGCCGGAACTGGTCGCCGACAACCCGGCGTTTGTCGGTGTAATGGTCGCGAAAAATGCGCCACCGGCTGCCGGTGAACACCCGTTGGTAGTGCTCTCACATGGTTACCGCGGCAATTGGAGCAACCAGGCATGGCTGGCCAGCGCGCTCGCGCACCAGGGTTATATCGTCGCGGCGGTCAATCATCCCGGCAGCACCACGCATGACCGCAGCCCTCAGGCGGCGGCACAGTTATGGCTGCGTCCTGCGGATGTCAGTCGAGCCATCGATGCGGTGACGGCACAGCCTGAAAAGTTCGGTACGGTCGCGAAACCTCGCATTGCCGTCGTGGGCCACTCTCTCGGCGGCTGGACCAGCCTGGAAATCGCTGGCGCACGTTTCGACACCGAGCGTTTCACCGAAGACTGCAAAGCCCATTCGCAGTTGGCCAGTTGTTCCGTCTATCAGCAGATGAATCCCGCCAGCAGAGCGGATTCGAAGACTCGACTGGCCGCCGACTTGCACGACAAACGCGTCTCTGCCGTGGTTTCACTGGACCTCGGTCTGTCACGTGGTTTCACCGATGCCAGCCTTGCGGCACTGCCTGTTCCGGTACTGGTCATCGCAGCGGGCGTGCCGTCGCAAGACCTTCCCGCTCAGCTTGAGTCCGCCGATCTGGTCAAGCGACTGCCGAAAACATCGAGCCAATACGTCGAGATCAGCGACGCCAGCCACTTCAGTTTCATGTCGCCATGCAAGCCTGGCGCGATGGCAATGCTCGAAGAAGACGCACCCGGCGACGGCATCATTTGCACCGATGGCGACGGCGGACGCGCGCGCACGGAAATCCAGCAACAGACGATTTTGCTGATCAGCGAGTTTCTGGCGCGCTCTGCTGCGGATTGAAATAGGTCGGGTATTTATCACCAATAAGGGAACACGCCACACAGGGCATTTCCCTTATAGCCATACAGAAGCGGCCCCCAATACATGAACGGCCCACACGCATAAAGAGGATTGGACATGTGCTGGCCGCTCTGCAGCTTGCACACCGGCAACTTCAACGGGATGGGCACGACCGCCCAAAGCGTAATCCCGCACCATTCTCGCGGGGTCTCGGCAGCGACGGTTTGCTGCTCAGAGTGCGGCAGCGGGCCCAGCGTTGAAACCGACGCTCCGACACAGCCGGTCAGCATCAGTATCAGGGCGGTCAGGCAGGAAATGGCTTTGAGGGGAAGTTGACTTCGCATTGCGGGTTTTATCCGTAAATCCAATCGCCCGGCGCTCCAATCGACAGCGCCAGCATCCTTGAGGGTGAAAAAGCGGCGATTGTAACCGCCTGATGAAAAAAGAAATTATCGGGTCTCTGGTTTATTTTCCCGTGACCAGAAAAGGCTCGACGCCTGTGCATATCGTGATGTAACGATAAATCGGACTGGCATCCATCGGAATTTTTCCCTACGGTGGTCATCTGTTCTCAGCCAGTCACGATGAGGTCCGTTTCATGAGCAAAACGCCCTACGTTCCGCCCAAGGTCTGGAAAAATGAAGCGCCGTCCGGTGGTCAGTTCGCCAGCATCAACCGCCCGATTGCCGGGCCGACCCACGAGAAAACGCTGCCGGTCGGCAAGCATCCGTTGCAGCTCTATTCGCTGGCCACGCCCAACGGGGTGAAGGTCACTATCCTGCTCGAAGAGCTGCTGGCGCTGGGGCACAGCGCCGCCGAGTACGACGCTTGGCTGATCCGCATTGGTGAGGGCGATCAATTCTCCAGCGGTTTCGTCGAGATCAATCCGAACTCGAAAATCCCTGCACTGCTGGACCGCAGCGTCGAGCCGCCGATTCGGGTGTTCGAGTCAGGCTCGATCCTGCTGTATCTCGCGGAGAAGTTCGGCGCATTCCTGCCCAAGGATCCGGCAGGACGCACCGAAACCCTCAACTGGTTGTTCTGGCAGATGGGCGCTGCGCCTTACCTGGGCGGCGGGTTCGGGCATTTCTATGCCTATGCGCCGGAGAAAATGGAATACCCGATCAATCGCTTCACCATGGAAGCCAAGCGCCAACTGGATGTGCTGGATCGACGTCTGGCCGAAAGCCCCTACCTGGCCGGCGAGCACTACAGCATCGCCGATATCGCGGTCTGGCCCTGGTACGGGCAGTTGGTGCGCAACAATGTTTATTCGGCGGCGGAGTTTCTCGCGGCCGATGAGTACATCCATGTGCAGCGCTGGGCAGAGGCTATCGCCCAGCGCCCGGCGGTCATCCGTGGGCAGCGCGTCAACCGCACGTGGGGTGATGAAGCGAGCCAGGTTCCTGAACGCCATGACGCTGAAGACCTGAGCTGATCCAAGCGTTCCCCTCCCTCTGACCGCGCCCGATCAAACTTCATGTTGATCGGGCGCGGTCGCGCAACTTGGCCCTTCTGCACCCTCTACTGGATCTACTGATTTCCACCAGTGGCTTTGATTTGCGCCGTGGCGGTGATCGTTTCCCTACGCCGCAAATGTGAAAAATTTGTTAACCAATTGAAGTCAGTACCTTTCTTCAACCGAATCAATCTGACATGCTAATGCGAATACTTCTTACATGCATGTGCATCAGATTCGTTTTGGTAATTTTTGGGGAAGCAGATTGATGTCGTTTCACACCCGCCACCGCCGTTCGAACCTCTCACCCAACCTGCTGGCACTCGCCATTGGCATGGTCAGCCTCTCATCCGTTTCAGCTGATGAAGCTCCACCGCCATCGCCGGAAAATGCTGCCCCTCCCGCCACGCTGGAACTCGGCGCGACCGAGATCGGTGCTACCCAGATGAGCAGCACCACCGAGGGTTCGCAGTCTTACACGACTGGCCCCATGCAGACCGCGACCAAGCTGTCGCTGACCATGCGCGAAACGCCTCAAGCCGTCACCGTCATCACCCGTCAACGCATGGATGATCAGGGCATGACCAGCATCAACGACGTGGTGCGCGGCACGCCGGGCTTGTTCCTCAACCAGTCCAGCGGTCCGGGCCGACAGGCTTACAGCGCACGCGGGTTCGACATCGACAACATCATGTACGACGGCCTGCCCAGCTCCTATCAACCGTATTCGATGGCGGTGCAACCGAACCTGGCGATGTTTGACCGGGTTGAAATCGTTCGCGGCGCCACCGGCCTGGTCACGGGTGCCGGCAACCCGTCAGCCGCCATCAACATGGTGCGTAAACGCCCGACGGCCACGCCCCAGGTGACGCTCACCGGCGCGGCTGGCAGTTGGGATGATTATCGCGGCGAGATCGACGCTTCCGGCCCTTTGAACGACAGCGGCACGCTGCGTGGCCGTGTGGTGGGCTCCTATCAGGGCGCCGACAGTTTCCGCGACAAGGAACAAAACGATCACGGCCTGTTCTACGCCATCGGTGAAGCCGACCTGAGCGAAAGCACCACCGCGACTCTGGGTTTCTCCCGGCAAAATGAACAGACCAACTATTTCTGGGGCGGGTTGCCGATCGGCACCAACGGCCATCACCTTGATCTGCCCCGCTCCACTTACCCCGGCACCGACTGGGAAAACAAGAAACTGCAGATCGACACGGTCTTCGGCGAAGTCGAGCATCGCTTCGACAACGACTGGAAACTGCACGTCGCCGGTTCTTCCTCGACGCTCAACGGCGAGTTCTCCGGCACTTACCTGTCGCGCTACAACGGCCCGCTGGAAACCACCGCTTACCAATCGCACAACACCGACAAGCAAAACGCTTTCGACGGTTTTGCCAGCGGCCCGTTCGAAGCCTTCGGCCGCACCCACGAACTGGTCGTCGGCTCCAGCCATCGCGTCTACGATGCGACCTCCAAGGAGTACGATCCGTACACCACGGCCTGGCCGATCGGTGCGCCAAAGCCGGACTTCGTGCGTGGCGGCAAAACGCGCAGCGTTGCCACTCAGGACGCCGTTTACCTGACCACCCGTTTGAGCCTGGCCGATCCGCTGACGCTGATCCTCGGCAGTCGCCTGGACTGGTATGACTACGATGACCGCACCGGCGACGGCGACTACAAAGTCACCCGCAACCTGACCCGTTATGCCGGCCTGATCTACAAGCTGGACGAGCATCATTCCGTCTACGCCAGCTACACCGACATCTTCACCCCGCAAACCTCGAAGGATCTTTCCGGCAAAGTGCTGGACCCGATCGTCGGTGAAAACTACGAAGTCGGCATCAAGGGCGAATATTTCAATGGCGCCCTCAACGCCAGTCTGGCCGTATTCCAGATGGACCAGACCAACCGCGCAACCCTGGCGGAAAATCAGTTCGGTTGCCCGGTCATGACCTGCTACAACGGCTCAGGCAAAGTGCGCAGCCAAGGCATCGACATGGAACTGCAAGGCGCGCTGACCGAAAACTGGCAGCTGGGCGCTGGCTACACCTACACCCGCGCGCACTACATCAAGGATGAAAACCCGGCCAACAATAATCAGAAATTCAAAACCGACACACCCGAGCACCTGTTCAAGGTCTCGACGGTGTACCGCTTCCAGGGCCCGCTACAAAAACTCCGCGTCGGTGGCAACGTCTACTGGCAAAGCCGCATGTACAACGACGTCGCGCTTGCCAATGGCGGCAACTATCGACTCGAACAAGGCGGCTACGCGACCACCGACCTGATGGCCGGATACGAACTCACCAAGCACCTCGACCTGCAAGTCAACGCGAACAATATCTTTGACCGCGTCTACTATTCCGCCATCGGCAGCAACATCACGTGGGGTTCCAACGACAACTACGGCAATCCGCGCAGTTACATGCTGACCGCCAAATACAAGTTCTGAGTCGCGCACGCCGTCGACGACACTGGCCAAGGGCGCCCCGGAAAATCCGCGGCGCCCTTGGCGTTCCTGCACCTGACCCATTAGCAATAGGCGACAAGAAGCGATAGTCTCTGCCCGACATCATCGCGAAGCGCCCCCATGACCAACCCAGAGTTCACACCAGACATTGAAGCCATCCGCAGCATTGATGCGGTGCCCGTGATCCTGAGCATGGTCAAGCACCTCACCGGCATGCGCTTCGCCGCTGTGGCTCGGGTCACCGAAAGGAACTGGGTGGCCTGCGCGGTCGACGACTCCATTGATTTCGGGCTCAAACCCGGTGGCGAACTGGTACTCGAATCGACCATCTGTCACGAAATCCGCCAACACAAACAACCCGTGATCTTCGGCCATGCCAGCCTGCATCCGCTGTTTTCGCAACATCACACGCCGAGAACCTATGGGCTGGAGAGCTACATATCCATTCCCATCGTCAAAGCCAACGGCGATTTTTTCGGCACGCTCTGTGCGATCGATTCCGTACCGGCCAATCTGGACGAACCGGCCATTGCCAAGACGCTGACGCTGTTCGCCCAACTGATTGCCATGAGCCTCGACACGCAAAGTCGTCTGCTGGCCACCAAAACAGAGTTGGATAGCGCCAATGAGCTGGGCCGGCTGCGCGAGCAGTTCATCGCAGTGCTCGGGCATGACCTGCGCACACCGCTGAGCGCCATTCGCATGAGCGCCGACCTGCTGGAAAGCAAGACCGAAGACAAACGCTCGCTGAATTTCATTGCGGCAATCCGCAACAGTTCGGTGCGCATGGGGGTGCTGATCGAAAACATCCTCGACTTTGCCCGGGGTCGCCTCGGTGGCGGGATTCCGGTGCAGCGCAAACTGGTGGACGACTTGCAGCGCACGCTGCTGCTGACCCTTGAAGAAATCAAGGTGACCCATCCACAGGCAATCATCAGCCATGCACTGGATGTACCAGCGGGGGTTTACTGCGACGCGTTGCGCATCAGCCAGTTGCTGTCCAACCTGTTGGGCAACGCGGTCACCCATGGTTCAACCGATGCGCCGATCGTCCTCAAGGCCTACGCCGAGAACGACGAGATTGTCATTTCGCTAACCAACCAAGGCACGCCGATCCCAGCGCAATTGATGCCACTGCTGTTCGAGCCTTTTTCCCGGTCAGAAGCCGGTCAGCGCTGTGAAGGCCTGGGCCTGGGGCTTTACATCGCCTCGCAGATTGCGGCGGCACACAACGGCACGTTGAGCGTGACCTCGGACGTTGAATCGGGAACGCGATTTGTGGCGCGGTTCCCGGCACAGTTCAAATGGGTCTGATCCCCCGCCCCGCCCTTACGCCGTCTGCCGACGCATCGTCAGGATGGCCGCACCAAAGCCGATAAAGGTCGTCCCCACGACTCGACTGACCCAGCGCGACAGCGCGGGCCGGGTCAATACGCCTTTGGCCCGCGATGCGATCGCGGCATAGACGCTCAACGACGACACCGATAACGCCATGAAGATCGCGGTAAGGATCAGAAATTGCGGCAGCAACGCCGCGCCCTGATCGATGAACTGCGGGAACAGCGCGGTGAAAAACATCGTTGCCTTGGGATTGGTTACGGCGGTCAGAAAGGCTGATTTGTAGAGCTTGCCGTGAGTCGGGCGCGGCTTGTTCGCGTCGCCCTCAAGAGCGTCCGGGAGCATCGGGCCCTTTTTGAACAACTGCTTGACCCCGAGGTAGAACAGGTAGCCGGCGCCGATGATCTTCACTGCATTGAACAGCCACTCGGAACTCGCCAATACAGCGCCCAAGCCGAGCATGGCCGCGGCTGACAGGCAAAACAGACCACTGGCATTGCCCAGTGACGACCAGATCGTGCTGCGTTGCCCGTGGGCCAGACTGTTGTTGATCGCCATCAGCGTGGCGGGGCCGGGGCTGGCGATGGCGATCGCAGCGACCAGGGTAAACGCCAGAATCGAGTGAGAATCCATTTTCAATGCTCGTGGTAAGTGGTGGACTGCATATTACAGGAGCCGGGCGCGCTGTCAGGCCCGGCTGCTTGCTTTTCAACGGCTATGACTTCCTCTGAGCCACGATTGCCTGCCGAGGAGAGCGCTATCCGCATGGACACGCGTGATCGTTTCGAACCCGCAGAATCTGCCTACAGGCCGCGTCTACCTTCGGGGGGGTCGACAAACCTCCGCTCAGCTACCACCATTGCCCTCTCCTTAAAAATGACAGCGAGGCGTGTAATGAGCCAACCGACTATTCGTGCGTTGATCCTGGATGACTACGCCAATAACGCCTTTCGTGAAGCGCAGATCAGCCGCCCGCAGCCGCAAGCCCATGAAGTGCTGGTGCGTGTCGTCGCCAGCGGTGTGAACCCGATCGACTACAAGATTCGTTCCGGCAATGCGCCGTACGCCATGCCGGAACTGCCGGCGATTCTCGGCACGGACATGGCGGGTGTCATCGAAGCCGTAGGCGCCGACATCCAGCATCTGGCCGTGGGTGATGAGGTTTACGGGATGGTCGGAGGCGTGCGCGGCTTGCCCGGCTCACTCGCCGAATACATCGCTGTGGATGCCGATCTGGTGTCGCGCAAACCCAAGAATCTGGACTTTCGCGAAGCGGCAGCGATCCCGCTGGTGTTCCTGACGGCCTGGGAAGGTCTGGTGGATCGCGCCCATGTCCAGGCCGGGCAGAAAGTGCTGGTGCATGGCGGTGCCGGCGGTGTCGGTCACATGGCGGTGCAGATTGCCAAGGCACTCGGCGCCGAGGTGTTCGCCACGGTCTCGCCGGGCAAGCGTTCGATTGTCGAAGGCTACGGCGCCACAGCCATCGACTACCGCGACGTGCCGGTCGAGCAATACGTGAATCAGTACACCGCCGGCAAAGGTTTCGATGTGATCTACGACACAGTCGGCGGCAAGAGCCTCGATGACGCTTTTGCTGCGATTCGCCTGTATGGCCACGTCACCAGTTGCGCGGCGTTCGGCACCCACAACCTGGCCACCGGCTCGCTGCGCAGTGCGACGCTGTCGGGGATTTTTGTGTTGCTGCCGATGCTTACCGGTACCGGACGCAAGCACCACGCCGAGATTCTCGGTTATGCCACGCGATTGATCGAGGAAGGCAAGGTCAAGCCATTGCTGCATTCGCAGCGTTTTACCCTGAGTGAGGCGCGTCAGGCCCATGATGCGGTGGAGCAAGGCACGGGCGTCGGCAAGGTGGTGATCGATATCGTCTGAACCTCAACGATTGCAGGCAAAAAAAAGCCCCGCGACCGAATGAAGGCACGGGGCAAAAAATTGGTTGGTTGCGGCCAACCAAAGGAGCTCTGTCAGATACGGTGAACGGGTGAAATCAGATGCAGTCCTGAGCCGCCCGCTCAAAACTCGACGGCAGGAAGTTCGAGGCCAACAGGTGACGTTCATAGAGAAACACCTTGCCGCCGCTGCCGGCCTTGTAAGCTTCCAGCACGTTGTCCGCCGCCACCTTGCTCGGAACGACGATCCGGTAGCTGCGCTGGGTCTGCGACACAGTCGGGTTCAGTGCGCTGCCCTGCAGCTTCGGCACCACGCAATCGGCGTACTGAGCCGGCGTCTTGCGGGTCTGCAGCGTCAGGGTCGGGTCGTTCGGCGCGGAGGCGCAACCGGCAAGCAACAAAGAAGCAACTGTCATGGCAGGCACGAATAAAGGACGCATCGGTGTAATCCTGAAAATAAAGGTTCGGTTCAACCGGCAACGGTCCAGCTTCACGGCGCCGCCGCTGCCTTTTATGTTTTAAGTGTTCAGCTTGCGGACACCAACGCCTTGAGTGAGCTGTCGAACTGCTTCAATGCGTTGAGTTGCAAGTCCCGTTGTTTCTCGATCTGCGCAGCGATTTGCGGCGCTGCCTGGTTGTGGACCCAGACCGATGGCAGCTGTTTTTCCACCGCCCCTTCGGCCTTGCCGATGTATTGCAGGTCGGCATCGTAGAAACGTGCAGTGAAACGCGCTTCAACCAGGCTGTTGCGTTGGGTCAACAGGCGATTGAAGGTGTCGAGCTTCACCACCACATCCGGATGGGCCTGAATCAACGCATCAAGGCTGTCGTAAACGGTCACGGACAAAAACTGTTGCTGCAGCGAACTCACCAGCCAGTCGATGGCCAATTCCGGATCGGAGCTTTCGACGAAGGCTTCGCGAATCCGCGAGTCGAGCGCATCTTTCGCGCCGTTGACCGCCATGTCGTGGTAACGCTCAAGGTATTGCAGGTTGTCCAGGGTGTTTTCGCTGTACAACACACCGACGGTCTGCGAGTGCTGCAACGTGGCACTGCTGCCCGTAATGGTTTGAAAATGACACGACCGGGCATCGTCTGCGTAGGTCGGTGCAGCGGCAGCGCCCATCAGCAGTGCGGCCAGCGCCAGTCGAGTCAGAATGTTCATCGCGCAAATTCCTTGAGCTGCGTTTCGATGGAGGCGATTTTCCGCCCATTGCCGCGAAAGCAGAACTTGCGTTTCGTGATGGTCACTATTACTTCTAGCGATAGTTGCTCGACGTGCAGACTGATACACACTCAAACACAACTAGAAAAACATGAATGAGGAACCCTCCTTGAGAACGTTTGACCTGATCCGAGATGCCGTTCTGCCCGATTTTCGCGAGCGGGTGGCTGAATACCTGGTCCAGTACGAAAGTGTATTGCTCAATAGAAACGACGCCGACCCGCAACTCATTCGGGACACCGCCCATGAGTTGCGCGGTTACTTGCGCGGCCTCAACACCACGCGGGTATTGGGTATGGCGTACTGGGAGGAGCTGGATCGACGGGTCGTCGATACGTGGCTCGCGCCGGACGAATGACCGACTAGACTTTCCGGGCTGCCAATGTCCCTGTCTGTTCACCCGGAGGTGTCCCATGAGCAACACCGAACCCACAACGTTCAACGGCTGGGCCGCGACCGCTGCCGGCGCGCCACTGGAGCGTTACAGCTATGACCCCGGTGCATTGGGCGAAGAAGAGGTCGAAGTCGCTGTGGAATATTGCGGTGTCTGCCACTCCGACCAGTCACTGATCGACAATGACTGGGGCATCAGCCGCTATCCGTTCGTCCCGGGCCACGAAGTGGTGGGCAAGATCGTGCGCATGGGGCCACAGGTACGCGGTCTCGAACTGGGTCAGCGGGTCGGGATCGGTTGGTACAAGGGCAGTTGCATGCACTGCTCGTCCTGTATCTCTGGCTCACAACAACTGTGCGGCACTGCGCAACCGACCATCATCGGCAGCAACGGCGGGTTCGCCGACCGTTTGCGCGCGCACTGGGCGTGGGCGATTCCGGTACCCGAAAAGCTTGATCCGGCGCTGGTCGGGCCACTGTTCTGTGCAGGCTCGACGGTGTTCAACCCGCTGCTGCAATTCGGCGTTAAACCCACCGACCGGGTCGGCGTGGTCGGCATCGGTGGCCTCGGTCATCTGGCGCTGCGCTTTCTCAATGCCTGGGGCTGCGAAGTCAGCGCATTCACCTCATCGCTGAACAAGCAGGACGAAGCCAAACGTCTTGGCGCGCATAACGTCGTCGCCTCAACCGACAGCAACGCGTTGAAAGCGATTGCCGGCACCCTGGACTTCCTGCTGATCAGCGCCAACGCCGACCTTGATTGGCCGGCCATGCTGGCCACCCTGCGCGGCAATGGCCGGTTGCACTTTGTCGGCATTGTGCCCAGCGCCATCCCGGTGCATGTGTTCGACTTGATTCCGCAGCAAAAGTCGCTCTCCGCCTCGCCGGTAGGCTCGCCGGGCACCATGGCGACCATGCTGGAATTCTGTGCGCGGCACCAGATCCTGCCGCAAGTCGAGATGTTTCCCATGAGCAAAGTCAACGAGGCGGTCGAGCATCTGCGTAGCGGCAAGGCGCGCTACCGCGTGGTGCTGGACGCCAGTCAATAAAACAACGGCGCGTCGGCCATTGCCGGACGCGCCGCCCCTCCTGCCAAAACAGCCCCGAACGCTTACAATCGCCCGTCTAACTGACAATCAGACAGGCTCTGCCAGAAATGCCGCTCGACCCTCCTACGATGTTGACCATCTCGATCGCCCTCGCCGCCGCCGCGGCGCTGTATCTGGCGATCGAGTGGCGCAGTATTCGTGAGCCCTCGCTACTGTTCTGGAGCGCTGGTTTCGCCACGATTACCGTGGGTTCAACCCTTGCCCTGCTGCGCAGCAGTGGCTTTGTGTTGATCGGCATCTGGTTCGCCAACGGTCTGCTGGTGACCGCCCATTTTCTGTTTCTGCTGGGTGTTGCACGCTTCACCCAGACACGCCTGTCTCGCGGCTGGTCGCTGATCTTTGTCATTTGGCTGGTCATGCTGGTGTTGCCGGAAGGACCGCTGTGGTCGAAGGTGATGCTGGCGGCCAACTCGCTGCTGGTGGCGCTGTCGACACTCAAGGCGAGTTTTCTGCTGCGCCCCCACGGCAAGTCGCTAAGCGTCGGTGCGGTGCAACTGCGCTACGTCTTGCTGGCCCACGGGATTTTCTATGTTCTCAAAGCGCTGACCGTGATGATTCCCGGCACGCTCATCGATCTGGCGGCGTTTCGTGGCGAGATCATTCAGATCTCGCTGGTCGAAGGCGCCATGGCGATCATGCTGATTGCGCTGTCGATGACCGGCACCGAACGCTACCGCCGCGAAAAAGAGATCGCCCGTCTCGCGGCCCGCGATCCGCTGACGGCCCTGTACAACCGCCGCGCCCTCCAAATGCGCGCACCGCGCCTGTTGCAGGACACCTCGCCGCAACGTCCCGGCGCTCTGTTGCTGATCGATATCGACAATTTCAAACTGGTCAACGACCAGTACGGCCACACCGCCGGCGACCGCTTGCTGATCGCCTTGAGCGAGTTGATCCGCGCGCTTCTGCCCCGTGAAGCGCTGACGGCGCGTCTGGGCGGCGACGAGTTCGTGATCCTGTTGGCCCATGCCTCCAATGAACGCATAGTTGAACTGGGCAACGCCTTGCGCGAGCAATTCCTGACAACCTCTTCACAGACATTCCCGACGCCTGACGCCGTGACGCTGAGCATCGGTGCCACGATTTTCGACACACCGCCCGCCAGTCTCGCCGCACTGATCGAACAAGGCGACGCCGCGCTCTACGAATCCAAACGCGGCGGGCGCAACCGCATTCGCCTGACCGGGCGCACCACTCCAGGATGAGCATCCCCATGTCCAGCTTCGACACCTCACTGCAAGACAGCGCCGCGCCCGAGGGCGTTTGCTATGGCTGCGGCGGTCGCAATCCGCACGGCCTGCACATCAAAAGCCGCTGGCACGAAGACGGCATCCACGTTGTCGCGGAACATCTGCCTGAGGCGCAATACTGCGGCTGGCCGGAACTGGTTTACGGCGGGCTGATCGCGATGCTGGTCGATTGCCACTCCAACTGGACCGCAATGGCTTATCACTACCGCGCAGAAAACCGCGATCCTGGGACCCTGCCGCGCATCGACTGCGTCACCGGCAACCTTGGCATCAAGTTCATCAAACCGACGCCGATGGGCGTAGCGCTGACCCTGAAGGCGAAAGTCGAAGGTGAAGTCGGGCGCAAGACCCGGGTGATCTGCGAGGTGTTTGCAGCGGATGTGCTGACAGCGGTGGGCGACTCGGTATTTGTGCGGGTCGACACCGCGCAGTTGGCAGCGTCGGCGCAGGGACGCTAAGGCCTGACGGCCAGACGAAGAGCTCGATACGCCGTCACCAATTGCTCCTGCGTGAACGCCAGATTGCGCCCGCTCGGATTGGGCAATACCCACACCGCGGCCCCACCAAAGGTGCTGTCCTGACGCCCCCACTGCACCTCACGCTGACCGGACAACGCGGCAAACGCCGCTTTGCCCAGAAACGCGACAAACCCGGGGGCGTAACGCCTGATCTTTTGCTCGAAGTTGGCGGCAGCGGCATTGAATTCATCCATGGACAGCTGATCCGCTCGCGCCGTCGGGCGATCCACGACAGCGGTCAATCCGCAGTGATAGTCCAGAATTCTGCGGTCGTGTTCCGGACGTAATTCCTCAGGCGTGAACCCGGCCAGATGCAACGTGCGCCAGAACCGGTTGCCACGGCCGGCGAAGTGATGTCCCTGTGCGGCGGCCAGCAGGCCGGGATTGATGCCGCAAAAGATCACCGAAAGTTCATTCACAAGAATGTCCTCAAGCCCTTCACCTGCCATACCGTTCCTTTTTTGCTATTTTCACTCGGGCATTGCCCCGTATAGAGCCACGGAAGGTAGCGTAAACCATGGAGCCATCTCAATGAGTCAGCAGATTCGCCTCGCATCCCACTTCGATGCCCAAGCCATAAGCCAAGTCATTGTCGCTGCTTTGCGTGAATCCAACGCCCAACACTACTCGCCAGAAATCATCGATCAGGTGGAGAAAAGCTTTTCTCCTGCGGCGATCCTGCAGTTGTTGAATCAACGTCGGATGTTTGTGGCGACAATCGATCAGCACGTTGTTGCAACGGCCAGTCTTGATCGGGATGTGGTCAGAAGCGTGTTTGTTGCTCCGTGCCATCAAGGCGCCGGAATCGGCAAAAAGCTGATGGAGACCCTTGAGTCAATTGCCATCAAGGAAGGCGTACAGCGTCTGCGAGTGCCCTCCTCCATTACCGCCGAAGCCTTTTATGCCTCGCTGGGCTTCGAGAAAATCCGCGATGAGTTTCATGGTGTCGAACGCACGATCATCATGGAGAAACGCCTGGGCCATTCCTGACGCTACACAGAACTGTGGCGAAGGCTTGTCGGATCGTCGCTGCGTCCCGCCGGGGTGCGCAACGGCCTCTCTTATAAAGAGCGGGCCTGCTGCGCATTCCAGCGGGAGCAAGCTCCCTCGCCACAGGTACTCAGTCACAGGTGTTTCGCTGGTTTGGGTTCAACCCGCCACCCTGACTGCCTCCGAATGCAGCTTTTGGTAGCGCTCGATCAACGCAACGACCTCCTTTGCACCGTAGCAGCGGAATTTGACGCTGCCGGCGTCAGTGTCCAGGCGGATGACTTTGGTAAAGAACCCGCCTTCGTTGCAAACATTGCGAATCAGTTCCAGGGGAATCTCAATGTCCAGCGAGCCTTTTTGCACCATGCGGTTCAAAACATTGGCACTCAGGTGAACCGCCGTCTCGGTCAGCAGCATTTTCCCGCCCACCCACAAACCACCGTAGGCTTTTTCGAAGGACTTCATCACGCGGGCCAACACGTCGACATCGCCGCTGCCGACGATGTCATACACAGCGCCAACCCTGTCGTAATTCACCTCCACACCGGTCACCAGAAAGTTGACCAGCTTCGACTTCACCACTACTCCAACCATCTGCGTGTCTCCATCACTGAGGGCATTCCATTAATTCAGAGGGTTTCGAAAGCCTTGCATCACCACTGCGGCGAGGAAGTGTGCTCCCTCGCCGCAGTTAGTCAGCGCCACAAGTGCCTGCACCATTCATGGTCTCAGGCCGTGAAGTTGGCCCGCGCCGAATGCAGCTTCTTGTAGCTCTCGATCAAGCGCAGATGCCGGTCCAGTCCTTCCAGCTTCATGCTCGTCGGCGTCAAACCATAGAAGCGCACGCTGCCGTTTACCGAACCAATGGCCGCGTCCATGCGCTCGTCGCCGAACATGCGGCGGAAGTTGGTTTCGTAGTCAGCCAGCACCAGGTCCTCGTCCAGTTCCATCTCCAGCACCACGTTCACCGCTTGATAGAACAAGCCGCGTTCGACGGTGTTGTCGTTGTATTGCAGGAAGGCTTCGACCAGGTCTTTCGCTTGATCGTACTTCTGCAAGGCGAGGTAGATCAGCAGGCGCAGTTCGAGGATGGTCAACTTGCCCCACGGCGTGTTGTCATCGAACTCGACGCCGATCAGCGTAGTGATTTCGGTGTAATCGTCCAGTTCGCTGTTTTCCAGGCCCTGGGCGAGGTTACGCAGGCCGACTTTGCTCAGGCTGTGCAGGTTGAGGATGTCGGCACGGAATTGCAGGGCTTTGTTGGTGTTGTCCCAGATCAGGTCTTCGACCGGGTAGATCTCCGAGTAGTCTGGCACCAGAATCCGGCAGGCCTTGGCACCGATGTGCTCATAGACCGCCATGTAGACTTCTTTGCCCATGTCTTCGAGGATGCCGAACAGTGTTGCGGCTTCTTCGGCGTTGGAGTCTTCGCCTTGACCGGAGAAGTCCCACTCGACGAATTCGAAGTCTGGCTTGGCACTGAAGAAGCGCCACGACACCACACCGCTGGAGTCGATGAAGTGCTCGACGAAGTTGTTCGGCTCGGTTACAGCCTGACCCGAGAAAGTCGGCTGCGGCAAGTCGTTCAGGCCTTCGAAGCTACGACCCTGCAACAATTCGGTCAGGCTGCGCTCCAGCGCCACTTCCAGGCTTGGGTGCGCGCCAAACGAGGCAAACACACCGCCGGTGCGCGGGTTCATCAGGGTCACGCACATCACCGGGAATTCACCGCCCAGCGACGCGTCCTTGACCAGCACCGGAAAGCCCTGTTCTTCCAGACCCTTGATACCGGCCAGAATGCTCGGGTACTTCTCGAGCACTGCCTGCGGCACATCCGGCAGGGCCATTTCACCTTCGAGGATTTCGCGCTTGACCGCGCGTTCAAAGATTTCCGATAGGCACTGCACCTGCGCTTCGGCCAGCGTGTTGCCAGCGCTCATGCCGTTGCTGAGGAACAGGTTTTCGATCAGGTTGGACGGGAAGTACACCACTTCATTGTCGGACTGGCGCACAAACGGCAGCGAGCAGATGCCGCGCTGGGTGTTGCCGGAGTTGGTGTCGTAGAGGTGCGAACCGAGCAGCTCGCCATCGCGGTTGTAAATGCCCAGGCAGTATTCGTCGAGGATTTCGGTTGGCAGCGCGTCTTTCGGGCCGGGCTTGAACCAGCGCTCGTCCGGGTAATGCACGAACTCGGCATTGGCGATCTCTTCGCCCCAGAACTGATCGTTGTAGAAGAAGTTGCAGTTCAGCCGCTCGATGAACTCGCCCAGCGCCGAGGCCAGCGCGCCCTCTTTGGTCGCGCCCTTGCCGTTGGTGAAGCACATTGGCGAGTGCGCGTCGCGGATATGCAGCGACCAGACGTTCGGCACGATGTTGCGCCACGAAGCGATTTCGATCTTCATGCCCAGGTCGGCGAGAATCCCCGACATGTTGGCGATGGTCTGCTCCAGCGGCAGATCCTTGCCGGCGATGTAAGTGCCCGCTTCTGAAGTGGAATGCGGCATCAACAGCGCCTGAGCATCGGCGTCGAGATTTTCCACCTCTTCAATGATGAACTCGGGACCGGTCTGCACGACCTTCTTCACGGTGCAACGGTCGATGGAGCGCAGGATGCCCAGGCGATCCTTTTCCGAGATGTCCGCCGGCAGCTCGACCTGGATCTTGAAGATCTGGTTGTAGCGGTTTTCCGGGTCGACGATGTTGTTCTGCGACAGGCGAATGTTTTCAGTGGGAATGTTGCGCGTGTCGCAGTACAACTTCACAAAGTAAGCCGCGCACAAGGCCGACGACGCCAGGAAGTAATCGAACGGTCCCGGTGCCGAGCCATCGCCCTTGTAGCGAATGGGCTGATCGGCGATCACCGTGAAGTCGTCGAACTTGGCTTCAAGTCGAAGGTTGTCGAGAAAGTTGACCTTGATTTCCATGCGGGATTACCAGAATACGGCTAAACGAATGGCGGCCATTATCCGGTTTTTGAGCGGGAAGTCTTGTGCTTTCGGGAATCGCCGCTGACCGGCGCCACGCGGTTTACGGGCCGCAGATGCATGCCCGCAGCGAGTTTTGCGGGTCAGTCGTCAATTGTTGCAAACACGCCAAGGCAAAGACTCGTCGGGTTCACTACGCTTCTACAGATTCGGATCAATGCAATCGCGAAAAAGAATCTGAACATTGTGCACGCGCCACTGTTCCAGATTCAGAAGACTGCGGATCAAGGACGAGCGAATGGATATTTCCAGTTATGCGGCGCCTGCTCCACCCCGGCAAAGCGCCGTCACCCGGCGCCTGGCGGTCGCCTTCGGCGCACTGTTTGTTACGGGCGTGATTGCTGCGACCGTTGCCCTGCTCGGTATCGCCAACCGGCTCGACAGCGAAGAAATCAACAAAACCCGGTTCTATTCCGCTCGCGCCGTGGAAAACCGCATCACTGCGTCAAAAAACTACATCACCAGTTACGCCAACTGGACCACGGCGTATGAGCACCTCGGCGATCAGGTCGACACGAACTGGGCCTATACCGAGCAAAATGTCGGCAAAACCCTGTTCACCACGGACGGCTATGACGGCGTGTTTGTGCTGGATCGCGAGCGGACCAAATACGCGGTGGTTCGTGGGCAAATGCTCGACTCGGACATCTCCGCGTTTCTCGGGGCCAGTGCCGCGTCGCTGCTGGATCAGGTGCAAAGCCAGAGCGATCTGACCCAGGCCGTCAGCAACTACGCACTGTTCGAGGGCTGGCCGGCACTGGTCTCGGCGGCGACGATCCTGCCCAACGATGAACGGCCACTGGACCCCGCGCAGAAAGCCTCGGTGCTGGTGTTCGTCGAGAAGCTCACCCCGACCAAGCTGCGCAAGATCGGCAGCGGTTATGGCTTGAACAACCTGACTCTGGCACTGGATGAAACCCTTGATCCGGCCCGACCTCGGGTATCGCTGGACAACACGGGTTACAGCCTGATTGCAGATCTGGAACGCCCGGGGCGCCAGTTATTGTGGTCATTGCTGCCTACCCTCGGCGCAACAATGGTGGTGCTGATGTTGCTGACCGCGTACTTCTTTCGCCACGCCTTGCGCTCATCGCAATACGTCGACAAAAGTTTTGCAGTGATGCAGAGCTCGAATCTGGCGCTGGAAAGTGCCAACCGTGGACTTGAAGCCAGTGAAGAACGTTTTCGTGCGGTGGCAGAAGCCGCTTCGGACTGGATCTGGGAAGTTGATCGGGATCTGTCGCTGACCTATTTATCGGCACGGTTCAGTGAAGTGACCGGTTATCCGCAAACCTTCTGGCTAGGTCAAGGCATCAGCCAACTGTTGTTCTGCGACACCACGCCGCTGGAACTGTGGCTGAAAAAACTCACTGAAGAAGGCCATGCCAGCGACTTGCGTTGCACCTACCGCGACCATTCCGGCCAGCAACGTCACTGTCGCCTCTCCGCGCGCCCGATCTTCGACAAGCATGCCGTCATCGGTTATCGCGGCACCGCCAGCGACATCACCGACGAAGTCGCCGCCCATGCACAGATCCAGCACCTGTCCATGCATGATGCCCTGACCGGCCTGCCCAACCGCAACAAACTGGCGCGTTATCTGGATGAGGCACTGATGCTTCGCGAGCACGCGCCAGCGCTGTCATTGTTGATGATCGATCTGGACAACTTCAAACCGATCAACGACTCACTCGGCCACCCTGCCGGTGATGCAGTGCTGCAAGAAGTCGCCGCCCGCCTGCGTGAATGCACCCGCGACGACGACATTGTCGCCCGTCTCGGCGGCGACGAATTCGTCGTTGTGCTCAACGGTATGGACAGCCGCCACGAAATCGACAAGTTCTGCACACGCCTGATCGGCAGCCTGCACCAACCGGTGATCTTCGAGGATCATCCGCTGCACATCGGCGCCAGTATCGGCATCGCCCTCAGTCGCCGCCACGGTTTCGCCCCCGGCGAGCTGATCCGTTACGCCGACATCGCGCTGTATCAGGCCAAATCCGAGGGCAAGAACACCTGGTGTTATTTCGAAGCGCACATGAGTGACCAGATCCAGACGCGCCGGCAACTTGAGGACGATATGCGCCACGCGCTCAAGCACAACGAATTCGTCCTGCACTATCAACCGCGCTACAAGGTCGACGGCAAGCAGATTGTCTCGGTCGAGGCACTGGTGCGCTGGCAACATCCAACCAAGGGCCTGCTTGGGCCGGACCTGTTTATCCCGCTGGCGGAGCAGACCGACCTGATCGTCCCGCTCGGTCGCTGGGTGCTGCGCGAAGCGTGTGAGACGGCACTGAGCTGGCCGGAAGACATTCTGCTGTCGGTCAACCATTCCCCGGCGCAGTTTGCCGTGACCGACGTAGTTGAGGATGTCCGCGAAGTGCTGGTTGCCACACGTTTTCCGGCGAGTCGCCTGGAGCTGGAAATCACCGAAAACGTCATGCTCAACGATACCGACGGCGCGCTGACCACCATGAATGCGCTGAAAGAACTGGGGGTGCGCCTGAACATGGACGACTTTGGCACCGGTTACTCGTCACTGGGTTACCTGCGTGCATATCCGTTCGACGGGATCAAGATCGACAAGCGTTTTATCGCCTCGATCAGCAGCGGCGCCAATGACCGGGCGGTGGTGCAAGCCATCATTGGTCTGGGCAAAGCCATGGGCCTGACGGTCACCGCTGAGGGCGTCGAAACCGAAGAGCAACTGGATATTCTTGGCGTGGATCAGTGCAATGAAGTGCAGGGGTATTTCATGAGCCGCCCGATCGACAAAGCGGCGTTCGCACGCCTGTTGCAAACGTCGAGAAGCGCACAGCCGGCGAAGCCGAAAGCAAAAAAAGACCGCTCTCGCAGCGGCCTTAATCTGGAGGGTTTATAACGCCGATCAACCGGTATTCGCATGGGCCGTTTCAGCCGGGTGTCTGATCCGCATCGCCCCGGAACACGCTGCCCGCATCCCGCACCAGTTGCCGCCATTCGGCGCTGGTGATCAGTCCCTGCTCCTCCATTTCATCGGCTGCCTTGAGCAACTCGTCATACTGCTCCTCCGGGTCCATCCGCAGTTGCGACTGCGTCGCCAATTTGCGCCATGCCGCCAGTAATTCTTTCTTGCGCTGATCGAACATAGGTTTTTCTCGTGAAGGACTCACTCGGTAGAAAGAAACGTCCTCCCGGAGGTTCAGCGCAGTCGACGGGCGGATTACCGCACCTGTGATCTTCCTCACATATCCGGCGCTCTGTATCATTCGCCCCCTCCCCCGACGCTGCACACCAAGCCCGCAAGGAACGCGCATGAACTTCTTCAAAAAGCTGTTCACCTCATCGAAAAAACCTGCCATTCAGGCCCCGGAACACGCCGAAGAGCACATCGAGTCGTTCGGTTATGACGACCTGAGCGAGGCTGAAAAAGCCAACTTCGCCGAGCGTGAAGCCAGCCAGAAAGCCCTGGATCGGCATTGGAATGCTATCGGGACCAGCGAAAAAGACGTCCTTGGTTACATGATCAGCCCGAGTTTCATGGGCGGCCCCGACTGGCCATCAACCCGGCAAGCCTACCGCGTGGTGCGTCGTGGTGACTCGATCATCCTCACGACCGAAGGCATGTCAGACCCGTTCGATGGCGCCGAAGGCATGGGCAATGGTTTCGAGATGGAGTTGTTCATCGAAACATCGGACATTCCCGAGCATGCGCTCGGCGCGCCGGGTGACGTCGACCCCTTCCAGCGCAGTTGGGCATTCGAGCTGTTGAAACACCTCGCGGCCGAAGTGGCGCACGCTGGCGGGCTGGTCCATCGGTTGGAGAAATACGGTTCGATGTCGTATGAAATTCCGGGCTTCAGCAAATCGGATTACATGAGCGAACAACTGCCCGCGCATTTCGTCACCGACGACGACATGACCGGCATGGTGATTGGCGCTCCCGAGCCGGATTTCTCCACCCGCATCGATGACATGCCTTTGTCGCCGGTCAGACTGGTCTGCGTGACATTGATCACCGCTGCCGAGCTCGAATACATCCGTACGGGTGGGCAAAGCGCGCGAGATGATCTGGTTGCCCGCCTGAAGGAAGCCGGTGTCGGGCATATCAGCCGTCTTGATCGCGCCAGCGTGGTGTGACCCGGCGCGTCGCTGGCCCGCAGTAGCGTTGTTGCCACCGCGCAGTGAGCTGGCTGCGCGTGTCGGATTTACCGGCAGAAAGCAAATTCCCATGTGTTTCCTTCGTTCTTTCTTACGTCGCAATGTTCATTGCCCGCCCCTGTCTGCCTGGAGTTTTCTCGATGTCCGCGACCAAATCCCTGCCCACTGCCCTGCTGGGCCTGGCCCTTGCCTGTCCGGCGATGGCTGAGACTCAAGGTCTGGAACTGGGACAAGTGCTGATTTCGGCCGAGGATCGCAGCGGCTCGGACGCGGCAGTCGAGGACGCCAAGTCCCGGCTCGAGCAAGTGCCCGGGGGCACCAACGTGGTCGATATGCGCCAGCCGTTGCAGGGCCGCGTGGCGAGCAATCAGGATGTCTTGGCCTATCAGCCGGGGGTCTATGCGCAATCGGCGGGCAACGAAGGGGTGAAGATTTCGATTCGCGGCTCGGGCATCAATCGGGCACCGGGCGCGCATGCTTCGGGGTTGTACACGATGCTCGACGGCTTGCCGCTGACCGGCCCCGGCGGCACGCCTTACGAATTGCTTGAACCACTGTGGGTCGACCATGTGGAAGTGCTGCGCGGTGCCAACGGCTTTGATCGTGGCTCGCTGGCCTTGGGCGGCGCTATCGATTACGTCAGCCACACCGGCTACGACGCGCCGAAACTGCAAGTGCGTTACGCCACCGGCAGCCATGGTTATCAGCAGCGTCAGGTGAGTTCCGGGCAGGTGCTGGGCGACTTCGATTACTACGTGTCGCTGACCGATTCGAACGCCGACGGCTATCAGGATCACACCGCCAGCGAGAGCCAGGGCGTGATCGCCAACTTCGGTTATCGCTTCAACCCGAACCTGGAAACACGCTTCTATATTCGTTATCGCCAGACTGACAACGACCTCGCTGGGCGCGTGACCAAGCATTCCATCGAACATGACCCGCGCGCGGCCAACCCGGCTTATGTATCCCGCGACGACAGCCGCAAACAACCGGGCAGCACCTTCATCGGCAACAAAACCACGTTCTACATCGACGACGATTCGAGTATTCAGACCGGCCTCGTCTACCACGACTATCCGATGGACCTGCGCGAAGGCCCCAACCGCCTGAAGGTGGCCTACACCGATGTCAGCGGCACCTTCGATTACAAGCGCCGCGACACCTTGTGGGGCATGGAAAGCCGTAGCAATGTGGGCGTGCGCGTAACCAAACATTTGCCCAACGACGGCGCGAGCGAACTGGTGCGCATTCCTACCGCGCCCAACACATCTGGCTATGCACCGGGCACGCATATGCGCAACTTCACTTATCAGGGCTCGGACACTGTCCTGCATTTTGGCAACGATCTGGAAATCGCTGACGACCTGTGGCTGACCACCGGCCTCGCCGCCATCTACACCCGTCGCGAAAGTGCCGTCACCTACCCGCAAAGCGGCGGCAAAACCAGCATGAACGACTGGGACTACGCCCCCCGCCTGGGCCTGCGTTATCAGGTAACGCCTGATCTGCAAGTATTCGGCAACCTCAGCCGTTCGGTCGAAGCTCCGCACCCGTGGTCGCTGATCTACAGCTCCAACGTGCGCTTCCCGACCGGCAGCGGTGCGGCGACCGGCACTCAGCGCGATCCGATCAAACTGCAAAACCAGACTGCCACCACCCTCGAACTCGGTGGTCGCGGCAACAGCGCATTCGGCGAATGGAGCCTGGCTTGGTATTACGCGCAGGTGCGTCACGAATTGCTTTCCGTGCTGCCCGACGCCAACACGGTCACGCCTTATGAGCTCAACGCCAGCCCCACCGTACATCAAGGCGTCGAAGCCAGTTTGAACAGCAAACTCTGGTCAGCCGATGACGGCCGCCAACTGAGCCTGCGTCAGGCGTATACCTTCAGCGACTTCCACTACCGCGATGATGATCGCTTCAGTGATAACCGCCTGCCGGGATTGCCGATGCACTACTACCAGGGCGAATTACGCTACGACTGGCCGCAAGGATTCTTTGCGGCGATGAATACCCAATTGGTGTCGAAAGTTGCCGTGGATTACGCCAATAGCTACTACGCCGATCCGTACGCGCTATTTGGCGCGACGCTGGGTTACAACGCACCGAAGGGCGACTGGCAGACCTGGCTGGACCTGCGCAACCTGACCAACAAGCACTACGCGGCAACGGTGACGCCGGGGTATGACGACAAGGGGCTGGATGCCGCGCGGTCTACACCGGGTGAGGGAATGGGGGTGTATGTCGGGGTGTCGTGGAGTTTGCTCTGAGGGCACTGCTCGGCGCGGTATCCATGCCGACGCTGCGATTTTCAGAAGATCGCAGTCGCCCAGAAACGTTTAACTCAGCGAAACATTCGTTCCTGCATCAGCGTGCTCGGGATCAGCAGCGTCTGGGTGTAATAAGCCTTGTAGCCATACGCCGTAATACGCACTTTGCACGGAATAAAAGACTGCTTGATCAGTAAAGGCCTGATGGCTTCGTAGTCATTCAGATCGTGTTGAGTTCCGTCGTGTCTGACATTATAGAAAAGAAGCTCAGTGGTGAATTCATAGCCGGATGGATTCTCGCTGTTTTCCTCGACACGACCTTCGGCTTTTACGTTGATAGCGTGTTCTGATGAGAACTCCATATCTCCGTCTAATGAACAGATCAATGTCGGATTGAGTTGATTGGATCTTTCGTAATGATTGAAAGCAATCAACAAATTCACGGTCGAGCTGAAATTCACAATAAAAGAATTATTGGCGCTTTTCTCGAAAGACAACAGCGCAAGTTCGGCTGGAGGTATGACAGGTGTTTTGGCGCACCCGGCGCAGAGCAGCATCAAGAAGACACTAACGCAATGAGAGGAATTCATGGATCAGACCCGCTTTCAAGGTCGCGGCGCCCGATAGATCAGGGTCACGGGGAGAAATTCTGCCACCGCTGAGTTCATTAAGCGATCAGGGAAACCCTGACAGGGACGATCGCAAAGAGCGCGTGGCCGTCATGAAAGACCACGCGCATCCTGTTTACCTTTTGTACTTAGTGCAGGTTGAGCAAGGCGAACATCCCAACGATAACCATCAGCACCGACATGTACTGCATCGGCACGAAGAACAACGTGTGCTTTTTGCGGAAAACGACTTCGCCGCCAGTGGCGGGGTCAATGTAGGTTTTGCCCGGTGCGTTATTCAGCTTGTGACCAATAAAGGCATTAGCTGCAGCGGCAACCAGTAAGCCAACACCGACACCTAGCCCATTTGGAAGTCCGGCGAAAGAAATCAGACCCACCAATGGAATCAGAATAGAAAGAATGCCCCAGCCTTGCCAGATAAGAAACATAACGCGTCCCTGTTAATTTTTGAGGCGCGCAATCTAACAAACAACTATGCGTTGCGGCAACACTTAGTAATATCTTTACCAAGAAGCTGACGGTCCTTTTTTTTTGTGAACGACGACAGGCAGAATAAAGGTCCGTTGTTGCCTTCCAGTTCAGGTCTGATTTTAAGGAGTAGTCGAATGGACATCAGGAATCACCAAGAGAACTCACTGGAGCAATCGCTCAGACTGGCCGCCGACGAGCCTGCCCATCGGCCTGAGTTCTTCCGGATTTTGCTGAACTCCCCTGTCTACGTTCTCGGTTCGACGGACGCTGAGGACGGCGCAGCGGATCTGGAGGCCGGCAGCAAAGTCAGCATCGCGCATTGGGAAAAACCGGACGGTACTTCTGTCATCCCGTTTTTTTCCTCGCTGCAAACGCTACAGAAATCGATAGACAGCGAGGAGTCCTACCTCGAGCTCCCGGCCAGATCCTTGTTCGAGATGACGCAAGGCACCCACCTCTTCCTGAATCCGAAATCGCCTTATGGAAAAGAGTTCTTCCCGGAAGAGGTACGCAATCTGCTATCTGACCAAGTCGGCCAAAAGGCGACAGTCCGCACGGTAGAAAAAGAAACCAAAGTGCTGCTCGGGCAACCGGCCCAGTACCCGTCGAAGATGGTGCAGTCGCTGACGCAACTACTGGCCAGCCACCGCAACGTGAAGCGTGCATTTCTTGCGCTGATGCACGACACCTCGGTGGACGAAAAACCGCACCTGATCATCGGCATCGAGGCTGACGGCGACATTGAACTGGTCTTGCGCGAGGCAGGCAATGTCGCGGGAGATACCGCTCCTGACGGTGAGCCGGTCGACCTCTATCGCGTGTCTGAAAGCGAGTCAGGGCTTAGCGATTACTTCCTTAAACAGACGACGCCGTTCTACGAACGCAAACAATCGAGCAAGTGGCGTTCGATATTTGGTTTTGGCAAGGGCTGATAGAGTCCGCGCACCCCGGTCCCGGTAAAGTCACCATTACCGGCCGGGCTGCCACTGGGAATACTTGGGGAGCCCTTCCCCATCCAGCCAGGCGGCGTCATGCTCGGTCCAGATGTGATATTCAGCCCTGGCACGAGGATCTTCGTCCAACGTGGCAACTCGCACGATCATTGCAGCTGAGCCGACTCGCTCAGCCACGAGATGCGATCCGCAGCTGGAGCAGAAGTGTCGGATCTTCCCCGGAGACGATTCGAAAGCCTTCAGTGCCGCCAGGCCCTGAGTCCATCTGAAATGCTCCCTTAGAACTCCAGCCGTAGAGACATACGCCGCTGCATGGGTCTTGCGGCAAGTCACGCAATGACAATGGCTGATCGGCATATCAATGCTGTCGATCTCATAACCTACGGCCCCACAGGCGCAGCTTCCTTTCATCTATCCTCCGGTTTTTGTCACGGCTTGGCCGCAGGTCGTCTGGATGCCAAAGCCCTGGAAGTTACAAGCACGTTGGAAAAGCGATAGTGTCTGCTATCAGTGTGAAGGGCAGATCAAGAATGATGAGAGGCCCCACTAAAGGCATCAAGCTTGTGAACTCCACTTTCGTCCCTTCGAAGCAGCTATAGCCCCCGTAAGAATCCGCAATGAGGAAGGCGCATCCACTGATTTGAGACGCGGCGAAAATCAGCATGAGCTTCCGTAGCACATAATTTCCTTATTACTTTTAAATTGACTGCCTTGAAGACGCTATCGGGAAAATTACCGAATGCCATCACACCTCCTGCCAGCACGCGCGGCACGGTGAGACGACAAACCGGACTCAGGGCTGCAGGCCTCGATGGATGTTGCGCATTTAACCGAACAAAGAGATGCGAACACGCTTGAGCAGTACATCCGCAATCGTAATGGCAAAAAAGTCATGCCTACAAAGCGAATAGCGAACCATCGCCAAAATTGCGAACCGGAAACAAACAAGGGCTTGCATCAGCTTTCGCCCGCAAACCCTTGATTTAAGATGGTGCCCGAAGCCGGAATCGAACCGGCACGCCCTTACGAGCGGGGGATTTTAAGTCCCATGCGTCTACCAGTTTCGCCATTCGGGCGGTAGCGCGGTGTTGCTCTGTTCAACTGCCGAGTCGTAATCCTAAAGGATCAGGCTCTAGCGGCAGTGCGGGAAATATATACATCACTCCCCAGTGAAGCAAGTTCGCAATGGCCGATTTTCAAGACTAAATCTTGCAGCACACTGGAAATAAAAAAGCTCCGTAAATCATGGATCTACGGAGCTTGTTTATAGTGGAGGCCGAGGTCGGAATCGAACCGGCGTAGGTGGATTTGCAATCCACTGCATAACCATTTTGCTACTCGGCCTCAAAGCATTTGCTGTCAGTAGCACAACAACAAACACTGTACAAATTGGAGCGGGAAACGAGACTCGAACTCGCGACCCCGACCTTGGCAAGGTCGTGCTCTACCAACTGAGCTATTCCCGCTTGGTGTGGCGCATTCTATAGATTTCAGAAGCCCCGTCAACCCTTTGATTCAAAAAAGTTTTATTTCTTTTCAACATCGGTTTTCAGATGTGGCCAGGCGGCACGAAGGTATTGAACCATCGACCACAAAGTCAGGCCGGCCGACACCATCAGCAAGGCATAACCCAACACAACCCAGAAGCTGAAATCCCTTGGATTGGCCAAGAGAATCACCAGCGCGAGCATCTGCGCAGCGGTTTTCCACTTTCCGAGATTTGAAACGGCCACATGAGCACGAGCGCCGAGCTCGGCCATCCACTCGCGCAATGCCGAGACGACAATCTCGCGACCGATGATGACGGCAGCTGGCAACGTAAGCCAGAGATTGCCGTGCTCTTGCACCAGCAGTACCAGCGCAACCGCAACCATGAGCTTGTCGGCGACCGGATCAAGGAACGCTCCGAAGGGAGTGCTTTGTTCGAGACGGCGGGCGAGATAACCATCCAGCCAATCCGTGGCTGCCGCAAAGGCAAACACCGAGGCGGAGGCCATGTAGCTCCACTGATAAGGCAGATAGAACAGCAAAATGAAGATCGGGATGAGCAGAACGCGTAGAACGGTAATCAGATTAGGGATATTCATCGGCACAACTGGCTACGAGGTGAAGGGGCATTCTACTCGCTATGCAGGTTTGCATAAATCGACTCTGCGAGCTTTTTACTGATCCCCGGGGCTTTGGCGATCTCTTCGATGCTTGCACGAGACAGCTCCTGCAATCCACCGAAATGTTTCAACAAGTCGCGACGACGGGTTGGGCCGACGCCGGCAACGCCCTCCAGGGTTGACGTTCGGCGGGTTTTGCCGCGACGGGCTCGGTGTCCGGTAATTGCAAAACGGTGGGCCTCATCGCGAATCTGCTGGATCAGATGCAGCGCCGGGGAGTCACCGCGCAACGTGAACTCGTGCGCCGCATCATTCAGATACAAAGTTTCAAAACCAGCTTTGCGGGTCGCGCCCTTGGCGACACCCAGCAAGATCAGGTCCGGCACGGCCAGTTCGTTGAGAACATCACGGGCCATCGATAGCTGCCCCTTGCCGCCGTCGACCAGCAAGATATCCGGCAACTTGCCCTCGCCGTCCTTGAGTTTGCTGAAACGCCGCGTCAAGGCCTGATGCATGGCGGCATAGTCATCCCCCGCCGTGACACCCTCGATGTTATAGCGACGGTAGTCCGACTTGATTGCACCTTCCGGACCAAACACCACGCAGGACGCGACCGTCGCCTCACCACTGGAGTGACTGATGTCATAGCATTCCAAGCGCTGCGGAGGCTCATCCAGCTTCAACACTTCAGCCAAGGCATCAAAGCGTGCCGCGGTGTGCTGACGATTGGCCAGCCGCGCGCCCAGCGCCTGCTCCGCATTGGTGACAGCGAGTTGCTGCCAACGTGCGCGCGTGCCCCGCACCCGATGACTGATGGCCAGTTCCCGGCCACGCAATTCATGAATCGCTTCGATCAGCGTCGGGAAATCCTCGTGCACGACGTTGACAATCAGTTCACTCGGCAAGTCGCGTTCCGGACTGCTGATGAAATATTGGCCAAGGAACGCGGCCATGACTTCCGACACGTCCTCTTCGATACCGACCTGCGGAAAGAAGTTTTTGCTACCCAATACGCGTCCGCCACGGACACTGATCAAATGCACGCAGGCACCACCCGGGTTGACGAATGCAGCGATGACGTCGATATCGCCAGTGCCGCCCTCCATGCTCTGTTGATCCTGTACGCGGCGCAACAATGCAATCTGATCGCGCAACTCGGCGGCGCGCTCGAACTCCAGGTTGATCGCTGCCTCCTCCATCGCCGTGGACAGCTCATTGGTCAGTGCGTGACTGCGCCCCTCGAGAAACATCACCGAGTGACGCACGTCTTCGGCATAAACCTCAGGCTCGACCAGACCGACGCAAGGCGCCTTGCAACGCTTGATCTGATATTGCAGGCACGGGCGGGTTCGATTCTTGTAATAGCTGTCTTCACACTGTCGGACGAAAAACGTCTTTTGCAGCAGGCTCAGACTTTCACGAATGGCACCCGCGCTCGGATAAGGCCCGAAATATTTGCCTTTGGCTTTTTTCGCCCCGCGATGGATGCTGAGGCGCGGAAACTGTCCGTCCGAGAGAAACACGTAAGGATAGGATTTGTCGTCGCGCAACAGAATGTTGTAAGGCGGCCGCCATTCTTTGATCAGCGTCTGCTCAAGCAACAGCGCTTCGGTTTCGTTGGCGGTAATGGTCGTTTCGACCTGCGCAATGCGACCGACCAACGCAGCGGTTTTCGGCGCCAGACCGGTCTTGCGAAAGTAACTCGCCAAGCGTTTCTTGAGGTTCTTGGCCTTGCCGACATACAAGAGACGCGCATCGCTGTCGAACATGCGATACACGCCGGGGCGCCCGCTGACGGTCGACAGGAAGGCGCTGGAATCGAATGCTTCAGTCATGGTCAGAGGCTGGCATCAACCATGCCGTGACGAACCGCCAACAGCGTCAACTCGACGTCGCTGCTGATCGAAAGCTTCTCGAAAATACGGTAGCGATAGGTGTTCACGGTTTTCGGCGACAAACACAACTTGTCGGAAATGATCTGTACCTTCTGGCAGCCGACAATCATCAACGCGATCTGGATTTCTCGCTCGGACAACGCATCGAACGGAGAATCATTGGACGGTTGAAAGGACTTGATCGCCAACTGCTGAGCAATCTGCGGGCTGATGTAGCGCTGCCCGGCAAACACCAGCCGAATGGCCTGCACCATTTCCGGCAACCCGGCACCCTTGGTGAGATAACCCGCAGCGCCGGCTTGCAGCAAGCGAGTAGGAAAAGGATCCTCCTCACATACAGTAACCGCGACCACCTTGATGTCAGGGTGACTGCGCAGCAGTTTACGCGTGGCTTCCAGGCCGCCGATGCCAGGCATCTTGACGTCCATCAGGACCACATCGGGTTTCAACTCTCGGGCCTTGATCAGGGATTCTTCCCCGGACTCGGCCTGGCCCACTACCTGCAAGCCATCAATATCGGCCAGCATCCGTGTAATGCCTGTACGAACGAGATCATGGTCATCGACCACTAGCACCCTAATCAAGCAGACACCTCGCGATATGGTCTTATTGGGATGCCGGACACCTTAGCAAAAAGTGCCCGACAGACCTAGCGGCAAGCAGCATTTAAAAAGTTTCAATTCATCATCGAAGGCTTGCCGGCCGTGGGTTTCAGAGCACAGGTGTACTGATATCCAGCTGCATTCGCAGAAAACACTCGTCCTCGCCTTGTACGTGTAGTCCTTTTCTTTCATACAAATGTTTCGCCGGATTGTTTTCGAAGACTGTCAGGCGCAAAGCCGGCCGCTGCTCTTCCTGGGCCATGCCGATAACCTGATCAATCGCCCAGGAACCCGCGCCCTGGCGGTGAAAGGCTTGAGCAATCTGCAGTTCACGAATATATAACGCCCGCCTGTCCCGGCTGAGACTGAAAAAACCTATTGCCACATCATCACGCAATATCAGCCAGTTCTCGCGTCCCGACCAGGCTACGTCGAATGCTTCGTCCTGCCACAACAGATCATGATGAATGTAGTAACGCAGCATGTTCTGGCAAGTGAGATTGCGTGAAAATGCCAGATCCTCTGGCGCCGCTTTCCGCAACTGGAATGTCATTCAGCCCACCATCACAGGAACGACCCGCCCCTGCCAGGTTCCGGCGTCTCGTTGGGCAACCAGCAAAAAGTCACCCACTCCCGGCGCGGAAACGACCAATGAACCGTTTTCGGACCATATCGCGCTGCGCCCTGCCGACTGCCATCCGCCAGTAAGGCCACCGTGGTTGGCCATCAACACGGCCATGGCGTGTTGCCGTGCATAACCCTGAAGCAGCGCGGTGTCTGCCGCGTAACCTTTTTCGCTGATCAATACGCCTGCTGCGTACAGGTCAGCCCCTTGTTCAGCCGCCGCAGCCGCGTGACTGGCGTGGGAAAAATCGGCGCAGACTGCCAGCGCAACCTTGTGGTTGCCGATGTCCAGGGCAGGCCCTCCGAACCCAGGGGCGAAAACAAGCTCTTCGCCCGGGTGCAAATGCTGTTTGCTGTACACCACGAGCGAGCCATCAGCACCCAGAATCAGAGCACCAATCAACACTCCAGGATGATTTTCCAACCGGACAGGCATGCCGACGACCGTCGTTACACCATGCTCACGAGCAACTTCGCGCAACGGCTGAAGGACTGCGTCTTGCGGGTCGACGGCCAATGCTGCAGCCTCCTTGCCTTCATAGCCCGTCAGGGACAACTCCGGAAAAACCAGCAGTTGCACGCCCTGCCCCGCTGCAGCTTCGATGAAGCGCATATGGCGAGCAATGTTGGCGGCAAGATCACCGGCAATGGAGGTTGCCTGGGCAGCGGCAATGGTCAGTGTCGACATGATTCTTCCATGGTCATCAGGCAAAGTGCCGAGTGTGGCACAACTGACGCTGCGCTCAAGCAATAGGCGTTTTGTTGCTCACGCGATAGCAATTTCTGATTGCTGAGGCATATCGGGCTCTAGTAAGCTCGGCGCATTCATCGGAGACAGACCATGTTCAACGCCCTTTCACAGCTTCTTACCGTCAGCGCCATGCGCTCGGTTGCGGCTGCCTGGGTGAATGACGTTTGCGCTTCGGTCAGCTTTTATTTTGGGTATTGGTTTAGCCACTGGCGCGCCTGATACCCACACGGCGCCCATGAAAACGGGTCGCCTACCAGAGATTTCTCAACCCCCGGTCGGCTTCCCGATCGGGGGTTTTGTTTTTTCAGGCCCAGACTTTTTCCGCAACACACCAGACACTTTTGAGGATTCACAAAATGAACTACGCCACTTATTACCGTTACGACAGCTTTAGCGCCTGGCGATTTACCAGCCTCCGCTCGGGACAGCCTGCCGCCTCCGATCGGTCACCCACAGGTGGCAAACACGCCCATGTAGCCAATACGGCCAATTGTCGAACACCCCAGTAGGGCTGAGCGAGCGGGAACAACCCGCCGCCTGCCCAGGAAGACCGAATATGAACTCGTCCGTTTCTGCTCTGCCGCTGTCCACCCTCAATTCCGCCAACGAAGCACTGACCCTGCGTCTGCCCAGCTCGTTGCAACTCAAACAGCAGTTGCCATTGAGCAACGCCTTGAGCCAACAAGTCGCCGCCCACCGCCAAGCGGTCCGCGCAATTCTCAATGGTGAAGACCAGCGCCTGCTGGTAATCGTCGGCCCTTGCTCGATCCACGATCCTCAGTCCGCCCTTGAATACGCTGGCAAGCTCGCCCGACTGGCTGAAGCCGTCAGCGGCGAGATGCTGCTGGTGATGCGTGCCTATGTCGAAAAACCGCGCACCACCGTCGGCTGGAAAGGTCTGGCCTACGACCCGCACCTGGATGGCAGTGACGACATGGCCGGCGGCCTGACACTCTCCCGCGAGCTGATGCTGGAAATGATCCGCCTCGGTTTGCCAGTGGCCACCGAACTGTTGCAACCCATGGCAGCAGGTTACTTCGATGACCTGCTCAGTTGGGTGGCCATCGGCGCACGTACCACCGAATCACAAATACATCGTGAAATGGCCAGCGGCCTGAGCATGCCGGTAGGCTTCAAGAACGGCACCGACGGCGGAGCGACCGTTGCGGTTGACGCCATGCGCTCGGCAGCCCATCCACATCGGCATTTCGGGGTCGATAGTCAGGGACACCCGGCGATTATTCAAACGCCAGGCAACCCGGATACTCACCTGGTGTTGCGCGGCGGGCACCACGGACCCAACCATGATCGTGAGAGCGTGGCCAGAATCCACGCTGACTTGAACCGATTGAAAATCCCCAGCCGCATCATGGTCGATTGCAGCCACGCCAACAGCGGCAAGGATCCATTGCGCCAGCCGGGAGTCTTCAACGAGGTCCTGGAGCAACGCTTGCAGGGTGATCGCTCACTGATCGGCATGATGCTGGAGTCTCATCTTTTCGAGGGCTGTCAGCCGCTGAGTGCATCGCTGCGTTACGGCGTTTCGATTACCGATGGTTGCCTGGGTTTCAGCGCAACGGAGCAACTTCTGCTCCAGGCAGCTCGACGTCTTGGCGCGTGCACCAGAGGCTGATCGCACGGCCCACCTTCCGGTTCAGCAGAGAATCGGAGGGTGGGCCAGGTTCAACCTACGCCTCTACCCGCACCTGTGTCGCCGCGGACGCCTGACTGACATCGTCCAATCGCTCTACCGTGTAGGAAACACGTACAGTCGATCCCTGGTGTTCGCGCCAGAAGCGCTGTGGAACGATAAAAATCAGCGGTTTCCCTGCGGTTTCCCGAGTGATGTCGCGATCATCCCTGTGACTGAAAAAATCACCGTCACACTTGAGATAGACCAGTTCACCCTCCTGGGTCCGGGCATTGCCGATCACCACGGTGACGCCATCAGTTGAATCCTCTGCCAACAGCACGCCATCTTCTGCCTCAAGCACATCGGGCGCGTCCAGCTCGCTTTGCAAGAACGGGGTGACGAGAACTCTCGCAGTATCGGACTCGCGAACCGCACCATTCGCCTGCTCGACTCGGTAACGAACCGTCACCTCGCCACCGAGGTGCGCTGCGATGTACTCGGCAGGTACCCAGAAGGAAAGGGTTTCTGCGACAGCAAAGGCCTCGACCTTCAATCGATCGCTGAACGCCAACGGCGAGGCGTCCCCAGACCACATCAACGACACCTGGTCACCTACCGCCATTTTGCCGTACGGCTGGAGAGTGACGAGTACACCTTCCACCACCCGTGCCGGATCCAGTGTCCCGCTTATTGCTCCCTCGACCTGCGGAGCAAGCAACTGCGCACGCGTATCTCCCACAGTCAATTGCAGGGGCGCAGACAATGCGGGCTCGGGCAGACCCGCGCTGGCAAGCGTCCAGTAGATATCCAGAGCGCCGCCATCCAAAGCGGCAACGTGCATGCCTTTGATCACGAAAATGACGTCTTTGCCAACTTGCGCCGCGCTGACATAGCGAACCTTTTCATGCTGGTAAACAAAGCCCTCGATATCCAGACCCTCCCAGCTCAGCAGCAACCGATCTCCACACGCCATATTTGTATAAGGAGCAATACGAACGACGACCTGACTCAGCGAAGGGTCGAGCACATCGCCCTCCAGTGAGTCGAGTGTTGCGGCAGGCAATAGCTGATTTGTTGTGCAGGGGCTGACGGGGTGGCGCATCCGGTAGCAAAACTCGATTTCATGGGTGTTCATTCGTGGCTCGACTCCTTGGACAAAACGCTGCCTTCATGACGGCGTCGACAGCCCACATTGAACGAGATTGCTGATGCAACCGGTATCAGCCCAATACGCCGCATACATGACGCAAAGGCTACGAGCGCAGTAGGCAACCTACGCAAAATCGACTCACTGCAGGCGTAAGACGGCCAGAACTTCCGATTCGGACTTCACATGTATCCGAAACGTCGTACAGCCCCTAGTCCATATTCAACGGCCAAGTGAAGCCTCTTCGTACTTCCTCAGCGGGACGGGTGTTTTAGAGTGACCCACAGATTTCCCCAATGAACTTCTGCGAAAAAGGTAAGAACATGCAACGGAATGCTACAACTCGTTATCCCGTGCTTTTGGTACACGGCCTGTTCGGATTCGAGCGTATCGGCCATTTCGAGCTGTTTCATGAGGTCAAGGACGCTCTGAAAACAGCAGGCAGCCGAGTGTTTGTTCCCCACCTCTCCGCCACTCACGACAACGAAGTAAGAGGTGAGCAACTACTGAAGCAAATCGAAAGCGTCCTGAGAGGCACAGGAGCCGCCAAAGTCAACCTCATCGGACACAGTCAGGGAGCATTGGCCGCTCGCTATGCTGCGGCGCTTGCGCCACACAGCGTGGCCTCGGTGACATCGGTCAGTGGCCCGAACCACGGCTCGGAACTGGCTGACTTCCTGCGCAAGGCGCTGGTGCCGGGCCGACTGCCGGAAGTTGTGGCGCAAAACGTGGCGACACTGTTCGCTGATTTCATTTCGCTGGTCAGTGGTAGCCCCACCCTGCCGCAGAACGCCCTGGCGGCACTCAATGCACTGACAACCGAGGGCGTGGGTGCCTTCAACGACAGGTTTCCGCAAGGCCTGCCCCACACGTGGGGCGGGCAAGGTGCCGCACAGGTCAATGGTGTGCGCTATTACTCCTGGAGCGGCGTCCTGCCTGCAACAGGCCTGCCATCATTCGACCCGATTCAAGGCGCCTGTCAGGCGCTCTCGCAATATTTCATGACCGAAGGGGATCAGAATGACGGCTTCGTCGGGCGCTTCAGCTCGCATTTGGGCCAGGTTATCCGTTCCGACTATCCGCTGGACCACTTGAGCACTCTGCGCCGCAGTGCCGGCACCGTCGCCAGCCTGCTCGACCCGATTGCGCTTTACGTCGAACATGCCGCGCGCCTGCGAGCAGTGAATCTCTGAACAGGCTGCTGACAAACGAACGGAACTTTGCCGAGAATTCGCCCACTGAATCCGGTAGGCTCCGCACTTTACTGAAATAGATTGGAGAGTTTTCCCATGGCTAAAGCCACTGCCCGCCACATCCTGGTTTCCAGCGAAGACAAGTGCAACGAACTCAAGGCCCAGATCGAAGGCGGCGCTGATTTCGCCGAAGTTGCCAAGGCCAACTCCACCTGCCCGTCCAGCCGTCAGGGCGGTGATCTGGGCTCGTTCGGTCCTGGCCAGATGGTCAAGGAATTCGACACCGTCGTGTTCAGCGCGCCAATCAACGTCGTGCAAGGCCCGGTGAAGACCCAGTTCGGTTATCACCTGCTGGAAGTCACCAGCCGTCAGGACTGATCCATCGCCTGATTGCTGTGCCAACGGCCCGCCTTTTGGTGGGCCGTTGTATTTCAGCAACACATACGACTGGCGACTGGCGCGCCTCTCGCGTACAACTTGCGCATATCGACTACCCGTTCCAAGGCTGACAATGCGACTGGTTTTCCCCACATTGATGCTCACCGCCCTCGCCCTGCTGTCGGGCGCCGCCGGTGTGAACGCTGCACCGCAACATGCGTTGACCGTGTATGGCGAACCTGCCAGGTACCCCGCAGGCTTCAGTCACTTCGACTACACCAATCCGCAAGCCCCCAAAGGCGGGACGATGCGCCGCTCGGCGATCGAAATCGGTCACTTCGACCATGTGCTTCCTTATATAGACAAGGGCATCGGTGTCACCCAGATCGACGGCCTGCTGTATTCGCCGCTGGCCCAGCGCTCGATGGACGAGCCTTACACCGTTTACGGTCTGGTCGCACAGAAGATGGAGCGCTCGGACGACGGTCTGTCGTTGCGCTTCTTCATCAATCCCAAGGCCCGCTTCGCTGACGGCAAACCGATCACCGCCGAAGATGTGCGCTACAGCTACGACCTGTTGATGACCCAGGGCAGCCTGCGTTATCGCACTCAGTTTGCCGACGTCAAAGGTGTCGAAGTGGAAGCGCCGCTGACCGTGCGCTTTGATTTCAAAAGCAACGAAAACCGCACCCTGCCACTTGATATCGCGACCCTGCCGGTATTCCCCGAACACTGGTGGAAGAGTCGCGATTTCGCTGGCGGTGGCGGATACGAACCGCCACTGGGCAGTGGCCCCTATCGCGTCGGCAAAGTCGACTCGGGGCGCAGCATCACGTTCGAACGTAATCCCGATTGGTGGGGCAAGGATTTGCCCGTAAGCCGCGGCCTGTACAATTTCGACCATTTCAGCATCGAGTATTTCGGCGACACCGATGTTGCGCGACAAGTGCTGCGCGGCGGTGCCTATGACTACAACCGCGAGTTCTCCGCCACCGGTTATTCGATCGGCTATGACAGCCCCGCCCTGAGCGACGGCCGCCTGCAAAAGGCGCATCTGGCCACCGAAGCACCGCAATCGGCGCAAGGCTTTGTGTTCAACCTGCAAAAACCGATGTTCCAGGATCGTCGCGTGCGTCAGGCACTGGCGATGCTCTGGGATTTCGAGTGGAGCAACCGGCAGATGATGCGCAACCTGTACATCCGCCAGCAAAGCTACTTTTCCAATACCGACCTTGCGGCGCGAGAACTGCCCGATGCCCAAGAGCTGAAAATCCTTGAACCGCTGCGCGGACAGGTTCCCGATGAAGTCTTCAGTAAAGTCTTCGAGGCGCCGAAAACCGATGGCAGCGGCCTGATCCGCGACAAACAATTGCAGGCTCTTGAACTGCTTGAGCAGGCCGGGTGGACACCGGATGGCGATCAGCTGGTGAATGCCGAGGGCGAACCGCTGAGCTTCACCTTCCTGGTCAGTCAGAACGGCATGGACCGCCTGTTGCTGCCATACAAACGCACCCTGAAACAGATCGGCATCGACCTCAATATCCGCCGCATCGACTCCTCGCAGTACGTCAACCGCTTGATGAGCCGCGACTACGACATGATCGTCACCGGCTACCCCGTCACCACCTCTCCGGGCGGCGAATTGCTCAATTACTTCGGATCGGCGTCAGCCAACGATCCGGGCGCCAACAATTACATGGTGCTGAAAAACCCGGCGGTCGACACATTGATCAATGGCCTGATCCGCGCCTCGACCCAATCCGACATGCTGCATTACGCCCACGCGCTGGACCGGGTGCTGCAATGGAACTACTACTGGATCCCCAATTACTACCCGCCGGGCACCTCGACAGTCTGGTGGAACCGTTTCGGCATTCCGTCGGTGCAGGCCAGCAACGACGAAGCCATCGAGAGCTGGTGGGAAATAAGCAGCACGCCGCTGACCAATCAACAGATGACTGCCGAGAAAATCGCCCGTGGCAGACCCGGAGGACCGCGCTGATGTGGGGTTACATACTGCGGCGCCTGCTGCTGATCATTCCGACGCTGGTGATTATTCTGCTGGTCAATTTCGTCATCATTCAAGCGGCGCCCGGTGGCCCGGTCGAGCAGGCGATCGCGCACCTGCAAGGCATTGGCGGAAGCAATGTCGGCGGCGGTTCGAGCGAAACCATGAGCGGCACATCGCGCGCCAGCCGTGGCCTTGATCCGCAACTGATCAAGGACATAGAAAAACAGTACGGCTTCGACAAACCGGCCCATGAACGCCTGTGGCTGATGCTCAAGAACTATGCGCAGCTGGACTTCGGCAAGAGCTTCTTCCGTGGCGCGACGGTCACCGACCTGATCCTGGAAAAAATGCCGGTTACCATTTCCCTCGGCCTCTGGGCGACGCTGATTACCTATCTGGTTTCAATCCCGCTGGGCATTCGCAAGGCTGTGCATCACGGCAGTCATTTCGATATCTGGAGCAGCACGGCGATCATCATCGGCTACGCAATGCCGGCGTTCCTGTTCGCGATGTTTCTGATCGTGGTATTTGCCGGTGGCACTTCGCTGAACTGGTTCCCGGTGCGCGGCCTGGTTTCGGACAACTTTGAATCGCTATCGACCCTGGGCAAGATCGCCGACTACTTCTGGCATCTGGTCTTGCCGGTGACGGCACTGGTCATCGGTGGTTTTGCGACGTTGACCATCCTCACCAAGAACTCGTTTCTCAATGAAATCACCCGCCAATACGTCGTCACTGCCCGGGCGAAAGGCTTGAGCGAGCGTCGCGTGCTTTACGGCCACGTATTCCGTAACGCCATGCTGCTGGTGGTGTCGGGTATTCCCCAGGCGTTCATCAGCGTGTTCTTCGCCGGCTCCTTGCTCATCGAAGTGATTTTCTCCCTCGACGGCCTCGGCCGCATGAGCTACGAAGCGGCAGTGTCGCGCGATTATCCGGTGGTGTTCGGCTCGCTGTTCATCTTTACCCTGTTCGGCCTGCTGATAAAACTGATCGGCGACCTGTGTTACACCCTCGTCGATCCGCGCATCGACTTCGCCGCGAGGAATGCCTGATGTTCAAGCTCTCGCCGTTGGGTCGTCGCCGCTTCGAGCGTTTCAAGAAAAACCGCCGTGGCTGGTGGTCGTTGTGGCTGTTCATCGGACTGTTTGTCGTCACGCTGGGGGGCGAGTTGATCGCCAACGACAAGCCGTTGGTGGTCAGCTATCAGGGCCAATGGTATTTCCCGGTCTTCAAACGCCACACCGAGCAGGAGTTCGGCGGGCAACTGCCGTTCCAGGCCGATTACCGCAGCGACTATGTGCAGAACCTGATCCGCAAGGACGGTGGCTGGCTGCTGTTTCCGCCGATTCCGTTCAGCGACGACACGCCGAACTATGACCTCAACAAACCGGCACCGAGCCCGCCGACTGCAGTCAACTGGCTGGGCACCGACGATCAGTCGCGGGACGTGCTGGCCCGGGTGATTTTCGGTGCGCGGGTATCGATTCTGTTTGCGTTGATGCTGACGTTTGTCAGCGCCTTGATCGGTATCGCGGCCGGTGCCTTGCAGGGCTATTACGGGGGCTGGGTCGACCTGCTCGGGCAACGCCTGCTGGAAGTCTGGTCGGGATTGCCGGTGCTCTATCTGCTGATCATCCTCTCCGGTTTCGTCGAGCCGAATTTCTGGTGGCTGCTGGGGATCATGGCGTTGTTTTCCTGGCTGGCACTGGTCGACGTGGTGCGCGCCGAGTTCCTGCGCGGGCGCAATTTGGAATACGTCAAAGCCGCGCGCGCCTTGGGCCTGACTGACCGCAAAGTGATTGTCCGGCACATCCTGCCAAACGCCATGAATGCGACGTTGAGTTATTTGCCGTTCATTTTGACCGGAGCCATTTCCACGCTCACGGCGCTGGACTTCCTCGGCTTCGGCATGCCAGCCGGTAGTGCTTCACTGGGCGAACTGATCGGCCAGGGCAAACAGAACCTGCAGGCACCCTGGCTGGGGCTGACAGCGTTTTTCACTCTGGCGCTGATTCTTTCTTTACTGGTGTTCATCGGCGAAGCGTTGCGTGACGCCTTCGACCCTCGATCCTGAAGCGTGGCCATGACTGACAACCTGATTGAAATCCGAAATCTCAATGTCGCCTTCCATGGCCAGACCGTGGTGCGCGACCTGTGCCTGGATATTCGCGCCGGCGAGTGCCTGGCCCTGGTCGGCGAATCCGGTTCGGGCAAATCGGTAACGGCCCATTCGATTCTGCAATTGCTCCCCGAATCGGAAGCGCAAACCACCGGCAGCATTCGCTATCGCGGCCAGGAACTGGTGGGGGCTGACCCCAAGGTCTTGCGCGAGCTGCGCGGTAATCGCATCGCCATGATCTTTCAGGAGCCGATGACCTCGCTCAATCCGCTGCACACCATCGAAAAGCAGATCGGTGAAACCCTGTTGCTGCACCGGGGCCTCGGTGGCAAAGCGGCGCAACAACGGATTCTTGAGCTGCTCGGCCTCGTCGGCATCCAGAAACCCGAGGAACGGCTCAAGGCGTATCCGCATCAACTGTCTGGCGGACAACGGCAACGGGTGATGATCGCCATGGCACTGGCCTGCGAACCGGAGCTGTTGATCGCCGACGAGCCGACCACGGCCCTTGATGTCACCGTGCAACGCAAGATCCTGCTGCTGCTCAAATCCTTGCAACAACGCTTGGGCATGTCGCTGCTGTTGATCAGCCACGACCTCAATCTGGTGCGCAGCATTGCTCAGCGCGTCTGTGTGATGAAGGCCGGTGAGATCGTCGAGCAAGCGCCGTGCGAAACCCTGTTCACCGAACCGAAACATCCTTACAGCTGCGTTCTGCTCAACGCCGAGCCCGAGGGTGAAGCCCTGCCCCGGGATGAGCGTGAAAACGTGCTGGAAGTCGATGATCTGCGGGTTGATTTCGTCGTCGGCGGCGGGCTGTTTCAACGCAAACAATACCTGCGCGCAGTGGATGGCATCAGCTTGAATATCCAGCGCGGCAAGACCCTGGGCATTGTCGGTGAATCCGGTTCAGGCAAGTCGACGCTGGGCCAGGCGATCCTGCGGCTGCTCGATTCCAAAGGCAGCATCCGCTTCCAGGGCGAAGCGCTCGATGGCCTCAACCAGAAACAGCTACGCCCGTGGCGGCGGCAGATGCAGGTGGTGTTTCAGGATCCGTTCGGCAGCCTCAGCCCGCGAATGTCGGTGGCGCAAATCATCAGCGAAGGCCTGGAAGTGCATTGCGAATCGACCGCCGATGAATGCGATGAGCAAGTGATCCGCGTACTTAAGGAAGTGGGCCTGGATCCGCAAAGTCGCCATCGCTACCCCCACGAGTTTTCCGGCGGTCAGCGCCAACGCATCGCCATCGCCCGGGCACTGGTATTGAAACCGGCGCTGATCCTGCTGGACGAACCGACTTCGGCACTCGACCGCACGGTACAAAAACAAGTGGTCGCCCTGCTCCGCCAGCTTCAGGAAAAACACGGTCTGACCTACTTGTTCATCAGCCACGACCTGGCGGTGGTCCGCGCCCTCGCCCACGACATGATCGTGATCAAGGACGGTAAAGTGGTCGAGCGCGGGGCCAGTCACGAGGTGTTTGATTCGCCGCAGCATCCGTACACCAAAGAGCTGTTGGCGGCGGCGCATCCGGGGTAGGCATAATCCGTACTCGATTTGAAACCGAGTCGCGGCCATCGCTGGCAAGCCAGCTCCCACAGGATTTTCGGTCGTTCACAGATACTGTGCTCACCAGAAAAACTGTGGGAGCTGGCTTGCCAGCGATGGCGTCGGCACTGTCAACCAAAACTGCGGATCAGCCTTCATGAACACCACCGAAAGCCTCAAGGACTACCAACGGGTTCGCACCCTGGCGATCCGCTCGTTGTTCGAGATCATCGAGCAATCGAGCGAAGGCACGGTGATTGTCGATCGCGATGCCAACATCGTCTGGATGAACGAGCGCTATGCGCGACGGTTTGGTCTGGAAGCCGCCGCAGGCGCCATCGGCAAGCCGTGTGAAAGTGTGATCCCCGGCAGTCTCTTGCGCGAAGTGGTGCGCACCGGCCGGCCGATCTTGCTCGACATGCAGGACACGCCAAAAGAGCCGTTGGTGGTCATGCGTCTGCCGATTCACGACGACGCCGGCAGCGTGATCGGCGCCATCGGTTTTGCCTTGTTCGATGAGTTGCGCACCCTCTCGCCGATGCTCAAGCGTTATCTGAGCATGCAGGAAGAACTGGCGTCGACTCGTTCATTGCTGCGGGCGCGACAGACCAAGTACAACTTTGCGCATTTCATTGGCACCAGCGCCGCCAGCCTCGAAGTCAAACGCCGTGCTCGGCGCAGTGCCAGCGCCGAGTCGCCGGTGTTGCTGCTCGGCGAAACCGGCACCGGCAAAGAGCTGCTGGCCCAGGCCATCCACAGCGCCTCGCCTCGGGCGCACAAAGCCTTTGTCAGCATCAACAGCGCGGCGATTCCCGAAGCCCTGCTGGAAGCCGAGTTTTTTGGCACAGCGCCAGGCGCTTTCACCGGGGCCGATCGCAAGGGCCGCACCGGCAAACTGCAAATCGCTCAGGGCGGCACGTTGTTCCTCGACGAAATTGGCGACATGCCGCTGCCGCTGCAAAGCAAACTGCTGCGCGTGTTGCAGGAAAAGGAGTTCGAGCCTGTGGGCTCCAACGAAGTGATTCAGAGCGATGTGCGGGTGATCGCCGCCACGTCAACGGATCTGCAAGCGGCGATCAAACGCGGCGAGTTCCGCGCCGACTTGTATTACCGACTCAACGTGCTGCCGATCAACGTGCCGCCGTTACGGGATAGGCTGGATGACCTGCCAGCGCTCAGCGAAGCCATTCTTGAAGAGCTGCGCAGCCAGCATGAACTGAACCGCGAAGCGCTGGCCCTGCTTGGCCAGCATGCCTGGCCGGGCAATATTCGCGAGTTGCGCAATGTGCTGGAACGGGCGGCGCTGCTCAGTGACGACCTGATGCTGACGGAAAATGACATACGCGCGGCCATTGGCACGTTTTCCCCGGTGGAGCGAACCTCGGCACCGATGGTTGAAGCGCTGACCGAAGAAACCTTCGCTCAGGCGCGGGAACGATTTGACCGGCAGTTGATTCTATCTGCTCTCGCGCAATGCGCAGGCAAGGTGCCGGAGACAGCGGCTCGACTGGGACTTGGACGCTCGACCCTGTACAAAAAAATGGTGGCACTGGGAATCGCCTAATCCCACTAATGAGACTTAGCTCTCTAAATAAAGACAAAATTAAAAACATCGCTGGCAAGCCAGCTCCCACAGGTTAATCGCAGTTCCTGTGGCAGCTGGCTTGCCAGCGATGACGTCAGCAAATCCAGCAAAAATCTCTAGACTGAGACAATTTAATTTTCCCTCCCTCCAAAAACCCCATTAAATCCATATATTTCAATAGCTTACCTATCTGGCACAAAACTCGCTAAGCGCTCTCCTACACCCGTTTCAACCACAAAAATAACAATTCCGGAGAGACACACCATGAGTGTGATCATTGCCCTGGCAGCCCTCGCGCTGCTGATGCTGGCGGCCTACCGTGGCTATAGCGTCATCCTTTTCGCCCCGATCGCCGCCCTCGGCGCGGTCCTGCTCACCGACCCCTCCGCCGTCGCCCCTGCCTTCACCGGGGTGTTCATGGAAAAAATGGTCGGTTTCATCAAGCTGTACTTTCCCGTGTTCCTGCTCGGCGCCGTGTTCGGCAAGTTGATCGAGCTCTCGGGGTTCTCGCGTTCGATCGTTGCGGCAGCGATTCGCCTCTTGGGCACCAAGCAGGCGATGCTGGTGATCGTGCTGGTCTGCGCCCTGCTCACCTACGGCGGCGTGTCGCTGTTCGTGGTGGTCTTCGCGGTTTACCCGTTTGCTGCCGAGATGTTTCGCCAGAGCAATATTCCCAAACGCCTGATCCCGGCCACCATCGCCCTCGGCGCGTTTTCGTTCACCATGGACGCCCTGCCCGGCACGCCGCAAATCCAGAACATCATCCCCAGCACCTTCTTCAACACCACCGCATGGGCGGCGCCGTGGCTGGGGGTGATCGGCACGATCTTCGTGTTCTGCGCCGGCATGCTGTTTCTCCAGCGCCAACGCAACAAGGCCCAGCGCGCCGGTGAAGGCTATGGCACCGAGCTGCGCAACGAACCGGAAACCGCCGAAGACCTGAAGCTGCCGAACCCATGGATTGCGCTGTCGCCCCTGCTGGCGGTGGGCATCATGAACCTGTTGTTCACCCAGTGGATTCCACAGTGGTACGGCAAGACCCACAGCCTCGCACTGCCGGGCATGGCCACGCCGGTCACCACCGAAATCGCCAAACTGACGGCGATCTGGGCGGTGCAGGCGGCATTGCTGGTCGGGATTCTGATGGTGCTGGCGTTCGGCTTTCAGGCGATTCGCAGCAAACTCGCCGAGGGCAGCAAAAGTGCGGTCAGCGGTGCGCTGCTGGCGGCGATGAACACCGCTTCGGAATACGGCTTCGGCGCGGTGATTGCGTCACTGCCGGGCTTTCTGGTGCTGGCCGACTGGCTCAAGCAAATCCCCAATCCGCTGGTCAACGAGGCCATCACCGTGACGTTGCTGGCCGGTATCACCGGCTCTGCCTCGGGCGGTATGAGCATTGCGCTGGCGGCGATGTCCGAGCAGTTCATCAGCGCGGCACACGCAGCGAACATTCCCCTGGAAGTGCTGCACCGCGTGGCCGCGATGGCCAGCGGCGGCATGGACACCCTGCCGCACAACGGCGCGGTCATCACGCTGCTGGCGGTTACTGGCCTGACCCATCGCGAAGCTTATAAAGACATTTTCTGTATTACGCTGATCAAGACCCTAGCGGTTTTTGTAGTGATCGGCACTTTCTACGCCACTGGCATTGTGTGAGGCATTCATGACGACTCTTTCTGGCAAGACTGCATTGGTCACCGGCTCCACCAGCGGCATCGGTCTGGGCATTGCCCTCGTGCTGGCAAAGGCCGGGGCCAACGTGATTCTCAATGGTTTCGGCGATGCTGCCCCGGTGATTGCCGAGGTCGCGCAGTTCGGCGGCAAGGTCGGCCATCACCCGGCCGACGTCAGCGATCCGGCGCAGATCGCCGACATGGTCGACTACGCCGAGCGCGAATTTGGCGGCGTCGACATTCTGGTCAACAACGCCGGCATCCAGCATGTCGCCGCCGTTGAAGAGTTCCCGATCGAGCGCTGGGACTCGATCATCGCCATCAACCTCTCGTCGGTGTTTCACAGCACGCGCCTGAGTTTGCCGGGCATGCGCGCCAAGGGTTGGGGCCGGATCATCAATATCGCCTCCGTGCACGGTCAGGTCGGCTCAACCGGCAAGGCCGCTTACGTCGCGGCGAAACACGGGGTGATCGGCCTGACCAAAGTGGTCGGTCTGGAAACCGCGACCAGCAACGTCACCTGCAACGCGATCTGCCCGGGCTGGGTTCTGACGCCGCTGGTGCAGAAGCAGATCGACGACCGTGCTGCCACGGGTGTCGATCCGCAGCAGGCGCAACACGATTTGCTGGCCGAGAAGCAGCCGTCACTGGCGTTCGTCACGCCGCAGCATCTGGGTGAACTGGTGTTGTTCCTGTGCAGCGAGGCTGGTAGCCAGGTGCGCGGGGCGGCGTGGAATATTGATGGGGGATGGCTGGCGCAGTAAATCTTCAACTGACCCTGTGTGATCCTGACTCTGTGCGTGAATCAGATAACAAGAGGCAAACAATGTCCGACATCCTCTGGCAACCCGACGCCAACCGTATCGCCCATTCGCGCATGGACACGTTCCGGCGCTTGGTCAATCAGCGCCATTCGCTGGACCTTGACGACTACCCTGCCCTGCACCAGTGGAGCATCGATCAGCGTGAAGCGTTCTGGCAGGCCATCGTCGATTTTTTCGGCATCAGCTTCCATACCCAACCCGACGCGGTCCTGCGTGAGGGCACGAAAATGCCCAGTGCCGAATGGTTTCCCGGCGCCACCCTGAACTTCGCCGAACACCTGTTGCGGCGGCGCGACGATGCCGTTGCGGTCATCAGCGTGGCGGAGAACGGTCAGCGCGAGCAATTGACCTGGGCCGAACTGGCCAGTCAGGTCGCAGGATTCCAAGCCAGTCTGCAAGCAGCGGGCGTTGGCCTCGGCGACCGGGTGGCGGCATGCATGCCCAATACCTGGCAGACGCTGGTGGCAATGCTGGCGACCACCAGCCTTGGAGCGATCTGGTCATGTTCTTCTCCGGATTTCGGCACCCACGGGGTGATCGACCGTTTCGGCCAGATCGAGCCGAAAGTGCTGATCACCTGTGCCGGTTATCGCTATGCCGGAAAAGAAATAGACCAGACAACCAAGCTCAATGAAATTCTGGCGCAACTGCCGACGCTGCAACAGTTGATCATCGTGCCCTACGCGCGCCCGCAGGCTCGCGTGCAGGATTACCGGACGCAGGCGGATGTCACGCTGTGGGAAGAGTTTTACCACCCCGGCGGTGAGCCGCGTTTCGTGCCGGTGCCGTTCGCGCATCCGCTGTATGTGCTGTATTCCAGCGGCACCACCGGCGTGCCGAAATGCATCGTGCATAGCACCGGCGGTGTACTGCTGCAACACGTCAAGGAACACGGGCTGCATGTCGACCTCGGCCCCGGCGATCGCCTGTTCTACTACACCACTTGCGGCTGGATGATGTGGAACTGGCTGGTCTCGGCGCTTGCGGTCGGCAGTGCTGTGGTGTTGTACGACGGCTCGCCGTTTCATCCGGACGAACAGCGCTTGCCGGATCTGCTTCAGGACGAACGTGTCAGCGTCTTCGGCACCAGCCCGAAATTTCTCGCGACGCTGGAGAGCAGCGGCCTCAAGCCTCGCGAAAGCCACGATCTGAGCCACCTGAAAACCTTGCTTTGCACGGGTTCGGCGCTGTCACCACAGAGCTACGACTTCGTCTACCGCGATTTCAAACCCGACGTCTGCCTGGCCTCGATGTCCGGCGGCACCGATATCGTTTCCTGCTTCGTCAACGGCAATCCGCTGTCGGCGGTACGTCGCGGCGAAATCATGGGCAAAAGTCTGGGCATGGCGGTTGAGGTGTGGAATGACGCCGGCCAACCGCTGATCGGCGAGAAAGGCGAACTGGTTTGTACCCGGCATTTCCCGGCGATACCGATCGGCTTGTGGAACGATGCCTACGGAGAAAAACTGCGCAAATCCTATTTCAGCCTGTTCCCCGGCGTCTGGGCGCAAGGCGATTATGCCGAACAACTGCCCCACGGCGCGATGATGATTCACGGTCGATCCGACGCCGTGCTCAATCCCGGCGGCGTACGCATTGGTACAGCGGAGATTTATCGGCAGGTGGAAAAAGTCCCGCAAGTGCTCGACAGCGTGGCGATCGGGCAGCAGTGGCAGGATGACGTGCGCGTGGTGCTGTTTGTGCGGTTGCAGGATGGCGTTGCACTGGATGAACCCCTGCAGGAGCAGATCCGTCAGGTGATCCGCGCGAACACCACACCCCGTCATGTACCGGCGAAGATTGTTCAGGTCACGGATATTCCGCGCACCATCAGCGGCAAGGTCGTGGAACTTGCCGTGAGAAACGTGGTGCACGGGGAGCCGGTGAAAAACACTGATGCACTGGCCAACCCGCAAGCATTAGAACAATTTCGCGACAGAAGCGAATTGAGCTGTTGATCCTCTAGTCCATCAATCCCCACTCACCCGAGGAGGATGGCGGCAACCCGGGGCCGGCATCGTCATGCAATTTCAAACGCAACCGCAGGTTGTTTACCGAGTCCGCATGTTTGAGCGCCTCTTCCTCACTGATCACTTTCTCCACCACCAGCGCAAACAGTGCGGCATCAAACGTCTGCATGCCGAGCTCGGCAGACTTCTCCATGATGCCCTTCAACTCGGTGAATTCGTTTCGACGAATCAGATCCGTCACTGTCGGTGTACCCAGCATGACCTCGACCGCAGCCCTGCGCTGTCCGTCCAGCGTGCGCACCAACCGCTGTGAGACAAAGGCCCTCAGGTTGTTGCCCAGCGCATGCAACAACTGCGGGCGACGCTCTTCGGTGAACATGTTGGTGATCCGGTCCAGCGCCTGATTGGCGTTATTTGCATGCAGGGTTGAAAGCACCAGATGCCCGGTCTCGGCAAACGCCAGCGCATGCTCCATGGTTTCGCGGTCACGAATTTCGCCGATCAGCACCACGTCCGGCGCCTGGCGCAGGGTGTTTTTCAATGCGGCGTGAAAACTGCGGGTGTCGACGCCGACTTCTCGCTGGTTGATGATTGAGCGTTGATGCCGGTGGATGTACTCGATCGGGTCTTCGATGGTGACGATGTGCCCGCTACTATGGCGATTGCGGTGGTCGATAAGCGCTGCCAATGACGTCGACTTACCGGAATCGGTGGCGCCGACAAACAGGATCAGGCCCTGTTTGAGCATCACGTTTTCAAGCAGTATGGCCGGCAACTTCAAATCTTCGAAACGCGGGATGTCGAGTTTGACGTTACGGATCACGATCGACACATCATTGCGCTGTTTGAAAATGTTGACCCGGAAGCGGCCAATCCCGGTACGCGAGATCGCCAGGTTCATTTCCAGATCCCGGTCGAACTCCCGGCGCTGCTCGGCGTCCATCAGTGAGGTGGCGACAGTCGCCACCTCGCCGGGTTTGAAGGGTTGCTCGCTTAGCGGCGTGAGCACGCCGTCGAACCTTGCACTGGGTGGCGCGCCCGTGGACAGAAACAGGTCCGAACCGTGCCGGCTTGCCAGTTGTTTAAGCAGTGCGTCGATTTCCATGACAAAAAGCACCCGTGAAGCTTGCAATGAACAGAGAGGGCCCGCGCCGTGACGCAAAGGGCCAAACCGCGTCTACCGAACTAGGATAGTAGACGCCGTCTCACCGACTGATGCTCAGGACTGATGTAATGAACGCTGTACCGACCACTGACGATGCCCAAGTATTGATCGCCCGAACGGATTGGAGTCGTACTCCGTTGGGCGCGTCTGGCACCTGGCCGCAGAGCTTGCGAACCGCGGTGGACATCGTGATTCACTCGCCGATGCCGATGTTGCTGCTGTGGGGTGCGGAGCTGACGCAGATCTACAACAACGGCTTTGCCCTGCTCGCCGGGAGCAAGCATCCGCACGCTTTCGGACAACCTGCGCACCAGATATGGCCAGAACTTCGAGACTTTACTGACCCGATTTACAGCGCCGTCCTACAAGGCCAGGTGCGCACCTACAGTGAGCGGCGTTTCACCTTGCAGCGTGAGGGCAAGGAATCGGATTTCTGGCTTGATCTGACTTACAGTCCGATCCGCGATGAGAGCGCGCAAGTGGCCGGGATTCTGGTGACCGCCATCGAAACCAACGAGCGCCGGCGCATCGCGCTGGAACTGCAACAGCGCTCCGATGACAGCCTCAAGGCCCAGCGCGAAACCGAAGAGCGCCTGCAACTGGCGCTTGCCGCAACTGATGCAGTCGGCACCTGGGACTGGGACATCGGCGAAGATCGCTTCATTGCCGACGCCCATTTCGCCCAGTTGCACGGCATCGATCCGGCGCGCGCCGCGCAGTTGCCCATCAGCGATTACCTGCACGGCGTGCATCCCGAAGACCGCGCGTTGGTCGCCCGCAGCATCAAGCATTGCATCACTCACGGCACTGAATATGCGGAGGAATACCGCTTGTTGCTGCCTGGTGGCGAACAGCGTTGGGTGTTTGCCCGCGGGCGCTGCTACAAGGATCACCATGGCCGCCCGATGCGCTTCCTCGGTGCCGCGCTGGACCTGACCGAACGCAAACATACCGAACAGGCGTTGCGCCAAAGCCAGACCGAGCTGCAGTTGATCATCAACGCCATGCCGATCCTGATCAGTTACGTCGACCACGAAGAACGTTTTCGCCTGAACAACGCGGCGTATCTCGACTGGTACGGGCTGACTCCGCAGGAGTTGTACGGCCGCACGATTCGCGAAGTGATCGGCGAAGAGGCCTATTTTCTGCGCGCAGCGTATATCGCCGAAGCGCTGGCTGGCCGCCCCTGCTCGTTCAGCCTCTATACCCATCACCGTGACGGCAGCGCCCGGCATGCGCTGATGAATTACTTGCCGCGTCACGGCCCCGATGGCGCGGTCAACGGTTTCTACATTTTCGTGATCGACGAAACCGAACGTAAAAAGACCGAAGAAGCACTGCGCAATCTCAACGAGACCCTTGAGGAGCGAGTCAGTGCCCGCACGGATCAACTGGCGCAGGCCAATCAACGTTTGCAGAACGAGATGTTCGAGCGTGAGCGCGCCGAAGATGCGTTGCGCCATGCGCAGAAGATGGAAGCGGTCGGCCAGCTCACTGGCGGCATCGCCCATGACTTCAACAACATGCTCACCGGGATCATCGGCAGCCTCGACCTGATGCAACGCTATATCGCCAATGGTCGGGCCGACGAGATCGGCCGTTTCACCGAAGCAGCGGTGTCCTCGGCCAACCGTGCAGCCGCCCTCACTCACCGTTTACTGGCGTTTTCGCGGCGCCAGTCGCTGGATCGCAAGACCCTGAACGTCAACGAGCTGATCCATTCGCTGGAGGATCTGATCCGTCGCACCAAGGGCGATCCTATCGAACTCACCTTGCGTCTGGCGGAAGACGTGTGGCCGGTCAGCACCGATGTCAGCCAACTGGAAAATGCCCTGCTCAATCTGGTGATCAACGCCCGCGACGCCATGCCCGAGGGCGGTGAGCTGCTGATCGAGACGGCCAACGTCTATCTCGATGGCAGTGACCTTACGACGCTGGAACCGGTCAAGGCTGGCGACTACTTGATGTTGGCGGTCAGCGACAACGGCACCGGCATGACGCCTTCGGTGCGCTCCAAGGCCTTCGATCCGTTTTTCACCACCAAACCCATCGGCCAGGGCACCGGCCTCGGGTTGTCGATGATTTATGGTTTTGCCCAGCAATCCGGCGGCCATGTCAGCCTCGACAGTTTGCCGGGCCAGGGCACTTGCGTGCGCCTGTACTTGCCGCGTTTGCATGGCATCGAGCCTGAATGCCCGTCTGTCGAGCCGATCGAGCAGACGTCGCCCACTGCAACGGGTGAAACCGTGGTGGTGGTCGAAGATGACCCGGCGGTGCGCATGCTGGTCACCGATCTGTTGAAGAGCCTGGGTTACCAGGCTCATGAAGCGGAAGACGCCAAGACCGCCCTGCCGCTGCTGGAGTCGGATTTGCGCGTGGATCTGCTGGTCACCGACGTTGGCCTGCCGGGCATGAATGGTCGGCAACTGGCAGAGATCGCCCGCCAGCGTCGCCCGACCCTCAAAGTGCTGTTCATGACCGGGTATGCGCAGAAAGCCGCCGAACGTCAGGGCTTCCTGGAGGACGGCATGGACATGGTGGCCAAACCGTTTTCGATTGAACTGCTGGCCAGCAAGATCCGCACGATGATCAGCCAAACGCCTTGAGTTGAGGCATAATCCGCGCCCCGCCGTCACCCCGTTATCAGGTACCGCAAGATGAAAGCCCAAGCCCGCCACATTCTGGTGAAAACCGCCGAAGAGGCCGAACAGCTCAAACAACGCATTGCCAAGGGCGAAGCGTTTGATGTGCTGGCGAAGAAATACTCGACCTGCCCGTCCGGCAAGCGCGGCGGTGATCTGGGTGAAGTGCGGCCGGGGCAGATGGTCGGTGCGATTGATGCGGTGATCTTCAAGAAGCCCTTGCGCACGGTGCATGGGCCGATCAAGAGCAAGTTTGGTTATCACCTGGTGCAGGTGTTTTACCGGGATTAGGGTTGTCTTTAGGGCCCCATCGCGGGCAAGCCCGCTCCCACAGGAGAACGTATTCCAATGTGGGAGCGAGCCTGCTCGCGAACCGATTGCGCAGCAAGCGGCCATTCACCGCCTATTTCGGAATCAATGCCCCCGGCACTTGAATCACCCGACTGGCCAACTGATGCCCTGCCTCTGCCGCCTCGGCCGGACTGCCACCCATCAGACGGCTGGCCAGATACGCCGCACTGAACGAGTCCCCCGCCGCCGTGGTGTCCACCACCTTTTCAACCTTCTGCGCCGGCACTTCAAACGCTTCGCCATCACAGCGGATCAGGCATGCTTCGGCGCCGCGCTTGAGCACCACTTCCGGCGTGCCGATCTGCGCGTAAGCCTCGAATACCGCAGCGCAATCGGCAAAACCGAACAGTGCCTGCTCGTCATCCACCGTCAATAACGCCAGGTCTGTGTGCGGAAGAACGCTGCGGTAAGCCGCCCGTGCCTCTTCCGGTGACGCCCACAAACGGGGCCGGTAGTTGTTGTCGAAGACGATCCGCGCATCGCGTTGGCGGGCTTCGATCAGGGTCTGGATCAAACGGTCCCGGCCCTGGGCACCAAGAACGGCCAGGGTGATGCCGCTGAAATACAGCACATCGTAATCCGCCAGCGCGGCCAGAATCGGTTCGGCGGCCGGCGTGGTGAAGCAATCGCGCACGGCAGCTTCGTTGCGCCAGTAGAGAAAACGCCGTTCGCCATTGGCATCGGTCTGGATGCAATACAGGCCGGGCAGCCGCCCGGGCAGGCGTTGCACCCTTTGCAGGCCGATGCCTTCGTCGGCCCAACTGGCGCACATGGCGTCGCTGAAACTGTCATCGCCCAGCGCCGTGACGTAGTCGACCTGAGCCTTGTCGCCCAAGGCGCGGGACAGGTAGACGGCGGTGTTGAGGGTATCGCCGCCGAAGCTTTGCTGCAGGCTGCCGTCGGCACGCTGCTGGAGTTCGATCATGCATTCGCCGATCAGGGCGATGCGCGGGGTGTTGGGGCCCAATGGGCTCAGGCTGGTCATCTTGTGGTGTCTCTGGTTGATCGATGGTGTCTGGTCTGGCCTCGTCGCTGGCAAGCCAGCTCCCACAGGGTTTTCGGTCGTTCACAAATGTTGTGTACACCAAAAAACTGTGGGAGCTGGCTTGCCAGCGATGGCCGTTACACGGTTTCGAGACTTAGAAACAGGTTTCCATGCTTTCGATCACCGACAACTGCTCGTCCACCAGCAATCCCACACGCCACTTGTCGAAGGTCAGGCACGGGTGCGAAGTGCCGAAGGAAATGATGTCGCCCACGCGCAGTTCAACCCCCGGCGCTACGGTCATGAATGCATGCTGATCCATCACCGCCGTGACCTTGCACGCACCGACATCCTCGCCCACCGCTGGCACCACTGCGGCTTTGTAACGCAACAACGGCACCGGCAGACCGGCATCGAAGGCGACATCACGCTTGCCCAGGGCAATCACCGCAAACCCAGGCTCGGGAAGCGATTGCACGTGCGCCCAGACTTCCAGCGCCGGACGCAGGCCTTCGTGCAGATCGCTGCGACGGTCGAGCACGCAGCATTGCGCTTCTTTGTAGATACCATGGTCGTGCGCCACGTAACTGCCCGGACGCAACACGCTGAGGAAGCGGCCACCGGCATTCTGCGCTTCGAACGATTCGGCAATCAGGTCGTACCACGCCGAACCGGAAGCCGTGATGATCGGTTTGGCGATGGCAAACGCGCCGCTGTCCTGCAACTGCACGGCCAGACGCACCAGTGACGCGGCGAATTCGCGGATGCCGCTGACCGCGTGATCACCATGAATCACGCCTTCATAACCTTCGATACCGGTCAGGGCCAGCGCCGGTTGCGCGTTGATCGCCTTGGCCAACTCGATGACTTCCTGCTCGCTGCGGCAACCGCAACGGCCGCCGACTACGCCGTACTCGATCATCACGTTGAGCTTCACGCCGCGCGAGGCGAAGTAAGCGCCAAGATCGGCGACGTTGTCCGGGTGATCGACCATGCAATAGAAATCAAACGTCGGGTCGGCGAGCAGATCGGCAATCAGCGCCATATTCGGTGTGCCAACCAGTTGGTTGGCCATCAGCACCCGCCGTACACCGTGGGCGTAAGCAGCGCGGGTCTGGGTGGCGCTGGCGAGGGTGATGCCCCACGCGCCGGCGTCGAGCTGACGCTTGAACAGTGCCGGGGTCATGCTGGTCTTGCCGTGAGGCGCGAGTTCGGCGCCGCTGTCGCTGACGAACTTCTGCATCCAGCGAATGTTGTGCTCCAGTGCTTCGCGGTGCAGCACCAGCGCCGGCAGGCTGACGTCACGCACCAGGTGCGCGCCGATGGCGGCGTCGCCCTTTTCCACAGCAGTATTGATGGCAGTCGTCATGGTCAAACTCCTCGCGTTCATTCGCGGCCGCAGGCAGTCGCGATTATTCGTTGATCCGCCGGGCGAGGCTGTTGGCGCTCTCGATCAGTACCCGGCGATAGTCGTTGTAATTGTTCTTCGCATCGGCCCGTGGAGCGACGATGCACAGGGTGCAGATGGCCACGCCGTAAAGGTCTTTGACCGGGGCGGCGAAGCAATGAGTGAAGGTGTCGGCGACGCTGTCGAAAGAAAAGAATCCGTCGATGCCGGCCTGACGGATTTCCGCCAGAAAGCGTTCCAGCGGCAAACGTTCGCCGTCGGGCAGGATGTAGTCGTCTTCGTCGATCAGGTCGATGATCTGCTGGTCGCTCAAATGCGCCAGCAACAGGCGCCCGGAGGCGGTCCACGGGATCGGCGCGTTTTCGCCGATGTCGGAAGAAATGCGGAAATGCCGTTCGCCCTCCTTCATCAACGCCACCGTGTATTTGCGCCCGTTGAGCAGGCACATCTGCGCGGTCTCGCGGGTCTGGCTGACGATCTCCTGCAAAGCGTGATCGGCCTCGCGACTGAGGTCGAAATGACGCAAATGCGCCTGCCCGAGGAAATACAACTGACGGCCGAGATAGACGTGACCGTCCTTGCCCACCGGTTCCAGAATCCGCCGTTCCAGCAAGGAAGCGACCAGTTCGTAGACCGTGGATTTCGGGCTGCCGATACCGTTGGCGATGTCGTTGGGACGCAGCGGCTGGCCGATTTCCTTGAGGAAATCGAGGATATCGAACGCCCGGTCCAGACCACGGGCCCGGCGCTTGATGGTGTCTTCGGTCATGTCAGTGGTTCCCATAAAAGTTGCCGGGATGGTAACGGGCTCTTGAAGTTGTGTCAGTTGGATCGTCACCCTCACCCCCCGCCCTCTCCCAGGGGGAGAGGGAGCCTGACCGTATCGATGCATGACTAGCTGACAAACGCTGGAGTCTGCATCGATAGAGATCAGTCCCCTCTCCCTCCGGGAGAGGGTTAGGGTGAGGGAGAGCCTTTGACTCAAGCCTTCTTCTTGTACGCAATGCAATCAATCTCGACCTTGCAGTCGACCATCATGCTCGCCTGCACACAGGCCCGCGCCGGGGCATGTTCCGGTTTGAAGTATTCGCCAAACACCTTGTTGAAGCTGCTGAAATCCCGCGGATCATCCAGCCACACTCCGGCACGCACCACGTCTTCCAGGCCATAACCGGCCTCTTCGAGAATCGCGATGAGGTTCTTCATGGTCTGGTGGGTCTGCTCGACGATGCCGCCAATAATGATCTCGCCATCCACCGCCGGCACCTGCCCGGACACATGCAGCCAGCCATCCGCTTCAACAGCGCGGGCGAAAGGACGTGGCTGACCACCAGCGGCGGTGCTGCCGGTGCCGTAACGCGTAATGCTCATGGGTATTTCTCCTGATTACAAAACGAAAATTTAAAACCGCGTGCTTTTCAGAAACTCAGCCAGACGCGGCGATTGCGGGCGCTCGAACAGTTCCTTGGGAGGCCCCTGCTCTTCGATGCGCCCCTGATTCATGAAAACGATCTTGTCCGAAACCTCGAAGGCGAAACGCATTTCGTGGGTCACCAGCAGCATGGTCATGCCGTCTTCGGCGAGGCCCTTGATCACGTTGAGCACTTCGCCGACCAGTTCCGGGTCGAGGGCTGAGGTCACTTCGTCGAACAGCATCAGGCTCGGGTTCATCGCAATCGCCCGGGCAATCGCCACGCGCTGTTGCTGACCACCGGACAACTGACCGGGAAAATGATTACGGCGTTCCAGCAGACCAACCCGCTCCAGCCATTTCTCGGCCAGTACCACGGCTTCGTCCTTGTGCATTTTCTTCACCTTGAGCAGGCCCAACGTGACGTTCTGCAACGCCGTCAAATGCGGGAACAGGTTGAATTGCTGAAACGCCATGCCGGTCATCGCACGATGGCGGGCGATGACTTTTTCGCCATGGCGTACGCGTTTGCCGTTGACCTCGTCGTAGCCGATGGACTCGCCGTCGAGCAGGATCTGCCCGCCCTGGAACTCTTCAAGCATGTTCACGCAGCGCAACAGCGTGGTCTTGCCGGAGCCACTGGAACCGATCAGCGTCACCACGTTGCCGCGTTGCATGCTGAGGTCGACGCCTTTGAGTACTTCGACCGCGCCGTACTGTTTGTGCAGGCCACGAATGTCCAGCAGTGGCTGGCCGTTTGGAACGTTGGAAACTTGAGCTTCAGTCATGGCAAGGCCACCCGCTTTTCAATGTGCCGGCCGAGTAACTCGATGCCGTAGTTGATGACGAAGAACAGAAAACCGGCGAACAGATAGAACTCCAAGGTCATGAAGGTTCGGGCGATGATCTGTTGGGTGCTGAGGAGCAATTCGGCGACGCCGATCACCGAAAGCAAGGTCGAGGCCTTGACGATCTCGGTGGACGAGTTGACCCACGTTGGCAGGATCTGCCGCAGTGCCTGAGGCAACAGCACGTAGCCAAGGGATTGATAAAACGTCAGGCCGATGGCCTTGCTGGCCTCCATTTGCCCACGAGGCAAGGCTTGCAGTGCACCGCGAACGATCTCGGCAACGTGCGAGCCACAGAACAACGTCAGGCCCAGGGCGCCGGCCTGAAACGCGCTGATCTGCCAACCCAGCGCCGGCGCCATATAGAAGCACGCGAGCACCAGTACAAACACCGGGGTGCCGCGAATCAGGTCAACGTAAAAGCGAAACGGCGCGCGCATCCAGAACCTGCCGTAGGTCAGCACCAGGCCGGTGACGACACCGAGCAGCGTGCCGAACAGAATTGCCAGCGCCGACACCTGCACACTGGTCAAAAAACCTTGCAGCAGCGTTTCCCGCGCCACCCACAACTCATGCAACCAACTAGGTGATTGGTACATCGCAGCCTCCTATCGGCGGATCGCCAGTCGCTGCTCGAGGTAACGCAGCAGCATGGCAATGAGGTAACAGGCCGCGACATAGAGCGCCGTGGTCACCAGCCAGGTTTCGATCACCCGGTAGCTCTCGACATTGATCTTGCGCGCGTAATAGGTCAGCTCCGGCACCGCAATCGCGGCCGCCAGCGAGGTGTCCTTGAACAGCGAAATGAAGTTGTTCGACAACGCCGGCAACACATTGCGCAGCATCACCGGCACGGTGACGTAGGCCTTGACCTGCCACTCGCCCAGACCAATCGCCAACCCGGCTTCGCGCTGGCCCTTGGGAATGCTGAGCAAACCGCCACGAAACACCTCCGTCAGGTACGCCCCGGCATACAGCGACAGGGTGATGATGAACGACGGAATCTTGTCCAGCCGGATCCCCAGGCTCGGCAACGCAAAGTAGATCAACAGAATCAACACCAGAATCGGCGTGTTACGGATCACCGTGACGTACACCGAGGCCAGCACCCGCAGGGCGCGATGCTTTGACAGCAAGGCAAACGCCATCAGCAGGCCGATCACGCAGCCGATGGCGATCGACACCAGCGCCAGTTCAAGACCCAGACCGAGCCCCGCCAGCAAGGTGTCGAAATCGCGCCACACGGCGGCAAAGTTCAACTGATAGTTCATGGTCAGCAGTACCTTGAGCGGGGCGATGGGCTCGCCCCACTCTCACGGGATCATTTGAATTCGACAGGGAAACCGATTGCGGGCGACGGCAGATCAACGCCGAACCACTGTTTGAACGATGCCGCATAGGTCGGGAATTCAACGCCGGTCATGGCTTCATGCAGCGCGGTGTTGACGAAGTTCAGCCAATCCTGATCGCCGCGTTTGACCGCGCAAGCGTAGGTCTGCGGGCTCCAGGCGTAAGTCGGGCTGCGGTAGCGGCCAGGGTTCTGCACCATCAGGTATTTGACCGAAGACTGGTCGGTGGCGGCGGCATCGGCACGGCCGGAGTTAACCGCCTGATACATCAGGTCGACGCTGTCGTACTGATCGACCTTGGCCTTGGGCAGTGCCTGATGCACCAGTTCTTCGGCATAGATGTTTTGCAGCACCGCTACGGTGACGCTGTCGCCGCCGGCCTGCAAATCTTCGATTTCCTTGTACTTGCTGTTGTTCGGCAGCAGTAGGCCAACGCCTTCGCGGTAGTACGGCAAGGTAAACGCGACTTGCTGGGCACGGCTGGCAGTAACAGTGATGAACTGGCAGCTCATGTCGACTTTGTCTGTCAGCAGATTGGGAATCCGCGCATCGGACGACTGCACGACAAACTCGACTTTGCTCGGGTCGTTGAACAGACCTTTGGCCACCATCCTGGCGATGTCGATATCAAACCCCTGCAACTTGCCGTCCGCGCCCTGAAAGTGCCACGGCGCATTGGTGCTGCCGGTGCCCACAATCAATTTCCCACGGGCCAGAACCGCATCGAGCTTGCTGTCGGCTGCCTGGGCCATACCCATGGCAGCGGACGAAGCCGCAAGAACAAAAACACACGCTTTGAACAACGAAGGACGGCGATGCATGGCGAGCACTCCAGGATGGTGTTTATTCCGCTATAACGGAACACGGTTTGTTACTACGGAATAGACAGCAGAAAGTGTGCCACAGGATTGATTCAAAATCCTCGGCGAATCGAAAAACCAATCAGTTCAAACGGTTAGAAAAATCCGGGAATGAAAAAGCAGCCGACACATTTCCCGGGTTCACGCTACCGAAGGCAACCCGATGGGAAGTAACGTCACATTTGTGTGCGCCTTGATGCCCGATTGAGACCACAGCCAAGTTCAAACCGGGAATCAGAGGGCGTCTGAGCAGCGACAGCCGTTCATCGGATTTACGGCTGCACCTGTCAGAGTTGACAGTTGTCGAGTGCCGGTTTTACGAGCCTACTTCGCAGGCCAAACATGGCTTGAATCCACTCCCGATAAGGATATTCGTAATGGCTAATCTCATTAAGAACGGCGATTTTTCTCAGCAAGGTGCGCATTGGACGGCGACCAATCCAGATCATGTGAAATATGTAACCGGTCATTGCATTATTGCTCAACCAGGTTCAATCAGTCAGGACGTTCCCACTGGCGCTGGCGGCGGCGGACAATTCATGCTTTTCGCCAGAGTGAAAACACTTTCTGGCCATGCTGCTCGTATCACTGTGCAGCCGCTTCCCACAGGCGAGCCAGTTCACCTTGACCTTCATGGCGGTGCGGAGTGGGACGTGCTGTCGGCGAAATTCGAGGTACAGATCTCGACAATCGCTTTCAGGGTCACACTGGAAGCCAATGATGGCGAGTTTGGTGTCCCAGGCTCTTATTTCGGCGATGTGACGCTCTCGAAACTGCTCTGACACTGAAGTCTGACAAAAGGGGTCATCGGCCAACGGTGACTCGTTTCTTCATCCTGGGTATGCATTGCCGACGTAGCGAGAAAAGGAGTTTCCAATGAATTCGACAGGCCTTCACTCAATGCTGCCGCCGACCTACCGCAAAGCCCTGAAAACCTGGCGCCCGGTGATCCTCTACTTCGCCAACGAACACTGCCCCGCGTGCGAATGGGCCGGGCCAGTGTTCCGGCAGATCGCCGAGCCTTATCGGCATCGCGCCAATATCTACATGCTCAACACCAGCGAATCGCCGCGCCATCCGCAGGTGACGGGCACGCCAACGGTGCTGTTCTACAAGGACGGCAAGCTGGTTAAAAACCTCAAAGGCATCGGCACTGAAGAAACCCTCGCACGGGATTTCGCCGAGCATATCGGCAGGACCAAAGCCCCCGCTGCGCCCCTTAAACGACTGCATGACCTGCTTTGGTTACGCCAGATACTTCGCACTCTGCGCACTGTTCCACGTGCGCGCCTGCGGGTTCTGTAATGAACGTGCCGCCTGAATGAACAGACTTGAAGCAGCTGTAACAACCAGACATCAACAAGGGATTGGATATGACGAATTTAATCAAGAATGGCGAGTTCACCGAAGGCGAAGATAATTGGTCAGTTACCCATCCAGAGCATGTGCGTATCAGCGACGGTGAGTGTACGATCGCTTCCCCCGGCTCCATCAGCCAGGAGGTCGCTTTTCATTCTGAAGTCGAAGAGTATGCGCTGTCCGCCAGAATGAAGACTGCGCCCGGCTTCACGACTCGCGTTTTATTGACCCTACATCCTGCTGGCGACGAGCTTGAGCTGACGCTAAAAGACGCTTCGAACTGGCAAGTGTTGACTGACTGGATCATCGCGCCACCAGGAACGACCAGAGCCACGGTCACGCTTCAGGCAGACGGAGCAACCGGAGTAGCCGCCTCGCAATTTGGCAGTCTGGTGCTTCTGAGTCTAAACAAGAAAAAGCCGAAAAACGTACCGGCCTGAATTGTCGCGTGGTGGCGATCTCTTTTTGGTGGTCGAGCACATGGACTGTGTTGCCAGCGTCTCCAAACAAGCGCATTCGCGTTCAGGCTCGCTCCCGCATTGGAATGCATTTCCCTGTGGCAGCGAGCCTGCTCGCGAAGAGCTCATAAAAGTCCATAAAAGTCGGTAAAAAGCTTCGGCATTACGCGGCCTCTCGCACCAACAACACCTGCGTCACACGACGCTCTTCAACCGCCACCACAGTCATGTACCAGCCCGCATGCTCCAGACGGTCACCTTTAATCGGCAATCGATCCAGGAGGCTCATCACCAACCCCGCGACCGTCTGATAGTCCTCGGTCGCCTCGGCACCAAATCCGGTGCGTTGACGCACTCGCGACAGATTCAACGCACCACTGACGAGAAACCCGCCCTGCGCCTCGAGCACATCCGGGCCTTCTACTTCGCTGGCATCAGGCAGCTCACCGGCAATCGACTCCAGAATGTCGGTCATGGTCAGCACGCCGACGAAGTCACCGAATTCGTTGACCACGAAAGCAATGTGGGTCGACGCCGCGCGCATCTGCTCCAGTGCGTTGAGGATCGAAAAGCTGTCGAGCAGGTTGATGGTCTTGCGTGCCAGATGCTCCAGGTTGGGCTCGGCGCCAGCCAGGTATTCCTTGAGCAACTCTTTCTTGTGCACGAAGCCCAATGGTTCATCCACCACACCGTCGCGGATCAGCGGCAGACGCGAGTAGGACGAGTGCATCAACTTCGTGCGAATCGCCTCGGCATCGTCGGCCAGATCGATGGTGTCGACGTCGGCGCGCACGGTCATCAGGCTGCGGATCGGCCGCTCGGCCAGTTGCAGCACGCCGCTGATCATCACGCGCTCACGGCGGTCGAACAGTTCGGCGCTCGGCGCGTCACCATCGTCCAGCAGATCGGAAATCTCTTCGCCGACCTCCTCCACCGCCAGCTTGCGACCGCCCAGCAAACGCATCACCGCATGGGCCGTACGTTCACGTATCGGCCGCAAGCCCTGCATCGAACGTTTGCGTCGGGCTCGGGCGATCTGGTTGAACACTTCGATCAGGATCGAGAAACCGATGGCCGCGTACAGATAGCCTTTCGGGATGTGGAAACCCAGACCTTCGGCGGTCAGGGCGAAACCGATCATCATCAAGAAGCCCAGACACAGCATGATCACTGTCGGGTGTGCGTTGACGAAACGGGTCAGCGGCTTGCTCGCGACAATCATCAGGCCAATGGAGATGATCACGGCGATCATCATCACCGCCAGTTCATCGACCATGCCCACGGCGGTAATCACCGCGTCCAGCGAGAACACCGCGTCGAGCACCACGATCTGCGCGACGATCGGCCAGAACAGCGCATAAGCGGTGTTGGTCGAGCGCTCGCCGACATGGCCTTCCAGCCGTTCGTGCAATTCCATGGTGGCTTTGAACAGCAGGAACACGCCACCGAACAGCATGATCAAGTCACGCCCGGAGAAGCTCTTGTCGAACACCTCGAACAACGGCTGCGTAAGGGTGACCAGCCAGGAAATACTCGCCAACAGGCCCAAGCGCATGATCAGCGCCAGCGACAGGCCGATGATTCGGGCTCGGTCGCGCTGATGCGGTGGCAGTTTGTCGGCAAGGATTGCAATGAACACCAGGTTGTCGATACCCAGCACCAGTTCCAGCACGATCAAGGTCAACAAGCCTAACCAGGCCGTGGGATCCGCTAACCATTCCATAAAATGTCTCTATCTCTCTTCAGTGAGTTCAGGCTGCCGGACACGGCAAAGCGCAACGCGAAGGCTGTGGAGCCGCGTTATCAACGATAGTCAGGTGTCGGAAAACTGGATGCTGCGAGTGCGTCAAGACCGCGCCGTGGCGCGAAGGGAAGGTACGACTGGGAGGCTCCAAGAGGGTGTTCATGTAGATCCTGAATGAAAAAAGGCCTTGAAGCGTACAGGCAGGAGTGACTTTTCCTACAGTGCGAAATCATTTCAAAATCTGTACGCCAGGGAACTGAGTTGTTTGTGACGACGCCTGCTCGCGAAGAGGCCTGTAAAAACAGCGCCATCAGCGGCCGGCGAAGCGCTGGCGGGACAGCGCCCGCAAATCCCCTTCAACGTAATAATCATTGGTCCAGCTGTCATCCACCGCCAACGGACTGACCTGCTTCAACGCCAGTTTTTTCGCGAAATATCGAAAGCGGTAATGCTCATAAAACCGCAACAGCTCCAGGCCATAACGATCGGCCAGATCGGTATCACCGCGAATGATCAGGTAGTTCTCGTCGTTGCCATTGCTGGCCGAAGCACTGAGGTTGTGACTGCCGCTGATGATGGTCGGGGCGTCCGTGGTGAAGTCGGTGACCACCGCTTTGGTGTGCACCAGCAAATTACCTTTCTGACCTTTCATGTTTTCACGCAGCCAGCCTTCCAGACCGGTATTCAGCAACGCGGTTGCAGCGAATTCAGCCGTTCGATCAGCATGGAACCCGGTGATGCGGCTGACCGTGTTTTGCAGGCCATAACGCAGAATGTCGTCATGTGGCTGGCCGAGCAAGGCGTTGAGGACCGCATCGGGCAACGTAAACGCCGTGACAAACAAAACGTCCTTTTTCGCCGCTCCGATAATCTCGACAAATTCGCGCAAATCAGCGCCCCCGGTACGTGGCGAGAATCCGGCGAACAGCGGCTGCGTGGCGTCCATCGGGTTGTGTTCGGTGATCCACGTACGGGTCGCGCCGACGTCCTCCGGTGTCGCCCAGACTTCTTCGAAGGTTTGCAGGTAACGACTGGCGACGGTCGCCTCATCGAGGACATGAACCACGTTGGCCTGCCGATAGACGCCATTGGCAGTGAAGTTGGTGCTTCCGCACAACACCACTTGGGGCTGGCGCTGGCCCGCCGCATCGAGCCGGCTGAGGACAATAAATTTATTGTGGAAGATGTTGTGCGTGACGCGCCCGCGCTTGCTCGACGCGGGCAGTTTGGCCAGGCTCGCTTCGTTGATTGTGGTGTCTTCGTCATCGGGGCGGGCGTGATACAGAACGCGAATCCGTACACCACGTTCGAAGGCTGCATTCACGGCGTCGACGATGGCTTGCAATTGATATTCGTAAATGGCGATGTCCAGTGCCCACTGCCCATCGACCGCGCGCTCGATAAACCCCAGCAAACGTGCGAGCAAGCCGTTCTCCAGCCATTGTCGCGCCGCATCAGGCCAGGCTTCGATGGGCATGTTTTTGTTGGCGCTGATCTGCGCATCGAGGTCGGGAAACTTGCGCTGGAACGCCTGACTGGCGGCCACGGCACGATTGAAAATCACGCTTTGATCGGCTGGATGACCGTCGTCGCTGATGACGGTCAGTTCCAGAAACTCACCCAGTTGGGGAGCATCCGGCGTGCCATAAGCGAGGTGGACGCGATAGTGAATGGTCATCCCCGGATTCACCGCGTAATCGGCCCAGCGGAATTTCTGTAGCGGAGCCTTATCGCTGGGGGTGGCGTGAAACTGCGGGAACGTGTGGGGTTTACCGGGGAAGGTCAGGCTGTTGAAGAGAAACAGCCAAGGCTTGTCGCCTTGCTGTTTTTCGATGGCGAATCCGAGCAGGCCTTTGCGCCGGGGTTCGGCCAGATCCATCGCCAGCAGCACGCCGTTGGTACCGGCGTAGGCTTTGACGCGGAAGTCGTCCTGAGGGTTCTTGACCAGAATGCGCATCGCTCACTCCTTGTGATTGCGGCTGGGGTGCAGCATAGAGCAGTGCTGCGAATTGTGGTCAACAGATCCGAATCCGAGTGGAGGCCATCGCGGGCAAGCCCGGCTCCCACAGTTCCCGAGGCGGGCACAATGCCTGGGGTCAACAGAAAAACCTGTGGCAGCGGGCTTGCCCGCGCTGAGTCCCGGTCAGACGACACCTGAATCAAAGGTCGTCGATGTGCCGATAATCCGCTGCTAACGCCCCCGCCAGATCCCGCGCTCGGCCCAAGCGAATCGGCCCGCGTTCGATATCGATCAACAGACCCGGACAATCCAGCGTCGGCAAGCCTGACCAGGCTTTCAAACGCCCGTCCGTGACCACCAGCAAGCGTTGCTGCTCGGCCGGAAAACGCTTGCGCCGCACCATCAGCCATTGCTGCGCCTGCGCCAGTGCCGAGAGCAACGGCGTTCCGCCCCCCGCGCCCAAAGCATCGAGCCAGACACGCAAACCGCTGGACGCCTTCAAGCCCTGCACCTGCCACTTCGGCGCCGCGCCACTGGCGGTCAGTAACGCCAGCCGCGCACGCTGGCGATAGGCGTCATCAAACAGTTGCGCGAGCAGGCCTTTGGCATCGCGCAGCGCGTGATGGCGGCGCGTCGAGGCCGAAGCATCGACGATCACCAGCCACAACTCATGGGGCGAACGAGTGCGCAGTTGAAACAACAGATCTTCCCGGCTTTGCGGGCGGCCGTTAAGCAGCGTTCCCGGCCAGTTCACCGCGCCACTGCGAGCCGCATGACGTTTGCCCTGGCGTCCGTTATCCAACCGTCCGGCGCGGGGTCTGGCATTCGCCCCCGCGTCAGACCGGGGGCGAATGCCTAGGGCTTTTTTTCCAGCGGCCAGCTCGGCACTTCGCGGCGGGCACCGGTGGCAAGTGCCGGGGCCGGCATGTCGCCCCACTGGCCCTGCCCTTCGCTCGGGTTCGGACTGGCCGCCGCGTTTGCCGGGGATTGCGCGGGTTGTTGAGGAGTGGGAGGCATTTGTTCGCGACGACGATGGCGCAGGGCAAATTCGGCGACAGCGTCGATATCCTCTTCGGCGATGGCCGTGGCGCCACGCCATGCCGCGTGAGCGCGAGCCGCGCGCAACCACACCAGATCAGCACGCAAGCCATCGACGCTGGCGGCGAAACAACGCTCGGTGATGTGCGCCAGCGCGGCATCGTCCAGAGGAATGCTGGCCAACGCGCTGCGGGCGTTTTCGCAACGCTCGCGCAGGGCCTGTTGTGCGCTTTCCCACTGGGCACAGAATCCTTGTGGATCGCTGTCGAAATCCAGCCGCCGGCGAATGATCTGCCCGCGCTCGGTCGGTGCGGTATGGCCACTGAGCGCGACGTTGAGGCCGAAGCGATCAAGCAACTGCGGGCGCAACTCGCCCTCTTCCGGGTTCATGGTGCCGATCAGTACAAACTTCGCCGAATGCCGGTGGGAAATACCGTCGCGCTCGATCAGGTTGGTGCCGCTGGCAGCGACGTCGAGCAACAGATCGACCAGATGATCGGGCAGCAGATTGACTTCATCGACATAGAGCACGCCGCCGTCAGCCTTGGCCAACACGCCGGGGGAAAACTGCGCGCGGCCGTCGCTGAGGGCGGCATCGAGATCGAGCGTGCCGACCAGGCGCTCCTCGGTCGCGCCCAGCGGCAAGGTGACGAACTGGCCGCTGGCGAGCAGATCTGCGAGGCCTCGGGCCAGGGTGGATTTGGCCATGCCACGCGGGCCCTCGATCAGCACACCGCCGATTTTCGGGTCGATGGCGGTGAGGCACAGGGCGAGTTTCAGGTCATCGGCGCCGACCACGGCGGAGAGCGGGAAATGTGGGGTGTCAGTCATTTGGGCTTTTCTCTTTCGTGGTCTTTGGTGTGCTTGAGGGCTGCAGGGTGTCAGGTAGAAATGCCCTCACCCTAGCCCTCTCCCAGAGGGAGAGGGAACTGACCGTGGTGCTCTTTTGAGGTCCACCGACTTGAGCTATCCAGTCGAACTCAAATTTTGAACAGCACACAGATCGGCTCCCTTTCCCGTGGTGCTCTTTTGAGGTCCAACGACTGAACTATCCAGTCGAACTCCAGTTTTGAACAGCACACAGATCGGCTCCCTTTCCCCCTCTCCCCCTTGGGGGAGAGGGCTGGGGTGAGGGGGTGGCGTTCTTGAGTGCGTTACATCTCTTCTTCTATATCGAGCAACAGATTCTCCAGCGCCTCTTTATAAGCACCAGGTTCCTGCCACATCCCCCGCTGCTGCGCTTCCAGCATGCGTTCGGTCATGTCGCGCAATGCATGCGGATTATGCTCGCGGACAAATTCCCGGGTCGCCGGATCCAGCAGATACGCATCGGCCAACAATGCGTACTGGTGATCGTCGATCAACTGCGTCGTCGCATCGAACGCAAACAGATTATCGACCGTCGCCGCCAGTTCGAACGCGCCTTTATAGCCGTGCCGCTTGACCCCGTCGATCCATTTCGGGTTCGCCGCCCGCGAACGGATCACCCGGTTCAGCTCTTCTTTCAAGGTGCGGATCTTCGGCAGATCCGGCTGGCTGTGATCGCCGTGATAACTGGCCGCCGCTTCGCCGCGCAGGGTTTCCACGGCGGCGAGCATGCCGCCCTGGAACTGGTAATAGTCGTTGGAGTCGAGCAAGTCGTGCTCGCGGTTGTCCTGATTCTGCAGCACCGCTTGCACTTGACTCAAACGCTGGACGAACTGTTCGCGAGCGGCGGTGCCTTCGTCCGCACCGCCATAAGCGTAGGCGCCCCAGTTCAGGTAAACCTCGGCCAGATCCTCGCGGCTCTGCCACAGTCGACCGTCGATGGCGCCCTGCACGCCTGCGCCATAGGCACCCGGTTTGGCGCCGAAGATCCGCCATCCGGCCTGACGCCGTGCAGCGTCTTCATCGAGGCCCGATTGCAGCAGTGCCTCGCGTTCGGCGCGGACTTTGGCGGCCAGCGGATTGAGATCGTCCGGCTCGTCCAGTGCAGCGACTGCTTGCACTGCAGCATCGAACAGGCGAATCAGGTTGGCGAAGGCGTCGCGGAAGAAACCCGAAACCCGCAGGGTCACATCGACACGCGGACGGTCGAGCAGGCTCAGCGGCAGAATCTCGAAGTCATCGACCCGTTGGCTGCCGGTGGCCCACACCGGACGCACACCCATCAGCGCCATGGCCTGGGCAATGTCATCGCCGCCCGTGCGCATGGTCGCGGTGCCCCAGACCGACAGGCCGAGCTGGCGCAGGTGATCGCCGTGATCCTGCAAGTGCCGTTCAAGAATCAGCGTGGCCGACTGAAAACCGATGCGCCAGGCAGTGGTGGTCGGCAGGTTGCGCACGTCCACCGAGTAGAAGTTGCGTCCGGTTGGCAGCACATCGAGACGGCCACGGCTAGGAGCGCCGCTCGGGCCAGCGGGGACGAAACGCCCGCTCAAGGCGTCGAGCAGGCCACGCATTTCGGCGGGGCCGCAGGCGTCGAGGCGTGGGGCGACGACTTCGCGCAGGTTTTCGAGGATCGCGTCGACTTCAGCCCCACGCGGACCCTGTAGGAGCGAGCCTGCTCGCGATGGCGTCAGGTCGGACAATTCAGTTTTGAAGGACACACCGCTATCGCGAGCAGGCTCACTCCTACAGGGGTTGTGCAATGTCTGGGAGATCAGTTCGGCGGCGTACAATTCGAGGCGTTCTCGGGTATCGCCGGCGGTGCGCCAAACCTCGTCGCTGACCGATACCAGCTCCTCCGGCCGCGGGCCAAGCCACGGATCGGCCAGTGCACAATCGAGTGGATCGAAACCCAATTCAAACGCCTTCGCCAACGCCCGCAGCAAACTCGACTGCGCACCCTTGCCATCGCCACGGGGAATTCTCAGCAATGCCAGCAAGGTATCGATACGCAAACGCCCGGTCGGTGACTCACCGAAAATATGCAACCCATCGCGGATCTGCGATTCCTTCAAGTCGCACAAATAGGTATCGAGACGCGGCAGCCAGATTGCGGCATCGGCATCGCTGTCCAGCGCCGCATCGAGTTGCAGCTCACGGTCGATTTGCGTGTCGCGCACCAGTTGCAGAATGTCCCGCTGCAGTTCACGGGCGCGGCGCGGATCGAGCAGTTGCGCTTCGTAATATTCGTCGGCCAGCAGTTCCAGATTACGCAGCGGGCCGTAGGTTTCGGCGCGCGTCAGCGGCGGCATCAGGTGATCGATGATCACCGCTTGCGTACGCCGTTTGGCCTGGGCGCCCTCGCCCGGGTCGTTGACGATAAATGGATAGATATTCGGCAGCGGCCCGAGCAATGCATCCGGCCAGCAGTTCTCGGAAAGCCCGACGCCTTTGCCCGGCAGCCATTCGAGGTTGCCGTGTTTGCCGACGTGGATCACGCCGTGGGCAGCGTAGTTACTGCGCAGCCAGAAGTAGAAGGCGAGATATCCGTGGGGCGGCACCAGATCCGGATCGTGATACACCGCGCTCGGATCGACCTGATACCCCCGCGCAGGTTGAATGCCGACGAAGGTCAGGCCAAAGCGCAGGCCAGCGATCATCATGCGCCCGTCGCGACACATCGGATCGTTTTGCGGCGGCCCCCACCGCTCGATCACGGCAGCGCGATTGGCCTCAGGCAGCGCGTTGAACATGGTCAGGTATTCATCCATCGCCAGGCTTTGCTGGCATGGGCGCAGATCAAGCGTATCGAGGTCATTGCTGACGCCGCCGAGCAATTGCCGGATCAGCTCGGTGCCGCTCTCCGGCAGTTCCGGCGTGAGCGGATAACCTTCGGCCTGCAAGGCGCGCAGGATATTCAGCGCCGCCGCCGGCGTATCCAGACCGACACCGTTGCCGATGCGCCCGTCACGAGTCGGGTAGTTGGCGAGAATCAACGCAATGCGTTTCTCGGCATTCGGCACCCGCGCCAGATCGATCCAGCGCCGCGCCAGTTCGGCGACGAAATCCATACGTTCAGGTTGCGCGCGATAACAGACCACATCCGACTGACTGCGCTCACTGCGCCAGGCCAGATCCTTGAAGCTGATCGGGCGGCTGATGATGCGCCCGTCGAGTTCCGGCAGGGCAATGTGCATCGCCAGATCCCGTGGGCCGAGGCCCTGCTCGCTGTCACGCCAGCCGGGCTCGTTGTCCTGGGCGCAGATGGCCTGGATCACCGGAATATTGCGACGAAACGGCCGTAAATGCGGCGCTTCAGGGCTGGATTGGGCGAAACCGGTGGTGTTGAGAATCACCCCCGCCTCGACCTCATCCAGCCAATCTTCGACGACCGACAGACAGCCGGGTTCTTTCAGACTGGCCACGGCAATCGGCAACGGATTAAGCCCCGCCGCTTGCAAGCGCTGACAGAAAACATCGATGAAAGCAGTGTTCGCCGCTTGCAGGTGCGAACGGTAAAACAGCACCGCCGCGACCGGTTGCTCCGGCAGCCAATCGGCTTGCCAGTCACTCAGCGCAGCGGTGTTTTTGTTCGGGTGGTAAATCGCCGTGCGTGGCAGGGTCTGCGGCTCACCCCAGGCGTAATCGCGGCCGAGCCAGCGGTTGCCCAGACAACGGAAGAAATCCAGCGCATTGCCCATGCCGCCCTGACGCAAGAATTGCCAGAGACGATCACGATCCTCGGCGCCGACGGTGCTCAAGTCGCTGAGTTCCGGATCGGGGCGATCATCACCCGGCACCAGAATCACCTGTACACCACGCTCGGACAGTTCGATCAAACGCTCGACGCCGTAGCGCCAATAGGCAATGCCGCCGTGCAGCGAAATCAGAATGACCTTGGCGTGACGCAGCACTTCATCGACGTACAAATCGACCGAAGCATGATTTTGCACCTGCATCGGGTTGGCCAGACGCAGGCTCGGATAATCCTCGGGCAACTGCTGCACGGCTTCGGCGAGCAGCGCCAGACTGGAGTCGCCGCTGCACAGGATCACCAGCTCGGCGGGGGTTTGTCCAAGGTCGGCAATGTTGTCATCCGACACGAAACCGCCGGGCTGGGTCCTGAGCAGGTGCATGGTTTAAACGCTGAGCGCGGCGCGCAGTTGCGCTTCGAGTTGCGCCGCGTCGAGCTCCTGACCGATCAACACCAGGCGCGTAACGCGCGATTCATCGGCGCCCCACTGACGGTCGAAGTGCTTGTCGAAACGCGTGCCCACACCTTGAATCAGCAGGCGCATCGGCTTGTTCGGGATCGCCGCAAAGCCCTTCACGCGCAAAATGCCATGCTTGACCACCAGTTGCGTCAGCGCGTCGAGCAGCAGGCTCTCGTCGGCTTGCGGCAGTTCGATGGAGATCGAATCGAAGGCGTCGTGATCGTGGTCATCGTGTTCGTCATCGCCTTCACCGTGGTGGTGATCGTGATGGCTGTGGCGGCTGTCGATGTGTTCTTCAGAACCGGCACCGAGGCCGATCAGCACGTCCAGCGGCAGGCGACCGTTGCTGGCTTCGATGATTTTCACCGCTGGCGGCAACTCTTCGGCGACTTCAGCGCGGACGCGAGCGAGATCTTCCGGGCTGGTCTGGTCGGCCTTGTTGAGGATTACGAGGTCGGCGCTGGCCAGTTGGTCGGCGAACAGCTCGTGCAACGGCGATTCGTGATCCAGGTTCGGATCGAGTTTGCGCTGGGCATCGACCTGATCCGGGAACGCGGCGAATGTGCCGGCTGCCACGGCCGGGCTGTCGACCACGGTGATCACCGCATCCACGGTGCAGGCGCTGCGGATTTCCGGCCACTGGAAGGCTTGAACCAATGGCTTCGGCAGGGCCAGGCCGGAAGTTTCGATGAGGATGTGATCGAGGTCGCCACGACGGGCAACCAGTTCGCGCATCACCGGGAAGAATTCTTCCTGAACGGTGCAGCACAGGCAGCCGTTTGCCAGTTCGTAAACGCGGCCGGTGGCTTCTTCTTCGGTGCAGCCGATGGTGCATTGCTTGAGGATTTCACCGTCGATGCCCAACTCGCCGAACTCGTTGACGATCACCGCGATACGGCGGCCCTGAGCGTTGTCGAGCATGTGCCGCAGCAGTGTGGTTTTGCCCGAGCCGAGGAAGCCGGTGACGATGGTGACGGGGAGTTTGGCCAGTGTTTTCATCGGATGCCCTTTGGCAAGGTGGCGGGCAAACGGGACGAGATCCGCGGCGCAGGCGCGCGCGGAAGAATTCGCCACCGGATCACCCCGCCCGGTTGTAGTGAGAATCTTTGACGAGGCAGGTCTCCTGGCTGACGGTGTTCAGGCCTTGGGCCTGGTATTCGCTGCGCCTTCCCGCTGGCTCATGGGTTGAGCTGGCAGTGGCGTGGCAGTGAATTTCACCGTTCACAGTTGCGGGGGCAGCCGCGGCTTGGACCGCGTTCCCTTCTTAGCTCCGGTTTGTGCCGGAGAACCTCGAAAGCGCAAGGCTACGCATGGTGTGGTGGCGGGTCAATGGGGTTGGGTTTTAGGTTTGGGGGCATATCCGTTGCTGCGGTGATGGCTGCTTAGGGTTCCGCGCTTACGGCGGGTCACTTTTTGCAGACTACGAAAAATTTAGGTTTGGGGGCATATCCGTTGCTGCGGGTGTTGCTGATTAGGGTTCCGCCCTTACGGCGGGTCACTTTTTCCAGACGCCGAAAAAGTAACCAAAAAGGCTGCTCCCTGACGTACGGCACTTCGCTGTGGCTCAGTGTTCCCTCGCTACGGTGTCCATCCGGGGGCATCGCCTCCGGTTTGCTTCGCTGCACCTCCTCTCGATGTGTTTGGCTTCGCCAAACGGCGCTGCGCGCCTACCCCGGATGAACACCTCCGCTCGGCCTGCCGATGGGCCTGAAGATCAAGAGCAGGATCAAAAGCCAGATCAAAAGCCAGATCAAAAGCCAAATCAAGAGCCCCTCACCGTTGCCCTCTCCCGGAGGGAGAGGGGATTGGCCGAGGTGTTTGAGAGAGCTACGCCGACATGAAATACCGAGTCGAACTCAGATTCTGAAAGGCTCAAAAATCAGCTCCCTCTCCTTGGACCATAGCCCTCTCCCGGAGGGAGAGAGGACTGACCGAGGTGTTTGAGAGAGCTACGCCGACATGAAATACCGAGTCGAACTCAGATTCTGAAAGATTCACAAATCGGCTCCCTCTCCTTGGGGAGAGGGCTGGGGTGAGGGGCAAACCCAACACAAAACCAAAGCCAACCGCACGCTTCTCACCCCTCAACACAATGAGCGTTAGCTCAAGTACCGCCCTTGATCTTCACCAGCCATCACAATGAGCGTTAGCTCAAGTACCGCCCTTGATCTTCACCAGCCATCACAATGAGCGTTAGCTCGAGTACCGCTCTTGATCTTCACCAATCAACACAATGAGCGTTAGCTCAAGTACCGCTCTTGATCTTCACCACTCAACACAATGAGCGTTAGCTCGAGTACCGCTCTTGATCTCAAGCGCCCGTCGGAAGGCTGAGCGGAGGGATTGATCCGGGGTGGGAGCGCAGCGACCGTTTGGCGCAGCCAAACACATCGAGAGGAGGTGCAGCGCAGCAAACCGGAGGCGATGCCCCCCGGATCGATCCCGCAGCGAAGGAACCCGAGCCACAGCGAGGGCCGTACGTCAGGGTAAAGCCTTTTTGGTTACTTTTTCGGCGTCTGGAAAAAGTGACCCGCCGTAAGGGCGGAACCATAGGAAGCCGTTACCGCAGCACCAGATCCACCCCCGCAAAAAATTGACTAAAAACCCACCCCCATGCTCTCCTACACAACTTGTTACGGGTGCCCTTCACAGGGTGAAACGGGAAACCGGTGAATCATGTGCTTTACTCTTAAGCCATGTCAGTCCGGTGCTGCCCCCGCAACGGTAAGCGAGCGAAGCGTCAAAACCACTGTGCCCGCAAGGCATGGGAAGGTGACGCTTGCAGGTCGGCTTGACGCCAACCCCTCGTGAGCCCGGAGACCGGCCCATAACACACAGCCGCGCATTTGTGCGTCGCTGAACATAACAAACCCGCGGTGGGCGGGCGCTGTTCGAACCTCTGCGTGCCCGACTCGCAGGGGTTTTCATGCGCTCTATTCACCCGCTGACACTCCAGAGGGAAGCGCCATGTCGATCATCAGCAGCACCGGCAGCAACACAGACAAAATCGCCAGCAGCAGCACACTGAGCCAACGTCTGACCGCCGCCATCTTCGCGTCGATTCTCGGCGCCAGCCTCGTCTATTTCGCCGGTTTCTCGCACATCGAAGCGGTCCATAACGCTGCCCACGATACCCGCCACAGCGCCGCGTTCCCGTGCCACTGAGACCTGCCGACATGATCAAGCGAATTGCACGAACCGCAGGTTTCACCGGCCTGCTGGCCGCCCTGCTCCTCACGCTGCTGCAAAGTTTCTGGGTGTCCCCGCTGATTCTGCAGGCCGAGACGTTCGAGAAAGCCGAGCCTGTGGCTGAAGCTCACGAACACGCCGCCGGCACCGCTGCACACACCCACGATGCCGAAGCCTGGGAGCCGGAAAACGGCTGGCAGCGCGTCGTCTCGACCACTGGCGGCAATCTGGTAGTGGCCGTTGGTTTCGCTTTGATGCTCGCCGGTCTCTACACCCTGCGCGCGCCGACCAAGACCTCGCAAGGTCTGCTTTGGGGCCTCGCTGGTTACGCCACTTTCGTACTGGCGCCGACCCTGGGCTTGCCGCCTGAACTGCCAGGCACTGCCGCAGCGGATCTGGCTTCGCGGCAGATCTGGTGGATCAGCACCGCCGCCTCCACCGCTGCCGGTCTGGCGCTAATTGCGTTCAGCCGGCACTGGCTGATGAAAGTCCTCGGCGTGGCAATTCTCGCCGTGCCACATGTGATCGGCGCACCACAACCGGAAGTGCATTCGATGCTGGCTCCGGAAGCCCTCGAAGCCCAGTTCAAAATCGCTTCGCAGCTGACCAACGTCGCGTTCTGGCTGGCTCTTGGCCTGATCAGCGCCTGGCTGTTCCGCCGCAAAAGCGATGGTCAATACCACGCATGAGCAATGACAGCGCAGCGCCGACCTTTGTGGTCGGCCTGGGCTGCCAGCGCGGCTGCCCCGCCAGCACGTTGCGCGCGTTATTCGATCAAGCCTTGCAGGCCCATCGCATCGACCTCGTCGCGGTCAAGGCACTGGCCAGCATCGACTTGAAGCGCGATGAACCCGGTTTACAGGAACTCGCCGCGCAACTGGCCCTGCCCCTGCTGTACTTCAGCAGTGAAGAATTGGCCAGCTACCAACAGCGACTGAGCCACCATTCGCAAATCGCCTACGAACGCACGGGTTGCTACGGCGTGGCGGAAAGCGCGGCACTGGCCCTCGCCGAGCAACTGATTCAGGCCCCGGCAAAACTGCTGATTTCCCGACAAAAATACGCACAGGCAACGTTGGCATTGGCCGGTGCCGCGTAAAATCCCGATAATCCCCGCCATCGATCATGAGCAATCTTCATCTGAAGCGTTGCCGTGCCTCTTTTTCAAAGGATTCAACGATGACTGTTTACTTCATCGGCGCCGGCCCCGGCGACCCGGAATTGATCACCGTCAAAGGCCAGCGGCTGATCCGCAGTTGCCCGGTGATCATCTACGCAGGTTCGCTGGTGCCGGCGGCAGTGCTTGACGGTCATCAGGCTGAAACCGTGGTCAACAGCGCGGAGTTGCACCTGGAGCAGATCATCGAATTGATCAAAACCGCCCATGCCAAAGGTCAGGATGTGGCGCGGGTACACTCGGGTGATCCGAGCCTTTATGGCGCGATTGGCGAGCAGATTCGCTATCTGCGCGAGTTGAATATTCCATTCGAAATCATCCCCGGCGTCACCGCCACCGCCGCCTGCGCGGCGTTGCTCGGCGCCGAACTGACGCTGCCGGACGTGTCGCAAAGCGTGATTTTGACGCGTTATGCCGATAAGACCGCGATGCCGGCCGGCGAAGAACTCGGAAATCTGGCGCAACATGGCGCGACCATGGCGATTCATCTGGGGGTCAATCACCTGGAGAAGATCATCGCCGAACTGTTGCCGCATTACGGCGCAGATTGTCCGATCGCGGTGATTCACCGGGCGACATGGCCGGATCAGGATTGGGTGGTGGGGACGCTGGCGGATATTGCCGGGAAGGTTGCGGCCAAAGGGTTTCGGCGCACGGCGTTGATTCTGGTTGGACGGGTGCTGGGGAGTGAGGTGTTTAGCGAGTCGTCGTTGTATCGCGCTGGCCATGCTCACCTTTACAGACCGTGAATTGAATGACTTTTGTGGCTGGATACAAAACCTGTGGTGAGGGGATTTATCCCCGACGGGTTGCGAAGCAGCCCAAAAAAGAGGAACTGCTGCGCAGTTCATCGGGGATAAATCCCCTCGCCACAAAGTAGCCAGACCAGGATCACTCTGGTGCATGCAGAAACAGGCATAAAAAAACGGCGCTCACGGGGCGCCGTTTTTCATGTCCGCAGCGAACACCTTAGTAGTAGGCGTTTTCTTTCTGCGTGTGGTCGGTCACGTCGCGAACGCCCTTGAGCTCCGGAATGCGCTCAAGCAGCGTGCGCTCGATGCCTTCCTTCAAGGTCACGTCGGCCTGGCCGCAGCCCTGGCAACCGCCACCGAACTGCAACACGGCGATGCCGTCTTCAACCACATCGATCAGGCTGACCTGACCGCCGTGGCTGGCCAGCCCCGGGTTTATTTCGGTTTGCAGGTAATAGTTGATGCGCTCGTTGACCGGACTGTCGGCGTTGACCATCGGCACTTTGGCGTTTGGCGCCTTGATGGTCAGTTGGCCACCCATGCGATCGGTGGCGTAGTCGACGACGGCGTCGTCGAGAAACGCTTCGCTGAATGAATCGATATACGCGGTGAAGCTTTTCAGCCCCAGCGCTGTATCTTCGGGTTTTTCTTCGCCCGGCTTGCAGTAGGCAATGCAGGTTTCGGCGTACTGGGTGCCAGGCTGGGTGATAAAGACGCGGATACCGATGCCCGGGGTGTTCTGCTTGGACAGCAGATCGGCCAGGTAATCGTGGGCGGCGTCGGTGATGGTAATAGCGGTCATGGAAACTCCTCGCAGGCTTGTGGCGGAGTTTACGCCAATCGTTGCGCCGGACAAAGTCCTAGTATTTTTGTCGGGAAAGATTCTCGACAGGCGCGTCGTCAATCCGTGCCTTGAGCCAACGGTAACTGCGTTTTTCCACCCATTCGTAGCTCAACCACGAACCGACGCCGATCGCCAGCGCACACACGGCGAACATCAGATAGGGATTGATCCCGTAGCGTCGAGCGATAAATCCCCCCGCCGACAGCACCAATACATGCATCAGATAAACCGAATAGGAACAATCACCGAGCAATTTCAGCACTCGATTGCGCTCGACATAGCGCTCCAGTGCGATACAGGCCATCACCAGCACCGCACTCGGCACGCCCCAGTTCAGCAGCCGCGGTGCCGGAGCCAGATGATAAATCGCCAACAAGGCGCCGACGATGCCCAGCAACGGTAGCCACAATCCCGCGCCGATCCACCCACGACGGTAGAGCACGCCAATGCCGATCCCCAGCAAAAATTCGTAGACGATGTCCGCCCGGTAGAACTCGTTGATCCAGCCGAATGCCTGGCAGGCACTAAACAGCAGCGCCGCCACCACCAGCAAGCGAACCTGCCAGCGAAACACCAGGGCACAGGCGAACAGCACGTAGAAAAGCATTTCGTAATTGAGGGTCCAGCCGACATTCAGTGTCGGATAGATGCCGTAACCGCCGGGATTCTCGGTTGGAATGAACAGCAGCGAAAGCAGCAGATGGCTCCAGTCCAGCGTTTGATCCGGCAGCAACGGCTGGGCAAACACCACCAGCAACGCCATCAGCAACGTGTACAGCCAATACGCCGGGACGATGCGAAACAATCGATACAGCAGGAATTGCCCCGGCCGCAGGGTTTTGTCTTCGGTCGAGAGGAAAATCACCAGACCGCTGATGACGAAGAAAATGTCGACGCCCACCGCGCCCTTGTCGATGAACCACTGGCCCACCGGACCTCGCGCTTCAAAGTCGAAGAAAATCTGCATGAAGTGATGGCAGACCACCGTCCACGCGGCGAGCGCACGCAGGGCCTGCACTGAAATCAACATCGACCGCTCCCGTCCACAATTCCTGAAACCACCTTAGATCCCTTGTAGGAGTGAGCCTGCTCGCGATGGCGGTGGCACATTCAACATCTCTAGTGCCTGATTCTCCGCTATCGCGAGCAGGCTCACTCCTACAGGGGTTTTGCGGTGTTACTGAAGGGTGGGACAGCAGGCCGGCAACAAACGATCAAAGATTCTCGTAGCGGTTCATATCCAGCACGCCCTCTTCCACCGGATCGGTTTCGTGGATGTACTGGCTCAGATCGTGGAAATAGAACCAGAATTGCGGATGACTGCGGCGAATGCCCCAGCGTTCGACGATTTTCTCGAAACGACTGGCATCTTTGGCGTTTTCCATCGCATCGACAAACGCCGTAACCTGATCGGCCGGGATGTTGAAGATGAAGTTCGGATAACTGCTGAGCACGCCCGGATAAATGGTCAGCGTATCCAGCCCCGGTTGATAACGCAGCGACTCACCGAGCAAAAACGCCACGTTGCTGTGGGCACGGTTGCGCAACAGGCTGTAAACCTCGCGTTTGCCGCTGGCCGTTGCGATGCGCAACATGGTTGCTTCCGGCAATTGATCGATGACTTTCAGGCCAGCGGCCGGACGCGAAACCAGGCGACTGAGGGCCTGTTCGGCATTTTGCAGCGCCGGATCAATGTTCGGCCGCGAGCAATACGCGCCATCACAGCGGTTGATCGGATCGGGCCGCGCATTGAGGTCGCCATAACGTGTGAGCAATTGCATGGCGAAGTCGTATTTCGGGTCTTTCTCGTCGAGCTTGAGCGCGGTCGGCTTGTCGTCGTCGATGGCTTCATAGTCGAGCCACATCTTGAACTGGCCGCTGCTCTGGTACCAATCGTTGAGGTAGTCCTCGCGGGAATCGGCCGGCATCAGGCGCAGGAAATTCTGTTCGGCGCCGTTGCGGATCAGGTCGAAATACAGACGCGTTTGCGCCTGATGGGAGACGTTACCGAATACATCGAAGTTGACCGCCAACTGGTAATACGTGCGTTCCAGCAACGGATAGTCGAACAGCCACAGGGTCTGCGGCACTTCACCGATCAGGCCTTTGGTCACCGAAGCGCTGTCGAAGTGGCGGAAGATGCTCAACAGCGCGTTGTCGTTGCCGGCCCACAACGTCGACCAGCTCGGTGCGGGAATATCGGCGTAGCTGTCGCGGCGCAAGGCTTCATATTCGTTACGTTTGTCACGATAGTTGCGCCACAGACTCAGTACGCTGCCGACATCGTCGTTCTGCCCCGGCATCGCCAGCAACGGCGTGGCCTGGCCACGATAGTTGGGGTCGGTGATGTACAGGTCATGTTCCGGCGCCTGGAACAGCGCCCAGAAGTTGTCGCGGATCACGTCAGTCGCGATCTGCCCACGGCACACCGGACCGCGAATAAAGGTGCGGACGAAGTATTCGGCGTTATCGAGCATGAACTGATAACGCGCCTGCGCCGGAATCGCTTCAAACGTGGCAAACGGGTTGGCGCGACTTTGCGGGCCGTAGCCGGGCAACGCGCTGACCTGCCAGTTGCCGTTGTAGAACAGGCTTTTGACCCGAGCCATCTTCGCCGCGCTGAGCGGATAGGTGATGTGGGTTTTATGCACGACCACCCCTTGCACCGGCCACAAGCGGTAATACACCTGGGTGCCTGGATCATCGTTGGGGCGACGGGTGGCAATCAGGTCGATCGGCTGACCTGTCGGGGTGCGCGAGCGCACCCACTGAAAGTAGTGCCCCGGCTCGCCATCCTTGAAATAGATGTGCGCCAGAAACAAGTGCTCGAACAACCAGCGCCCGACCAGACTCTGGCGAGCGCCCGGCGCATTGAGCAGGTTTTCCCACTGAACGATCTGCATCGCCTCTTTGGCACTCGGCGCCAGCCCTTGCTCGTCAATCGGCGCACCTGAGGCCAGCCAGCGTTGCAAAGTCTGATACTGCTGATCGGTGAGGCCGGTCACCGCCAACGGCATGCCTTCCTTCGGATGCGCCCCGGCATAGCCCTCGAATTCGGCGGGCATCGCACACATGTTCTCGCGATTGAGACCGAGCACGATGTCTTCCGGGAGTTTGGCGTTCGGCGTCAACGGGGTTTTGTGCCCCAGCTCAAGCATGCGCGCCATCAACGCGGCCTGACTGCCCTGGGCATCAAGCACCGAAAAGAAGCCCTTCTGCTGCCAGGCGCGTTTGCCGAAGGCGTCGTAAAACAAGCGCGTGGTCGGTGCCGCTTGTGTGCGTTCGCCGTCATAGACCGGCATCTTGCTCGCGCCCCGGCCCGCGCCTTCGCCACTGCCCAGATTGAGCTGGCAGGCAGAGTCATAGCACGCATGGCAGGCCACGCACTTCTCGGTGAAGATTGGCTGGATGTCGCGGGTGTAGGAAATGGAAGGCGAGATCGAGGGCTCTTGCGCCGCCGCGCCAAAGCTTAATAACAGCAACACAGTGCTGATGACGCGGTACGACATGCCCTTGATCCCGATCCTGAAAAAAACGCCGCGATTCTACAGTATGACGCCCGTACCAACATGAGCGATATTCATGCAAAAGCCTCACATGCTCCAAAACCGCACAGGTTTGTTATGATCCCGCTCCTTCGTAATGGTCTTTCCGAGTAGTCCAAATGTCCGATCGCAGCGTCCGCCTTCAAGCTCTCAAGCAAGCCCTCAAAGAGCGCATCCTGATACTCGACGGCGGTATGGGCACGATGATCCAGAGCTACAAGCTCGAAGAGCAGGATTATCGCGGCAAGCGCTTCGCTGACTGGCCAAGTGACGTCAAAGGCAACAACGACCTGCTGGTGATCACCCGTCCGGACGTGATCGGTGGCATCGAGAAAGCCTACCTGGACGCCGGCGCCGACATTCTCGAAACCAACACCTTCAACGCTACGCGCATTTCCATGGCCGATTACGGCATGGAAGAGCTGGCCTACGAACTAAACGTAGAAGGCGCCCGCCTGGCCCGCAAGGTCGCCGACGCCAAGACCGCCGAGAACCCGGCCAAGCCGCGTTTCGTCGCCGGCGTGCTCGGCCCGACCAGCCGTACCTGTTCGCTGTCGCCTGACGTCAACAACCCGGGCTACCGCAACGTCACTTTTGATGAGCTGGTGGAGAACTACACCGAAGCCACCAAAGGCCTGATCGAGGGCGGCGCCGACCTGATCCTGATCGAAACCATTTTCGACACCCTCAACGCCAAAGCAGCGATCTTCGCCGTGCAAGGTGTGTTCGAAGAGCTGCATATCGAACTGCCGATCATGATTTCCGGGACCATCACCGATGCCTCCGGTCGTACCCTGTCGGGCCAGACAACCGAAGCGTTCTGGAACTCGGTGGCCCACGCCAAACCAATCTCGGTCGGCCTCAACTGCGCGCTCGGCGCCAGCGAATTGCGTCCGTACCTGGAAGAGCTGTCGAACAAGGCCAGCACCCATGTGTCTGCGCACCCGAACGCCGGCCTGCCCAACGAATTCGGCGAGTACGACGAACTGCCGTCGGAAACCGCAAAAGTCATCGAGGAGTTCGCCCAAAGCGGTTTCCTCAACATCGTCGGCGGTTGCTGCGGCACCACGCCTGGGCATATCGAAGCCATCGCCAACGCCGTCGCCGGTTACGCGCCGCGGCAGATTCCGGACATTCCCAAGGCCTGCCGTCTCTCGGGTCTGGAGCCGTTCACCATCGATCGCAGCTCGTTGTTCGTCAACGTCGGCGAGCGCACCAACATCACCGGCTCCGCCAAATTCGCCCGCCTGATCCGTGAAGACAACTACACCGAAGCGCTGGAAGTCGCCCTGCAGCAGGTCGAGGCCGGCGCGCAGGTGATCGACATCAACATGGACGAAGGGATGCTCGATTCGAAGAAGGCCATGGTGACCTTCCTCAATCTGATCGCTGGTGAACCGGACATCTCGCGCGTACCGATCATGATCGACTCGTCGAAATGGGAAGTGATCGAAGCAGGCCTCAAGTGCATTCAGGGCAAGGGCATCGTCAACTCGATCAGCATGAAAGAAGGCGTCGAGCAGTTCATCCATCACGCCAAGCTGTGCAAGCGCTACGGCGCTGCCGTTGTGGTGATGGCGTTCGACGAAGCCGGTCAGGCCGACACCGAAGCGCGCAAGAAAGAAATCTGCAAACGTTCCTACGACATTCTGGTCAACGAAGTCGGCTTCCCGCCGGAAGACATCATCTTCGACCCGAACATCTTCGCCGTCGCCACCGGCATCGAAGAACACAACAACTACGCCGTGGACTTCATCAACGCCTGTGCCTACATCCGCGACGAACTGCCGTATGCGCTGACCTCGGGCGGCGTGTCCAACGTGTCGTTCTCGTTCCGTGGCAACAACCCGGTGCGCGAGGCGATTCACTCGGTATTCCTGCTGTACGCGATCCGCGCGGGCCTGACCATGGGCATCGTCAACGCCGGGCAACTGGAGATCTATGACCAGATCCCGGTCGAGCTGCGCGACGCCGTTGAAGACGTGATCCTCAACCGCACGCCAGAAGGCACCGACGCCCTCCTCGCCATCGCTGACAAGTTCAAGGGCGACGGCAGTGTCAAGGAAGCCGAAACCGAAGAGTGGCGCAGCTGGGAGGTCAACAAGCGTCTGGAGCATGCGCTGGTCAAAGGCATCACCACGCACATCGTTGAAGACACCGAAGAATCGCGCCAGTCGTTCGCCCGTCCGATCGAAGTGATCGAAGGCCCGCTGATGTCCGGCATGAACATCGTCGGCGACCTGTTCGGCGCCGGCAAAATGTTCCTGCCGCAGGTGGTGAAATCCGCCCGCGTAATGAAGCAGGCCGTAGCGCACTTGATCCCGTTCATCGAACTGGAAAAAGGCGACAAGCCGGAAGCCAAGGGCAAGATTCTCATGGCCACGGTCAAAGGTGACGTGCACGACATCGGCAAGAACATCGTTGGCGTGGTGCTCGGTTGCAACGGCTATGACATCGTCGACCTCGGCGTGATGGTCCCGGCAGAGAAGATTCTGCAAGTGGCCAAGGAGCAGAAGTGCGACATCATCGGCCTCTCCGGCCTGATCACACCGTCGCTGGATGAAATGGTTCACGTTGCCCGTGAGATGCAGCGTCAGGACTTCCACCTGCCGCTGATGATCGGTGGCGCGACCACGTCCAAAGCGCACACCGCGGTGAAGATCGAGCCGAAGTACAGCAACGACGCCGTGGTCTATGTCACCGACGCCTCGCGCGCGGTGGGCGTAGCCACACAGCTGCTGTCGAAAGAATTGAAGGCCGGTTTCGTCGAGAAGACCCGTCTGGAATACATCGACGTGCGCGAACGCACTTCCAATCGCAGCGCTCGCACCGAACGCCTGAGCTACGCCGCTGCTGTCGCCAAGAAGCCACAGTTCGACTGGGCCACCTACGAGCCGGTCAAACCGACGTTCACCGGCAGCAAGGTGCTGGACAACATTGATTTGAAGGTATTGGCCGAGTACATCGACTGGACGCCTTTCTTCATCTCTTGGGATCTGGCCGGCAAATTCCCGCGCATCCTCGAAGACGAAGTGGTCGGTGAAGCCGCCACCGCGCTGTACAAGGACGCGCAGGAAATGCTCGCCAAACTGATCGACGAGAAGCTGATCAGTGCCCGCGCGGTGTTCGGGTTCTGGCCGGCCAATCAGGTGCATGACGATGACATCGAGCTGTACGGCGATGACGGCAAGCCAATGGCCAAGCTGCATCATCTGCGCCAGCAAATCATCAAGACCGACGGCAAACCGAACTTCTCCCTCGCCGACTTCGTCGCGCCGAAGGACAGCGAAGTGACCGACTACGTCGGTGGTTTTATCACCACCGCCGGCATCGGCGCCGAAGAAGTGGCCAAGGCTTATCAGGACGCTGGTGACGATTACAACTCGATCATGGTCAAGGCCCTCGCAGACCGCCTGGCCGAAGCTTGCGCCGAGTGGCTGCACCAGCAGGTGCGCAAAGAACACTGGGGTTATGCCAAGGAAGAAGTGCTCGACAACGACGCGCTGATCAAAGAGCAATACAGCGGCATCCGCCCTGCCCCGGGTTATCCGGCCTGCCCGGATCACACCGAGAAAGCGGCGCTGTTTGCCTTGCTCGACCCCGAAGCCGAAGAAATGCGTGCTGGCCGTAGCGGCGTGTTCCTCACCGAACACTACGCGATGTTCCCGGCGGCAGCGGTCAGTGGTTGGTACTTCGCTCACCCGCAAGCGCAATACTTCGCGGTGGGCAAGATCGACAAGGATCAGGTGCAGAGCTACACCTCGCGCAAGGGTCAGGAACTGAGTGTGACCGAGCGTTGGTTGGCGCCGAATCTGGGTTACGACAACTGAGACCCGGCCCGGGCATGAGCGCAACTCGCGCTCATGCCCGGGCAACCGCGCAATCATTGGCGATGTGACGGGCCTGGCTGGGGTGACGGCGGCGTGGGTGGCACCGCGTCCCCTATCGAGGCCAGCGCCTGCATTTCTGCACGCGACAGCTCCATCAGATTAGCGGTTCGGGCACTGGCCAACTCTACCTCCAGCTCATGCAGCGCCTTCGTGTACTGATCCAGAGCGGGCCCCTCGGTTCTGTCGGGATGCGCATCCTCGACCTCATCCTGGCGTTTAGAGGCGTTGCGCTCAACCGCATCGAATGCGTCCGGATGGCGCTCGCGCAGATACCGCTCCCAGTAATCACGCGAAATCAGATCCTCGATAAACACATCGGAGGCCTCGTCGGCGAGCACCGAGGCACGTGCGCGGGCCAGTTGCTGCCCACGAATCGGTCTGCCGAACATCATGTGCTCGGGTTGCCCCGGCAGCTCCAGCCCATCGGGCCAGCCCGAGGTCATGCCGATACGATATTCCAGACGCACTTCTGCCCTGTCCTGTCCGCGCCCGGCGCGCTCTGCCAGACGGTCGACGCGGCCCAGACGAAAGAGCCGGCGCGACAGATCCAGCAAGGCGCGTCCGCGCTGCTCCGGGCGCTGGCGCGGAATATCGCGCAATGCGTTGTACTCATAGACCCGGCTTTCCAGTTCGCTGAAGGACAGGATGCGCCCGTCGGAACAGGCGCCGTGGGTCTCGGCATTGATGAACAACAGTTGCCGCAGTTCGGTGTTTTCCGTGGCGGCTTGTATGACACGCCATACGCGATGCGTCAGGTCGGCGCGCGACAGGCGGAAATCACTGGTATCGCGCAGCGTTGACAGCAAGTGAAAAAACGCCTGGCGGTCATCTTCCTGGGCGAGCTGCACCCACAGGCTGGTTCGGCCGGATCGCACTTCAGCCCGGGTATCGACGAGCCACGGCTGCAAGGCTGAGTCAGACACCTCGAATGACGGATTGAGCAGGGTTTCGATGGGTTGCACACTGGCATGGGTATCGTCGCCATCACTGTCGCTGTCGCCCGGAGAATCGATGTCGGAATCGAAATCGCTGTCCGAGTCACTGAGGATCGCGCTGATGCGCAAATCGAGTTCCTGACGCGAAATCCCCATCACCGCAACGTCGCCGTGTGCAGCGCTGTAATTGCGCATTTGCTCAAGGCTCATCAGCGACAACTGATAAGTGTCGGCGAGCTGCGTGCCGCCAACCAGTGGCTCATGGGTGCCGTCCAACAGTCGATCCGGAATGACCCTGAAATCGTTGCCGCTCAGGTTCAGGGTCCGCAGGTTCGGCGCCTCCAGCGTCCCTTCCGGCCACTGCGCCAGACCGTTGTAGGCCAGATTCAGCGTCTCCAGACGATTGAAGGTGCGGGCATCGAATTGATTGAGGTGGTTATGACCCACGTCCAGCCAGCGCAATTGATCACGACCGGGCAGCCGGTACAACGATTGCGCATCAGCGAACTGGTTGCCGTTGAGTTCCAGGCGTTGCAGCCGGCTCATGCTGAGCACCGCTTGCGGCAGCGCACTCAGTTCGTTGCCGTTGAGCACCAAAGTGCTCAACTGCGGGAAAGCCTGCAAAAAGCCATTGGACCCCTGCGCGGTGATTCGCGACCCCGTCAAATTCAGCGTCCGCACGTGGTCGAATTCGGCTGTCAGCGAAGGCAGGTCGCCGGTGCGCGGCCCCATCAGGCTGAGCTCCTGGCCGGCGTCGGGGGTCAGGGCTGTCACCCCGTCCTGCCAGCATTCGCGAATGCTCAGGGCGGCGAATCCGCGCCCATCGGCGCTGACCACCGCATGGGGCGAACGGGTCTCGCGGGTAAAGATCCAGCCATTGAGCTGGCGCGTCAGTGACTCGTTGGTCTGCTGCCATTCGCCGAGACGGTTGCTGATCTGGTCGTCGCTCATCCCCGCGCTGCGCAGTCGCGAAATGCATTGCTCGGCTTCCGCGGGCGAGATCACTGGATTCAGATTCTGCAGACGTTCAGCGAATCCTGAGGCCTGCGTGCCGGTATTTGCCCTGCGGGGCAGCGGCAACAGGTACTCGACGATGGACCTGGCCGTCTCGCCGGGAGGAAAATCTGCCGGTACGGGTTCCAGCGCAAATCGCTGCAGCGCCCCTACCGGCAACCCCCTGACGTTCTCCACGCGTTGCTGCGCTGCGTTCAACGCGACTTGGCCTTCGGGACTGAAGGCATTCCCGGTCAGGCTGGTTTTGAGCAGCGCCTCATCGTCGGCCAGAACCGCTGGCGGCAACGAGTCGATGGCATTGTCGCGCAGGTCGGCCCAATCAAGCTGCGGCAAATGCTCGGCACCTGCGGGCCATGCCTCGAGTTCAGTGGCGCGCAGGTTCAGCGCCTTGAGCTTCGTCAGCGCGCTGACGTCCAGGGCAGTCAGCGGATTCTGGCTGGCATTCAGGTATTCAAGGCTGGACATGCGGCTGAACTGGCTCTGCACGTGCGGCGTGACGACTACGCTGTTGTAGGAGATATCGAGACGGCTAAGTTGCGGCAGATCGCCCGGTCCGATGGGCAGTTCACTCAAGCCATTGCCGCTGATTTCCAAGGTTTGCGTGCCGCCGAAAGCCCGAATGAAATCGCGCACCTGCTCGACCGGCGCATCCAGCCAGCCCAGCCGCAAGGTGGTCACATCGGCGAAAATCCCGGCCGGCAATGGCGGCAGTTCGCTGATCTTTTCATAGCCCAGCAATTGCGACATTTGCGCGCCCGATGCGGGCAATTCGAACAGGGTCACTTTTTCATTCAAGCCATAGCGGGCTCGCACCACGGCGCGCCAGTTGATCTCCAGTGCGCGCAGAACGCTGGCATTGGGTTCCTGGGTCCAGCGCAACGCTCGCCGGGCGGTGCGTAGTTCTGCCGACGTGCCGGGCTCATAGAACTGGCGAAAGATCCCGGCGTGTTCGGCGCGTAACGCTTCTACGGCGGCGAGCCTCGTCGCGGGCGTATCCCAGAGGGTGAGGATCCGCTCAGGCAAGGGGTTGATGACACCGGGCTCACCGGTCAGAAACGCCAGTTCCCCGTAGCAGAAACCGCGAACCATCAGAGGCAGGTCAACCAGATGCCCCAACGGCCCGGCGTAATTCCTGACGTATTCGTACGCGGGTTTGAAAGCTTCATGGGTGAACTTCGACCAATCCAGCGACAGCCCCGCCCAGAGTTTTTCATGTCCGCTGTACAGCGCCTGCGGAATGACATTGATCGAGGTGTTGGCCAGATCCAGGCGCTCCAGTTGCGGGAGGTGCTGCGCAAAGGCAGGCCATTGCGTCATGGCCGGCGCATCGATCGTGAGGCTCTTCAACTGCATGAGCGGTGTCAGATCGAGGTTGTGCATGGCGGCAGGATCGACTCCCTCGCACTCAATGTGCAGCGTTTCAAGTGACGTCAGTCCCTGTAATCGTGTTGGAAAATCGGCGGCCAGCTTGAACGCATGGGATCTGAATCGCAGGTTCTTCAGCGAGCGCATCGCACTGACCGAATGCGGCACGGTCGTCAGCGGCTGCGCACCGGCCGTGTAGGTGTCGAGAAAGTTGCCGCGTTCGCCCAGCGAGAGTTTTTCCACGTCGGGAAAGCGCGCCAGAAAATCATCGGCATTGGCATCCGTCAGCCCGCGCCCGCCCACGGACAACTCGCGGATGTGGCTGAAATCGGTGGTCAACCCCGGCAACGGCTCGAGACTGCTGATCACCAAGCGATCCGCACCGGGTAGCTCTGCGGCCAACGGCGCCTGGCGCCAACAGGCCTTGAGCGCTTGTGCGGTCAGGGTTTTGCGCTCATACGTTGCCTGTGCGTCGGAGCGTGCCGGCGTATCGCGCAACGGCTGCTCCGGCGCGGGCCCCAGCCATCGGTCAAGCGCGGCATTCAGCCCGTCCCAATCGCGCTGCCGGTGCTGCAACAGGTTGAAAATATCCTTGTCGGTTTTCCCCGCCTGCAACTGCCGGAGGATCAAGCCGTTGGCCTGCTGATCGGTCAACTGCGGATACACATCGCGCACGCGCACGGTCAGGTGCGGGTTCAAGCCAGGGCCGCGACCACTGGCGTAGTAGCCCAACAGTCGTTCGTTGATCCGTGTTGGCGGTTTGAACCAGGCGGCCTGCGGTTCCAGCAGAGTCACGGCCTCAGTGCGATGCTGAACGGCATGCTCGATGATCCTGCGGCGTAACTCGGCACTCTGGCTGACCTCAGGCACCGCAAGGCTGCGTCGGGCGTCATCGGGCAAGGCGTGCATGATCGAGACATAGAAATTGTCGCCGGCGTCTGGCTGGCTGTTGAGCGCTTCGCCACGCTCATCGAAGGCCTGAAAGCGTTGGCCTTTTTTGACCAGGTATTTTTTGTCGCGGGCGCTCTCGCTGCCGACGCTGTCGAGCAGCGCGCCGCGCTGGCTGCCCTCGCGGACTTCGAGGCGCACGGTGTCCGGCCAGCCCGGCAGGTTTTGCAAGGTGTGCAACGCCAGACGCCGGCTATCGGCGGTGGCGATATTTTCACTGCGCAGCCCCGCGTAAGCGCGAGTCTGGCGTCCCTGTTGCTGAAACCAGCGCGCCTCCTCCAGCAGACGAAGGGGCACTCCTCGGTTGGCGTTGAGCCGCTCGATTTCTTCAGGCCGGGCATGCGCGAGGATTTCCTCGGCCGCGGCATCGCCGAGTCCCGGACAGGTCCTCCGTAGCAATCGGACGCGCGCGTCTGCCGGCGAAGTGCCGCGATAAATGCTGTCGAAAATCGCCGGCTGGCGAGTCCGGGCGTAATCGGCAATCTGCTGACTGAACTCTTCGGCACGGGCATAGCGCGAGCGCGCCCCGCCCTCACCGAGCAGTCGAATGATTTCAGGCTCATCGAGCTGGGCGAGAATGCGTGCCGTCAGGTCGCCGCGCAGGATGTCGGCGCGGCTCACCCTGATCGGCGCCCTGACGACCGCGCCGCGAATCTGGGGGCTGGCGCCATAGGTGAGCGACTCGCCGGTCAATCGATCCCCATCGAACACCTGCAGCACGCGGTTGGCCGGCCAGCGCGGCATTTCCGTCACCAGCGGCAATGCGTACAGATACAGCGAATCAACCGCTTGGCTACCGCGCAGTTGCGCGATGACCCGTGCCGAATCCGCATCGGCCTGGAACAGACGCATGGCGTCCTGTAACTCGGGTGGGGGCGGCGCGTTATCCAGATGCATCTTGCGCAGCGCGTTATCGCTGACGCCGCTGATATCGGCCACCTTGAGCAACTGCGCATCGGAAAATTCTTCGGCGGCATGGCCCATACGCCGCAACAGGGTCAACCGGTCCCACTGCAGAGGACGTTCCAGGGTATGCCGCCAGGCACCGCGGCCATTGTGTTCAAGCAATGGCTGGTAAGCGTCAGGATCGGAGGGATGCCTGATGCGCCATTTGCCCAGTGATTCATCAAAGAACTGTTGGTAAGCCTGACCGCCCTGGCGCATGTAGGTTGTTCCATCGACCCGATGCTGCCCTGACAGATTCGTACCGCCGCTGGCCTCCAGTGCCACCGGGGAAGCATAGGCACGCAGATCCGGTTTCCACAGCCGGGTTTTGCCATTGGGCAATGCCACCGGGCGCAGATCTTCGAGCACTGCGGGTGCTTCGGCCGCCTGAAACTTGCGTACCCCGGCGCCCACCCCGGCCATCAGCGCAATCTGCACGAGGTTTTCTGCCACATCCACCAGATGATCCTTGGCTGCCCGGCGATCGCCCTCCCCCCACTCGACCGCACCTTCAAGGGTTTCGTACAACAACTGGCCGGCCATCACTACCATCATTACTTCGCCCAGGACTGGCACGAACATCGACACCAGGTTCAGGCCCAGCAGACCGACCTCCATCAGGTGGGCCAGCTTCGCCTCTCGGGCCTTGGCGTCGACCTCTTGGGTCGGCACCGCATGACTGCGTGCATCGGCCAGCACTTTGGCGCAATGTTGCTGGTAGAGGTATTCCCAGAGATCCTCGTTTTCCGCCCAGATGCCTCGCCCCTTGCGCGTGAGGGTAGAGGGTGCGAGATACGGATCCGCTGCCGGCGCAAGTTTCGCCGGACGTTCGGGCGGCAGCTCCCTGATATGGGTAAATGCTGCGGTGTGAGTAAACGCGTTGACAATCGTGCGCCAGGGCGAGCGCCACGGATCGCTGGGGGAGTCGGCGGCCTTTTGCGTGAACTGGCTGAAATAGTACGGTCGCTGGTCGTAGGGGACGAACTGGCTGAAAAAGCGTTGGTACGGGGTCGGCTCTGCGCCGGTGACCGCGGCGCTTCCTGCAGTGAACAGGCGCTTGAACTCTTGCTTCATCTGCGCGCCGCTGTAGCGCTTGAGCGGATGTTCGGGATCGTTGGGAACGTAGAGAATCACTTCGTCGCTGTAGCGATATTTTTCGCAGATCGAGAACGCCACGCAGCCAGTCATGCGCTTTCTCATCAGGCCCAGGTCTTCGAACCAGACCTGCTTGCGGCCCATCCACGGATGCCTCTCGCCGTTGATCACCGAAACGATCATCGTGTAGTCCGCCGGTTCAATGTCCTTTTTCAACAGCGCCAGTTCAGCGGCGGCGCGCAGGGCTGCCTTCTGACTGGCGATGAACGGTTCGCGAAGTGCGGTGGGCGCAGTCGTGGCGGCCGGATAAAAGAAGCCCTCCAGATACGCCTGGTACTGCTTGCCGATGTCCAGGCTGCGGCACAACGTCAGAAACTGGCTGACGCTGAGGTTGACCGGCACCGCTTCGTAGGTGTCCGGTGTAGCGGTTTGCTTAACGAACCCGGAAGTCTTGTGATAGGCCCCCGGCTTGCATTCGTAAGCTTCGAAATTGTGCAGTGCGGCTTCGAGCATCGACAGCTTGAGCACTTCGAACGATGACAGTTCGATCTCGAAAATGCTGATTTCCAGTGGACGCCGCAGGCACAGCAATGTCTTGTCGACATCCACTTGCAGCTGGAATCGGTCCTTCAGGGCCTTGATCAACAGGGGCCGGGCGAAGGCTTCAACGTCCTGAAACGTCGCCATGCTTTGGTCCAGACGGTTCTGCGCCTCAAGACTGGCGACGAAGCTCACATTCAAGGCCTCGCGCTGGTCAGGTGCGGCGTTGCGGTACCACGGTGGCAGCGTTGTATGAATGTCCTTGAATGCCTGGCGTCTTTGCGTCGAAGCGTCAGTCAGCCATTGGGGGATGGATTGTTCGAGGAAGTCACCGTGCAGGCTCTGGGTTGCCGCCGGCCGGACTGTTGGCGCAATGGATGGGATGACGGTCATGGTCGCTCCTTTTTGGTGGAGCCAAGAGCAGACCATCTCGAACATTCGCATCTGCGGTAGATAGATATCGCACGGTGAGTGGAAACCCGTCGACTGTATGGGCGTGCGCCGGCAGGCCATCCAGTGGCAAGTTGGCTATGCTCTTCTGGACAACTGACGCTACGAGGGATTTATGGACGATCCAGTCGACAACAAACCGCCGAGCTTCTGGCAAATGTTGCACAGCGTGATGGCGGCAGCGTTCGGCGTGCAGAGCGGCAAGAACCGGGCAAGGGACTTCACCCACGGCAAGCCCAGCCATTTCGTGCTGCTGGGCATTCTGTTCACGGCGGTGTTCGCCCTGACGCTGTTTGCCATCGTCAAACTGGTGCTGCATTTCGCCGGGGTTTGACGAGTTTCAGCGCATCAAGGTCTGCAAGGTGAACGGATAACGGTAGGAAGCCGGGCGGCCCTTGGCCGAGAGTTTGCGAAAACTCACGCCGTAGTCTGGCGACTCACCCATGGCCAGCATTTGCCGGGCCTGCCTTTTGTCGATCAGTTGCAACAAGGGCAACTGCCGGTCACGCCCGCCGAACTGATTCAGATCGACACCCTGCTGATCGTCATGCACTTCCACCAGCGCCCAGCCGCCCAGGGTGAAGTGCCCGCCCAACAATGCACTCAGACGCCCGTCGACCATCGCCTGCAAAGCCGCCGGTGAAGTATTGACCGCGCTGAACAGGGCGTCTTTGCCCGGGACCTTGCCGGTCTCGGAAAACGCGCGCATTGCGCCGAACGCCATCTCATCATTGGCCGACCACACCAGCGACACCTTCGGATAGCGGGCGAACAGCTGTTTCGCCTGTTCGTAGGCACGTTGCTGCGTCCAGCCGCTGTAGACCAGTTGACGCAGGCGTACCTGCGAATGCTCGGCCAAAGCGCGCTGCATGCCGTGTTCGCGCAACTGCGCCGACGGGGTGATTTTCAGACCGGAGAACGCCAGCACTTCAATCGGCTCATTCGCGGCAACGGGCGGGTGCAGACGAATCAGCTCCTTCATCATCAGATAACCGCCCTCCTCGTCGTTCGGCACCAGACTGCCGATGCGGTCGGTGCGCTCGCCGACCAGGGCCTGCTGATTGGGGGTCAGTGCGGCATTCACGATAAACAGCTTTACGCCGCTGTTTTGCGCAAGTCGCAGGATCTGCGGGGCAACGTATTGTTCGTTGGCGAATATCAGATAATCGGGCCGATTCGAGCCCTGCAACGCAAGACGCGCCTGTGCCAGGGTGAGTTCAGGCTGGCGTTGGGAATAGAGGATTTGCAGATCGATCCCCAAGTCCCGGGCGGCCGCCTGCATGAATTGTGAATAGCTGAGCCAAAAGGCTTCCTGCGTCGAGCCCGGGTTAAGAAACAGCACCGACTCCGCCCGTGCGCAGGTGGAAAACACCGCACCGAAGAGCAGAAAGCTGACGTGGAGAAACTTGAACATTAATCATCCGGGCCCAAGGAAAAATGGCCGCGCATTATAGCCATCCAGACACCGGCTATTGACGCCTGATCCCGTTTTTTGTCCGACAATCGTCGGGCGCGGACCCGGATGGGTCGTTTACTGATGACTGACCCAGAATACCGCTGTCCCCACGACCAGAATGATCAGGAACAAAATGGCCCATGCATCAACGCTGCTATCGCTTTTCCTTGCCTTGGTCGGATTGCTCATTGCATCGCCTCTTATCGGTTTTATCGGTGATTGCAGAAAGACTCGTCCACAGTTAAGACGATGATTGTCCGCACGACAAATGTGGAATAGTTAATAACTGTTCTCGTTAGGCGATTTGGTTCTTTACATATACTCAAACATCACTTTTGCGCATAACTGCAAACGGGTATATTGCCCCGGCTCCGTTAGGGAGTGCGCGGCCGTGCGCGCAGAATTGCAGAGGCACCATCGGACTCCAGCAAGCGAAAACGCAGCGTTTTCCGAGTAGCCCAAAGCCTGAGAACAGGACTTATATGTACGTATACGACGAGTACGATCAGCGGATCATCGAGGACCGCGTCAAGCAGTTCCGTGATCAGACCCGACGCTATCTGGCAGGTGAGCTGAGCGAAGAAGAATTCCGCCCCCTGCGCCTGCAAAATGGCCTGTACATCCAGCGTTTTGCGCCGATGTTGCGTGTTGCGGTGCCTTACGGCCAACTGACTTCGCGTCAGACGCGCATGATGGCCAAGATTGCCCGCGACTACGACAAGGGCTACGCCCACATCAGTACCCGGCAGAACGTGCAGTTCAACTGGCCGGCGGTGGAAGACATCCCGGACATCCTCGCCGAACTGGCCACCGTGCAGATGCACGCGATCCAGACCAGCGGCAACTGCCTGCGCAATGTCACCACCGACCAGTTCGCCGGTGTCGCCGCCGACGAATTGATCGACCCGCGCCCATGGTGCGAAATCGTCCGTCAGTGGACCACCTTCCACCCGGAATTCGCCTACCTGCCGCGTAAATTCAAGATCGCCGTCAACGGTTCGACCGCTGACCGCGCCGCTATCGAAGTTCACGACATCGGTCTTGAACCCGTGCATAACGAAGCCGGCGAACTGGGTTTCCGCGTGCTGGTGGGCGGTGGCCTGGGTCGTACTCCGGTCGTCGGTGCGTTCATCAACGAGTTCCTGCCATGGCAGGATCTGTTGAGCTATCTCGACGCCATCCTGCGGGTCTACAACCGCTACGGCCGTCGCGACAACAAATACAAGGCTCGGATCAAGATCCTCGTCAAAGCCCTCACGCCTGAAGTGTTCGCACAGAAAGTCGATGCGGAAATGGAACACCTGCGCGGTGGCCAGACCACGCTGACCGAAGCCGAACTGCATCGAGTGGCCAAGCACTTCGTTGATCCGGACTACAAGGCGCTGGACAACCAGACCGCCGAGCTGGCCGCACTCGACAAGGAACATCCAGGCTTCGCCCGCTGGCGCACCCGCAACACCCTGGCGCACAAAAAGCCGGGTTATGTGGCCGTGACCCTGTCGCTGAAACCGACCGGCGTCGCGCCGGGCGACATCACCGACAAGCAGCTCGACGCCGTTGCCGATCTGGCCGACCGCTACAGCTTCGGCCAACTGCGCACGTCCCACGAGCAGAACATCATTCTTGCCGACGTCGAGCAGAGCCAGTTGTTCACCCTGTGGGGCGAGCTGCGTGAAGGCGGTTTCGCGACGCCGAACATCGGCCTGCTGACCGACATCATCTGCTGCCCGGGCGGTGATTTCTGCTCGCTGGCCAACGCCAAGTCGATCCCGATTGCCGAATCGATCCAGCGCCGTTTCGACGACCTCGATTACCTGTTCGACATCGGTGAGCTGGACTTGAACATCTCCGGATGCATGAACGCCTGTGGTCACCACCATGTGGGCCACATCGGCATTCTCGGCGTGGACAAGAAAGGCGAAGAGTTCTATCAGGTTTCCCTCGGCGGCAGCGCCAGCCGTGACGCGAGCCTGGGCAAGATCCTCGGCCCGTCCTTCGCTCAGGAAGCCATGCCTGACGTCATTTCGAAGCTGATCGACGTGTACGTGGAACAACGTACCGAAGACGAGCGCTTCATCGACACCTATCAGCGTATTGGCATCGACCTCTTCAAGGAACGCGTCTATGCAGCGAATCATTAAGAACAACGAAGTCGTCGACGAAACCTGGCACTTGCTGCCCAAGGATTTCAACATCGACGAGATCAGCAATTGCGACGATCTGATCGTTCCACTGCAACTGTGGCGCGAACACAGCCGCATGCTCAAGGCCCGCGACGGTGGCTTGGGCGTATGGCTGGACGCCGACGAAGAAGCCGAGGAAATCGGTGACGACGTCGCCGAGTTTCAGGTCATTGCGTTGAACTTCCCGGCGTTCACCGACGGCCGCAACTACTCCAATGCACGTCTTTTGCGTGACCGTTACGGTTTCAAAGGCGAGCTGCGTGCAATCGGCGATGTGTTGCGCGACCAGTTGTTCTACATGCACCGCTGTGGCTTCGACGCCTTTGCCGTGCGTGCGGACAAAGATCCCTACGAAGCCCTGGAAGGTCTCAAGGACTTCTCGGTGACCTATCAGGCCGCCACTGACGAACCGCTGCCGCTGTTCCGGCGTCGCTAGGCTTTCGGCCTTCCCTGCTGACAAAAAGCTGCGGACAAAAAAACGCCGGTCAATGACCGGCGTTTTTTATGCCTGACTGTTTTACCAGAAACGTTGCTGCGTCAAACGACTCCACCAGCTCAACAGCACGCGATCCACCGAACCGCTGGCCGCCATGCCGATGCGCTCTTGCAGGCTTTTGCGTTCGGCGTAATGCAAGTGATAGACCTCGGCCTGTTTGGCTTTCTGGGCGAGGTATTCATCACTGGTCTTGAGCTCATCCACCAGTTGCATGTCCAGCGCCGCGACGCCGAGCCAGACTTCGCCGGTCGCCACTTCGTCGATGGCCAGTTGCGGGCGGTAGCGGGCAACGAAGTTCTTGAACAGTTGGTGGGTAATGTCCAGGTCTTCCTGGAACTTCTCGCGGCCCTTTTCGGTGTTTTCGCCGAACACGGTCAAAGTGCGTTTGTACTCACCGGCGGTCAGCACTTCAAAATCGATATCGTGCTTCTTCAGCAAGCGATTGACGTTAGGCAACTGCGCAACCACACCGATCGAGCCCAGAATCGCAAAGGGCGCACTGATGATCTTCTCGCCGATGCACGCCATCATGTAGCCGCCGCTCGCCGCGACCTTGTCGATGCAAACCGTCAGCGGCACGCCGGCTTCGCGGATACGCGCCAGTTGCGACGACGCCAGACCGTAGCTGTGCACCATGCCGCCACCACTTTCCAGACGCAGGACGACTTCATCCTGGGGAGTGGCGAGGGTCAGCAGCGCGGTGATTTCGTGGCGCAGGCTCTCAGTGGCCGAGGCCTTGATGTCGCCATCGAAATCCAGCACGAACACGCGAGATTTGGCCTCGGGCTTGTTCTTTTGCTTCTTCGCGCTTTTCTCGGACTTGGCCTCGCCCTTGCGCAACGCCTTGAGCTGATCCTTGTCGAGCAGCGTCTGCTCCAGACGCTCACGCAGGCCCTTATAGAAATCATTGAGTTTGCTGACCTGCAGCTGCCCCGCCGACTTGCGCCGCCCCTTGCTGCGCAGCGCGGCAAAACTGGCAAGCACCACCAGGATGGCGATCACCAGGGTAACGGTCTTGGCCAGGAAACTGGCGTATTCGGTGAAAAACTCCACAGAGACTCCTTAAAACGATGCGTGGATGTACGGCACACGCGGAATGGTTCCAGCATACCCATGCGCCGGCTCGTCGGCCAGCCGTGAAAACTCTGGCAACACGCCTGTAACGGGAATTTCAAACAAGCGTATGTTTTTTCATTGACAGCTCAGCATCATCCTCATAACCTCGCCAAACCTTCAACGTACCGGGATGACGCGGACGTGGGCAGCATCTATCTGATTCGACATGGCCAGGCCTCCTTTGGTGCAGACGACTATGACGTCCTGTCGCCGACCGGTGTGCGCCAGGCAGAAATCCTCGGCCAACACTTGGCCGAACTGGGGATTCGCTTCGATCGCTGCCTGTCGGGTGACCTGCGGCGCCAGCAACACACGGCCACCAGCGCGCTGGAACAGTTCACTGCCCAAGGCCTGTCGGTACCAACGCTGGAAACCGATTCCGCCTTCAACGAATTCGATGCCGACGCGGTGATTCGCGCCCTGCTGCCGGCGATGCTGCCGGAAGAACCCGAGGCCCTCGACATCCTGCGCAACGCCGCGCAAAACCGTGGTGAGTTCCAGCGCATCTTCGCCTTGATCATCGAGCGCTGGCTGGCGGGCACCTACGATACTCCGGGGCTGGAGAGCTGGCTGGGCTTCGTCGAGCGAGTCCGGGGCGGGTTGCATCGCATCCTTGAGCAGGCGGAAAAAAACCAGAAAATCGCCGTGTTTACCTCCGGTGGCACCATCACCGCCCTGCTCCACCTCATTACGCAAATGCCTGCCAGACAGGCCTTTGAATTGAACTGGCAAATCGTCAACACCTCGCTCAACCAGCTGAAGTTCCGCGGTCGCGAGGTGGCTTTGGCCTCCTTCAACAGTCATGCACATCTGCAACTGTTGAAGGCCCCGGAACTCATCACTTTTCGTTGAGTCCGGATTACCGTGAACCTTGCTGTATCAACCAAATAAGGATTGAACCATGACCTCCGTAGCTGACGCCGTACAAGCAATGAAAGCCAAGTTCAACCCAGCCGCTGCTGCCGGTCTGGATCTGGTCTTCGGTTTCCGCATCGACGAGACCAAAAACTTCTCGCTGATCGTCAAGGACAGCACCTGCGAGCTGCAAGAAGGCGAGAACCCGGACGCCCAGGTCACTCTGGTGATGGACGGCGAAACCCTGGAAGGCATCGTCGACGGTTCGACCGACGGCATGCAGGCGTTCATGGGCGGCAAACTGCGCGCTGAAGGCGACATGATGCTGGCGATGAAACTGTCCGAGCTGTTCCCTTCGTAAGACTGCCGTTCGCTTACAAACAAATCCCGCCTGATTGGCGGGATTTGTCGTTTCAGGGTCACTGGATGCCGTCGGCGTCCAGCTCCTTGAAGACCTGCCGATCGGCGATCTGGGTCTGACTGTCGGGGTACATCAACTGGACGCTGCCACCGGGGATGATTTCACCGGTTTGCGCATCACGGGCGAAGGTGATGACATACCGCTCACCCTGATACTTCAGGTAAATGTTGTAATAATCCTGCGGCTGATCCGGCGCTGCAAAAGCGCTGTAGCGATAACGGACCCGTGGCACCAGCGTTGGCCAGTGCTTTTGTAGCAACTCGCCACTCACTTCGGGATCCGCAGACTCCAGAGCAACAATCGCCGTCGCGACCAATTCATCGTTATTTGCCGAGGTCAGAATTAGTGGCTGTGTGCGTTGCATGGTGATGAGACTGACCTTGCCATTCACAACATCCCGACGATACATACCGTTGCTAAACCACCTGGAAGCATCAAAGCGGTTCTCTTCAGGGCTCCAGTCGCCGTAATACATATCAACCCTTGAAGGGTAGAGATAAACACTCAACGGAAGAATGACAGCAAGCAGCACGAGCGCTTGAACGACCCTGGTCCTGAAAAAATGACTTTTCACTCGATGACCTGCGAACGTCTGCGTCGACGACTTACGTTCGATATTTGAATTTCGCCTGCCGAGTTTTTCAAACTCTGCAGTTCAACGCTTTGCGTCAGCCGCTTTTTCAAGCTCGCGCTGTACTTGCAGGTATGCGACTTCTTCATCACTCCCTTTCACCAAGTGCGAAGCCATGGCTCCGGTCAGCAGCTGCTTGTCGTTGACGTCCCAATCCAGAGTGACGACGTAGGTATCGTGCTGAAGCGTTACAAACAGCCAATAGGAATCCACTGGCTTGTCCGGTTCAGCGAATGCGCTGTAGGCATAGCGTATTTGACGGCGCAAATCCGGGGTATTCAGGACAAGATCTTCTGTGTCGACCTTCGGATATTTCTGTTCGATCGCCACCAGAACCTTGGTCAAAAGAACGTCGTTTTCAATCGACTGCAAGCTTTCCGGCTTGTTACGCAGCATTGTCAACGGACTCGCCTGCGGCGGCGTCTCCATCAAACGCGGGCGGTACATGCCAGAGCTGAACCACCGAGTGGCGTCAAAGCGGACTTCTTCGGGACTCCAGGCGCCGTAATACATCATCACTTTGGCGGACATATGATCTTCCTTGGCGTAAATAAATAGTGTTGCAGCGCTGACGACGGCCAACAGTATGCATAAAAGGCGCTGTTTACCCGATAACAGCCTTGTTTTCATATGGGTTTATAGGCACAGAGTTGCTTGGGAACACCATCAGGCGTGTTACCTGAGCGAACATCACGATGTGCACCTAAAGCATCAAGGGGGAAGCCAACCTTTTTTTCATAAAACGCCCGACTGTCGTCGTGCGCCATCAAATCACGCTGTTCATCAGTGATCGTGGGTTTTGGTGCCTGCGGTGCCTGTTCTCCAGGAATTTGCGCAGTGGGATCATTCGCCTGCTTGCGATGCGCTGCCAATTTTCGCTGATAGGCAGTCTTCTGACTTCTGTATGCCTCCATTGCCTGGGCATCACTACTCGCCTGCTTACGAATCCCCGGCACGGACTCGCGTTCGGCCGACGTGCCGTAGGTGGTGTCGTAATTGCTGCGTCGTGGAAACGCCCAAACAGTGGTCTGAGTCGAGTTGGCCAGAATCTGCGCCAGACTGCGTTCGTAATGAGGATCTTCGCCCTCATTCACTTTGAAATCGGCGTCGATACCCAAACCGGTACGGCAGGCATACGAGTAAATCTTGGCACCGTAAGCAAATGCCTCGGGCTTGAACATCTGGGCCTGCGCATCACGCAGCCGATAACTGTCGTTTTTATCCAGTTCGTAGCCCAGTTCAATACTGCCCACTACACCGTGGGAGAAAAAATCCAGTTGTTTGATTTCCCGGCCCCGACGTTGCCGGGTGGCAATGAAGTCGACAACACCAGAGATGGAATCCATCTCCCGATACTGCGCACCGTGTTGGTTCTCCACGACGTCTTTCAAAGCCGCCAGCAAGTTATCCGGGTAATCATTCTTGAACACCAGAAATACACGCTGGACAGAGAAGTTAGGAGTACCTGCCGGGTACTTGGTGAGTTGACGGATGCCCTGATTGATAAAGCGCATCTTGTTGCCTTTCTGGCCGCGAACCTTCTCGTATAGCGACATGTAGGATGCCCCCACTACAGTCACATAGTCCTGCGCCAGTGTGCCCTTGACCTGCGTCGTCGCGTGTTGATCGCTTGTCTCGCCCTGTTTCTTGTCCGGTGTCGCCACGTTGAACCTTCCTTAGTAAGCGATGCCCAGTGCATCCAGGTGAGCGGCGGCTTCCTTGCCCCATTGCACGACAATGGACGTCGGGTCGGCGGTGAACACCCGTGCGGCGTTGCCGTGGTTGTCGGTATGGCCGACAAGGCGTTGGCCGTCACCGGTTTCGATGCAAAAGAGCATGTCGGGAATGGCTTCGCCGGTGGTTTCGTCCACCAGTTGGAAGCGTTCGCTGTGTTTGGGGACCGTCACGATCGGAGTGAACGGCGCGGCGCCGGCCTGAGTGCCGACGAAGACGTCGCCAGAGCCGGTGATGATCATGCCGCCGTGGGCGGTGGCACTGCCGAGAAATGCAATGGGTTGGCCATTGATCAGGATATTGCCGATGCCTTCGCTGACCGCATCGCCGCAGGCCGTGGCGTCGCCGACGCGCAGCACCGGCATGCCGTTGATGTTCACATTGGGTGAACCGGCGGTGCTTGCATTGGTGCCGTGGCCGGTTACCGGGCAGGCGTTGAGATCACTGAGTCGGGCGGCAGGTTTTGCCATCATCTACATCCTTGTGAGAGCCAAGCCGCGGAATGTACCGGATCTAGACCAGGGATAAAAGTCTGTCCTTGGCTGCAAGGGGCAAATCCGGCGCAGCGAACGAGGCTGCCAGCAACTCTCGCGTATAAGGATGGCGCGCCTCGCGAAACAGTTCATCCGTCGCGCCACGCTCCACCACCTCGCCGTCCTTCATCACAATCAAGTCATGCGCCAGCGCCCGCACCACCGCCAGATCGTGGCTGATGAACAGGTAGGTCAAGCCGTGTTCCTCCTGCAATCGCCGCAACAACCCAACGATCTGCTTTTGCACCGTACGATCGAGCGCCGAGGTCGGTTCATCCAGCAGGATCAGGTCCGGTTTGAGCACCAGTGCGCGGGCGATGGCGATGCGTTGTCGCTGACCGCCGGAAAACTCATGGGGATAGCGATGACGCGTTGCAGGGTCGAGGCCGACTTCGCGGAGCACATCGATCACCGCCTGCTCGCGCTCGCCAGCGTTCAAATCACTGTGCACGCGCAATCCTTCGGCGATGATCTGCTCCACGCAAAGACGCGGGCTGAGACTGCCGAACGGATCCTGAAATACCACTTGCAGGCGTTTGCGCAGGGGTCGCAGTTGCTTGCCGCTCAGTTGCTCCAGCGCCTCGCCCTGAAAGCGAATCTGGCCGTCGGCATCGATCAGACGCAGGATCGCCTGCCCCAGAGTGGATTTGCCGGAACCTGACTCGCCGACAATCCCCAGGGTCTTGCCCCGCTGCAGCGTCAGGCCAATCCCCTTCACCGCCTCCAGATAAGTCCTGGGCCGCAGCCAGCCGCCGCCCAGCCGAAAGCGCACATTGAGATCACTCACCTGCAACAGATCTTCTGCCGCATCGCGACAAAGCGCCGTACCCCCCGGTTCGGCATTGAGCAATTCAATGCTGTAAGGATGCTGCGGTGCACTGAACAATTGTTCGCAAGGCGCCTGCTCGACAATCAGACCGCCGCGCATCACTGCCACGCGCTGAGCGATAGTGCGCACCAGATTAAGGTCATGGCTGATGATCAACAGCGCCATGCCCAGACGCGTCTGCAACTGCTTCAACAGCAGCAGAATCTTGCGCTGCACAGTCACGTCCAGCGCTGTGGTCGGCTCGTCGGCGATCAGCAATTGCGGTTCGCACGCCAGCGCCATCGCGATCATCACCCGTTGCCGCTGGCCACCGGAAAGTTGATGCGGATACGCCTTCAGCCGTTCGCGTGGGCGCTGAATGCCGACCAGTTCCAGCAGTTCAAGAATACGTGCGCGGGCAGCCGCGCCGGCCAGGCCCTTGTGCAGGGCAAGGCTTTCACCGAGTTGCCGTTCGATGGTGTGCAGCGGGTTCAACGAGCTCATCGGCTCCTGAAAAATCATCGCGATGCGATTGCCGCGCAGTTGCCGCAGATAACGCTCATGCACGCCCAACAACTCTTCACCGGCATAACGAATGCTGCCGTCGATCCGCGTGATGGCCGGGTCGAGCAGTTGCAGGATGCTGTGCGCCGTCACCGATTTGCCGGAACCGGACTCACCCACCAGTGCCAGGCATTCACCGGGACGGATGTCGAGGTTGATACCGTGCACCACTTTCTGGCCATTGAAGGCCACTCGCAGGTCGCGTATTTCGATCAGGTTATCGCTCATTTTCAGGTCCTTGGATCAAACGCGTCGCGACAGGCTTCGCCGATAAAAACAAGCAGGGAAAGGATCAGCGCCAGCGCGAAAAACGCGGTCAAGCCAAGCCATGGCGCTTGCAGATTGTTTTTGCCCTGGCCAATCAGTTCCCCCAGTGAGGCGCTGCCGGCCGGCATGCCAAAACCGAGAAAATCCAGTGCCGACAACGTCGCAATCGCGCCGGTAAGAATGAACGGCAGGTAGGTCAACGTCGCGCTCATGGCATTGGGCAAGATGTGCCGGAGGATCACCTGCGCATCACCCACCCCCAGTGCCCGTGCGGCTTTCACGTACTCAAGCCCGCGGCTGCGAAGGAATTCAGCGCGCACCACATCGACCAGACTGAGCCAGGAAAACAGCGCCATGATCCCCAGCAACCACCAGAAATTCGGCTCGACGAACCCGGACAGAATGATCAGCAGATACAACACCGGCAGGCCCGACCACACCTCCAGCAAGCGTTGCCCGATGAGGTCGACCCAACCGCCGTAGTAGCCCTGCAGCGCACCGGCCGCGATGCCGATCAGCGCGCTGGCGGCGGTCAGTGCCAAGGCAAACAACAGCGACACCCGTGCACCGAAGATCACCCGCGCCAGCACATCCCGCGCCTGATCGTCGGTGCCCAGCCAGTTCTCGCCACTTGGCGGGCTCGGCGCCGGTTCCGTGAGGTCGTAATTGACCGTGTCGAAACCGAACGGGATCGGCGCGAACCACATCCGCCCGCCCTGCCCCTCGATCAACTGACGCACCTGCGCGCTGCGATAGTCCGGCTGAAACGGCAGTTCGCCGGCAAAGTCCTGCTCGGTGTAGCGCTTGAACGCGGGGAAGTACCAGTCGCCCTGATAGCTCACCAACAGCGGCTTGTCATTGGCGACCAGTTCGCCGCCCAGGCTCAGGCCGAACAGCGCGAGAAACAGCCACAACGACCACCAGCCGCGCCGATGCGCCCTGAACCGCGCCCAGCGACGCTGGCCGATAGGAGATAACGTCAGCATCAGGCAGCCCTCGCAGTGAAGTCTATGCGCGGGTCGACCAGCGTGTAGCACAGGTCGCCGAGCAGCTTTATCAGCAGGCCGAACAGGGTGAAGATGAACAGCGAACCGAACACCACCGGATAGTCGCGCGACACCGCCGCTTCGTAGCTGAGACGGCCAAGGCCATCGAGGGAGAAGATCACTTCGATCAGCAGCGAACCGCCAAAGAACACAGTGACCAAGGCCTGAGGCAATCCGGCAACCACCAGCAGCATCGCATTGCGAAACACATGGCCGTACAACACCTGCCGCTCACTCAACCCCTTGGCCCGCGCGGTGACCACATACAGCCGTGAGATTTCATTGAGAAAGCTGTTCTTGGTGAGGATTGTCAGCGTGGCAAAACCGCCGATCACCAGTGCTGTTACCGGAAGCACCAGATGCCAGAAGTAATCGGCAATCTTGCCCCACAGCGACAGCTCGGCGAAGTTGTCCGAGACCAGCCCGCGCACCGGAAACCAGTCCAGCGCCGTGCCGCCGGCAAACACCACGATCAGCAGCAGCGCAAACAGAAACCCCGGCATCGCGTAACCGATAATGATCGCCGCACTGCTCCAGACATCGAACGCCGAGCCGTTGTGCACGGCCTTGCGAATGCCCAGCGGAATCGACACAAGATAAGTGATCAAGGTCGCCCACAAGCCTAGCGACAAGGTCACCGGCAGCTTCTGCCAGATCAACTCGGTGACGCTGGCGCCGCGAAAAAAACTTTGTCCGAAATCCAGTTGCGCGTAGTTCTTGAGCAGCAGCCACAAACGCTCGCTGGCAAGCTTGTCAAAGCCATACTGGCGCTCGATGTCGGCCACCAGTTGCGGATCAAGGCCGCGAGTCGCGCGGGATTCGCCGCCGACGCTCTCGACATGGCTGGAGCCCACCGCTGCCCCGACGCCAATCCCCTGTAGCCGCGCAATGGCTTGCTCCACCGGGCCGCCCGGTGCGGCTTGAACGATGACGAAATTGACCAGCAGAATCGCCAGTAACGTCGGCACGATCAGCAGCAGGCGTCGCAGGCTATAACCCCACATGGGCGTACTCCTTTTGCTGGTTTTGCATCTGGGTCGCGGTCAGCGCCGTGGGACTGATTTCCCACCAGGTGTCGAGGCCGGCGTCGTACAGCGGCGCAATCGCCGGGCGACCGAAACGGTTCCACCAAACGGTGGAAAGGCCCGGCGGGTAATAGTTGGGCACCCAGTAATACCCCCACTGCAACACCCGATCCAGGGCACGGGCGTGACGCAGCAGGCTTTCGCGGTTATCGGCCTGTACCAGCCCTTCGAGCAGCGCGTCGACTGCCGGATCGCGCAGCGTCATGTAGTTGTTCGAACCCGGATCGTCGGCCCCGTCGGCGCCAAAGAAATTGAACATCTCGCGCCCCGGCGCCTGACTCACCGGGTAACCGACGACGATCATGTCGTAGTCGCGATTGCGCACGCGGTTGGTGTACTGCGCAGTGTCGACCTGACGGATATCGAAGCCGATGCCGATCTGCGCCAGATTGCGCTTGAACGGCAGCAACAAGCGTTCGAAGCCCTTCTGGCCATTGAGAAAAGTGAACTGCAGGGGTTCGCCTTTGGCGTTGACCAACTGATCACCCTGGGGTTTCCAGCCAGCCGCCTCCAGCAGTTTCAACGCTTGCAGTTGTTCGGCGCGGATGTTGCCGCTGCCATCGGTTTTCGGCGCCTCGAAGACCTGGGTGAAAACCTCGTCGGGAATCTTGCCGCGCAACGGCTCAAGGATTTTCAGTTCCTCGGCATCAGGCAGTTCGGTGGCCGACAAGGCGCTGTGTGAAAAGTAGCTGCGCTGACGCAAGTACATGCTGCGCATCATCTGCCGGTTGGTCCATTCGAAATCCCAGAGCATGGCGATTGCCTGCCGTACCCGGCGGTCCTGAAACTGCGGCTTTTGCAGATTGAACACAAAACCCTGCGTGCCTTGGGCCGCGCCGGGTGCGAGGTGCTCACGGCGCAATCTGCCCTGTTCCAGCGCCGCGCCGGCATAGCCGATGGTGAAACTGGTCGCCGAGAACTCACGGTTGTAGTCGAAGCCGCCGGCCTTCAGCACCTGACGCGCGACGTCGGTGTCGGCGAAGAATTCCACGCTCAAATGATCGAAGTTATACAGACCGCGAGTGATCGGCAGATCCTTGGCCCACCAGTCCGTGATCCGTTGAAATTTCACGCTGCGTCCGGCATCCACCGCACTGATTCGATAGGGGCCACTGCCCGGCGGAATCTCGAAACCGCCACCGTCGGCGAAGTTACGGATGCGCCACCAATGCTCGGGTAGCACCGGCAGCGTCGCCAGATCCAGCGGCAAGGTGCGGCTGTCATTGTTCTTGAAAATGAAACGCACCTGAGTCGGCGACTCCACCTGCACTTCAGCGACGTCACGAAACTGCTGGCGGTATTTGAGGCTGCCCTGGGTGGTCAGCAACTCGAAGGTGTAGCGCACGTCTTCGGCGGTGATCGGCGAGCCGTCTTCGAAACGTGCGTGAGGGTTCAGATAGAAACGCAGCCAGCGCCGATCGGCGTCCAGCTCCATCTGCTGCGCCACCAGACCATAAACGCTGTAGGGCTCATCCTTGCTGCGATAGGCCAGCGGCGCGTAAAGCCAGCCGTCGACATCCGCCACGCCGGTGCCTTTGTCGATGTAGGGAATCAGATGATCGAACGGTCCGCTTTCCAGCGAGGACCGACGCAGTGTGCCGCCCTTGGGTGCGTCGGGGTTGGCGTAGGCCAGGTGCTGGAAGTCGGCGGCGTACTTGGGGGCTTCGCCGTAGACGGTGAGCGCCGGTTGTGGGGTCGCCCAACCGAACGGCGTTAAAAGCACACAGGCGCTGAATAAAATGAGTCTGGAGAACATTGGCAGATCCCTTTTTACGGTGCTGCTAATGGCCTCATCGCTGGCAAACCAGCTCCCACAGGTTTTCTGCTGCTCGCGAATTCCTGTGCAAGCTGGCTTGCCAGCGATGAGGCCCTGGCAATCACTACACAACCTGCCTACCTGTGATGTGCAACAGGCCGGCGATTTTTATAGGGCAGGCTTTAGATCAATCAGTGACTAAAACCCGCCAACACTGACCATTTTTAAAACTTGTAACTGACCCGCGTGCACAGCGTCCGCCCGAACGGGTCGCCATATTTCGGGTCGTAGCCGCTCTGGAAGGTGTAGGTCTGGTTACTGAACGGCGGCTCGCGGTCGAACAGGTTTTTCGCGCCGAGGGTCACGCTCAGGGTCTTGCGCCAGGTGTAAGTGCCGGCGAGGTCCCAGACGTTGTATGAGCCAACGTAGTCGTGGGACTCGCGATCCGAATCGTGATAACCGCTGGTGTAACGGTTGGTCAGCGCCACCCCGTACGGGCCGTAATTCCAGCTGCCGGTCAGGCTGTGCCGCCAGCGGGCCACGGCGCCGGCCGAGGCGAAGTCACCGCCACGGAAATCACCTAGCTTGTCGATGTAATCGCCCTTGAGCTGTTGCTGATAGTCATAGCGGGTGACGTAAGTGCCTTGCAGACCGATGCCGAAATTGCCGTACGGGGTACTCGGCAGGCGATAGTCGAAACTGACGTCGACTCCGTTGGTCTTGATCTTGCCAAGGTTGGCCAGACCGGTGACGACGTGGTCTATGGAACCGTCAGGCTTGCGGATCAGACGATCCGGGTACAGCTCGGGATTTTCAAACACCGCCGATTCGGGAAACTCGGCGATCTGATTGGCGATGTCGATCCACCAGAAATCCAGCCCGGCCGTCAGGCGTTCGAACGGCTGATAGACAAAACCAAGGGTGACGTTACGCGCAGTCTCCGGGCTCAGGTCGGTGTTGCCACCGCTGGTACGGTTGAACTGCTGCGCGCAGTCGCGGTTGGCGATGCCGCCGTTGCTCGGGTTGCCGCCAGCGCACAGGCGCGGGTCGTTGTAGTTGGCGTTGGTGAACGTCGTGAAGTTGGGGTTGTACAGTTCATACAGCGACGGCGCACGGAAACCTTCGCTGTAGGCACCGCGCACCACCAGTTCCTTGAACGGCTGGAAGCGGAACGAATATTTCGGGTTGGTGGTGCTGCCGAAATCACTGTACTTGTCGTGGCGCACGGCGGCAGACAGTTCCAGGCTGTCGAGTACCGGCACGTTGACCTCGGCGTACTCGGCCGAGACGCTGCGATCCCCGGCCACGCTGCCGTTCGGGTCGACACCGAGGCTTTGCACATCACCGGCGAATTGGGCGAAATCCTGATGGAAGTCTTCCTTGCGGTACTCACCGCCCAGCGCCAAAGCTAAGGGACCGGCACCAAACCAGTCGCCAATTTCGCGGCTGATCCGCCCGTCGATTGCCTTCACACGCCCGACCGCCGTGGCGTAATCGCCGTCCACCGCATTGGCCGCCAACAGCGCGGAACCGGCGGCGGTCTGTGGACCGAACGGGTTGATCACGCCATTGGCAATGCCGGCGCTGACAGCGCGGTCATTCACGTAGCCGCTTTGAATGGTGTTGACCACTTTGTTCTGGTTGTACGAGGCACCGACGTTGTAGTCCCAGCCCACCAGCGTGCCGTCAAAACTCAGCAGCAAACGCTGACCGGTGTTGTCGTCCTCATGCTGACGCGCGCCCACTGCGGTTTCTCGCCAGTTCACATCGACCGGTTGTGTCGGGTCGAGGGCAAAACCGTTCGGCCCCGGGGTGATGCCGTTACCTGGATAGAACGTGGTACCGGGATTGACCTGATTGCCCATCAACGTACCCGGACCAATCTGCGTGCGGTTTTCATTGCGTGCCCAGAAGTATTCGAGGCTGACGTTGTGATCGTCCGACAGCTTGCCGGTGGCTTTGGCGAAGGCCGAGGTCTTTTCGGTTTCCGGCACCAGATCGAGATAGTTCCACAGGCTCTGGCGGCAAATACCGTTGCGCGAGAGCAAACCAGGCGCGTTGCAACCGGAACCGGCCAACGGGTTGGTGGCGTTGCTGCCCTGACTCCAGTTGGCCGGCGAGGCGGTGCCGGAGGTGTAATCGAGGCCGCGGTTGGGCTGGTAGTTGTAGGTGTAACCACGGTCCTCGGCGGCCAGTCGCTGCTGTTTGTCGTAACTGACCACGCCGAACACGTTGAAGCGATCATCCTGCAAATCACCAAAACCCCAGCTGCCGCTGAAGTTACGGCTTTCGCCACCACCGGAATGTGTCGGTGTGTCGTAATTGGTGCTGATCTGGCCTTCGGTGAGACTGGTCTTGGTGATGAAGTTGATCACCCCGCCAATCGCATCGGTGCCGTACAAAGCCGACGCGCCGTCGCGCAGCACTTCCACCCGGTCGATCGCGGCGAACGGAATGGTATTGAGATCAACGCCAGATCCGTTGATCGCGTTGGTGGCGTTGTTACTCAGGCGCCGACCGTTGAGCAACACCAGCGTCTTGTTCGGGCCGATCCCGCGCAGATCCGCGTAAGACGCCCCGCCACTGCTCGACCCCACCGAGCGCCCGGAGCCGACCGAAGACTGGTTGGCGGAAATGCGACTGACCAGCTCTTCCGTGGTGGTGACGCCCTGCTCGCGCAACTCTTCGACGCGCAGAATCGTCACTGGCACTGCAGTTTCTGCATCGACCCGACGAATCGCCGTGCCGGTGACTTCGACACGCTGCAGCTGTGTGGTCGGCTCGGTCACAGTGCTCTCGGCGGCAATCGCCGGCACCGTGTTGATTGCCAGCAGCAAGGCCAGGCTCAAAGGGGATTTAACGGGTGAAAAATGGATCATGAACAGCCATCCCTGCGTTTTGGTTTATGCAGGGATGTGCGATGACGAATAAGGTTTTATAGGGTTGGTGTTAGACCGTTGGGTGATGAGGTTATGCAAAAAACGAAATCCGCACAGATCATGCCGATGCCATCTCCCTGAGTAACCGGGTATCCAGTCCAAACCGCTCTTGAGAGACCATTTTGAACTGCCCCTCCGCCAGTTCGCAGCTCACCAGTAGATTCCACGAGTGCCGGGTTGCCGCGGAGGGGATCAGCACAAACGGATGTTCAGCCAGTAAAGCGTCGGCAAAATCCCGTTGATTGGGTGAAGGCCGCGCAGGGCTCAACCAGTAAGGATTCGGCACTTCCTCCGGCTGCACCACTCTGACCTTGGCGTCGCTGATGACCTCGAAACAGGTCAGTACATAAGGCTCACTGTCCAGCACATCAAAACTGTGATTGGCTGCCACTTCCAGAATGGCCGACGACGGGTCGACCGATGCATAAACCACTCGCCGACCGGGGGCATTCCATCGTCCTCCGTTCAGCTTTGAACCAATCCCGCTGTCCCAGGTGCATCCGTAGACTTCCGGGTCCAGCCGCCAGGCATACCACTGCCCGTCCCACGGCAATGGATTCATTGGTGGACTCCGTAGATGATCTGCCCAAGGTACTGCTCCACCATCTGGAAACCCAGTGAATGCCGGGTCAGTTCCGACGGCACGTAACCGTTCAAATAGGGGGTGGGCTGCTGCAGCCACTCTTCTGCCTTTGATTGACGCCCAAATGCCCGAATAGCCATCTGCAACACCAAGGCATACTGGTAGGCGACGACACTCTGATGCGGGTCAAGCCGTACCGACAAGCCTTCCTTCATGAGCCGGCGCACGGTTCGGACAGATTTGCCGGTGATGCGTTTGACCATCTCGCCTTGCTGGTACAGCTCGGAAGTGGACAGCATGTTGACGACGTCGCTGAGCTCAAAGCCCTGTTCTGTCAGCTCGACGATCAAAGTGGCATCGTCACCGACGTTCTGACCATGCACGAGTATGTCGACAGGTTTGCCTTCGACTTTTTTCAGCCCCGTGAGTCGAGGCGTTTTCACTGCGGGCATCGCGACATCCTCCATGGGGCATCGGGCGCGATCGTCGCGCCAGTAATGGCGAGGGGAATACGTTGGGGTTTCGATCTCGATGTGTGGGGTTCGCATCATTCATCCTTTGTCTGGGGTCTGAGCGTTCGAGCCGCTCAGCGACTTCAATGTCATGACTGATGCTATAGATCGCGCTTCCGACGACCAACCTGAAAAAGTCGTCGGAAATATCCCCTACCCGTCGCAAAACCCTGCCTTTTCCGTAGGACGTAAACGCGAGGCATTCTGCCATCAGCTGCCGAAGTGATAACTCACATCCAGCCACCACTGACGCCCGTACGGGTCGTAGTTGCCGGTCGGGTAATAAGGCCAGCCTGCGGAATCGTCGTGTTTGATCTGATTGAGCACGTTGTTCACGGTCAGACCGACACTCGCCCGGTCATTGAGCTTGTAGCGCGCACTGGCGTTGAACACTGTCCACGGCGACAGTCGCCCATCCCCCGCGCCATTGGTGACGGAGCCGTAGCGAATGCCCATCAGCGTCGCCGTGGCTTGCTGATAGTCCCAGGTCAGGCTGGCGTTGACCTTGCTGCGCCAGTCGTAGTTGGTGCGCGAGGTGCGCCAATCCTGGGTTGGGGCCTCATCGGATTCCTTGTAGTAATGCGACAGCACCAGGGTGTAGCCCAGCGTCGAGCTGAACGCACCGTAATGGCCGGCGCCCCAGCGAATGTTGCTCTTGAAGTCCAGACCGCTGACCCGCTCGCTGGCGGCGTTGATCGCATTCACCCGCACGCGCTGCAATTGGTTCGGATCGACGGCGGCGTTGCCGGCATTGCGGTCGATACGCGCCAGCGTCGACTGGCAGTTGGCCGAGTTGATGTCCTGGGTGCCGTTGCGGCATTCGTTCTCCTGCTGCAACAAGCGGTTCTCGTCGACCGTGGTCAGCAGGTCATCGATCTCCACACGCCAGAAATCCGTGGAGAAATCGAAGTTACGCGAGGGCGACCAGACAAAACCATAGGTCCACGATTTTCCGCGTTCGGATTCAAGGTCGGCGGTGCCACTTTGCGTGTAGTCGACCCGCCCGCGATCACAGGCGCCCTCCACGCCCTGGCTGCAACCGTAGTAGTCGACCTGTGCCGGGTAGTAACCGTTGCTGTCCGATTGATAGATGTAGTTCAGGTCCGGCGCGCGGAAACTGGTGCCATAACTGCCGCGCAACAACAGGCTGGTGACGGGCCGCCATTCAAGCCCAAGGTTGTAGGTCTTCTGTTGCTCGGTGCGGCCGCTGAATTTGTATTGGTCCCAGCGCCCCGCTGCGGTCGCCAGAATCGTGTCGGTGAGCGGAATGCTGAACTCGCCGCCCGCCGCATAACGCTTGCGCGAACCGCCGGAGCTTTGCGCGGGAGACACGCCATAGAACGTGCCATCGTTAAGGCCGTCATCCGGGTCGACACGGTATTCCTGCTTGCCCGCTTCCAGCACGCCGGCAAATCCCACCGGGCCTGCCGGCAGATCAAACAGATCGCCATTGACCGAGGCGTTGTAACTGGTCGACACCGATTTGCTGCTCTGGGTCAGGTTGCTGCGAAACTGCTGCCACTCCTGCGGCGTCAGCGGCCGATCAAGGCGCGATGCGTCCGGGGCGAATACCGGGTAACCGCCGCTGGTACCCAGTTGCGGGCCGAGGTAGAAATCCTGTATCGATGACAGCGGCGTGTAGCGGGTTGTCCGCACGCTGCGATATTCCGAGCGGTTGGCCGCCAGATCGTAGCGCCAGCCAGTGTCGGCAATCTTGTCGGAAAGACCGAGGGTGCCGGTCCACGAAGTGTCGCGCCACTTGCTGTTATTGCTGGTGCGCCCACCGATTTCCTCTTCGCCGTAGCGTCGATACCAGCGCTCCAGATTGCCGCTGTTCTGGTTGATGAAATCCGGCGAAGTGAAGGTCGGGCCGCGGGTGTTGTTCTGGATGTGGTCGAGGCCGTACATCAAGTCGGCAAACACCTCTCCGCTGTCGCTGAAGTGCCAGGTGCCGCGGCTGTAGCCGTCGTAGTTTTCCTTTTGCGTCTGGATCGTCCAGTAATCGTTGTACATCTGATCGGTGCGGCAGCGGCCACCACTGTTGACCAGTTTGTTGTCGAAGGTGCCCTGATAGGCACCGCACCCCGGCCCCAGATAACGGCTATTAGTCAGGTCGCGGCGATAACCGACGTCCGCCAGCGGGCCGCTTTGCATGAAGCCACGGTCGTCAGCCCAGATCGGGTCGCGGTGGGTCAGCTCCAGGCCGAACAGACCGTCGAAATCGCCCCAGCTGCCACCGCCACTGATCTGCAAGCGCTGATTATCGCCACCGCCACGCTCTGTCGTGCCGCCCTTGAGGTTGACGTCGACACCGTTGATTTGCTTCTTGAGGATGATGTTGACCACCCCGGCAATCGCATCCGAGCCGTAGATCGCCGAGGCGCCGCTGCTGAGGATTTCGATGCGTTCGATGACCGCCGACGGAATGTTCGCAAGGTTGGTGAAATTGACCTTGCCGTCGTACGGCGTCGGGTAATCGGCGACGCGCCGCCCATTGATCAGCACCAGTGTGTGATTGGGACCGAGGCCGCGCAGGTTCAGCGCACTGGCCGCCGGTTGCCAAGTGTTGCCGTAATCCTCGCCCTGGGTCATGCCGGTGTTTTGCGTCTGGGTCGCCAAGGCGTCGTAGACGTTTTTATAGCCGCGCGCTTCCATTTCCTCGTGGGTGATGACGTTGACTGGTGTCGCACCGTCGCTCTGTGCGCGGGCAATGCGCGAGCCGGTGACGGTGACTTTCTCCATGCGGTAATCGGCGCTGGTGGCGGGTGCCACAGTGGTGACTTTTGCCGGTACGGAAGTCACGGCTTCGCCTTCGCGGATACTCAGCCCCTGAGCGCTCTGCTCGACTTGCAGACCGCTGCCGAGCAATGCCTTCTCCACCGCTTGGCGACCACCCAATGCCCCGCGTACGGCGCTGCTGCGTTTGCCCTGCACCAGATTCTGGCTGAAGGAAATCGGCACGCCGGTCTGCCGCGAGATATCCAGCAGCACCTCGTCGAGCGGGCCGCTGGCAATGTCGAAGGTGAACACCGTGGCAGCCGGTTGCTGGGCGAAAACATTCAATGGACTGATGCCCATCGCCAACGCAGCGGCGAGTGTCAGTCGAGGTAATTGTTGTTTGAATGAGAACATCGAGGGGCTTCCCTGTTGAAGGCGTCTGCAGGGAATGAGCAGCGGGCCGGCACTTTTTATAGGTCGGCAATTAGGCCAAGAAGTCATATCCCTATAACCGAACTTGATGAATACCTTTATCTGGTCTCACCTCCCCCTCGGCAGCTCCTACACGGCCGGGCGGTGTATTTACGAGCGCGGTTCGATGCTGACCCAGTAAGGGTTGTGCCAGGTGACGCGGATCGGCAGTGAATGCTCCAGCAACTGCAGCGTCTGGTCACTGTCGTCCAGCGGATAGAGGCCGCTCAAGCGCAAGTCGGCAACCTCTGGGCTCACATGCAAAATGCCGCGACGGTAACGGCGCAAGCTGTCGATGACCTCGCTCAAGGGACGGTCACGAACTTCCAACCGTCCTTGCACCCACGCACTTTCATGGCCTTTGTTGCGTTGCAGACTGAGGATGTTCTGGCTGTTGAACAGCAGGTTCTCCCCCGCCTCCACCACTTGTCGCGCGCCGCCCGAGGTGACCACTTCGACCTGTGAATGGAGCATCACCAAACGCGTGGCATCCTCGCCCTGCTCGACGAGAAATTTCGTCCCCAGTGCGCGCATCCGACCGTGCTCGGTCTCGACTACAAACGGCCGCGCCGGGTCCTTGGCCACGTCCACCAGCAACTCCCCGCTGCGCAACGCGAGCAAGCGTTGATGAGCATCGAACAGAGGCAGCACACGACTGCGCGCGTTGAGCGTCAATGCACTGCCGTCTTCCAGGGTGAAATCACGCCGCTCACCGGTGCCAGTCGCCAATTCACCCGCCTCCGGCAACCAGCCATAGCGCCGTCCGAGCAACCCGACCAGCAGCGCAACACCGAGCACGCTCAAGCTGCCGCTGATAAAGCGGCGGCGGCTCGATGGTGCGTTAAGGCTGTGCAGCAGACTGTTGCGCGGCAGCCCGCGCAGGCTCGGATTACGCAGCAGGTTCAGACCGCCGCCCATTTGCTCGATGATCTGTTGGTGTCGTGGATCGGCCGTGCGCCAGGCGTCGAACGCAGCGCGCTCGCCCAGGCTGACTTCGCCCGATTGCAACAACGCCATCCATTGCGCCGCTTCATCGATCACCGCTTCGTCGGCCCTCATGCCTGCATCGCCTGATAGCAACGTTTGAACGCCTCGACCATGTACTGCTGCACGCGACTGGTGGAAACCCCGAGGCGTTCGCCGATTTCGCTGTAGGTCAGCCCGTCGAGCTGGTGGTAGAGAAACGCCGCTTTGGCTTTCGCCGATAGGCCGTTGAGCAAGCGATCGACCGCCAGCAATGCCTCGATCACCAGCGCGCGCTCTTCCGGCGAGGGATGCACCGGTTCCGGTGCCAGCGCCAGGCTTTCCAGATAGGCGCGCTCCAGGTCCTGACGGCGCCAGCCCTCGTACACCAGACGCCGGGCGATGGTGGTCAACAACGCACGCGGCTCGCGGATCGCCGTCGGGTCCGGCAATGCCAACACCCGTAAAAAGGTTTCCGAAGCGATGTCCTGCGCACTGTGCGGGCAGCCCAGCGTGCGGCCGACGGCAGCGCACAGCCAGCGATAGTCCTTTTGGAACATCTGCCCGATGATCTGGTAATGCGGGTTATGCCCACCCATGTCTTGCTCCCTGAAACGGGCTCCACCCGCTGCGAAAAACCATCGTTCTGCCGGGATCGTCCGGCTCTGATCAGGCGCGACTGTGCAATAGCGCTTCATACATTTGAAGTAATAAAAAATATACATAAGCGAACTATTTGACATATGACGCTTCATCGCCCCAGAAACATTGGCTGACACAACGTTGACCTCGATCACTGGTGTGCGGGTGGCCACTCATTACTCTTCCGGCTCCATCGAAGGCCAGGGAAGGCTCACCGGGAGCCTGCGGCTGATCCCACTCAAGGAAGAACTTTCATGCGACCACTCAAGATCATTCTGCTGTCGTCAGCGTTCAACGGCCTGACCCAGCGTGCCTGGCTGGAACTGCGTGAGGCCGGGCATTCGCCCAGCGTCGTGGTGTTTACCGACGAGGCCTCGGTGTGCGAACAGATCGAGCACAGCGGCGCCGATCTGGTGATCTGCCCGTTCCTCAAGGACCGCGTACCGCAAGCACTCTGGAGTAACACCGAACGCCCGGTGGTGATCATTCATCCGGGCATCGTCGGCGATCGTGGCGCCAGTGCTCTGGACTGGGCGATCACCAATGAGCTGTCGAGCTGGGGCGTGACCGCGCTGCAAGCGGTCGAGGAAATGGACGCCGGGCCGGTCTGGGCGACTTGCGAGTTCAATCTGCCGACGGGCCTGCGCAAGTCCGAGCTGTATAACGGGCGGGTCAGCGATGCGGCCATTGTTTGCATTCGCGAAGTGGTGGAAAAATTCATCGAAGGCTTCCAGCCAGTGCCGCTGGATTACACCAATCCGGCTGTGCGCGGACGTTTGCAGCCGAACATGAAACAGGTCGACCGCAGTTTCAGCTGGCACGATTGCGCCCGCTTCATCAAACGCTGCATCGATGCGGCGGACGGCCAGCCCGGGGTCCTGGCGAGTCTGGCCGGCGGTCAGTATTACGTGTACGACGCCCATCTGGATTCGCGCAGCGGCCTGCCCGGCGAGATTCTCGCGGTGCATGACGATGCGGTACTGGTCGCGGCGGGAGACCACAGCGTGTGGATCGGTTCGTTGCGGCGCAAACCGCAGCCCGGCGAAGAAACCTTCAAGCAACCGGCGCGGCATGTGCTGGCCGATCAATTGGCCGATGTGCCGAGGCTGGACTGGTCGGTCGCCAGCCAGCCGTTCAGTGACGAGGCGTATCAGCCGATTCGTTACCGCGAATCCGGGCATGTCGGCGAGCTGACCTTCGAGTTCTACAACGGCGCGATGAGCACCGAGCAATGTCAGCGCATGGTCGATGCACTGCGCTGGGCCAAGTCCCGCGACACTCAGGTGCTGTTGATCAAGGGCGGGCGCGGCAGTTTTTCCAACGGCGTGCATTTGAATGTGATTCAGGCAGCGCAGGATCCGGGCGCTGAAGCCTGGGCGAATATTCAGGCGATCGATGATGTCTGTGAAGAGCTGCTGACGGCGCGGCAACTGGTGGTCAGCGGCGTCACCGGCAACGCCGGCGCTGGTGGTGTGATGCTCGCACTAGCGGCCGATATCGTGTTTGCCCGGGCCGATATCGTGCTCAACCCGCATTACAAAAGCATGGGCCTGTATGGCTCGGAATACTGGACCTACAGCCTGCCCCGCGCCGTCGGCCCGGCGATGGCCGAGCAATTGACTCAGGCGTGTCTGCCGGTGAGCGCGGTGCAGGCGTGGCAACTGGGTATGGTTCAGGAAATCGGCCCGCGCTGCCCGGATGAGTTTTCCCTGTGGTTGCTGCAACGGGCCAACAGCGTTTTGAGTGACCCGACCTATGCGGCGGTGCGTGAACGCAAGTTGCGGGTTGATCAGGTGCTGATCCAGCAATGCCGCGAAAACGAGTTGCAGGAAATGCAGGAAGACATGCTTTACAACCGCAACGGCTTCGCCGAGAAGTGCCGGCACTTCGTCTACAAGCGCAAGGTGTGTGGCACGCCGGCGCGGTTGGTCGAGGATTGGGCGCGGATGCAAGAGATTGAACTGACCGATTGATCTTCAGCGTCTACGAGGGCCCCATCGCTGGCAAGCCAGCTCCCACAGTGTCCGTGGCGTACCCAGACTCTATGTACACCGCAAAACCTGTGGGAGCCTGGCTCGCCAGCGATGAACGATGACGCGGTGTCAGGGTAGCACTTACAATGCGTGCACCTCAAACACCGGCCCGCCCATGGACATCGATCTCGCCCGCACCTTCCTCGAAATTGTCCGCCACGGCAGTCTCGCCGCCGCCGCGCAAAAGCTCTTCGTCACGCAAACAGCGATCACCGCCCGCGTCCAGAAACTCGAAAGCCAACTGGGCAGCACCCTGTTCGTGCGCAACCGCGCCGGGGCGAAATTGACGCCGAACGGCGAAGCGTTCGTGGTCTACGCCAATCAACTGGTGCAGACGTGGGAGGCCGCGCGTCGCGACTTGCCGTTGCCCGAGGGCTATCACAATGTGCTGCACATCGGTGGCGAAGTCAGCCTGTGCAATCCGTTGATGCTCAGTTGGGCTGCGGAACTGCGCGAGAAAATTCCCGGGCATGCCCTGCGCATGGAAATCCGCGACGGCGAAAACCTGCTGCGCCAACTCGAACTCGGTGTGCTCGACGCGGCGCTGGTCTATCAGCCGGAATACTGGCCCGGCCTGCAAGTCGAGCAAGTGCTGGAGGAAAAGCTGATTCTGGTGCGCACACCGGAGCGCGCCGACCCTTACGTCTACATCGACTGGGGCCCGGACTTCCGTCGCCAGCACGATGCCGCCCTGCCGGAAAAAGCCAAAGCCGCGCTGAGCTTCAACCTCGGCCCGCTGGCTCTGCAATACATCCTTGAACACGGTGGCAGCGGTTATTTCCGCACCCGCGTGGTGCGCACCTATCTGGAAAGCGGTGCCTTGGAACCGGTGACCAAAGCCCCTGAATTCAGCTATCCGACCTATCTGGTGTACTCCCGCGACCGCGACTCGGCGACGCTGCAACAGGCCTTCGACCTGCTGCGCAAAGTGATCGAGGCCGATGACGACTGGTCGCAACGCTGGAATCCATTGAGCTGAATCCGCCGTTTTACACCGGATCATGGCGCATGTGACCTCAAGGTCCGGCCTGCACAAATGGCCGGATCGGCTAATCTGCCGGGTATAACAACAATACCTACGGGTGAACGCAGTGAGGCAGACCACCGAGGCATTTCGCAGCCGCTATCGTGCGGCGATCCATCCGTTCTACAACCCGTGGCTGCACGGCGCCTTCGTGCTGCTGTTCGGTGTGCTGGCCATCGGCGCATTCTGGAGCGGCGTCGACCAGGTCCATTGGCTGGAATGGCTGACCGTGCCACTGACGCTGTTGTTCTTCAACTTTGGCGTGTACATGGTCCATCGCCATCTCGGCCACCATAAAAAAGCCTTTGCGAAACTGTTCTACGCCCGCCACGCCGGCGACCATCACAGCTTCTTCACCCCGGGCCACATGACCTACGACAGCGCCCGCGACTGGCGGGTGATTCTGTTTCCGGCGTGGTTGATCGTAATCCATACGCTACTGATCACCCTGCCCTTGTGGTGGCTGATCGCGCAGGTCAACGCCAACGTCGCCGGACTGTTCGGTGGCTGTATGGTCCTCGGCTATCTGACCTACGAAGTGTTTCACGCCGCCGAACACCTGCCACCGGCCAATCCCCTCACGCGCCTGCCGTGGATCCGGCAGATGCGCCGTCTGCACGAACTGCATCACCGCCGCGAGCGTATGCAGGAGCGCAATTTCAACATCGTTCTGCCGCTGATGGACTACCTGTTCGGCACCCTGTACTGGGAGCCGGAAGTCGCCCCTTTGAGTTATTCGAGAATGCCCATGACCCGTCAACAGCACACGATCGATATCGCCGGCGAACCGATTGCCGTACTCGCCTATGCCGCCACGGTCAGCCGTTGGCCCGAGTGGCACCCGTCGTCGCTGAAAATCGACGGCCCGCAGGGGCCGCTGCATGCGGGCTCGGGTTTTGAAGAAGACATTCATGCCGGCGGCCGGGCAGGTCATCTCCGCTGGCAAGTGACCGAGTACCTGCCGGGCCGGCGCTGGTGCGCACGGGCTCGAGGTGATCACGGCTTGTCGCTTGAGCTGAGGTATGAATGCGCGGCCGAAGGTGGCGGCACAAGATTCGTGCGCACCCTGAACTATCGCTTTGACGGCCTGGGCATGCGCATCGCCAATCGACTGTTGCTGAAACGGCGCATCGAGCGCGAATCCTGCGCCTCGATGCTCGCGCTGCGGGACAGGGCTGCGCAGTATCTGGCGTCAGTGAGGGCCAGCGCATGAAGTGGCAGCGGGTGCTCTTTCTGCTGATTGCCGTGGTTATCGCGTTTTTACTGCTGATGCCCACTCGGGTAGAGCCGGTCGCCTGGCAACCGTCACCGGCGCCCTCGCTCAAGGAAGGCGTTTATGCAGAAAACCAACGTCTGAAGAACACAGCGCAGGTCGGGCCGAGCGACATCGAGGGCCCGGAAGCGTTGCTGTTGGAAAATGACTTTTTGATCACCGGACTGCATGACGGCCGACTGATCCGCAGCAGCCTCGATGGCCAGCAACGCAAAGTGCTGGCCGATACCGGTGGGCGGCCGCTGGGCCTGGCGCGGCATCCCAACGGATTGCTGGTGATTGCTGACGGGGTCAAGGGCTTGCTGTCACTCGATGCTCAGGGCCAGTTGATTGCCCTGACCACCGCCGCCAATGGTCTGACGTTCGGCTTTACCGATGACGTGGCAATCGACAAATCCGGGCACTACGCCTACTTCAGCGATGCCTCCAGCCGTTGGGGCTATGGCCATGATGGCGAGGCGATCATCGAACATGGCGGTGACGGACGCTTGTTGCGCTACGACTTCCAGACCGGCAAGACCAGCGTATTGCTGGACAAACTGGAGTTCGCCAACGGCGTGACCCTCGGCCCCGATGACGCCTATGTGCTGGTCAACGAAACCGGCGCCTATCGCATCAGCCGCTTCTGGCTGACCGGGCCCAAGGCGGGCACCCACGATCTGTTCATCGACAACCTGCCGGGGCTGCCGGACAACCTCGCGTTCAACGGTCGCGACCGCTTCTGGGTGGCGCTGTATGCGCCGCGCAACGCCTTGCTCGATGGCACCGCCGGGCATCCGTTCGTCCGCAAGATGATTGTCCGAGCGCTGACCGTACTGCCGAAACCGGTGGAGAAGCGCGGGTTTGTGCTGGGGCTGGATCTGCAGGGCAAGGTGATTGCCAATTTGCAGGACGCCAGCAGCGGCAATTATTCGCCGATTACCACGGTTCGCGAGTATGGGGACTGGTTGTATTTCGGCTCGTTGAAGGCGACGCATATGGCGCGGTTGCCGTTGGCTGAAGCCTTGAAGTGAAACGGGTTCTGATGTGTTGAATTGACTGACGCCATCGCTGGCAAGCCAGCTCCCACAGGTACCGGATCGTTCGCAATATATGTTAACGACAGCGATCCTTGTGGGAGCTGGCTTGCCAGCGATGGCGGTCTGTCAGTTGCTGGACTTGTCGAATTTTTCGGGGTCTTCGTCTTCGGGAAGATCCTTGTCCGGTTCTTCAGGATTGGCGGTGGTATGCGCCGGGCTGTTGGGTTCGGGATGGGTGGGCACGGGGTCAAATGCGCCCTGCTCTTCACTGGGAAATTTGGGATCGTTCATAAGGCACCTCGCAAAGAGTCGATAATTGAGGACTCTGAACATTCGAGGTGCCGGTCGGGGCTGTCGTTCCAGTCAATCCGCAACCGTAGGTCGGCGGATCAGAATGGGGTCAGGACGGGGCCTGCAAATGGCTGACGATTTCGTCCTTGACCTTCAGACGTTTCTCTTTGAGTTTCTTCAGGGTGTCGTCGCTGGGAGCATCTGAGGTGGCGGTTTCGGCCTTGACCACATCGGCATCAGCCTGGGAATACTTGTTGATCAGTGAATCCAGTCGTGGATCCTGGGTGCGTTTTTGCTGGATCTCTTCCTTCGTGCAGCTCAAGTCCTGAAACAGGTCATGGGGAACCGGCATGGAACACCTCCGTCAGTTGATCGGGTGGCCAGCGCGACCGATTGCGCTGACCAGTTATCAGAATGGCCTCGGTCGGGCCGTTCTGTCGACCACCTGTCAGACCAGCGGTGTCCGTTCGTCGCCCTGTCGCAAATGCGATAAAACCTTTGTCCGTCGCCTCGCCTCCATTGCATAACGCTCACAACAAACTGCGTGGAGAAACACAATGGACGGATTCAACCTGCGTCACCTGGCACTGGCTGTCGCTTTAAGCACCGGCATGGGCAGCGCCTTCGCGGCCACCGACAATGACTTCGTCGATAACGCCGCTGCCGGTGGCATCGCCGAAATCGAAACCAGCCGCCTCGCCCTGGAAAAAAGCCAGTCGGCCGACATCAAGAAGTTTGCCGAAATGATGATCACCGATCACAGCAAGGCGAATGACGAACTGGCGACGATTGCCAAGGCTCACGACATCGAAGTACCGGACACCACCACATTGGTCAAACAGGCCAAAGAGAAAATTCTCGAAGTGCGTGATGAATCCTTCGATGCGGCCTACGCCAACAACCAGGTCAAGGCCCACGAAGAAACCATCGAGCTGTTCAAGAAAGAAGCCAATACCGTGACTGACGACAAGGTCAAGGGTGCCCCTGAATTGAAGGCGTTCGCGCAGAAAATGTTGCCGGCGCTGGAAAAACACCTGGCCGCGGCGAAAGAGCTGCAGGCCAAGCATCCGAGCAAGTAAAAAGCCTGCCCTCACCCTAACCCTCTCCCAGAGGTAGAGGGGACTGACCGGGTTGTATTTTCGAAATACACCGACGTGAACCACCGAGGTGAATCCGGTTTGAAAAGCCCCCAATCGGCTCCCTTTCCCCCTCTCCCAATGGGAGAGGGAACTGACCGCGTTGTTCCTGCGGGCGCACTAAAGTGAACCACCGAGGTGAATCCATTTTTGAAAAGCCCCCGATCGGCTCCCTTTCCCCCTCTCCCATTGGGAGAGGGCTGGGGTGAGGGGCTGGTTCTGATAGGCACTACAAAACCCGAACAAAAAAATGCCGCATCCAACAATGCGGCATTTGGCATTTCAACCCCGGCTAACCCCCATCAGTATCAATATCCGCATCCGTCTCCTCCCCCGGGTGCGGGCGATCCGGTTTTGGCTCGAAACCCGGACTGAACTCATTGTCGTTATCGGTATGCTGATTCTTCTGATCCACAGCCGGATCAGCACTTTGCGCCTGGTCAGTGTCGCCCTGCTGTTTCGCAGGTTGCGTCGGCGCCGGTTGCCCCGGCACTTGCGGGTCGATTGCCGGATCATTGCGATTGATCGGCTCCCCGGCCTGATTTTGCTGTTGCTCGTTCATAAGCACCTCGTAAGTCTTGGCCAGCACGACTGAAACCAGCCGGGCCTTGAAGATTCGAATCCGGCACCGCGCCATCGTTCAAAACATCGCGCCTTGCTGGCATGCCGACTAGAGTTACCGGGACGTTTCTTGCGCCCGGGCAAAAATATCCTCGCAAGACCGAACAACTATTTCGAACGGCAACGGTCATTGACTTCGCGCCGATCAATTTTGCGAAATCGGCCCCTCATTCGCTACGGAGCAACAGGCACATGGCAGCACTGCAGAACAGCACACTCGATGCGATGAAAAACAAACAGGCACAGCTGCTGGGCGAATGGATCAATAGCCTGGAATCCAGCGGCGGCACGCGCAATCTGAAAGGCCAGGACCTGCAGCAACAGACCTGCGAATTCCTGCAATTGGTGGTCAGCGGTCTTGAGAGCGACAACGGCACCAACATCAATGCACCGGGCTGGGACGCCACTCGGCAGTTCCTCGAAAAGCTTTCGCATAGCCGCGCCCTGCTCGGTCAGGATTCGCAACAGACCGCCAGTTTCATTTTCTCGCTCAAGGGACCGCTGTTTGCCCTGCTGCAGAATCACTACAAAGAACAACCGGCCCTGCTCGCCGAAAAGCTGTGGGAAGTCTCCGAGCTGCTCGACGCGTTCGGCCTGCACACCATCCGCACCTTCCAGAAATCCCGTGAAGCGGTGATCAAGCGTCAGCAGGAAGAACTGCTGGAGCTGTCCACCCCCGTGGTCAAGCTGTGGGACGGCGTGTTGGCCCTGCCGATGATCGGCACCCTTGATTCGCAACGCACCCAGGTGGTGATGGAATCGCTGCTGCAACGCATCGTCGACACCGGTTCGGAAATCGCCATCATCGACATCACCGGCGTGCCGACCGTCGACACCCTGGTCGCCCAGCATCTGCTGAAAACCGTGACGGCGATCCGCCTGATGGGGGCCGATTGCATCATCAGTGGCGTGCGCCCGCAGATCGCGCAAACCATCGTTCACCTCGGCCTCGACCTGCAAGGTGTGGTCACCAAGGCCAATCTGGCCGACGCGCTGAAACTGGCCCTGACCCGCCTGGGTGTCAGCCTCGTCAAGACGGGTTAAGCATGGAACGTATTCCGATTCTTCAAATGGGCGACTTCCTGCTGGTGACCATCCAGGTCGACATGCATGACCAACTCGCCCTGACCCTGCAGGACGATCTGTCCGAACGCATCAGCAAAACCTCGGCGCGCGGGGTGTTGATCGACATCTCGGCGCTGGACATGGTCGATTCGTTCATTGGCCGGATGATCAGTACGATCTCCGGGCTGTCGAAAATCATGGACGCCGAAACCATGCTGGTCGGCATGCAACCGGCGGTAGCGATCACCCTGGTCGAACTCGGCCTGACCCTGCCCGGCGTCAGCACGGCGCTGAACGTCGAGCGGGGGATGAAACTGCTGCGAGAACGAGTACTTGCGCAATGATCGTGCGCAGCAGCGGAACTCAACCCATCCATATCGAGCAGGACGTGGTGCTGGCGCGCCAGACTGCACGCAAACTGGCGACCGAGTGCGGCATGCGCCTGATCGACCTGACCAAAATGGTCACGGCGGTCAGTGAACTGGCGCGCAACACCATGGTTTATGGTGGCGGCGGCGATATGGACTGGCAGATCCTCGATGACGATCACAAGGTCGGTTTGCGCCTGACCTTTCGCGACGAGGGTCCGGGCATTGCCGACATCAAACTGGCCATGACCGATGGCTGGACCTCCGGCAGCGGCATGGGGCTGGGCCTGACCGGCGCCAAACGCCTGGTCGAAGAGTTCGAACTGGACACCGAGCCTGGTAAAGGCACTCGCATAACGATTACCCGATGGACATGAACATCAGCGGGTCACTGACCCAGGTATTACTGATCGAAGACAACAGCCAGATCGGCCATGCCCGCCGCAGCGCACAACACCTCGCCGAACAACATGGTTTTGGTGAAAGCGATGCGGGGCGCGTGGCACTCATAGCCACCGAGCTTGCGAGCAACCTGCTCAAGCATGCCGGTCACGGCGAACTGCACCTGCGGTTGTTGCCGCGTCAGGGCGACGCCGGTATCGAGTTGATCGCGGTAGACCGGGCCAAGGGTTTCGATCTGCAGGCGTGTCTGGCCGATGGCTTTTCCACCGGCGGCACTCAGGGCATTGGCCTGGGTGCGGTGTCACGCCAGGCCGACGTGTTTGACGTGTATGCCGACCATCGCGGCGCCGTGCTGCTCGCCCGGTTGTATCCGCGCAGCGACCGCCAGGCGGATCTGCTGTACGGCGTCAGCCAGCACTCACTGCATAACGATCCAGCCTGCGGCGATGTCTGGCATCTGGCGTATCACGGTGGCGACATCAGTGCACTGATCGTTGACGGTCTCGGTCACGGCGAGGACGCCGAGCGCGCCGGTCGGGCCGGAGAGCAAGCCTTCGCCGACGCGCCATTCAGCTCCCCGGTGGTGCTGATGGAAGACATGCACCGCGAGATGATCGGCACCCGTGGCGGCGCCGTGGCGTTTGCACAGTTTCGCGCCGACCGCGCCAGCCTGACGTTTGCCGGGGTCGGCAACATCGGCGCCAGTCTGATTGCCGCTGACAAATCGCGCGGCCTGGCCTCACATCCCGGCATCGTTGGCGGCCAATACCGAAAAGCCCAGCCCTTTGACTATGCTCACGTGAACGGACATTTATTGATCATGTACAGCGACGGCTTGCAGTCCCGTTGGAATCTTCAAGACTACCCCGGTCTGGTGCACCGCCATCCCGCCGTGATAGCCAGCGTCCTGCACCGCGATTTCTGTCGCGGGCGCGACGATGTAACGGTACTGGTCGTTGCCCTGGAGGCCGCCCATGGCTGAGTCGCTCAACTTGAGCAATGCCGAACAGGCCGCGCTGATCGCGCAACTGCAAAGCGAAACGGCGGCCCTGCGTGAAGAACTCGACGAAACCAACCAGGGCGTGCTGGCGCTGTACGCCGAACTCGACACTCAGGCCGAAGAACTGCGTCAGGCCTCGGATCTGAAAAGCCGCTTTCTGTCGTACATGAGCCACGAATTTCGCACCCCGCTGGGTTCGATCCTCAGCGTCAACAGCTTGCTGGCCGACGAGCTGGACGGGCCGCTGAGCCCCGAACAGCACAAACAGGTGGCGTTCGTCAGCAGTGCTGCCCGTGAACTCAGCGACATGGTCGATGACTTGCTCGATCTGGCGAAAATCGAGGCCGGGCGCATCAGCATCTCCCCTGCGTGGTTCGACATGTTTGACCTGTTCTCCGCCCTGCGTGGGATGTTCCGGCCGATTGTCGATGCGACGGCAGTGGACCTGATCTTCGAAGAACCGGTCGGCCTGCCGCGCCTGTACACCGACGACAAGAAACTCGCGCAGATCCTGCGCAACTTCATTTCCAACTCGCTGAAGTTCACCACCCGTGGCGAAGTGCGGGTCTCGGCGCGGCTTGAGGGTGCGGATAAGGTGCGCTTTGCCGTCAGCGACACTGGAATAGGTATCGCCGCCGAGTTGCATGGCGCATTGTTCGAGGACTTTTCTCAGGTCGACTCGCCTTTGCAGAAACGCCTGCGCGGCACCGGTCTGGGCCTGTCGTTGTGCAAACGCTTCGCCGCACTGTTGGGTGGCGAGGTCGGCATGGACAGCGCACCGGGGGTCGGTTCGACCTTTTTCGTGATCATTCCGTTGGCGATCGCTCAGGAGAACGTCGATGAAACGTGACATGCGCCTGTTGATCGTCGATGACAACGTCGCCACCCGCTACGCCTTGCGCAAGCGTCTGGAACGCCACGGCTATGAGGTGCTGGAGGCTGGCACCGGTACCGATGGTCTGGCGTTGATCGAGCGCGAACCGCTCGATGCACTGATTCTCGACGTCAACCTGCCGGACATGAGCGGCTTCGACATCGTGCGTATCCTGCGGGCCGACACGCGCACCGCTTTGCTGCCGGTAATCCATGTCTCGGCCGCGTCGATCCAGACCGGCGACATCATCACCGGCCTCAACGCCGGGGCCGATGCCTACCTGATTCATCCGGTCGACCCGGACGTGCTGCTGGCGACCTTGCGCACGCTGCTGCGGGTGCGCGACACGGAAAATGCCTTGCGCGAAAGTGAGGCGCGGTTTCGCGAGATTTTCACCAATGTTTCCGCGCCGATTGCGGTGCTCGACGCCAATCTCAAGGTGCATGAGTGCAACCACGCATTCAACCAACTGATTCTGGATAACCAGGGTTCACAAACCCTGAGCGAATGTTTTGCCGACGAACAAGGCGCCATTCTCAATGAACTGCGTTTGCGCCTGGTTGATGGCGAGCGCTGGAAAGGCACGCTGAACATGCGCGTGCAGGGTGAAATTCGCGAAACCGAGTGGCAGATTTCGCCATATCGCACGCCACAACTGAGCCTGGTGTTCGTCGAGGACGTCACCGAACACCGCCATCGCGAACGTTCGCATCTGGCCCGCCTGGACGACACCACCACGCAACTGGCGCGTGCCGAATCGCAGCTGCTGCAAGTGCAGAAAATGGATGCGCTGGGCAAGCTCACCGGCGGCATCGCCCACGACTTCAACAACCTGCTCACCGGCATCATCACCAGCCTTGAGTTGATCCAGAAACGCATCGCCGATGACCGACCGGACAAGGTCAAGCTGTACGCTGAGGCGGCGCTGAATTCAGCGATGAGCGCGGCCGCCCTCACCCATCGTCTGCTGGCGTTCGCTCGTCAGCAACCGCTCGACACGCGCCCGGTGGATATCAACGAGCATGTGCGTTCACTTGAAGAATTGTTGGTGCGCACCATCGGTGAACGGATTGCCCTCAAGCTCGAGCTGACCAACAAACCGGCGATTGCCCTGGTCGATCCGAGTCAGCTGGAAAGCGCAATGCTCAACCTGGTAATCAACGCCCGCGACGCGCTGCCTCAGGGCGGCAACATCTGGGTCAGTACCTACGCGGCGTATTCCCACGGCGATCCGAATCTGGCCGATGGCGCTTATGTGGCGTTGTCGGTTCGCGATGACGGCACCGGTATTGAACACAACGTGATCGACAAGGTGTTCGATCCGTTCTTCACCACCAAACCCCTGGGTCAGGGCACCGGGCTGGGGCTGTCGACGATTTATGGTTTTGCCCGGCAGTCCGGCGGCGATGCGCACATCCGCAGCGTGGCCCGACGCGGCACCGAAGTGACCATCATGCTGCCGGCCACCAGCGATCCGACCGGGGTCGATATTCCAGCGGTGACGGTCAATCCGCAAGGCACCGGCGAGCACGTGTTGATTGTCGAAGACATGCCGTCGGTGCGCATGTTCGTCACTGAAGTGCTGGAGGATGCCGGCTATCGCTGCACCCAGGCGGCTGACATCGAAACCGCGCTGGAGCGTCTGCAAAATGACCCGTCGATCAACCTGCTGCTGAGCGACGTCGGCTTGCCGCGCATGAGCGGCCGCGAACTGGCAGACATTGCCCGGGGCTGGCGCGAGGGATTGCCGATCCTGTTCATGACCGGCTACACCGAAACCGCGATCAACCGCCAGGTATTCCTCGGCGAGGGCATGGATCTGCTGATCAAACCGTTCCAGATCAGCGAACTGCTCGACAAGGTTCGCCGCACGATCGACGGCGCCTGACCCACCGCTATCGCTGGCAAGCCAGCTCCCACAGGTTTTGCGGTGTACCTGGAATATCAATACACACCAGATCCCACAGGTTTTGCGGTGTACCTGGAATATCAGTACACACCAGATCCCACAGGTTTTGCGGTGTACCTGGAATATCAGTACACACCAGACCCACAGTTTGGGGTGTACCTGAAATATCAGTACAAACCAGATCCCACAGTTTGGGTGTACCTGGAATACCAGTACACACCGGTCACTGTGGGAGCTGGCTTGCCAGCGATGAGGGCAGAACGGTCGGCGCTGTTATCGGCTCAAGGCGCGGGTGAGGAACGGCGCAGTCCGGCTCTTCTTGCTGGCGGCGACTTTCTGCGGGGTGCCGGCGACAACGATCTTGCCCCCCTGATCCCCTGCCCCCGGGCCGATGTCGATCACCCAGTCACTCTGCGCCACCACACGCATTTCATGCTCGACCACAATCACCGTGTGCCCCGCTGTCACCAGCGTATCCAGTTGCTCCAACAGCCGATCGACATCGCGCGGATGCAGGCCGGTGGTCGGTTCATCCAGTACATACAAGGTTGCGCCACGCTGATTGCGCTGCAACTCGGTGGCCAGTTTGATCCGTTGCGCCTCGCCCCCGGACAATTCCGTAGCCGGTTGGCCGAGCCGCAGATAACCCAGGCCGATATCGTGCAACACCTCCAGCGAACGGCGAATACCCGGCTGCCCGGCAAACACCTCCAGCGCTTCATCGACAGTCAGTTGCAACACCTGCGCGATGCTCAAACCTTCCCATAAAACCGCCAAAGTCTGCGGGTTGTACCGCGCGCCATGACAGGTCGTGCAAGGTGCATACACGCTGGGCATGAACAGCAACTCGACACTGACAAACCCTTCACCTTCGCACGTGGCGCAACGGCCCTTGGCGACGTTGAAGGAAAACTGCCCGGCGTCATACCCCGCCGCCCGCGCTTCGGGCGTCGCGGCGAACAGCTTGCGCACGTTGTCGAACAGCCCGGTGTACGTCGCCAGATTGGAGCGTGGTGTGCGGCCGATAGGTTTCTGATCGACCTGCACCAGCCGTTTGATCGACTCCAGACCGGCAATGACCTGACCGCTGCTGACTTGCGGCGCATCGTCTTCAAGACTGGGTTCTTCAGTTTCAGTCTCGACAGGCGGACGTCCCAGTTGCGCACCGACCAGTTCCAGCAACGCCTGACTGACCAGACTCGACTTGCCGGAACCGGACACACCCGTCACCGAAGTGAAACAGCCCAAGGGAAATTCGGCGCTGAGGTTGCTCAGGTTATTGCGGCTGATGCCCGCCAGTTTCAGCCAGCCCGAGGGCTTGCGCGCCGCCCGTGTCGGGCGCTGCTGGTCGGCGAACAGATAGGCGCGGGTCTGCGACTCTTCAACCTCGGCCAGCCCGGCAGGCGGGCCGCTGTACAACACCCGCCCGCCCTTCTCGCCCGCCGCTGGCCCGACGTCGATCAGCCAGTCGGCGCGGCGCATGGTTTCCAGATCATGCTCGACCACAAACAGCGTATTGCCCTCGGCCTTCAAGCGCTGCAAAGCCTCGAACAGCGCCTCGCCATCGGCGGGATGCAGACCGGCAGAAGGCTCGTCGAGCACGTAGATCACCCCGAACAACTGCGAGCCCAATTGCGTGGCCAGGCGCAACCGCTGCAACTCACCGGACGACAATGTCGGCGTGCTGCGCTCCAGTGCCAGATAGCCCAGACCCAGATCGGTCAGGGTACTGACCCGCTCCAGCAGATCCTCGGCAATCCGTTGCGCGGCTAGACGCTTTTCCAGTGACAGGTTCGGCGTGTGGCGCACATCCGGCGCGCTGGCGTGGCCACTGGCACCCTGGGCGACACGTTGCTGACGCGCTGCACGGGTCTGCGCATGGCTCAAGGTCTCGCCGGTTTCCTCGGCATGATCCAGGTAACTCGTCGCCGCCACCGGCCGCAACACTTCGGCGACTTGCAGCAGCGGCATTTGCGACAGCTCGCCAATGTCGTACCCGGCAAACGTCACCGACAACGCCTCACGCTTCAGACGTTTGCCCTCGCACAACGGGCAAGGGCTGCCAAGCATGAACTGCGCAACGCGCTTCTTCATCAGCGCACTTTGCGAATGCGTGAACGTGTGCAGGATGTAGCGGCGCGCGCCAGTGAAAGTGCCCTGATAACTCGGCTCCATCTTGCGCTTGAGGGCCACGCGGGTTTCTTCCGGGGTCAGCCCGGCGTACACCGGCACGGTCGGGGTTTCTTCGGTGAAGAGAATCCAGTCGCGCTGTTTCTTCGGCAACTTGCGCCACGGGATGTCGACGTCGATGCCCATGGTCACGAGGATGTCGCGCAGGTTCTGCCCCTGCCATGCCAGCGGCCAGGAGGCGACGGCGCGTTGGCGAATGGTCAGGTTCGGATCGGGCACCATCAGCGCTTCGGTGACTTCATACACCCGGCCCAGACCATGACATTGGGGGCAGGCACCCTGTGGCGTGTTCGGCGAAAAATCCTCGGCGTACAACATCGCCTGCCCCGGCGGGTAACTGCCGGCGCGGGAATAAAGCATGCGGATCAGGCTCGACAGCGTGGTGACGCTACCCACCGACGAGCGCGTGCTCGGTGTCCCGCGTTGCTGTTGCAGTGCCACGGCTGGCGGCAGGCCTTCGATGGAGTCGACATCCGGCACACCGACCTGATCGATCAGCCGTCGCGCATACGGCGCCACCGATTCGAAATAGCGCCGTTGCGCTTCGGCATACAAGGTCGAGAACGCCAGCGACGACTTGCCCGACCCGGACACCCCGGTGAACACCACCAACGCATCGCGGGGGATGTCGATGTCGACATTCTTCAGGTTGTGTTCACGGGCACCGCGCACCCGAACCATGCCGTCGGGTGCTTTGGAAGAACGTTTGGAAGTCATTGGCGGGCCTTTTCTGAAAAGTTGCAATCTCCGTAATTGCCGAGATTCTTGTGGCTAGTGACGCTGTTGTGGTGAGGGGATTTATCCCCGATTGGCTGCGCAGCAGTCATAGATACTGATAAGGCGGTTCATCTGGAAAACGGCTTGGGAGCGCTGCGCACTCCATCGGGGATAAATCCCCTCGCCACAAATAATCATCTGTCCCCTGAAAACACTTCTGTCGCAGGTCATGCACCCAACACCGAACGAATCATCTGCAACAACGCTTCGGGGCCATAAGGTTTGCCTAACAAATGTGTATCGGGGCTGAGTTGGTGATTGCGCGAAATGATGTCGCGGGTGTGCCCGGAGGTGAACAGCACCGCCACCGGCGGCGACTGCACCTTGGCCCACGCCGCCAGGTCGGAGCTCTTGATCAGCCCCGGCATGACCACGTCGGTGAAAATCAGATCGATGTCAGCGCCCTCCAGCAGCATTTGCATCGCCACATCGCCATTGGCGGCAGTCAGCACGCGATAGCCTTCCTCGCGCAGCAATTCCATCGCCGAGGCGCGCACTGCGTCGTTGTCCTCGACCACCAGAATCGTTTCGTGCCCCCCGTGCTGCTGCGGGTCGATGCTCGGCGACTCATCAACGATCGTGCGCAGGCTGCGCGGAAAGTACAACTGCACCCGCGTCCCCTCGCCCACGGTGCTGTCGATCTCGACATGCCCGCCGCTCTGCTTGACGAAGCCGAACACCATGCTCAGGCCGAGCCCGGTGCCCTGGCCGTCGGCCTTGGTGGTGAAGAACGGCTCGAAGACCTGCTCGAGCATCTGCGGCGGGATGCCCACGCCGGTATCGCTGACCGCTACGCGGACAAACTCCCCCGGGAGAATGCCTTTACCGATGCAGAACTCGCGCTCGAGCCTTACATTGGACGCGCTGAGTTCAATGGTGCCCTCGCCCTTCATTGCATCGCGGGCATTGATGGCCAGGTTGAGAATGGCGTTTTCCAGTTGATTGCGGTCGACGTTGATGTGCCACGGCTCGTGCGGCAACTGCACGTCGATCTGGATGGTTTCGCCCAATGCCCGTTGCAGTAACTCACCCACCCCTTCGAAAATTTTCCTCGGATTGCACACTGCGGGTGACAGCGGTTGACGGCGGGCGAACGCGAGCAATTGCGACGACAGCTTGGCGCCACGCTCGACCGCTGCCAGCGAGGCGCTGACCCGCCGTTGTACGTTGGCGTTGTCCGGCTCATGGCGCGCCAGCAAATGCAGGTTGCCGGCGATCACTTGCAACAGGTTATTGAAGTCATGGGCGACGCCACCGGTGAGTCCGCCAATCGCTTCGAGCTTCTGCGACTGACGCAATTGTTCTTCGGCGGTCAGGCGCGCCTCGACTTCATCGGCCACACGCTGCTCAAGGTTACGGGTGAATTTCAGCAGCGATTCTTCGGCGGTCTTGCGTTCATGGATATCGATCAGGACGCCGGGGAAACGCAAGGCCTGGCCGCGCTCGTTGAACTCGCAGCCGCCGCTGGCCAGAACCCACAGGTAACTGCCATCGCTGCGCAATACCCGGTATTCGGCGTTATACGGCTCGCCGGTCTGCACGCAATGAGCGACGCGCTCCTGTACCCAGGCACGGTCATCGGGGTGAATACGTGATTCGGCAATGTGCTGCGCCAGATTGCTCAGGTCATGCTCCGGCGGATAGGAAAACGTGCGGGCAAAACGCTCATCGGCCGACAGCACATTGTTCTTCACATCCCAGACGAAAGAACCGAGCAAGGCCCCGGCATTCAGCGCCAACCGCACCCGCTCGTTGTCAGCGCGATAGGCTTCCTCGGCGGCCTGGCGCAAACGCTCGGAACGAATGAATTCGGTGGTTTCCACCACCATCGCCATCACCCCGGACGGGCGTCCTTCGTCGTCAGCCACGGGGCTGTAATAGAGATCCATCCAGACATCTTCGGGCACGCCGTTGCGCAGCAGCACCAGTTCCTTGTTGCGATACGACAAGGTGCCGCCGGCCAGACAGGTGTCCACCACATGCCGGTTGAACTCGGCGACCTCCGGCCAGCCCAGCTCCACCGGAGAGCCCAGCAGGTACGGATGGCGGCCACCGGCGAATTCCGAGTAGGCATCGTTGTAGATCATGTAACCGGCATGCCCCCAGAGCATCACCATCGGCAGCGGCGAAGCGAGCATCATCTGCACCGTGCTGCACAGGCTGGCCGGCCAGTCCTGCAACGGACCTAGTTCAGTGGCGCTCCAGTCAAACGCACAAATGCGTCCGGCCATTTCGCCTTTCCAGCCGCCACAGCCGTGGCTATCCGATAAAAACTGCATCGACTGACTCAGTGTCCTGTGGTGGTTGCCCGATAAACCGCGACGCCCAATACAACGCAACGCCCGTGTGTTTCGAGCGTCGCCGAACGCATTGGTTTCATTAGAGGTATAGCCGATTTCGCTCTGCCCGGAACTCAGACCCCGATCAAGTGCTTGAGCGGATGGTAGCCAGTTTTCATCTTCGCGGCGACGTCCAGGATCGCCTTCTCGATGCCATTGAGATGCACGCAGGTCAACTCGATGGCGGCGCTCTGATTACCGGCCTCGATGTACTCGATCAGGCGCAAGTGTTCATCGTCGCGGCAGGCTTCGTGGCTGTCGTCATCCAGCGCGACGGCGTACAGCGATGCGCGGGAAATCAGCTTCTGGAACCAGTCGAGCAGCACCGGATTATTGAGGCTGCGCGCCAGTTTGATGTGGAACTCGCCGAGCAGGTGAATCAGCCGTTGGTGATCCCCCGCCGCGTGCGCTTGGTCTTCCAGCAGCAGGTGCTCGCGCAGATCCTGCATCGCTGCCGTGTCCTTGCGCCGGCACAGTTCGGTGACGATGCCGATCTCGATCAGGCGCCGGGTTTCGAATAGCGAACGGATCTCTTCGTTGCTCGGCAACGACACCGATGCACCCTTATTGGGCTCGGTAGTGACCAGTCCATCGGCCTCCAATTGCTTGAGCGCGGCACGCACCGACGTGCGGCTGACATTGAATAACTCCGCCAACGAGGCCTCGCCCAGCTTCATGCCAGGGCGCAACGAGCGCTTGCTGATCGCCTCGTAAACCCCTTGGTAGACGCGGTCGACCGTGGTTTCCGGTTTCTTTTCGGTCATTCGAAAGCTCCTTCAATGCTGGCAGCGCAGCCGGGCGCATTAACTGCCGCGCAGAATATCGCCTTCAGCGTGAAGATGCAGGTTCTTGATCAAGAGTTGAATGAGAGCGCGGTCGTGCGAGTGCGGGGGGGCGACCTGGACAGAGGAGTCCAGTGCGACGGGTTACAGATGTGGCGAGGAAGATTGCTCCCTCGCCACAAAGGCATCAGTGTTTCAAGGCTTAGTCGGTGCCGTATTTCGGCGAACGCGGCCCGTACAGCAGGCCCGCCGGATGCCCGGCCGACAGCAGGCGATTGCTCGCCACTCCGGCAATCGGATAACCGGCATCGGTGGAACTGTTGATGATCTGCTTCACCGCCGCCGTGATCAGCATGCCGATCAGACCGCCGCCACTGTTGTTGCCGCCCTCTTCGCTCGACGCCCGCGCCGAGCCGGTCCACAGCGTCGTGCCGGTTTTCAGATCAACCAGTTTCGCCGTCGCCGTCACCGCCGTTTCGCTGCTGATCACCATGTAACGCGTACCGTACTCGGTCACGGTGATGTACAGCGCCGCGTCGGCGCCGAAGATTTCCTTCAGCTTGGCCGGTGGTGCCTGATGGATGTCATCCGGGGTGGTCAGGCCGTTCTGGCGGAACGTCTCGTCGACCAACGTGATGGGCAACACGTAGTAACCGGCCTCGGCCAGCGGGAACGTCACCTGCGACAGCAGGCTGTAGGACGCCTTGACGTCCGGCGAGGTGTTCAGCGGCGGCAGCACCAGAATGCTTTTCGGCCGGGCTTGCTTGTACGCCGAATAGTCCACGGACTTGGGAGCGACGCAGCCACCGAGCACGGTCAACGCCAGCGCTGCGCCCAACAGTTTTACTACGCGCGAGATCATTGGGCTTCACCGGTCTTGGCGTTTTTTAGCAGAAAGTCCATGTAAGTCCCGGACTCGGGAAACAGGGTCTTCTCGGTGCGCAACTGCTGCACCATCTGATCGTCCTTGCCCATGCTCAGGTACAGCAGACCGAGATGTGCGTGGTAACCCGGCGGAACGGCTTTGCCACTGGCGCGGATCTTTTGCAGATCGGCTTCCAGCGCTTCGGCCTGGGCTTCTTTCGGCGTTTCGCTTTTGAAGTATTCGTAGACCTGCGGCTGGTAGCCTTCCCACTGGTACAGGGTTTGCGGACTGCTGCAACCGGCCAGCAAGGCGCTGGCGGCCAGCGTCAGGGCCATCAGCGGCCGCGACAGAATCGAATTCATGGTGTGTTGCTCCTTGCAAATGGGGGCTTTCAGTTGCCCGGTTTCCAGGCACCGGCGTTCATGCCATCGACCAGACGATTGATCGCCTCGCGCATGGCCAGATCGAGAACCTTGCCGTTGAGGGTCGAGTCGTAGGCAGCGGTGCCGCCGAAGCCGACGATTTCGCGGTTGGACAAGGCGTACTCGCCGGCGCCCTGGGTCGAATACACCACTTCGGACGTGCTGATATTGACGATATTCAGGTTGACCTTGGCGTAGGCAACCTGGGTCTTGCCGCGGCCGAGAATGCCGAACAACTGGTGATCGCCCGTCTCTTTGCGGCCGAACTCGGTGACGTCACCGGTGACCACGTAATCGGCGCCTTTGAGACGCTGGGCCTGGCCCTTGATCGCCGCTTCCTGTTGGATTTCGCCCATGTTGTCGCGATCCAGCACGCTGAAGCGATTGGTCTGCTGCAAGTGGGTGATCAGGATGGTCTTGGCCTGACCGCCTAGACGATCGACGCCATCGGAGAAGATCCCGCGCATGTAGCTGGAGCGGTTATCGAACTTGCCCACCGCCATTGGCACGCGAACACCGGTCCAGACTTGCGTGGCGCTTTCAACTTTAGCCACTGGCAACGCGCGGGAGCTTTCGGTGGCGCAGCCGGAGAGCGTGGTGGCCAGCGTGCCAAGCACGGCGATGGCAACGCCCGAGACCAACATCCGGGAGATCATTCTCACTGGGTATTCCTTCTTGAAAAACGGTATGTCCCGGCGTGATAAAGCGCTGGGCAGCGGAAAAGGGCCGGCATTATGACAAAGTGCCATCACTGAAGACAGATTTTTTTGACGTCAGTTAATTGGCCTGGCTTGGTCGTACACAAATCCACTGTGGGAGCGAGCCTGCTCGCGAAAGCGGTGTATTGATCGTTATTGATCGTTCCCACGCTCTGCGTGGGAATGCAGCCACGGACGCTCCGCGTCCGATGTGACGCGGAGCGTCACGGGAGGCGTTACCACGCAGAGCGTGGGAACGATCAGACAGGGGGTTTTGTGTTTGGCCTGAGGTGGAAGAATCAGTGGAAGTCGCGGCTCTGCACGCGGATGCCGTTGAGCAGCGGGCTCAGGTCGCTCAAGCGTCCGGCGATCAGGTGGCGCACTTCGCCTTCGCGCTCCCAGCGGCCGTCGACCCTGAGCAGTTGCGAGCCAACCAGCACCTGGCGCTGACGCTCGGCCAGATCGCGCCAGACCACCACATTGACGTTGCCGAACTCGTCTTCCAGGGTGACAAAGGTCACGCCGCTGGCGGTGCCCGGTCGTTGCCGGCCCGTGACCAGACCGGCAATGCTCACCGGCCGCCCGTGTTCAACATCGAGCAACTCTTGCGAACTGCGGCAGCGCAGCGCCTTCAATTCGCCCCGCAACAGCGCCAGCGGATGCGGCCCCAGCGTGGTGCCCACCGTCGTGTAATCGGCGTGCAGATCCTCGCCGACGCTGGGTTTTGGCAGCACCACATCAGGCTCTTCCTGGCTCGGCAATCCGGCAAACAACCCAAGTTGTTTCTGCACCCCGGCGACTTCCCAGCGCGCCCGGTGACGATGCCCGGCCAGGCCGCGTAATGCTCCGGAATCCGCCAGCAACGCCTGCGCCCGACTGTCGAGCGCAGCCCGCTCGCCCAGATCGGCAACATCGGCAAACGCCCCACGCGCACGCGCCGCTTCAATGCGCTGGGCATCGTCTTCGCGAAAACCCTTGATCATGCGCAGGCCCATGCGAATCGCCGGTTGCGCGCCGCTGATCGGTTCCAGGCTGCAATCCCAGTCACTGGCGCGCACGTCCACTGGACGAATCTGCAACTGATGCCGCCGGGCGTCCTGGAGAATCTGATCGGGGCTGTAGAAACCCATCGGCCAACTGTTGATCAGCGCACAGGCGAAGGCCGCCGGTTCGTGGCACTTGAGCCAGCAACTGGCGTAGGTCAACAAGGCGAAACTGGCGGCGTGAGACTCAGGAAAGCCGTAACTGCCGAACCCCTTGATCTGCTCGAAGATCTGCGCGGCGAATTCTTCCGTGTAGCCGTTTTTCTTCATGCCGGCGGCCAGACGTGCCTTGTGTGGCTCAAGGCCGCCGTGACGTTTCCACGCCGCCATGGAACGGCGCAACTGATCGGCTTCGCCGGGGCTGTAGTCGGCGGCGACGATGGCGATCTGCATCACTTGTTCTTGAAACAGCGGTACGCCGAGGGTCCGTTCCAGAACTACTTTGAGCTTTTCCGAAGGATAGGTTGCCTCTTCCTCCTTGTTTCTTCGGCGTAGATAGGGATGCACCATCCCGCCCTGAATCGGCCCCGGCCGGACGATGGCCACTTCGATCACCAGATCATAGAACTTCGCCGGTTTCAGGCGCGGCAGCATCGACATCTGTGCCCGCGATTCGATCTGGAACACGCCGATGGTGTCGGCGCGGCTGATCATCTCGTAGGTCGGTTTGTCTTCGGCCGGGATGTTCGCCAGGCTCAGATCCATATTGCGATGGCGGCGCAGCAAGTCGAAACAGCGGCGGATCGCGCTGAGCATGCCCAGCGCCAGAATATCGACCTTGAGCAGCCCCACCGCGTCGAGGTCATCCTTGTCCCACTGAATGATCGTGCGGTCGGCCATCGCGGCGTTTTCCACCGGCACCAGCGTGTCCAGCGGCTGCTCGGAAATCACGAAACCGCCGGGGTGTTGCGACAGGTGCCGGGGGAAGCCGATCAGTTGCCCGGTCAGGCTCAAAACCCGGCGCAGCACCGGGCTGTCGGGGTCGAACCCGCCTTCGAGCAAGCGCGCCACTGGCGGCGTTTCATCGCTCCAGTGGCCGCAGCAATCGGCCAATGCGTTGATCTGATCCGGCGGCAACCCCAGCGCCTTGGCCACATCGCGCACGGCCCCGGCGGCGTGATAGGTGCTGACCACCGCCGTCAGCGCCGCGCGATGACGGCCATAACGACGGAACACGTATTGCAGGACTTCTTCGCGGCGTTCGTGTTCGAAGTCGACATCGATGTCCGGTGGCTCGTTGCGCTCTTTGGACATGAAACGTTCGAACAGCAACGTCGTGCGATCCGGGTCGATTTCGGTGATACCCAAGGCAAAACACACCGCCGAGTTGGCCGCCGAACCCCGCCCCTGACAGAGGATGTGCTGCTTGCGAGCGAAGCTCACCACGTCGTGTACGGTGAGAAAGTAACTTTCGTAGCCGAGCTCGGCGATCAGTTTCAGCTCATCGTCGATCTGCTTGAGCACTTTGGCCTGTGGCCCTTGCGGCCAGCGCCAGGCGATGCCTTCTTCGGTCAAATGCCGCAACCAGGAACTGCCGGTATGCCCCTCCGGCACCAACTCCTTGGGGTATTGATAACGCAACTGGCCGAGATCGAAGGTGCAGCGTCGGGCCAGCTTCACTGATGCCTCCAGCAATGCCGACGGATACAGCTCGCGCACTACCTCAACGCTACGCAAATGCCGCTCGCCATTGGGATGTAAACGCAATCCGGCCTCGGCCACCGGGACGTGATGGCGGATCGCGGTCATGGTGTCCTGCAAGGCACGCCGGCCCCGGGCGTGCATATGCACATCGCCACTGGCCACGGCGGGAATCTGCAACTCGGCGGCCAGACTCAGCAGCATCGCCAACCGACGCTGGTCGTCCTGCCCGCGATGCAGCTGCACCGCCAGAAACAGACGCTCGCCGAAGGTCTGTTTCAGCCAGCGGCCCTCCTCCACATCCTCCACAGTGTCCGGCACCCACAACACCAACAACCCGGGCAGCGCTTCGCTGAAGTCCTCGCGCAGCACTTGATACTGGCCTTTCTGCGTACGACGCCGGGCACGGGTGATCAAACCGCACAGCGCCTGATAACCCTCAAGATTCTCCACCAGCAGCACCAGTTTCGGGCCGTTGTCGATACGGATCTCGCTGCCGATGATCAGCGGCAGCTCAACGGATTTCGCCGCTTGCCAGGCCCGAACGATCCCGGCCAGGGTGCATTCGTCGGTGATCGCCAGCGCCTGATAGCCGTGCTTTTTCGCCCGCTGAAACAGTTCCAGCGCACTGGACGCACCGCGCTGAAAACTGAAGTTCGACAGGCAGTGCAGTTCGGCGTAGCCAGCGTTCATGCAAACCAGCCCTGCAGCCACAACGGACCGTCCTCGCCCACCGCCCGATAGGCCCAGCCTTGCTGACCGGCGCGGTTCTGGATCAGGTAGTAATCGCGACGCACATCGTCACCATCCCACCAGCCGGATTCGATGCGCTCGGGGCCCATGAGGATCCGCGCCGAACCTTGCGGCACGCTCTGCGGCTCGCCGAGCAACCAGCCCGGGCGGTGGACACTGGGCAAGCCTGAGCACGGTTGTTTATCGACGCCGTTTTGCCAAGCGCACTCTGGCCGGTGATCCGCCTGAAAGCGCAGCCCTTGTACCGCGTCATCCCCCAGCCGAGCGCGCAGGCGTTCGCGCAATTGCTCCCAGGGCAAGGTCTGCTGCGGACGGTCGTCGAACAGCTCCTGAAACTGCGGCACAAAACTCGGCAGATCTTCGGCGCGCAAGCGAAAGCCACGCACCGGTGCCTCGACCTGCACCTGCTCCAGCCGACCACGGGCCAGTTCGAAGAGCATCGCCGGATCGCGTTCGGCGCTGAGCAGACCGACCTTGATCACGGTGTCCGGCAGCCCGGCGTGTTCCAGATGCAGATCAAAGCGCTGCACGCCGCTGTCACGCCCGCACAGGAACGCCGACAGATCACCGGTCAGACGCCGTAACGGGAATAACAAGGCCTGATGGGATTGCACGTCGAAATTCAGTTCGATGCGCACATCGAAACGATCCGGCGGCAAGTAAAACTCCAGCGCCAATGGCCGCGCACCGAACAAGGTGTCGAGGTGTTTGAGCATCGGCGCCTCGAAACGCCGGGCCAGCGCCTGGCGGGGCAGGCTCTGCACCTGACTCAGATTGCGCAGGCCCATGCGCGACAACGCCGTGGCCACGCCCGGCTCCAGACCGACGCGGTCGATCGGCAACTGGCCGAGGTGATGCTGCAAGGCCTCGCCGTCCGGCACCACCAGCCCGTCATAAGCGTTGGCCAGAATGCGCGCGGCCGCCGGGTTGGGCGCCGCGACAATGCGATGACGGAAACCCAGATCGGTCAGTTCCTTGCGCAGTCGTGCTTCGAACTGCGCCCAGGAACCGAACAGGCCCAGGCTGGATTCGATCTCGAACACCACGGTGCGTGGGTAATGCACGCTGACCTGAGCACTGAAACCGTAGGCCCACGCGGCGAGAAACCGCTGCCAGTGTTCGACCTCGGCCACCTCATAATCGGCGGTGGCGAAACCTTTGCTCATGGCCTGCGCGGCCGTCATCGACTGGCCGGGGCGCAAGCCGAGCTGGCGTGCCGCCGGGTTGACCGCTTGCAACACCCGACGCTGGGCCGGACCGCTCAGCAGCACCAACGGCTCAGCGGGATCGGGCCGCTGACGCAGCACGGCGTCGAGGGCCAATTGCGGAAAAACAATACACACCCAGCGCATGACGACCTCAATGCCCCACGGCAAAGGCAATCGGCGCTGTACGCGCCAGTCCGCCACGGCACTTGAGCACGCGCAGTTGCGCAGGTTTGGCATCGATGGCAATGCGCAGCGCTGCCGGCGACGGGTTGACCGCTTCGCTCAACGGTCGCCAGGCGAATGCCAGGGTCTGGCCGGTTTCCGCCGCCACCTGCAAGCGCCGCAATGCGCGGTCGTCAGCCTTGTGCGGCCAGCACAGCACCGCGCCGCAACTGCCCGAGCGCAGGCATTGTTCCGCGGCCCACAAGGCATCGCGTTCACTGGCCTGAATCACCGACAACTGGCGCAGATCGACCCCGGCGTTTTCCCATGCCTGCGGGTACGGCACAAACGGTGGCGCCACCAGCACGATGCGCTCGCCTGCCGCCGAGAGTCGCGCCAGCGTCGGCCAGACCAGTTGCAGTTCGCCGACACCGGGGCCGGCCAGCAGAATTTCGCTCAGTGCCGCCTCCGGCCAGCCACCGCTGGGCAATGCCGCGTCCAGCGCAGCATGCCCGGTGGGTTGTGGACTGGCCGCCGGTGGCGCAGGCCGGCCCTTCCAGACCTGGCCGCCATTGAACAGCGTATCCAACGCAACGACGGCGCCCATCAGCCTTGCCTCACCAGACCGCAGAACACCCCTTCGATGGCCAGATCCTGATCATCGCCCACGACAATCGGCTGATACGCCGGGTTGCGCGGCAACAGCCGCACCGTGTCGCCGACACGTTCGAAACGTTTGATGGTGACTTCTCCGTCGAGCCGCGCCACGACGATCTGGCCGTTCAACGCCTCGGGATTACGCCGCACGCCGACCAGATCGCCGTCGAGAATGCCGTCCTCGATCATCGAGTCGCCCTGCACCCGCAGCATGTAATCGGGTGTGCGGGAGAACAGCGCCGGGTCGAGCATCAAGCGGCTATGGATGTCGGCATCGGCGCCAATCGGTGCACCGGCGGCCACCCGACCGAGCACGGGGATGTCGAGCAATTCCGGACGTGGCGGTTGCCCGAGCAAACGAATGCCCCGGGCCTGATGCGGATTGACCTCGATAAACCCGGCTTCGGTGAGCGCCAGCACATGCTTGCGCGCCACGCTACGGGAGGCAAAACCAAAAGCCTCGCTGATTTCAGCGAGGCTTGGGGGCTGACCGTGTTCGGCGATGCGTTCGCGGATAAAGGTCAGGATGGCGGTACGGCGGGGAGTCAGGTTCGTCATGGAGTACATTTGTACTCCTGTAGGATTTTCCTGACAAGCGCCACAGGTCGGCCTACACCTTGATCGTTCCCACGCTCCGCGTGGGAATGCAGCCCGTGACGCTCCGCGTCACTGGACGCAGAGCGTCCCCAGAGGCATTCCCACGCAGAGCGTAGGAACGATCAAGGACTGGGTGTCAGTTGAGGCCGCGTTCGGCGAGGAATGCGCCGATGTAATCGATGAACGCCACGACTTTCGCCGTGGCCCGCCGATGGCTCGGGTACACCGCCAGAATGTGCGGGCCGAAGGTATCCGGGTCGATGTCGTAGTCGGCCATGACCCGCACCAGACGCCCGTCGGCAATGTACGGCGCGGCGCTCCACAGCGGCGTGTGCAGCAAACCGCGCCCGGCCAGGGCGCTGGCCAGCAACAGGTCGTAATTGTCACTGCGTAATAACGGTGTTGCAGGTTGTGCCAGGCTCAAGCGCTGGCCATCGCGCTCGGCCCACCAGAATTCACGGCTGAGCAACGGATGCCGGTACAGCAGCCATTCATGCTGATCGAGGGTTTGCGGGTTCACCGGCAAACCCTTGCGCGCCAGATATTCCGGGCTGCCGCAAAGGGCCAGGCGATTGCTGCCGACCACCCGCGCAATCAGCCCCGGCAGGTCATCATGGCCTTCGCGCAAGGCCAGGTCATAACCGCTTTCGAGCAGATTGACGAACGCGTCGCACAGATCCACTTGCAGGCTGATCTGCGGATATTGCTGCAAGAAACCGTCGCACACCTGATCGAGAAACGCCCGTCCATACGCCAGCGGCGCAGTGATTTTCAAGCTGCCGCGCAAACCATGTTGCAGCTGTTCGATTTCCTCGCTGGCCTCCTCCAGCCGCTGCAACACCAACCGTGCGGTTTCCAGATACACCCGGCCGATCTCGGTCAGCAAAATCCGCCGCGTGCTGCGTTCGAACAGCCGCGCGCCGAGTTCCGTTTCGAGGTGATTGACCGCTTTGGTCAGGGCCGACGGGGTCTTGCCGAGTTGCTCGGCGGCGCGACTGAAACTACCGAGTTGCGCCGTGACCACGAACATTTTCAATGCACCCAACTTGTCCATGCTTTTTCCATTCAGGCAAAAACGTTTTTCGTGAGGGAGGCGTTCTGTTGGCCGTAACCAGCCACTAATCTGGCCATCAGACGCAATAACAAGGAAATCTTCAATGAAAAGATTCATCCCGAGCCTGCTGGCTGCCGCCGTAAGTTTTGCCTCGATGGAAGCCATGGCCGCTGCCGATCTGGTGCTGCTCAACGGCAAGATTTTCACTGCTGACCGCGCTCAACCCAAGGTGCAGGCACTGGCCGTAGAGAATGGCAAGGTGCTGAAAGTCGGCAGCGATGCGCAGATCAAAGCGCTGATCGAACCCGGTACCCAAGTGATCGACCTCAAAGGCAAAGCACTGATGCCCGGCCTGATCGACAGCCATTCCCACGCGATTTTCGGTGGACTGGAAATGGTCTCCGCGAACATGGAAGACGAAGTCGTCGCCCTCAATGAGCTGGAAAACAACCTGCGCACCTGGCGTGACGACGGTACGGCCAGACACGGCGATGTCTTGAGCATCGCGGGCATGAGTTCGAAGTACTGGGCACAAGCCGAAGCCTTGGGCAAAACCTTCAACAGTGGCGAATGGGCCAACGTGCCGGTGGTGTTCATTGGCAGTGACCACCACACCGCGTGGGCCAACAACGTCATGCTCAAGCGCGCCGGCATCGACGCCGCACTGCTGAAAACCCTGCCCGACGCGGAAAAAGACACCATCGGCAAACTGGCCAGCGGCGAACCCAACGGCTTTGTGGTCGATGCCGGTTGGGATCGGGTCGCCTCGAAAATGCCGGTGCCGAGTGCCGCCGACATGCTCAAAGCCGCACAGTCCGCCGTACGTTTCAATAACAGCCTCGGCATCACGGCGTGGATGGACCCCGCCGCCAACGCCGCACCGGGCGAAGCGGTTTTTGCGCTCAAGCCCACCGAGAAAACCGTCGGCGTGCTGCCGGCCTATAAGGCCTTGTCGGAAAGCGGCGACATGAGCGTCCACGTCGCCGCATTGTTAGTGGCCAATCCAAAAAGCGTGCCGGCCGACCTCGATACGCTGGACAAGGTGCGCCAGCAATTCCAGGGGATCCCCAACCTGACCCTGCCCGGCGTCAAGATCTTCGCCGACGGCGTGATCGAATATCCGGCGCAAAGCGCAGCGATGATTGATCCCTACAGCAACTCGCACAAACAGGGCGAACTACTGATCGACCCGCAGCACTTCGGCGAACTGGTCAGCGCCATCGACCAGCGCGGCTGGCTGGTGCACATTCATGCCATCGGCGACCGCGCGGTGCGCGAATCGCTGAACGGCATCGCCCAGGCGCGCAAGGATCGCCAGAGTGGCGTGACGCACTCGATCACCCACCTGCAAATGGTCAATCCAAAAGAGTTCGCCCGCTTCAAGCCGCTGAACGTGATCGCCTCGATGCAATTGCTCTGGGCCAGCGCCGACGACTACACCACCGACATGATCAAGCCCTACGTCAGTTCCCTCGCCTTTCGCTATCAATACCCGGCGCATTCGCTGCTGAAACAGGGCGCGACGATTGCCGGAGCCAGTGACTGGCCGGTGTCGTCGCCGAACCCGTTCAACGCCATGGCCCAGGCGATCACCCGCGTCGGCCCGCTGGGCGTGCTCAACGCCGACGAGCGTCTGGACCGCGAAACCATGTTCTACGCCTACACCGCCAACGCGGCGCGCACCATTGGCCTGGACCAGCAGATCGGTTCGCTGGCACCGGGCAAACAGGCCGACTTCATCGTGCTTGACCGCGATGTGTTCAGCGTCGACGCCAAAGCCCTGCATGACACCCAGGTTTTGCAAACCTGGTTCGGTGGCCGTCAGGTCTACACCGCCGCCCAATAACACCAAAAATCCCCCTGTAGGAGTGAGCCTGCTCGCGATAGCGGTGTGTCAGTCACCATCAACGCTGAATGAACCACCGCTTTCGCGAGCAGGCTCGCTCCCACAAGGTCTGTGAGGGTGGCTGAGATTGCATCCCCCCACAGTTTTCGTACTGCCCAATAAAAATCACAACATCGGGACTTCACATGAAAGCCTTGCCTCTGTTCGCCCTGAGTTTCTTGAGCGTGCTGCCCTTGAGCAGCTTTGCGATCCCCTTGAACGACGACTTCGCCGTGCTGGTGGATCTGACCCTGGCCAGCGATTACCGCACCCGCGGCATCTCGCAGACCCAGAATGACCCGGCGCTTCAGGCCGGTCTGACCCTCGCCCACAGCAGTGGCTTGTACCTCGGCGCCTGGAGTTCAAACGTCGATTTCGGTGGTGATCTGAAAACCCGTCAGGAAGTCGATTACTACGCCGGTTGGCTGTGGCAGGCCACTGATGAGGTCAGCCTGGATCTGGGCTATCTCAAGTACGCCTATCCCAAGGAAAGTCAGTTCAATCAGAGTGAGGTCTACGGGATTTTCGGCGCTTACGGGGTGAAAGTGGCGGCGTATTACTCCAGCGATGCGCCGGGGATCGACAGCAAGCAGAGTTCGCTTTACAGCTATGTCAGTTATGAAACCGGGCTGCCATTCGATTCAGGCCTGAAATTGCGTTACGGCAATATGGACTTCAAGGACCCGCACCTGTACTCGGCGTCGGGGCATGGCGAAGAGTCGTACCGGGAATGGGAAGTCAAAGTCACTCACAATCTGGCCGGTGTGGTACTGGGCTTGAGCTATATCGACACCGATCTGTCGCAGGCGCAATGCCTGAGTAATTGGGGCTTCAAGGATGTGTGCACGGCCACCGTGGTCGCCAGCGTCAGTAAATCCTTCTGACCAGCGAAATCACCTGTAGGAGTGAGCCTGCTCGCGATAGCGCTGTGTCAGATAACACATCGACACCTGACACATCGCTATCGCGAGCAGGCTCACGCCTACAGGGTTTCGCTGTGCGTTCGGCATTTGTTACGGGATGTTTACGAATTTTTTACTAATGTTCTTCTACAGTTACCCGCGCAACCGCGTGGGTTTTCTATTCATGTAGAGGAATGTTTGACATGGCTTTGGGCAACGGACTGCGTTTACCGTCCATCACTCCTACCCGACTGGTGCTGCTGTTTTCCCTAGCGCTGGTCGCGCTGTACAACCTGGCGACCTGGAAGGCGCTGGGTACGCTGATTACCCTGCAGGGCGCGCACAAACTGGCGTTCTTCGCCTCTTTCGGGGTGTTCCTGTGGGCGGCCATCACCCTGCTGCTGACCCTGGTGTCGTTTCGCTGGACGCTGAAACCGGTGCTCACGGTGGTCGCCCTGCTCTCGGCCTGCGCCGCGTATTTCATGAACGAATACGGAATCACCATCGACACGGTGATGATCCAGAACGTCTTCGAAACCAATCCCGCCGAAGCCACTGCACTGTTCAACGGCAAACTGCTGACCTATGTGCTGCTGCTCGGCGTGCTGCCGGCGGCGTTGATCTGGCGTTGGCCGGTGAGTTACCGGCCGTTCTTTCGCGGTTTGCTCAACAAGATCCTGGTGATCGTCGCCTGCGTACTGGTCATCGCCGTCTCGGTGGGTGCGTTCTATTCGACCTATGCGCCGATCTTTCGTGAAGAAGACAAGCTCACTCACTTCATCAACCCGACCAACTACATCTACGCGATCAGCAAATACACCAAGCAACGTCTGGGGATCAAAAAGCACTTCGTGGTGCAGACCATCGGCGAAGACGCGGTGATGAGCGCCAAGGCTGCCAGCCGCGAGAGGAAATCGCTGATGGTCTTCGTGGTCGGCGAAACCGCCCGCGCCGATCATTTTTCCCTGAACGGTTACGAGCGCGAGACCAACCCCGAGCTGAGCAAGCTGGACATCCTCAACTTCACCCAAGTGCATTCCTGCGGCACCTCCACCGCGGTGTCGGTGCCGTGCATGTTTTCGATGTTCCCGCGTGAGGATTACAGCGACAAGAAAGGCAAAACCTACGAGGGCCTGCTGGATATCCTGCAACGGGTCGGCGTGCAAGTGCTGTGGCTGGACAACAACAGCGATTGCAAAGGCACCTGCCTGCGCGTGCCCAATCGCGATATTTCGAAGAACCAGCCAGGGCCGTTCTGCGACGGCAACAACTGCCTGGATGAGGCCTTGCTGGCGGATCTGCAAAGCTACATCGACAGCCTCAAGGGCCACGCGATCATCGTCCTGCACGCCGATGGCAGCCACGGCCCCGAGTATTACGAGCGCTATCCGAAAGAGATGGAGCGTTTCAAACCGATCTGCCACACCAACCAGTTGGGCAGTTGCAGCCGCGATGAACTGGTCAACGTGTACGACAACACGATTTTGTACACCGACCATTTCCTCGCCAAGGTGATTGAGCTGCTCAAGCGCAATCAGCAGACCTTGGATACATCGATGATCTATGTCTCCGATCATGGCGAGTCGCTGGGCGAGAACGGCTTGTACCTGCACGCGGCGCCGTATGCGCTCGCGCCGGAGGCACAGACCCATGTGCCGATGGTGATGTGGTTTGGCGACAACACCCTGGCCCACGAAGGCATTGACCGCGGTTGCCTGCAAGGCAAGACCGGGCAGGCTGATTTGAGCCATGACAACCTGTTTCATTCGGTGTTGGGTCTGTTTGAAGTCAAGACATCGCTGTATCAGCCGGGGCTGGATATTTTTCATGGCTGCCGGCCTTCCATGACGGCTGCGCAATAGTTCAGGCACTGAAGATCCCTGTGGGAGCTGGCTTGCCAGCGATGGCGGTTTGTCAGTCACTACAGATGCCGGATGTGCCGACCTCATCGCTGGCAAGCCAGCTCCCACAGGGATCTTCAGTGTTCTCAGGGGGTGAGGTTTGCGAGGTAGGCCCACGGATAGATCCCGCGTTGGTGGCCGTCGCTGAACACCAGTTGCACGCCGTAGCCCTGGGGATTGAGTTCGATCAGGCGCACACGGTCATCGACCAGCGGCACCATGCCTTTCAGGCGAAACGCGCGGCATTGCGAGCACGGGCACTGGCGGCGCAATTCGGCGTGGTTGAGATGCTGTTCGCGACCGTCCGGCCAGCTCAACCGTAGCGTTTGCTCGCTCTGCGAGTTCCCCACTGACAGCGGGTTCATTGCAGCTGACTCAAGGCAATGCGCACCGCTTTGCGCACTTCCGGGTCGCCATCATCCTGCGCCGCCTGTAATGCCGCCACGGCGCCGCGATCATTCAGTTCACCCAAGGCCAGTGCGGCTTCCTTGCGCAGGTTGCTGATGCGATGGCCGAGGGTTTCGATCAGCGCGTCCAGCGCCGGAGCGAAACGCAAGCGGCCGAGGCTGCGAGTGGCGCGTAAACGCACTTGCCAATAATCGTCACCCAAGGCGTCGACCAGTGCCGGGCCGGCGTCGCTGTGGCCGACCTTGCCCAAAGTCGTCGCAGCTTCTTCGCGCACCTGCCAGGCGTCGTCCTGCAAGGCCTGACGCAGGGCCGGAAGGACTTCAGCACCAGAGGCCAGACCAAGGGCACCGGTGGCAGCGCGGCGGACTTCGGTGTCCGGATCGTCGCTGGCCAGTCGTGCCAATGCCGGTAATGCATCGAGTTGCTTGAGCCAGCCAAGTACGCCGACGGCTTCGCGGCGCACATTGGCGTCGGCATCATTAAGTGCCGCGAGAGCTGCCGGCGCGGCATCGGCGAAACGCAATTCACGCAGGGCGCGAAAGGCAGCGATGCGCACGCTGACGTCGGCATGATCGGTCCACGGCAGAATCACCCGCCCCGCCGCCTCGGTCTTGAGCAGGCTCAAGCTTTGCGCAGCGGCGGCTTGCACGGCAGGCGACGGGTCGGTCAGCGCTTCGCACAAGGCTTGCACAACAGGCTGATCTTCCCAGGCCTCCAGCAACCGCGCGGCTTCAGCGCGGACTTCTTCGGCGGGATCCTGAGCGAGGCGATCGACCAGCCAGAGCAAGCCATCTGGCTCCTCCAGATCCGCCAGATCGATCAGGGCAATGCGCCGCACAGCGGCGTCGTCGGCGGTCAGGCGCGGTTGCAGGGCAAGGATGTCTTCGTTATCGGTCACAGCAAAAATAGAGGTCATAAGGCAAATCGCGGCAAAGGGTTTTCGGGAGGCAGGCCGAGCGGATTGAGGCGCGGCAGCGGTCGGTTGTCGTCGTGGCGCAGCAGGTCGAGGCAGTGGCGCTTGAGTCGGGAGAACTCGGGGCTGGTGACCAGTTCGCTGGTGCGTGGCCGGGCGAAGTCGAGGCGCAAGTCTTCGATGATGCGCCCCGGCCGTGCGCTCATCACCAGCAAGCGGTCGGCGAGGAACAGCGCCTCGTCGATGTCATGGGTGACGAAGACCACGGTGGTGCGGATCCGTGTCCAGATGTCCAGCAGCAGTTCCTGCATGTTCAACCGCGTCAGCGCATCCAGTGCGCCGAACGGCTCGTCCATCAGCAACAGGCGCGGGCGATTGACCAGCACCCGGGCAATCTCGACGCGTTGCTGCATGCCGCCGGAGAGTTGATCGGGCCAGCGTTCGGCAAAGCCGTCGAGGCCGACCAGGTTGAGAATTTCATCCGCCGCGCGATGGCGCTCAGCCTTGCCGATGCCACGCATTTTCAAACCGAAGGCGACGTTGTCGCGCACCGTGCGCCACGGGAACAGCGTGTGATGCTGGAACACCATGCCACGCTGCGGCGACGGCCCGGACACTTCGCCGCCATCGACTTTCAGGCTGCCGGCATGAGCGCTCAGATGCCCGGCCAGCGCGCCGAGTAAGGTCGATTTGCCGCAACCGGACGGGCCGAGAATGCACACGAACTGGCCCGGTTCGATCTGGCAATCGAGGCCCTGTACCGCTTCGAACGCTTCACGGCCTTCGCCAAGGACAATCGACAATTGGCGAATATCGATCCGCCCTTCCGGGGTTTGCATCACACTCATCAGGCTTTTCCTCGCGGTCGATGCCAGGGCGTGAACAACCCACCGAGGCGTTTGATCAGCAGACTGCTGCCCATGCCCAATACGCCAATCAAGAGCATGCCGACGACGATATCGGCGTAGTTCTGAATGGTGTAGGACTCCCAGGTGTAGTAACCGATACCGAACTGGCCGGAGATCATTTCCGCTGTCACCAGGCAGAACCACGACGTGCCCATGCCGATGGCGAGGCCGGTGATGATGCTTGGCGCAGCGCCGGGCAGGATCACTTCCAGCAGGATCGCCCGGCGCCCGGCCCCAAGACTTTTCGCTGAAGCGATCAGGCGCGGATCGACGCCTTCGACCCCGTGCACGGTGTTGAGCAGGATCGGGAACAGGGCGCCGGTGAAGGTGATGAAGACCATCGATAGCTCGGAGGATGGGAACATCAGGATGGCCAGTGGAATCCATGCCACGGCGGGGATCGGGCGCAGGACTTCGAGCGGCGGCAGTAACAAGTCTTCGGCCCATTTCGAGCGGCCGATGGCCAGGCCCAGGGCGATGCCGATGAGCAATGCGGCGAGGTAACCGGCGAAGACGCGGCTAAGGCTGGCGGTCAGGTGTTGCAGGAGCTTGCCGGAGTCGCCTAGGCCCAGCGCCGCTTCGATCACGGCCAAGGGAGTTGGCACGTTGGCGAAGGTGACCAGGCCGAGGTTCCAGTGGTGGCTGGCGGCGAGTTGCCAGAATAGAAGGCAGAGCAGCAGGGAGGCGGCCCTCGGAACCCAGCGTGTGATGGATATGAACATAGCTCTTCCTCAGTACAACGCACCCTGTGGGAGCGGGCTTGCCCGCGATGGCGGACTTACATTCAGCAAATATGTTGGCTGTACCGGCCTCATCGTGGGCAAGCCTGCTCCCACAGGGGAATGTGGTGTGCATGAAATCAGCGGTTGGCAACGGCTTGGGTCGTGGCATCGGTAAAGTCGAAAACCTTGCCGCCCTGCGCCGCCGCATATTGCTGCGCCTGGCCTTTGAGCAGGAACGCGCTAAGACGCCCTTTCGCATCACTGGCGAACCACGCCTGATCGGCGAGCAATTTGATCCCGCTGTCGCTGGCCTGCGCATACACCGCACGGATGTTTTTGCCTTCCTGCTTCAGTGCAGCGAGCGCGGTGAACGCTGATTCGGCGGAGGCGTATTGGCGCACCTTGTCCTCACCGCGCACCCAGATTTCGGCGACGTGGCTGAAGTCGGTGATCGCTTTACCGCTCGCCGCATCCATGGCCTTCAGCGGCGTCTGCGTGTAGTTGGCCAGTTGCGCGGTGTAATCCAGATTCGACGCCTTGAACGCCGCCCGGATGTATTGGTCGTCGATGAAGGTGTTGAGATCGAGGCCACGATCGGCCTTCTTCAGCAACTTCAACGTTTCAATGGCGGTTCCGACAGCCTGGCGATATTCCGGTTTCCAGCTCAGGTCGCGGGTCTGCACGCCGAGCGGGCCGTGGAACAGGTAGTTGACCTCGGCATCGACGCCGGTGACTTTGGCGATCAGCTCGCTGTACTTTTCAGGTTCAGCCGCGAGCAGTTGATTGGCCTCAATGCTCGCACGCAGGTAAGCGACGACGATCTCCGGGTACTGTTTCGCGTAGGCCTGATCCACCAATGCGCCGTGGAAAGTCGGCGCATTGGCCTGGGCGCCGTCGTAGATCTTGCGGGCGAAACCACGGCTCGGGAACAGTTCGGCGAACGGCACGAAATCAGCGTGGGCGTCGATCTTGCCGGCTTGCAACGCGGAGCCGGCAACTTCCGGCGGCTGAGCGATGATGTTCACATCCTTGAGCGGATCCCAGCCCTGCTCCGCCACCGCGCGCAACAACATGCCGTGGGCGGTCGAGGCGAATGGCACAGAGATGGTCTTGCCCTTGAGTTCGCTCAACGACTGCACGCCCGATGCGCTCGGCACGACGATACCGTTGCCGCTGCCCTTGATGCTGCCCGACAACACGCTGATGAACAGGCTGTGCTTGCCCGCCGTTTCAAAGGCGACCCCGTTGAACGCACCGGGGAAATCGGCCATGGCGCCGAAGTCGAGTTTGCCGGCGACCATCTCGTTGGTCAGCGGTGCGCCGCTGGTGAAGTTCTTCCACTGCACGTCGTATTTGGCGTCTTTATAGGCGCCGTCGTGAGGCAGGTATTTGTCGAGCAGACCGAGCTCACGAATCAACAAGCCGCCGGCGGCGCAGTTGATGGTGGTGTCCTGGGTGCCGATGGCAATGCGGATGGTTTCGGCCGAGGCCGACAAGGTGAACGAAGCCAGTACCAGACCGGCGATTGCTGCACGCAACATAAGTGTTTCCCCTCGAATCATTTATTGGATGTTCGTCTCCGCCGCGATCAGGGCGCGGTGGGAAACGAGGGGTGTCTTGAATCCAGCGTCCGGTGTTTCCGGATGGCTATTGTTGTCTGGGCCGGCCTCATCGCTGGCAAGCCAGCTCCCACAGGGTTTTCGGGTGTTTGCAAGATCTATGTCCGAACAAAAATCCCTGTGGGAGCTGGCTTGCCAGCGATGGCGCCCTGTCAGTCAACGCAATAAATAAGGAATGTCGACTTTCACGGCCCCGGTCGGGCAATCCTTTTCGCACGGCATGCAGTACCAGCATTCATCGAACGCCATATAGGCCTTTTGCGTGACCGGGTTGATCGCCAGCAAGTCCATCGGGCAGACATCCACGCACACGGTGCAGCCCTTTTCGGCGATGCATTTGTCCTCGTCCACGGTGACGGGGGCGTTGGAGCGGAAGAAGATTTCCTGAGCTTGATAGGCCATGGTTCGGACTCTTTGATGTATTGATGTATCAAGCGGCAAAAGCGCCCACCCGCAAGCGGTCGTAAGCCTGCATTTCTTCAGCATCGAGGGGGATGATGTAGGGCTCGACGGCTTTCTTGAAGCTGGTCATCTGCCCGTCCTCGCCCTTCTTCAGATGGCAATGGCAGAACCATTCACTGTCGTTGCGCTGCGGGTGATCGACGCGATAGTGGTACAGGCCCCAACGGCTTTCGGCGCGGAACAACGAGGCGCGCGCGGCCATTTCGGCGCAGTCGCGGATCACACTGGTTTCCATCGCGCGCATCAGTTCATGGGCGTTGTTGGCCTTCATCTGCTCGAGATCGCGCTCGATATCGCTGAAGCGTTGCAGACCAATCTGCATCTTCTTGGTCACTTTCGGCGGTTGCAGGTAATCGTTGACGAAGCGTCGCAGCTTGTATTCGACCTGTGCCGGCGGCAGACCGTGTTCGCGATCCAGTGGCGCGTAAACTCGGGCTTTCTCTTTCTCGATCTGCTCGGTATCCAGCGCCGAAAACTCGCGACCGGCGACGAAATCCGCCGCGTTGTGCCCGGCGAACCAGCCGTAGGTGAACGCACCGAGCATGTAGTTGTGCGGCACCGCGGCCATGTCACCGGCCGAGTACAAGCCTTTCACCGACGTCTCGGCCCGTTCGTTGACCCACACGCCCGACGCCGAATGGCCGCTGCAAAAGCCGATTTCGGAGATGTGCATCTCGACCATCTGCGTACGGTAGTCAGTGCCGCGATTGGCGTGGAACTGGCCCCGGCTCGGACGCTCGTTGCTGTGCAGGATTTCCTCGATGTTCTGGATGGTTTCCTCGGCCAGGTGATCGAGCTTGAGAAACACCGGGCCGTTGCCGCTCTCCAGTTCCTGGTGAAACTCCCACATCATCTGCCCGCTCCAGTAATCGCACTCGATGAAACGTTCACCCTTGTTGTTGGCGGTGTAGCCGCCCAAGGGACCGGTGACGTAAGCGCAGGCCGGGCCGTTGTAATCCTTGATCAGCGGGTTGATCTGGAAGCACTCGAGGTTGGCCAGTTCGGCCCCGGCGTGATAGGCCATCGCGTAACCGTCGCCGGCGTTGGTCGGGTTTTCGTAGGTGCCCATCAGGTAGCCCGACGACGGCAGACCGAGACGCCCGGCGGCGCCGCACGCGAGGATCACTGCTTTGGCCTTGATCACATGGAAGTCGGCGGTGCGGCAATCGAAGCCCATCACGCCATTGACGGCGCCCTCCTCGTCGGTCAGCAAACGCGTGCACACCAGGCGATTGGTGATGCTCACCCGTGCGCGTTTCAACTGGCGATAAAGGACTTTCTTGATGTCGTGCCCTTCCGGCATCGGCAGTACATAGGCGCCCATGTGATGGACTTTTTTCACCGCGTAATCGCCGGTTTCGTCCTTCTCGAACTTCACGCCCCAGCGGTCGAGCTGCTCGATGGTTTCGAAACTGTGCGTCGCGTAGGCGTACACCGCCGCCTGATTGACGATGCCGTCGTTGGCGATGGTGATTTCCTTGGTGTACTGCTCTGGCGTCGAATGGCCGGGGATGATCGCGTTGTTCAGGCCGTCCATGCCCATGCTGATCGCGCCGCTGCGCTTGACGTTGGCCTTGTCGACCAGCAGCACACGCAAGTCACGGTTCTTTTCCTTGGCCTTGATGGCCGCCATCGGGCCTGCGGTGCCACCGCCGATCACGACGATGTCGTATTCCTGTTCGAGAACGTTGCGGGTCATGCCTGCTCCCCTTTTTGCCGGTCGATCCGTAGGCGGTACTGGAACGCATCGCCACGGTAGTAAAGGTGTTCGAAGTCCAGCGGCTGGCCGTTGGCGTCGTGGGTCAGGCGTTCGATACGCATGATCGGCGAGCCGGCCTCGACGTTGAGTGCCTGGGTCAGGTCGCTGTCAGCGAGCACCGCGTCGATGGCCAGGTCGGCGTGGCCGAGGGCGATGCCGCAGTCGTTTTCGAGAATCAGGAAGATGTCGCGGGTGACCAGATCAGCCTTCGCCAGGCGCTCGCCGACGCCTTTGGGCAGATAGGTGATTTCCAGCGAGATCGGCTCGCGGTTGATCAGCCGTACACGTTTGATCTGCGCGACGGTCTCGCCTTCTGCGACTTGCAAACGCTCGGCGACGCGTTTGTCGGCCGGGATGAATTTGAAACTGCGCAGGCGGTTGATCACCTCATAACCGCGCCCGGTCATGGACTCGGCGAGGCCTTGCAGGCTGCTGACGTTCTGAAAGGTTTTCGGTTTGGCAACGAAAGTGCCTTTGCCGTGAATCTTGAAGATCAGCCCTTCCTTCTGCAGATCGCCCAAGGCCTGGCGCACGGTGATGCGGCTGACTTTGAACAGCGCACCGAGTTCGCTTTCGGAAGGCATCTGGCTGTCTTGCGGGTATTCGCCGTCGAGAATGCGCGCACGGAGGACATCGCGCAGTTGGGTGTGCAGCGGCACGCTGGAAAGAGATAGAACGTTATCGGTCATCACAGGATCACTTGTTATAACGAGTTATGACGTGATCTTAGAGTTGTTATGACAAGGTTGAGAAATACCGAATGGGCATAACCTTAGATGCATGGCACACGCTGTCACCTGTGGGAGCTGGCTTGCCAGCGATGGCGTCCTGTCAGCCAACGGGTTGGCTATCTGAAGCACCGCTATCGCTGGCAAGCCAGCTCCCACAGGGGAATGGTGTAGGCATGGAGGATCAGTGGCGTTTGAGGATCTGGTCCATGACCCAGTCAGTCTTGAGCGCTTGTGCGGCCACGGCCGTGTGTTGCGAATCGCCACGGATGTGCGCGTTCATGCCGAGGACGTGATGCCACTGAATGTGTTCGTGATGGGGGATTTCCAGACTGATCTGTTCGTCGGCAAATAGCTGGACCGGATGCTCATCGAATACGGAAAAACTGATCCGCCCGAGGCTGCCAATGATCTCGACGCGATCCTCGCGCCGATCCGCGACAAAGCTCCAGCAGCCCATGCCCAGCGCCCCTGAAGCAAACCGCCAACTGGCGCTGACGGCGTCCTCGGCCGCATACAACCCGGCTTGCCGTGCGGTGAATCCGGCGACTTCAACAATGTCGCCAAGCAGATACTGGAACAGATCAAAACCATGGCTGGCCAGATCGGCGAAGTAACCGCCGCCGGCCACCGCCGGATCGGTGCGCCAGTTATCGCGACCTTCCAGATCCGCTGCTGATGGCGCCTTGGTCAGCGTCCAGCTCAAATGCCGCACGTCACCAATACGCCCCAGCTCCAGCCACTGACGCACCTGCGCAAAACGCGGCAACGAACGGCGATAGTAGGAAACGAACAGGTGCAGGCCTGCGTCGGCAAACGTCTGCTGCATCTCACGGCTTTGCCCGGCGTTGAGCGCCATGGGCTTTTCCACACAGCAATGTTTGCCGGCGGCAGCGACTTTGAGGCTATAGGCGTGGTGGCTGTCGGGGGGCGTGGCGATGTACACCGCATCCACCTCGGGGTCGTTGATCAGCGCATCGACATCGGTGTAGACCCGGGCGATGCCGTGGCGCGTGGCGTAATCGCTCACCGCTTCAAGGCGTCGCCCCATCACCGCCACCAGCGCCGAACCGGGGGCCTTGTAGAAGGCCGGTCCGCTTTTGCGTTCAGCGACGCTGCCGCAACCGATCATGCCCCAACGCACCACGTTCATGTCTACTCCCTGTATTTGAAGGCCTTAGCCGATGCGCAAAGCGCGCAGATCCAGATGCCCGTCCTTGAGTGGCGGGCACCAGTAATAGCCGCCGGTGATCGGACGGCTGATGCGATACAGACCGTCGGTGATGCCGTCTTCCAGACCGCTCATGCGGCGCAATTGCGCTTCGAACGCATCCAGCGAAAAACCGAACGCGAGGAACATCAGGCCGGCGCGATCACCCTCGATCCACGGCATCGAGCGGCGCACGACGAACGCTTCCGGCGCAAAACTTTCCTGCGCGGTGCGTTTGACGTGGGCGGAGACCGGCGCGTCGTCGATCTCTTCGTTGTCGCTCAGGCGACGGCCCATGATGTTGTCCTTGTCTTCGGCGGACAGCTTATGGAAACCCTTGAGATCGTGCTGCCATTGCTGGATCGCGGCGAAGCTGCCGCCGACCAGGCCATCGGCGCCGTCACCCAGCAATGCAGCGGCGATGGCTGCGTCATCGTGCGGGTTTTCCGTGCCGTCCTCGTAGCCAGTCAGGTCGTGGCCGTCCTTGTGGCGGAAGGCTTCCTGCACATCTGCCAGACGCAGTGCCGGCGCCAGTGCGGCTTCGAAGGCATTGCAGCGGTTGAGCAACTCGCCACGGTCGACGCCGTGCAGCCAGACCCACAGCGCATGCTGGGTGGACGGGTTTTCCACGCCGACGCCGGTCATGGCCGGGAAGCTGCGCAGGCCGTCGATTTCCACGTTGAGGGCTTTGGCCAGGGACTCGCCGAAACCGACCACTGCCGATTTGCCGTCCACCAGATTCATCAGGTTGTCGATCGCCTGCGGCAGTGCTTCAACCGATTCAAGGGCGAAAAACAGATGACGTGCTTGCGCAGGAACAGGGGTGGCGAGAATGCCCGGCTGGTAGTAACTCATGTGAACTCCTTGGAAAGTGCGCGGGAGTTTACCTGTGGCCGGAGGGTTTGTGGGGTTGAAACGCTGATGTACTAAGCACGAAGTTCCCTTGTGGCGAGGGGATTTATCCCCGATGGGCTGCGCAGCGGCCCCAATTCAGCCACCACTGGTCAGCCTGATTCACCGCGTATTGAGGTTTTGGGGCCGCTTCGCAACCCATCGGGGATAAATCCCCTCGCCACAGGGTTCATCTAAACCGTTGCGATGCTCTCAACCCGCCACGCACTCGGGCTCATCCCCGTCCAGCGCTTGAACGCCCGGCGAAAACTGCGCACATCGCTGTATCCGACCTCCTCGGTAATCCGCTCGATCGGCATGTCCGGATTGGCCAGCAAACTCATCGTCCGCGCCTGCCGTACTTGCTCCAGCAGTGCTTCAAAAGTCAGCGAATGTTCGGTCAGGCGCCGACGCAAGGTGCGGCTGCTCATGTTCAGGTCACCGGCAATCTTTTCGATATGGCTGCCCCGGCTCAGGTCCCGGGCAATCGCCCGCTCCACCGCCTGAATCAGATCAAGTTTCTGATGCACCTGCGCCGCCTCCAGCTCCAGCAACGCCACTGCCTGACGCAACGCCAGCGAGTGGTGATTCGGTAGATTCACATCAAGCCATTGCACGTCGATCAACATGCGATTGTGCAGGCAACCGAAACGCACCTGCGGCCCGAGCAGGCGGTGATATTCGCTCAGGTAATCCGGGGCGGCATGCACGAACTCCACGGCAATTGCCTGGAAATCGGCCCCCGCCAGCGCCCGGCCATACACCAGCAGACTGGCGAAAAACTCCTCGACCGCGAACACCTGCACATCGGCGAACGGCAAGCGGCATTCGGCATCGAGATGGACCTGCTCACCGACCACATCGACGCTGGAAACCACGATCCCGCCCGACGTGTGCTGATGGCGAATCCCCAGGGCAAAGGCATCGCGCAAGGTCTTGCACAGCGACAGCACATGACCGAGCAGCCCCAGCGTGCCCAGTACATTCTGCGCGCCGACCCACAGGCCCAGGCCCTGATTGGGCAGCACCTTGAGCGCGCGCTGAATCATCGCCACGGCCTGACGATAGGAAATCCGCTGCGCCGGATCCTGCAAATCTTCGAGGGTAAAACCCAGCCCACGGCACAGGCTTTCGGGGTCGACGCCCTTGTTCTGCGCGACTTCGGCGAGGGTTTGCAGGAGAAATGGCGATACCAACGCCAGTTCAAAGGTCGGGTCTTGGACTTTTACGTTCATGAGGGCGAGACATTCCGGAACACGCTTGATTGTTATTTTTGTAACCGGTTATGTCGAAAGAAGTTAGCACAGGGTTGGCGCACTGTCCGCAGAAGTCCCCCTAACTGTCCGCCAATACCCTGCCCTGTCAGGCGCCAAGCGCTTATTTCTATAGTGCCGGGCGTCCTGCGTGCCGGCGTTGCGCCCAATCACAATAATAATGAGGACGGATATGAACCCGAACCGCGCGACTTACCGTTGCCGCCTGGCCCTGACATTACTGGCCGGCACCGCGACCCTGCCGGCCCTGGCCACCGAAGCCGGCGTCGACAACATCGGCACCGGCACCGACGGCTTCTTCATGCTGCCGCTGGAAGTCGACAGCCTTCCGGAGAACATGGTCGCGTTCAACCTCTACTACAACCATTACAAGGCGCGAAAGCTCAACATCAGTTCGTTTGGCGGCAAGGTGCCGAATGTCGAGATCGAATCCACCGCCGTCATTCCACGCCTCGATTATCTGAGCCCCGTGCGGATATTCGGCGGACGTCTGGCCGGCTACATTGCCCAGCCGTGGTTGAAGCAGGAAGTCTCGGTGTTCGGCCTCAGCGACACCCGCGAAGGCATGGGCGACACCACCATCGCGCCGATCATTCTGTGGGACATGGGCAAGAACCTGACCCTCGGTGCCGCCGTGGAAATCACCGTGCCGACCGGCGAATACAGCGTCGATCGGTTGGCCAACACCAGCAACAATTTCTACACCTACAAACCGCTGTTCTCCTTCACTTGGCTGCCCACGGACAAGACCGAAGTCTCGATGAAGACCACTTACAGCTTCAACGAGAAGAACAAGGACACCGATTACAAATCGGGGCAGATCTTCCACTTCGATTACTCGGCCAGCTACAAGATCACCGACGATCTGATGCTCGGCATCAACGGCTACTACCTCAAGCAGACCACCGACGACAAACAGTTCGGCCACACCGTGCAGTTTGCCGGGCAGGACGTCGATGACGGCGTGCGTGGCAAGGTCTTCGCGATTGGTCCGGCGCTCCACTTCACCTTCCTCAAGTACGCCAGTGCGGAGATTCGCTGGGCCAAGGAATTTGATGTGGAGAACCGGCCGGAAGGGGAAATGTTGTGGGCGAAAGTCAGCATTCCTTACGCTTTCTGACCCCACCGCAATCCCCTGTGGGAGTGAGCCTGCTCGCGATAGCGGTGTATCAATTACTGATGTGCTGTCTGACACACCGCTATCGCGAGCAGGCTCACTCCTACAAGGGTTGTGGCCAGTTCCGAAGTTTTTAGCAGAAAAAAAGGGCGGCCAAATGGCCGCCCAAACGTACTACACGAGAGTCTTTTACAACGTCAGTTGTCCACGCTCCTCCTCGGTCAACTGCTGTTTCGCCTGTTCATCCAGCGCCCCCGCGCCCAGCACCTGCACCGGGCTGTTCGGGTTGTAACCCGGAGCCGGCGCGCGGCTGGCGCCATCGCGGGACGGCGCGAGTTGTTCGTTGCCGAAACTCAGCACCTGCACGGTAAACACCGATGCCTGATTCTGTCGCGCTGCCGCCTGCTGCTGACGGGCGACGTCTTCCGCCGCCTGGGTGGCGGACGATGCGGCGGAACTGGCCGAAGTAATTGCCCCGGTATTCACCGCCGACACCACCGGGACGCCAGTCGACTTGCCCTGCACCGAAATGTTGGCGGCGTTGACCACCGTCAGCGCGGCGATGTTGACGTTGCCCGACACACGAATCCCCGCCTCGCCCGCATCAATCGTGCCCAGCGGCGCGATCAGGTCGATGTCGCCGGGCTTCACTTCGGCAATCGGATTGAGCGTGGCGATACCGGCGCCGGTGCTCGGTACCGATGGCGACAGGGTCACGTTGCCCCAGGTGTCGTAGACGCGTTTCGGCGGGGTGTAGACCACAGTGGTTTTCGAGCCACGACCGGCGTTGATATCGCCCTCCGCCGACCAGCCGAGAATCGAGCCACCGAAGGTGGTCATGATCCGGCTCTGCCCCAGCAGAATGCTGCCCTGCGAATAGAGCTGAATGTTGCCCGAACCCTGAGTGATGATCCCCGCCGTGGAGGGCGGTGCCGCGCCCTCGATGCCGAACACCTGACCACCGCCCGGCGTAAGCATCTGGATGTCGCCGCCGAACAGGGTCTTGACCCCGGCGCCGCCGTACAGCGTGATGTCGCCGTCGTAGCGGATCGGATTGCCGGCCACATCGGTGGTCGGGAACAGCGCGGCAATGGCATTGCGACCGCGCAGGTAACTGCCTTTGCGCGGGCCGTCGACATCGTTGTATTCCAGGCCACCGGCACGCAGTTCGGCGAAGTACACCTGACGGGCGAAGATCGCCTGCTCGGCACTCGGCAACGCGGCGTAGAACGCTTGCGCCTGTTCGGCGCTGCCGCTGAAGCCGTAACCGAGGGTCAACCAGCTCTGTAGTTCGTCGAGATAGGTTTTGACCACCTTGCCCGGTTGCGCGCTGAGCGAGGTATCCGGATTGGCAACATTCAGCGTGTTCAGATACCGCGCGATGAACCGCAAATAATCCGGCCCCTGTGCCCCTGCGCCAGCCTGCAACACCACGCTCGCGCCAGGCTGGTTATCCCCGGCCACCAACGGCCCTATGCTGTTGATGCTGGCGCGATCCTCCATGAGGATGTTGCGCCCGGCATTCACGTCCAGAACACCCGGCCCGGCGATGTCGAAACTGCTATAGAGGATGTCGCGCCCGGCCGAGACCCGAGAGACATCGCCAGGCTGGCTGTGCACGAACAGATTGCCGGTAGAGGCGATCTGCTCGTTACTGCGGCCCCTGCCCTCGCTGGCCGAATACGTCTGTTGTCCCAGGTTCGTACCGGAAGCGACGATGTCGCGCCCCGCCACCATCCACACCGGACCCGCGGCTTCATACCAGGTGCGTTTCGTGGTCTCGAAGAACAATGTCTCGCCCGTACGAATCCCCACCAGATCACCGGTCAATGCATAGAAACGCGCCGGCCCCTGGACACGGCTCAACCCCGAGTAACTATCAGGACCAAAAGCAAAGAGTGGGTAGCGCGTATTGGTCTCCGCCAGCACACCGTCGCTGCCGGCGTTGCTCATGATCGGTCGGCTGTAGACGTTGTTGCCGTAGCCATTGAATGCAGGTGCAAAGGGTGTCGCGATGGCCGATGGGCTGGCACCTGACTGGTTGATGGCGTAGCCACCGGCATAGATCGAATCGCCTGCGATCAGCTCAAGCTGCCCCGCGTTCGAAGGCGCCAGCAGCAGCGAATAGTTCAGGGCCGGTGCAGCGTTGCCTACACCGTAAGCCGCTGACGGCCCGACATAAATCGAACCCTGGCCCGCGACGGCGCGCAGTATCGACGGGATCACGTAGCGATCATCGGTGGGCGACGTATTGAGCCCGTCGATTTTCCCTTGGACGGTGGTTTCCATCAGTTGGGTGTTCGGCGTCAGATTGCCGCCTGCCGAGAATAAATCGATGGCCGTGTGATCGGTCCACAGCGAAAACCCCGTCAAACCGCCACCGGCGTGGTAAACGCCATCGGCCGTGGTAAACGGTGTCGAGTTCTGCAGACGCACGCGGCCTGGGTCCGCAGCGCCACCGAGTACCAGATCGCCTCGGGTATTGAGGCGCATACCCGAGTCGCCGGGAATCAGCACCACCCCGCCGCTGGCATTGCTGGCCGTCGAATTGAACGGATCGAAGGCGCGCGTTTCCCTTGGGTCGTGAAACAGCGAAGACGCGCCGTACTGCAGATTGACCCCGCCCAACGCGGCGCCCGTCAGTTGCGCAGCACCACGCAGGTTGATGATCGCGCCCTGCAAATCGTGCGTCGGCGTGCCTGTACCCGACAGGCCCGCGCGTGCTTGCAGAGACGGATTGAGGGTGCCACCGAGACGAATATCCAGGTCTCCGCCCCCGGTCAGTTGCAGGTTGCCGTCGCTACCGACGCGGCCGGTGCTGCCGACCGCCACGATCAGGCCCTGACTGCGTGGGTAAGCCGCATACTTTTCATCGCCCATGGCCTTGAGCATGCCGGCATCCCCGGTGGCGCTCAAACTGATGTTGCCGCCGCCCAACGTACCGAAACCGGTGAAGCCCACCAGATAGGGTTTGCTTTCCACACCCTGCATTGGTAGAGGCTGCGCAGCGTAGCTGCCAAAGTTGATCCACCAGGCCGTCGGCACATCGTCGTTTCCCGTCCCCTGGCGCCACAGCCAATTGCCCACCGCGACACTTGGAAGCTGCTCACGCGTGCCGTCGGCAACGGCAGTGGTACGACGGCCGAGCACGTCACCCGACACCGACCCGCCGGCATTGATCGTCAGGTTACCGCCCATCTGCGGATACCAGGCCTGATAAAGACTGGCACTGCCGCCATCGACCCATTTTTCGGCATCGCTGCCCGCGCTGCCCAACACCGAACCATCGGCCGACAGACGCCCTCGTGCCTGGTTGTAACGCGCATCGACGTTGCTCGATTGAGTGCCGGCGGTGTACACGCCAAACGGTGAAGCCATGCTCACGTTACCGGCAGCCATCAGGTCCAGGTCACCGGTGCCGGTGCGCAACACGCTGAACATTTGCGAATGGGCTTCGGCGCTCTTGCGGGGATTGTTTTCGATGCACAGCGCCGGATCGATGCTGCACCAGAACAATTCGTCATCGTTCATCGGCGTGTAATCCGGCATGCCCATCCAGTTACCCGGCGCCCACACCGTGCGCGCCATCGGCGCACAGGCGTCGGGCGCGATCTCGCAAAGCAGCAGGTATTCCTCTGGAACCGGTTCGTACGGAGTAAAGCCATACTCGTTACCTACGGCCCAGACCAGTTTGCCGGCCACCTCGATCATGGTCACACCATAGTGGGTGTCCGCCAGCTGCAAGTTGCCGGCGCTGGCCTGAGGTTTCACTGCACGGCTGTCGGCTGCGGCCAGATCGGCGCCTGCCACCATGCGCATCGACCACGACGCACTGCCTGCCGGCAGCATGCTGGCAATCGCCCAGTTGCGACCTTGTTGTGTGCCATTGGACGGACGCAGATCGAGGAACACGGTGCCGTCCGCCAGCTTCACATTGGTCATGGATGGAATCAGCGAACCACGTAACAGCTCCAGCGTAGTGCTCAGCAAGACTCCGACCGTTTTATTGTCGCCATCGACAGCACCCGGCAGCGGCACACCTTTGGGCCAGAGCAGGGTCTGTAACGCAGTGGCGTTGTTCAAACGAATGCCTGCGCCCAAACGACTGCCTGCCGGCAGAGTCACAGCGTTTTCGAGCAATGTGCCGGCGGCATACAGCAGATTGCCCACCGAGTCATGCACATCGCCAGCCAGCACGGTTCCGGCCTCAAGCGTATAGGGTGCGGCCAGCGTGCCCTGAACCGGCAACACAGTACCCGCTGCCAGCGTGGCGGCCTGAATCGGCAAGTCGTAGTTCAATGTTGCACCGACCGGGAAAAGCGTACCTTCGGCAAGGCTCACCCCGGCGCCCGGCACAATCAGGTCGCCACCGTACGGCTGAATGCCCGGTACCAGTTTCCAGCCAGCATCGTCGGCAGTTTCCGGCGGCGGCGCAAAACCGTCGTTGATGCTGCCGTAGATATCGAGATTGCCACCCGCCCGGATCAACAGGCTGCCCGCCTCACCGCTGCCATACACCGAGGTTCGGCGAGTGTTCGGGTTGAGGCTTGCATAACGGTAGCCGGACAGATCGAGATCGCCCTGTACAACCAGATCACCGTCGGCAGATTTACTGACGATTTCGACACCCGGGCGCAGGTGAAATACATCCGCGTAGGTCGCATTGTTGAGGCCGGCCAGTTTACGTTGCAGCAGATCACTGTTGTTCAGTGCCGCGTTGATAAAGCCGTCGCTGTCAGTGTGAATGCGGTCCAGGTAGCCCTGATCGATCACCTGATACGGGCGACCGCTGGCCGCCGGATCGGTGCCGTCGACGGCATCGCTGTAGCGGCGCACGGCGTTCAGCCCAATGGAGCGGGCACCTTGAATATTCACCGCGCCGCTGGCATCAATCGCAATGTCATTGCCGCCCAGGCGCGGTGCATTCAGCTCCAGCGTCCCACGCGCCAGACCATCGCGTTGTCCCGCCAGGTTTCCAGCCACTGCATCGGTGCCGTGACGCAGATCGATCCGTGCACCGGCGGCCAACGTCAGTACACCGTCAGCGGAATTGAGCTCGACCATGGCGCGGTTCGGCGCGTCGATGATCTGGCCGTAGCTGTCGACTCGCAGCACGCGGCCATGAGCATCCAGCACCGCGTCACCGGTCAGGCTCAAGCCGTTTTTGCCGGCCAGACGAATGCTGCCGACCCGTTCGCCACTGGCATCGATCAGCCCGGCCACGGTGAGGCTGCCGCTGTCCACCGAGACATTGACCTCGCCGGCCTTGAGCCCGTCACCGATGACCAGATCACCCTGCTTGAACTGGAAGCTGCGGCTTCCAGTCACTGCGCCCTCATTCAGGCGCTGGTTGAGGCTGGCGAAGGCCTGGCTCAAATCACCCTGCAGACGCTGAGCGCGAATGTCCACACCGGCGGCCTTGTACGGCACCCAGGTGCCGCCCGCATCGTAGTAGCCGCTGCTGCTGCCGACGATCTGCCCTTGCAGGTCAACCTGTCCGGCGTCGACGGCCAGGGCCACGACACTGAGTTGGCCGGCCTGATTGTTGACTGCCGACAGATCGATCCGCGAACCCGCCGCCTGATGAATATTGCCTGCGCTGCTGTGCAACGACACATCGCCGCCCCAGCTGTATTTCTTCACATCGTTGAACGGCAGGACGCGACCTGCCATGTCCACCTGCGCGCCGCTGCCAAGCGTCAGATCGTCCTCGGCATTGACCAGCAGTTTGCCGCTGGCAAGCACGATGCGACTGTCGAGCACAACGCTGCGTGCCGACAGACTCAGTTGCGCGCCGAGGGCATCCGCCACCGCCGTGGTGGCGGTGCCGCTCAGGCTCAGGTTGTTGCCGGCCTTGAGCTCGCTGACCGAGGCGGCTTCGCCGGTCAACAATGGCGTGCGCAGGTTGAGATTGCCACCGCTGTAGCTGAACCCCGTGACCGCGTCGTAAGCCCCTTGCGATTCGTACACCGCCAGGCTGCCCTTGTGGTTGGCGGTGATGCGTTCGCTGGCATTGAGGTTGACGTTGGCAAAACCCAGAGTGAGTCGGTTGTTGAGATCCAGACCATTGGGTTGTGGATTCGGGCCATAACCCAGTTCGATCCGTTGCGCCTGAATATCCAGCGTGCCGTGGCCGTTGCCAGCGCCATCCTTGACCACCGTGCCCGGCGCTTGCGTGGCACCGTTCCAGATCAGATTCCGGGTGCGAATCGTCGCCACGTCGCGGACACCTCCCGAGCCATAGATGGCCGGGGTGCCCAGCACCAGATTCTGCAATCGGCTCTCGCCGGTCTGTGGGTCGAGCGTGTCGAGGGTGACATCGCCGAAAAAGTTGAATGCATCGCGGGCCACCAGGCTCAGGGTTTCCAGGGCTGGCGCGCCGAATTGCGTGTCGCCCTGCAACAAACGATCAAGCACGTTCTGGTTCAGCGTCAGGCCTGCGGGCAGACGACCGGTGGCCGCTGCCAGTGCTTGCGCACTGCCGGCATTCACCACGCCGACCGACAGTCCCAACTGGCGGGTGCCGAAACGAACGCTCTCGCCCATTTCGAAGTCTTTGTCGGTGGCGGCGATGATGCTGCCATTGGAGTACAGCAACGCCGGCGCCGTGCACTCGGCGGTCGGACAGGCGCCAATACGAATGCTCCCGCCTCCGCCCGGAGAAGGCGCAAGCACTGGCGTCCAGCCATTGGAGACCACCAGCAGGCTGTTGCGCTCCGGTACATAGATGAAACCGCCCGCCGCATCGTACGCAACGGCGCCGCGCCCCAAGGTATTGATGCCCGCTCCCGCATCAATCGTGATGCCGCCATTGGCGCTGGTGGTGCTTAGCACGACCTCCGGCGCCGAGAGGATGGCTCCCTCTCTCAGCGTGATGGCGGAGGTGCTGCCGATCATTTTTATGGAGCTGCCTTCCGCGCCGTAATACACGGTCGGGGTGCCACCGATGGTCAGTCGTCCGGCATTCAGCGCATTGAGGGTGTCGGCATACAGCGATACACCGGTAAACCCCGCCGTGCGCGTCCGCCCGGCGCCGAGAATCTCGAACTCACCGCCGGTATAACCGCCCTGGACGACAGTGGTGCCCATCACCCCGCTATCGGCGGGCTTGAACAGCACCCGCCCATTGAAGTCGAGAGCGTTGTCATGTTCGCCGCCGCTGACTATGCGCAGGTGCAGCGTGTTGCCGTCCAGCGGCGTGCGAGCACGTGGCAGGCCGCGCCGTGCGGCATCGTTGAGAACAAATTGGGTGTAGCCGGTTTCGTTGTACTGCGAATAACGCCGCAGGACATCGGCAGACGTCACAATCACCTGGCTGGGCAGGCTGTCACGAATGCCGGTATTGGCAATCGACATCTGCCCGGAACTGGTCCAGGAACCGTTGCGCAACGGCAACGCGCTGCCCATCGGGCCGGCCATCGCCTGACCATTGATTTCGACCCGGAAGGCACCCGGTAACAAGGCGAAGGTTGACGGCAGCAAAGTGTAGGTGCCCGGCGCCAGCCCGGGAATACCGGCCTGGAGCGTGATCTGCTGGCCGATACGCGGATCGACGGCGCCGGCCTCGGCGAGCATCGGCGCATAACGGCTCTGGTCACCCGCGACAATGGCATAAACGGGGTTGCTGGCCAGTCCCGGCAGGCTGAAGGTGCCATCTGTGGCATTGCGTACCAGCGGATTGAAACGTGCGTCGGTAGAGCCGCCTCGCCCGGAAACAAAACCGGCCCCGCGCAAATCGCCGCCCCCCGCAAGATCGATCAGCGCGCCGGCCTGTACATCGGTGTATTGCGCGTCGAGTATCACCCCGGATGTCGCACCGGCAATGCCATTGAGGATCACCGACTTGCCGTTGTATCGATAGTCGATCCCGTCGGTGGTTCCGCCATAAGGCATGACCAGTCCGGCGGCACTGACAGACGTCACGCTCCCGGGCAGCAGGTGCAATTCACGGGTTTTGACAAAAACGTCCTCACCCAGCGCAATGAGACCCAACGGCGCCCGAATCACGCCCCCCTGCTCAATGTGGCCAGCGCTCAATGTGAGGCTGCCGAACACCGAGTAAGGCAGTGTCGTCGGCGCCGCCCCGTGACTGCTGATACGCAACGTATGCTCCGGCACCGATCCGGCCTGGCTCTGATAACCCACGCGCACTTCAGCCTGGACACCACTGGCCGGATAGATTTGCGCTGCACGCAAGTGCATGTCCCCGGGTGTCCACAGACGGCTTCGCTGTTGCTCATCGCTCGGCGCGAGAAATCTCATGTCGCCTGCGCTGTCGAGCGTCACCTCAGCAAAGCCACGCCGACTGACCTTGAGCTCCGGTGCTCCTGCTTGCAAAACAGTCCCTTCGGTGCCAAAAGACAGCGAACTCCCAAGGTCCAGCAGGTTCGCAGAGGCGTTGAACTGCGCAGTGGACAACAGCGCGGTCGGGTTGCTCATGACCCGTGGACGAATCTTGCTGTCCGAACTCAGGTAAGTGCCCACCCCGGACAGGCGCAGATAAGGCGCACTGAGGTTGACCCGAGTGCTGTCCTTCGCCGACTCGGCCAGGGAAATGGAACCGGCGAACAGACTCAGACTCTGCCCCATGTTCAGGTCGACATCGCCCTCGAACGACATCAGGCCGTTGCTCAGCAGACTGACGTTATCGAAACCGCCACTGGTTAATTGATCAGCACTCAGACGCGTCCGTCCATAACGTAAAAGTGCCGCGGCTTCGCCCGCTTGCAGCGTCTGCGGCAGTGCCTCCGTCGGCCCTTGGCCGATGATCAATTCCCGTGGCACCCGCACCGCATTGGTCATGACCGCGGCACCGTAGGCCGGCGTGTCCAGCGCGATTTCCAGACGTCCGCCCGCCGCGCCTGCACCACCGGCGCCGGCCTGCAGACTGCCTTCGATAAACAGGCCATTGTAGGAGCTCAAGGCAATGCGTCCGCCATCGGTGGCCACGCGAACCGGTCCTTGCCCGGTATTGTCCAGCACCGCTTGCGTGCCGGAAGCCTCCAGACGCGCACCTTGACGGACGATGACGTAAGCGTCGGCGGCGGTCGCGGTGGCCTTCTTCGCATCAATTTCGCCACCGAGGATGATCGAGCCGCCCTTGCCGACCTGACCGTAGACTCTGCCCAACGCATCCACTGCTGTCGCGGCCCGACCGGCGACATCGAGCACGGCATGCTCACCGATCCAGATCGAACGGTTGTGCGCCGTCGGATCCGCCTCTTGCAACGACGTTGCCACATCAATCGAGCCGAATTGCTGCTGACGGATATCAATGCTGCCGCCCCACGCGTTGAGCTCACCGTCCACCGTGATCTGACCTGCCCCGCGCAAGCTGATGCGCTGACCGGGATCGACGTTGATCCGTGAGCCCTGGCCGATGGACAACGGGCTGTCGGCGGGGTCAATCAAACCGGGGAACGTTGCGCCGGCCTGCAATGCAACGGAGGCACCAGCTCTTTGCGTCAGTACGCCCTTGAGCGGATTTTCCTGGAACAGCGTCGGCGTCCAAAGCTCAAGAGCATTGCCTGGTGTCGTACCGGACGGCACGTTCGAGGCTGATTCGGCGAAACGATAGACCGGCATCAGCACATCGAGGGCGGTGTCATCGGCCAGTTCCAGGCCCTTCAAACCGATGATGTTGTAGGCGCTGAAGCCCGAGCGGAACAGTCCCGGCGCCAGACGCAACGTCTGTCCATCGAGGCCCTCGCTGGCAGAGCCGATCAGCACCTTATTGGCCTGCAGGGTCAGCGTACCGCCGCCGCTCACGCCGTAACCCTGAATGTCACCATCAAGCACCATGTGTGACTGGCCGGGCGCGCTGTTGGTGCTGGATTCAAGGGTCACGTCGCCCCCCTTGCCGCCACGGGTCTTGCCGTTGGCCAGTATCGCGCCGCCCGACGAGACATCGACTTGACTGCCACTGGCCAGAAGGATGTCGCCGCTGCTGCGGATCGACACCGTCCCGCCGTCGATGTACGCCAGTCCGCCAGCGTCGTCCGGGTTGCTCGACAGGTTGCTCCAGAGACCTTGAGTCTGCAAATGCACACCCTGTGCAACGGCCACCCGCGCCTGTTTAGCCGCTGACACCGGGAGGCTGACGTCGTCGCGTCGATTCGTGGCGAGCTGGTTCAACACGTTGCCAAGACGCAGGCTGCCACCTTGCGCTACCAGGTCAGCGTTGACCTGTACCTCAGGGCTGAACAGCGTGATGTCACCGCCATTGTCCAGCGCCACGCGGTCATTGACCTCAATGCTGTTTTTGGCGGAAATCTTCAGCGCCCCCAGCTTGAATCCATTAAGCAGCCCGGCATCGAGAAACAGTTTGCCCCGACGCTCTTCAGCGACCGCGCCAGCCAATCCTGAATCAGTACCGGTGTCACGCACGCCCCCGACCTGCACTTGATCCAGCAGCGGGCTGAGCTGATAAAGCAAGCCCGAACTGGCAGCGACATAGGCGGCATCGTAGCCACCCACGATCAACTGCCCACGCCGTGCCCGGGCGGTCTGCGCCTGCTCATATCCGTCGAGACCGGCCCGGGGGGTCCGGGTTTGCCGTTCGCCCTGAAACACCTCGCCCAACAGTTGACCGTCCAGCACGGCGTTGCCCGTGGCAATCACCAATTGCCCGGCGTCACGACCCACGGTATACCCGGCTTCCAGACGACGCGTCGGCGCGATCAATGGGCTATAGAAATATTCAGTCTGCCCCCAGCGCTCACTGCTACTTTCGTAACCTTTGTAAAGACCGCTGTAGAGAATGTCGCCCGGCGCACGGGAGACTTCGTATAAGCGCCCGTCGGCACCGCGCAGCCAGCTCTGGCGAATCTCGCCGCTTTGCACATCGAGCGTGCCGCCGGACAAATTGATCAGCGAACCTTTTTCGCTGATCACATCATTGCCGGAAAATCTCACTTCACCGCCCTGAGCCATCCATTCACCGATACCGTGGCCCTGGGTGCCAAGGTAACCGCCCACTTCCAGCAGCCCGCCGGCGGTGTACCAGCGGTCAGTGGCGTAACCGTTGGTGCCCACCGGCACGAAGACCAATTCGCGAACATCGACCCAGACATCGTTACTGTTCAGCGCACCGCTCTGGCGATTGACCGAGGCATCGCGCTGCTCGTTACCCTGCACGTTGATCTTGATGTTGTTGGCTTCCATGGCCACTTTCACGCCCAGGGCGCCGGAGACATCAATCACCGACCCGTCGCGCACCAGACTGCGCTGGCCGGCAGCCACGGCGACCTGACCGCCAGTAGCGAGGGTGATCGAGCCTCGTTGAAACTCGACGGTACCCCCGCTGCCGATATCGATGCGTGACTGGTCACTGCGAATCCGGTTGTCGGCATTCACACCGATCAGCGCCGACTCGCGCTGACTGTCGAGGGCGGTCAGGTCGCTGCTGTCGAGCAGGATTGCACTGACGCTGCCTTCGCCCAATGTCACACGGCCCCGAGTGTCAGTGGCCGGATTGAGCAAGTGCACGGTGCCACGCGTCGCGACCGAAGTGCTCGCCAGCAGCACGCCATTTTGCACGACGTCGCGGCCAGTCAGAGTGATGTCGCCCGTCGCGGCCTGAATCAGGCCGGTGTTGCTGACCTTGCCGGTGCTGTCAGCCTTGAAACCGGGAATGACCTCGCTGCCAAAGGTCGTGGAATAACCATTACCCTCGGTGCCCGAACCTTTACGAATGTAGAAGCGGTCACCCGCGCCGAGGACAGTCTGACCTTTGGCCGTGCTGATAGAGCCGTCGTTCTGCACTTCCTTGCCGAGCAACAGGGTGTAGCCGCCGGAATCGGTGGAAAGCGCAGGTTTGCGTGTTTCAATCGCGGCACCACGTTCCACAAGGACTTTGCCGGCAGCGTCGGTGAAGGTTGGCTGGCTGCCCTTGCTGTCGAAATACAGACCACGGTCGCGGAACTGCACATCGCTGATATCCGCCGCTGCCGCCACCAGGTTACGCACATTGACCTGACTGCTGCCGCTGAACACGATGCCGTTGCGGTTAATCAGCATGACGGTACCGTCCGCCTTGATCTGTCCTTGAATCTGGCTGGGCCGCGCGCTCGGATCATTAACCCGGTTGAGCACCGCCCAGTTGGACTGCTGGGCAAATTCCACCGTGGTATTGCGCCCGACGTTGAAGGTTTCCCAATTGAGAATCGCCTTGTCGGCAGTCTGCTCGATCTTCACCGAGGTCTTGCCGTCGGCCTGGGTTTGTTGCGGGCCTTTGGCATTCATCCAGCCCTGGGCCAGGCTGTTGTCGACTTTCAGACCGCCCTCGCCCAGTCCATCGGGCACCACTTGCACGCTGCCCAGTGCGGCGGCGCGTCCGGCCGCTTGTGCCGCCTGCTGGGCGGCGATCGCCGCCACGGTGTTGTTGAGTGTCTGCAACGAACGCTGTAACTGCTGATTGGCCCGCTGCTGCTGGGCCAGCGGTGGCGTCATCCCCGGCAAACCACCCACGCCAGGTCTCGCCGCCGCTGCTTGCTGCGCAACACCTTTAGCGGCAAACCAGCTCGAGCTGAACGCGGTTGCGGCCTCGGCACTGCCCGCCACCAGACACAACGCCATCGCCTGGGCCAGCGGCTTGAGCAACCACTGGGCCGGATCGCCAGCGCCACGGTTTGCAGGCTGGACACGGGTACTGCGACGGGAGGTGCGAGCAAGCATCACTACAGATCCTTTTTGATTGCAGGCCGGTTCAGCCCTGCTGTTACGACATAGGCAGTTGGCGAGCATCACGACCGAACGGATGTCACACAAATTTCATGTTCGAGGTGTAAATCGGCAAAAAAAATGGCAGCAGCCCGAAGGCAGCTGCCATTTCATTGCGCGTGAAACGAGGCTTGCTTAAGGACGACCGACACCGTTGCAGGCGTTGGCGTTGTTGATGTCCAGGTTGTTGCCCGAGCTGTTGGTGATGAAGTTGGCGGTCACAGCGGTTTTCCAGTTGTTTGGAACCGGCGTGAAGCTGTGGGCAACGGTGGCAACGTTGTTGCCCGGGTTGCTGTAGTGAGTGGTCAGGAAGGCTTTGACATCAGCGGCCACGGCTGCGTCCTTGTAGCACTGGCCGAAGATGAAGTTGGTGTAAGCCACGATCGGATAACCGGTGGCCGGGTTAGGCACGACTGGCGCCCACTGTGCCGGGTTGGCCGGCGCGGTTGGCAAGGCAGCAGTGCTGAGTGCCAGGGTCACGTTGGCGTTGGTTGGCTGTACGCCATTGACGCGGGCAACCACGGCGTTGCTGGTTGCGTTCACGCCGTCCGGACCGACGTAACCGATGGAACCGTCTACGGCGTTCACGGCAGTCGCCACGTCAGCGGTGTTGGCTACGCCGACCCAAGTCGAAGGCAGAGCAGAACCGGCTGGCAGACGAGCGTTGCTGAAGGTGGAGTTGACGGCGAATTTGCCTGGGCAAACAGCATTCAAGTGGCGGCTGAGGATTTCAGTGGTGCCACTGGAAACGTTGCGGTAAACCACACGGATCGGGGTGGTGTCGGAAGTGCCCAACAGGGTACCCCAATCGGTCACGCTGCCCGAAAGCGCGTTGCACAGCTGAGTGCTGGTCAGGTTAAGCGCGGTCTGGCCGGCTTTTTTGTACGGAATGGCAACCGAAGTGGCCACCGATGGCAACTGGATCAGCGGGCCGTATGAAGTACCGAAGTTGGTGGTGTAGGTGCTGAGTTCCGAAGCGCTGAGAATCGAATCGCTACCGGCGAAGTGCACAGTGCCGGTGGTGCTGAACTGTGCAGAGTTGTTGGTCAGGAAAGCACTTTTGCCAACGCCGCTACCGGTCACGGCGTAGCTGAAGTTGGCAGGCAGGATGCTGTTGGCAGAGCCTTTGTACAGAGCGGCAGGCAGTGAAGCGCCACCACCGGTTACGGCCATGGCCTGGGCAGAGGCCAATGCGGCGACAGTCAGTGAGGCTGCGATCAGAGTGCGCTTGAACATGAAGAATCTCCTTTTCAACTGGGTTGTGAACACAGGGTTTCGGATGGCTTGCATGACACTGGGAGGACTCACCGGGCCCTCGCTAGCGCTGGCCTTGGTTGAGTCGCACTGAGAAATTCGCAGTTTCCGGTGACAGATAAAGGAAAAAACCTCGGGAGCTGCGGGGTGTTTCTGAAGGGATTTTCTCGGGTGTTTGTCGGATGCTGCGCAGCGTCTGGATCGCGGGTTGGGCTGAATCGGGCTGGAGCCGTTGGCGGGTGGTTGCAGATGACAGAAAGGAGAACCCGAGGATGGGGGAATCAAGGATCGGGTGACGCTGGAGTCCTGGGAAAAAATCTGGATTATTTATTGCCCTGACTGGCCCCATCGCTGGCAAGCCAGCTCCCACAGTTTTTTATGTTGTGCCGCAAATCGCATTAACAACACTGTTCCCTGTGGGAGCTGGCTTGCCAGCGATGAGGCCGGCCCAGTCACCATCAATATTTCAGACACACCACTACTGGACCAGTTGGTTGATCTCGATGATCGGCAACAACACCGCCATCACAATCACCAGCACCACCCCGCCCATCACCACAATCATCAGCGGTTCGAGCAACGCCGTCATACCCATCGCCCGCCGCTCGATATCGCGGGACAACGTCTGCGCCGCCCGCTCCAGCATAGGCGGCAGCGAACCGGTTTTCTCACCACTGGCGATCAGGTGAATCAGCACCGGCGGGAAGACGTTTTCCACTCGCAATGCTGCGGCGAGGTTGACGCCTTCGCGCACCTTGGCCGTCGCCTCAGTGACACTTAGGCTCAAGCGGTCATTGGACAGTGTCTGCCGCGCTGCTTCCAATGCGCGCAACAACGGCACCCCGGCGCCGCCGAGAATCGCCAGGGTCGAAGCGAAACGTGCGGTGTTCAGACCCAGGATAAAACGCCCGAAAAGCGGCAACTTCAACACCCGATGATGCCAACTCAAACGCGCCGCCGGATTGCGCAGATACAAGCGCCAACTCCAGAAGCTTGCGCCCATGATCCCTGCACACAGCCAGCCCCAACTGCGGATGAAATCACTCGCATTGAGCATCGCCAGGGTCAGCCCCGGCAAATCCTGCCGCGCTTGAGAAAACGCGCTGACCACCTGCGGCACGACGTAACTGAGCAGAAAGATCACAATGCCGATCGACACCAGCCCGACCACGCCCGGATAGATAAACGCGGTGAGAATCTTGCCGCGCAGGTTGTTGCGCTCCTCGATGTAATCCGCCAGGCGCTCCATGACTTGCGCCAGATCCCCGGACTCTTCCCCCGCTGCAATCAGCGCGCGATAAATCTCCGGAAAATCCCGTGGCCGCGCCGCCAGCGATTCCGCCAGACGCATGCCGCTGCGCACATCGGCGCGCACGGCGCTGAGGGTGTGGGCGATGTGTTTTTTCTCGGCCTGCTCGACCGTGGCACTCAGCGCCGCTTCCAGCGGCAGACTGGCGCCCAACAGACTCGCCAATTGCCGCGTGGCCCAGGCCAGATCGTTGTCCGAGAGCTTGGCGCTGAACAATCCGCCACCGCCATGGCTGGCGACATTGCTTTCCTTGTGTACCGACAACGCGGTCAACCCGCGCCCGCGTAACACACTGAAAGCGGCGCCCTGACTGTCCGCCTCAAGGTGCCCGGATTCGATCTTGCCGGTCGCATCGGCGGCTTCAAAACGATAGCGATTCATCAGGCGTCCCGTGTCACACGAAGGATTTCTTCAGGGGCGGTGGCGCCGCTGCGGATCCAGCGCTCACCGTCCTCGCGCAGGCTGAACATCCCCGCCTTGGCCGCCGATGCACGCAGAGCCTGCTCCCCTGCACCTTGGTGAATCAGGGTGCGGATGTCGTCGTCGATGCAGAACAATTCGTGAATGCCGGTGCGGCCGCTGTAGCCGGTTTGATTGCAAGCCGCGCAGCCGACCGGGCGCCACGTCCCCGGTGTCGCCGGGTCTTCCTGTTTGCACTGATTGCACAAGCGTCGCACCAAGCGTTGCGCGAGTACGCCAAGCATCGACGAGGCCAGGAGAAACGGTTCGACGCCCATGTCGATCAAGCGGTTGACCGCCGACACCGCGTCGTTGGTGTGCAGCGTTGCCAGCACCAAATGCCCGGTCAGCGACGCCTGCACGGCGATTTGTGCGGTTTCCAGATCGCGGATCTCGCCGATCATGATGATGTCCGGGTCCTGGCGCAGGATCGCTCGCAGCGCCAGCGCGAAGGTCATGTCGATCTTGGCGTTGACCTGAATCTGGCTGATGCCCGGCAGGTCGTATTCCACCGGGTCTTCGACGGTGAGGATGTTGCTGGTGCTCGCATCGAGTCGCGCCAGGGCGGCGTACAGGCTGGTGGTTTTTCCGCTGCCCGTCGGGCCGGTAACCAGCACGATGCCGTGGGGCTGGCGGATCAGGTGATCGAGTTTGGCCAACACCTGCGCGTCCATGCCGAGGGTTTCCAGATGCAGACGCCCGGCCTGTTTGTCGAGCAAACGCATCACCACCCTTTCGCCATGCCCGGTCGGCACCGTTGAAACACGAATATCAATCGGCCGCCCGGCCACGCGCAAAGCGATGCGACCGTCCTGCGGCAGGCGTTTTTCGGCGATATCGAGTTGCGCCATGATCTTGATCCGCGACACCAGCGCACCGTGCAACGCCTTGCGCGGCGAGACCACGTCACGCAGCGTGCCGTCGACCCGGTAGCGCACCACCGAATGGGTTTCGAAGGGCTCAATGTGAATGTCACTGGCCTCATCGCGCGCGGCTTGGGTGAGCAAGGCGTTGATCATGCGAATCACCGGTGCGCCGTCCTGGGTGTCGAGCAGGTCGGTGATTTCCGGCATGTCTTGCATCAAGCGGTCGAGGTCGACTTCGTTTTCTGCTGCGCCGACCACCGCTGCCGCACTACCCGTGTCGGCATAGGCACTGGCAAGCAAGCCATCCAGTTCGTCATCGCGCACACGCTGAATCGTGGTCGCACCAAACTGCCGCCGCGCCTCGCTGATCGACCAACCCGGCGTCGACGGGCACACCGTCAACACCCCATCACACAACAAAACCCGCTGCGCCTTGGCCCAGGCGTAAGGCAACACACTCATCGCCGCCCCTCCGCAACCCGAATGATCTCCCCGGTGGCAATGCAATCCCTTGGAGCACTGGGATCCCCTGTGGCGAGGGGATTTATCCCCGATCGGCTGCGCAGCAGTCGTAAATCCTGCACATGCGGTCCATCAGTAAAATCCGGGTGACTGGTTTTGGGGCTGCTGCGCAACCCATCGGGGATAAATCCCCTCACCACAAAGGCATCACTCACATTGAGGGCGGGTTTCAAAAGCGTGTGCTCCCTTCAATAGGCACGGCTTTGATGGTTGCTCGCGGCCCCGAACTCGGCCCCACCGCCGGCACACCCTGCGCCGCCGCCGGCAACTGCGGTGCCTGCATGTCCGGCATCGCCCAGCTGCGTTCCGGCTGCAATCCACCCTGCGCCCGGCGCATAAAGTCATAGCGGTTCAGCGTAATGCTGCGCCCCGCTTCGCTATCACGAATGATGTACGGGCGCAGGAACACCATCAGGTTGGTCTTGGTGATCGCCCGGCGTTCATTGCGAAACAATGCGCCAAGGCCGGGGATCGTCGATAACCATGGCACCGCGTCATTGCTCTGGCTGTAACCGTCCTGGAGCAAGCCGCCGAGCACCATGATCTGGCCGTCATCGAGCAGGATGCTGGTATCGATTGCGCGTTTGTTGGTGACGATGCCCGCAGCTTTTGCGCTGCTGGAGGCACGCTCATCAATGCTGCTGACTTCCTGGTAGATATCGAGCTTCACCGTGCCGCCCTCGGAGATCTGCGGGCGCACATTGAGCTTCAAGCCAACCTCTTCACGGGTCACCGTCTGGAACGGGTTATTGCTGGTGCCCCCGCCGCCCGTAACGTAACTGCCACTGACAAACGGAATGGTCTGGCCAACAAAAATACTCGCCGCTTCGTTGTCCAGCGTCAGCAGGTTCGGCGTCGACAGCACGTTGGTGCCGCCCTTGCTCTTCAAAGCCCGGGCCAGCACTTTCAGGTCAAGAATCTTGCCGATGCCAGGGATGTCCACCGTGCCGTTGACGTAACCGAGGTTCAAGCCTTGCGGCAGCACGTCGAGGCTGGTTTTGCCGTTGAGGTTGATCCCCGAACCACCCAGATTCGCGCCACCGATCACGCCATTACCGCCGAGGTTGCCGGTCTGCCATTGCACGCCGAACTCACTGGCATCGTCCTCGCCGACTTCGACGATCAGGCTTTCGATCACCACTTGCGCACGCCGTTGGTCAAGCAGATCGATGACTTCGCGCAGGTTGCGATACAGCGGTTCCGGCGCAGAAATCAGCAAAGTGTTGGTGGTGGCGTCGGCCTGAATGGTCACGCCACCGGCACTGAAGGCGACGTTCTGCTCGCTGGCCTGATTAGCGCCGCTGCTGGTGCCGCCACTGCCTTGGGCGTAACTGCCACCGGTACTTCCGCTGCTATTGCTGGTCGATGTCGTGCCGCTGCTTTGCGCACCACTCTGGCCGTTCTGCCCAGCGTTGCCGCCAGTGCTCGCACCCATCGCACTGAGCACCGAACGCGCACTGTCGCTGGTGCCGCTGTCGCTCTCGCCCGTGAGCAAACCGCGCAATGCCTGCGCCAGTTTCGCCGCTTGCGCGTTGCGCAAATAAACCACATGCAAATTGCTCGGATTGCTCTGCGCGTTGTCGAGTTTGTAGATCAGATTACGCGCCAGCTCCGTGCGCTCGGGGCTGCCGGCGCGAATGATGATGGTGTTGGAGCGCGGATCACCGATCACTGCGATTTTCTGCGTCGGATCATTGCCTGGCGCATCGAGCAAATCCGCCACCATCGGCGCAATGTCGGCAGCGATACCGTTCTGGATCTGCACCACATCCGTGTCAATCGCACTCGGCGAATCAATGCTCGCAATCAACTGCGCCACGCGGGTCAGGTTCTCCGCGTAATCGGTGATGACGATGGTGTTATTGCCCGGATAGGCGTTGATCGGATTGTTCGGCGAAACAATCGGGCGCAGCACCGGAATAAGGTTCACCGCGTTCTCGTATTGCAAACGAAACGTACGGGTGAGCATGCCGTTACCGGCCGGTTTGTCAGCGCTGTAAATTGGCCCACCCAACAACTTCGCATCCGCCTCGGGCACCACCTGCGCCACGCCGCCGACATCAACGACGCTGAAACCCTGCATACGCAACGCCGCGAGCAGCATGTCGTAAGCCTGCCGCGCCGGCACCTGACCTTCCGAGACCAGCGTCAACGTGCCCTTGACCCGAGGGTCGACCAGAAACTGCTGCCCGGTCGAACGCGACAGCGCCCGCACAACCGCTTGAATATCGGCGTCGACAAAATTCAGCGTCACCGGTTGATCGCCCAAAGGATTGCTCGGCAAGGCAACGCCCGACGCCGCCGCACCACTGCGCGCACGCTTGCTGATGTTGTGCAATTGCTTCGGCACAGGTCGCGCCTGCGCCTGTGCGCGCTCGCGGTCGAGCACCGCGTCGCCGCTGCGTTGGGTGTTGGCCAGCGGCCGGCCCAGCTCACTGTCGACCAGCAACGGCGGCTGATTCTGTGGTGTGGTGGTGTTGCTGCACGCGCTCAACGCCATCAGCAACATCGGCAACGCCAGACGTGCCGGTTTGGATCCTGACCCCTTCATGAAGCTTCCTTAGCGCCCAGCGCCTGATCCATGCGAACGGTGCCTGACAAAGTGCCGGCGGTGACTTCGGTCGAGGGGTTGTCTGCGCGTTGCAAACGGGCCTCGACCACTTGCAGAGAAAGTTGTGCCGGGTTGCTCAACAGCCAGTCGAGCACGGCGTCGGCCGGTGCCGCGTCGAAGGTCAGCAGCCAGGCACCCTGCGCCTCCTGTAATTGGTAATGTCCCGCCAGGCCACTGGCCTGCAGGGTCTGCTCCAGCGACTGCGCCACGGTTTGCCCGTCCGGGCGCACGCTGACTTCGCGCAGCAGCACTTCCAGCGCCTCGGTCTGAGCGCGCAGCTTTGGCGTTTCGGTTTGCCAATAAGCAATTTTCTTCAACGGCGGCTGGATCAACGCGACCCACAGCAGCAGGCCGACCAGCGCTATGGCCATGCCGGCAACCATGCGTTTTTCGCGCAGCGCCAACGGCTGCCAACGCGCCTGCACCTGAGCGTTAACGCGTTGCCACTTGGCGCGGTACAGCGCGAGCGAGGCCTTATTCATCTTCTTCTGCTCCGCCGCTGTCATCGCTGTCGCTTGGGGTGGCTTCAGTGGACGGACGCAAGGTCCAACCCTCCTCATCTGCCGTCACGCTGATACCGGCCTGGGCCAAGGTGCTTTGCCAGTCCTGATCATTGCCGCCACGACGGGCTTCACTCAGCAGACTCAGCTGCAAGGCGCCGTCGACAAACGCCAGCCGCTCGACACTGCCCGCCATCGACGGCATGCCGCTGCCGGCCTGCAACACCAGACGATTGAAAGTCTGCGCCGGATCATCCGCCGTGCTCTTCTGCCGCGCCGCCAATTGCTGACGCGCCTGTTGCAGCGGGTTGAGGATCACCGGCAACTCGGGAAAGGCCTGCTTTACCCGCAGGTTCATCTGGGCTTTCAATTGCTGGCCCTGACCGGCTTCACGGGCGGCATACAGGCTCAAACCGATCACCCACACCGCCACGGCCAACGCTGACAGGGCGATCGCCCTGCCCCAGCCACGATGCTCGGTTTGTTGCTGCTGGACTGCGCCGTGCAATCCCCAACCGGGTAGCGGCCCGGTCCAGCGTTGCGCATCGGCCATCGGCAATTCGGCGCCCGCCGGTGGTTGATCACCGATCCAGTGCAAAGTGACGCCCGGTTCCCATACGACACCGTCGAGGCCGTCATCGAACAACGGCTGCACCCGCGCCACTTGCACGCTGTCGCGCAGCAACAGATGACCGTCCTGCACGCAAGCGACAGTGCCGGGCAGCACCGGCAAACGGTACGGCGCCGGATAGAGGCCACGCAGGTTCAGCCCAGCGCTTTTGAGCAACTGGCCAAAACGCAACAAGTGCTGCCGAGGCGCCCAGGCGATCTGCACCTGCCCGGCCTCGTCCCGCGAGCTGTGCGCGATGTGCATCTCGCTGCTGTCGCCCAGCATCAAGGCCTGCGCCGCACACTGCACCGCCGCGACAATCTTGTTGGCAGGCAACGGCGGTAAATCGAGACTCGCCAACAGGCTGTCGACCGGGTGCAGAAAACACACCAGCGGCGGCAGTTTCGCCTGCTGGCTCAACTGGCTCAGGCTGAGGCGCTCTTCCCGCGTGACCTGACCCTGACGATCCAGCCAGGCGCAGTGCAATTCACTCTGTAAATCCAGCTCCACCAAGGGCGGCAACGCCACTTTCAACTGGCTCATACGCCCACCCGCGACCAGATCACTTGCGGCAAGCGGTCCTGGCTGCGATGCAGCAACGCCTCAAGACTGACCCGCCGCTGATCGCGCCGCGCCTCGCCACGCAGGCGAAACCAGTCACTGGTGATGCCAACCTTGACGCTGGTCAGCTCCAGTTGCGGCATGCGCAAACGGTTAACGAAATCGCCACGGTTGATAAACCAGCGCCCGGCATCGCGCTCGGCGATCAGCGCATTGGCACGCTCCAGCGACAGCCCCGGCACATACGCGGCCAACACTGGCGCGGTGGCGGTGTTGCCGTTGAGCCAAGTCGTCGCGGGGATCACCGTCAGGTACGGCGCCAGTTTGCCGATCAGCGCCTCATTCACGCCATCGACACTGCGCAAATCATCGATGCTGCGCAGCATCGGCAGCGTCGGCTTCTGCGGTTTGTGTGAAGCGTTGGGCGAGGTCGCGCGACCACTGTCGAAACCGCTTTTCGGCGCCTCGGCAATCTGCGCATTCAGCAGTCGCGGGTAGGAAGCAATCACCCGCTGACTGATGCGCTGACTCAACCCGGCACTGACCCCGATCAACTCGCACAAGCGCTGAAACGCCGCCACCTGCGCCTCATCAACCCGCTCGTTGGCCACCAGATTGCGCAGGTTGAACTTGCCCTGCTCATCCTCCAGTCGCCCCTCAAAACCTTGCGCGGAGAGACGTTGTGCCCACGGCTGATCGAGCCGGGTCAACGGATCGCGCTGACGTGCATCCCAAAGCAATTGACGGCTGATCTCCAAACCGCCCTGCACCAGCCAACGCCCCTGCACACGCTGCTGATCCGCCTCCAGCGCACGGGTCGACACGCTCTGGCGCGTCAACATGCCCGCCGCAATCACCGCCACCACGGCGGCAATCAACAACGCGCTGATAATCGCCATGCCCTGTTGCTTCGCCCCCTCAGGCGAGCGGCTGTTCATGGCCGGCCTTACAACTGCCAGGAACCGATATCGGCATTCACGCCGTCGCCGTCAGGCTGACCGTCGGCACCGAGGGAAAAGATGTCGATCTCGCCATTGGCGCCGGGGTTGAGGTATTGATAAGGACGCCCCCACGGATCGTTCGGCAAGCGCTCCAGGTACGAACGCCAATTGCTGTTCTTCGCATCCGCCGGCCGCTCCACCAGCACCTTCAGCCCCTGATTCATGCTCGGGTAAGTGCCATGATCGAGGCGATACAACTTCAACGCCTGCATTAACCCACCAATATCCTGCTTCGCCGCCGTCGCCCGCGCCTGATCCGGCCGGTCGAGCACCTTGGGCACCACCATCGCCGCCAAAATCCCCAGAATCACCACGACCACCATGATCTCGATCAGGGTAAAACCCTGCTGCCCACGCGGCTTGCGCATCGGTTGCTGAAGCGATTTGAAAGGTGCGATATCCATCTCGACATTCCCTGGCTTGATTCGATTCGACGCGCAGTGTTGCAAGAAGATATGTCAGTGATGTTGAAAATCCTCGGGTGTTTTCGTCGTCAAGCCGTCAAGGACGGGGGTTAGCGTCGAGGGCTGGGTTTGGGTTTTGGGCGGTTTATGCGTGCGCGTTCGCGAGAAGCGGGTTTCACATTGATTGAGGTGCTGGTGGCGCTGGCGATTATTGCTGTGGCGATGTCGGCGGCTGTGCGGGTGGCGGGGTTGATGACGCAGAGCAGCGGGGTTTTAAGGGATCGGTCGGTGGCGCTGATTGCGGCGCAGAGTCGGATGGCGGAGTTGCGGTTGGAAGGCAAGTTGCCGATGGGTATGAAAGCGCTGGATTGCGATCAGGGGCGACTAATGCTGCGCTGTGAACAGCTGATCAGCGCAGCCGAAAACGGCCGCTTACTCAAGATTGGCATCCAGGTATTCGACCGCAATCAGGATGCGCCGCCGCTAGCAAAACTCGAAACCCTACTAAACCGCCCCCTGTAGGAGCTGCCGCAGGTTTTGTGGTGTTTGCAGATTTTGCACTCACCACAGAACCCTGTGGGAGCGGGCTTTCCCGCGAAGACGCCAGAACAGACACCCAATCAATCACCAGGTGACCCCGACACGCGCATCACCCCGTCAATTACAAATTATCTAACACCCGATTCACCGCCAGCACTCCCTATAACCGAACACGGCAATCGGTCGAATATCGGCTTACGCCCGATGACTGACTAACCTGCCATCCCAGCCAGACATTCATATGCCGATCAGCGTTGCGGATAAGGCACACCAAGCTCCCAGCGTGATTGCCAATGCGCGATGTATTGACGCGAAACCTCCGGCATATCTCGAATCACCACCACGTTTTCCGAGTTAGCCGTTTCGGCGGACGGAGCGAAATTGAACGAACCTGTTTCTACCGTATTACCGTCGACGATGATGGTTTTGTCGTGATGAAGATGGAAATGTTCATTGGTACGCAGTTCCACACCGTTCAAAACCACAAGGTCCATCGCCGTCTTACTGGACTTGCCCAGATTTCGCTTTTTATCGACCACAATGCGCACCTCCACCCCACGCTTCTCCGCATCAATCAAAGCCTGCACGATATCGGGGGCCTTGAACGCATAGGCGAGCATTTGAATACTGTGCTGCGCAGACCCGATGGTTTCCAAAACCAGCTTTCGCGCCGAACCTTCCGGGGAAAAACCGACCTGCACGCTTGGTTCGGCCTGGGCTATGGCCGTGGTACTGAGCAAGATCGCCAGCGCGGCGCATTGCAATTTAGTCATGCTTGAAGACCTTCAGTTAAACAGCCGGGACGCTTTACTCGCAGGATGCAAATCCATCTGAGCCACCTCCTCCCGAAAAAGATCATCAGCCGCACCAGCCAACTATCCTGCAAAGTCGCAATGTATCTGCATGCTCTCTGTCGGGTTGCGGTGAATCTTGAAGCCGCACTGCATCAGCGCAGCCTTGACCTCTTTGAGAACGCTGAGATGTTCAGCCGCCCTGCTGTGTTGAAGGCTCGGCGATGTAAATACGCCCAACGGCAAAAATCGCAGTCTCCTGCCATTCAGAATGATTGAAACATCCACATGAGAGCCATCCACGTCATGCCCATTGGAGCCGAATATATCGCTCACCTCGTCTTTTCGGCCTGGGTAGCAAGCGCAAAACAACCGGATGCCCAGCCACCTCGACAGGACCCTGAATAACCCAAGTTGACTGGTTTTATTTTCATATCCCCGAACGAGCAGGAGTTGAATTGACGGGGGAAGCTTCGACTGGGCTTCAATCAATTTAAGGAAGACATTTTGTTCAATCAGTACTTCAGAGGATGGCCAGCGAGGTTTGACCTTCAAGCCCTGATTCTCGCCCTTGGAAAGGGTCAACATAGCGTTCGAACTCTATTTTCAACTATTTGATTTCGCGAAATTTAGCATGGGCAAGCGTCCCTCCGCTTACAGACAAAAATCCAGGCTGTCGGGCCGCCATCGCGCTCAAGCCAACTCCCACAGGTTTCAGCACCCGGACACACTATCCGTGACCAACCCAAAACCCTGTAGGAGTGAGCCTGCTCGCGAAGGCGCCAGAACGGACACCCAATCAATCACCAGATGTACCCGACACCCGCATCAATCAGCCAATTGCAGATTATCCAGCGCCCGATTCACCGCCAGCTCACCAAGCATGATCAACTGCGCAATCCCCAACAACGCCCGACGCTGCGCCGCCGGCAACAGACTGGCGCAATCCTGCGCAATGGTTTTGGCCGAAGCGAGTGTTTCGCTGGCATCAATCAGCAGTTCTTCGTTTTTGTTGTCCGCAGTCACGGCATACATCCCACGGGTTTTCCGTGGCGGCGGCGTGGAACCGGGTGGACAGAGGTAATGATCGAGCGCGCGGTCGGCGGCTTCGTGGAGTTTTCTGGAATCGAGGGATTCGTACGGGGAAACCGAGTCGGTTTCGGGCGGGTTGGGTGTTGGTTTGATCATGGTGAAGCTCCTTGATTGTTGGAGCCGCCACATTTCGCTGCGAAACGAAGAGAGGTGGCAGCTGTACGCAGGTTCGCAGACCGGGAATCAAGGCACCCGGCATACCCGAAGGTATCCCGCGCACAGCCGCCATAATGCACCGTTGCCAAAGGTGGCAACGTTTCGGAGCGCTGTGCGCCTTGATTGATCCGGGCTGCGAAACCCGATCGCTGATTCGTCAGCGACCGCACCACAATAGAACCGGCCCCCAAGGCACACAAGCCGGCGGATTCTGGCGTAGCTGTAGGCAAAGGCGCAAGGATATGTAGCCTGAGAGAGTGACTGGAGATGTCTTTTTAAACATTGGTGTTTATCGGAATCCTCATTGCGTCTCGAACCCCACGACAGCTCCACCCCCTTGCCCCAACAGACTTAAGCGTCCAGCGAACACATCCCCCTGAAGCTGACTATGGAACCATCGCCTCCATTGAACCGAGGCCGCAGTGGTTACGCGGATTCTGTTCTCTATAATCACTGACCGGCCATGCTTAGGGTGCTTGTTATGCCAGCCTCCGCTGATCAAAACTCCGCTGTCGTTTTATGCGCAGCTTCCAGTAACGACCTGGAAGATCTGGTAGCCATCAGGATTGAGGCCATGCGCGAGAGCCTTGAACGGCTTGGACGATTTAAGCCGGATCGTGCGCGCGAACGATTCATTGCTGGGTTCGACGCTAACAGCACACGCCGCATAGAAGTCTCAGGTGATCTGGTCGGTTTTGTCGTAATCAAAGACCATCAGAGCGAGCTTCTGCTTGACCACTTGTATGTGATACCCAGTGCGCAAGGAGCAGGAATCGGCTCTGAAGTTCTTACTCGGATTTTCAGAGAGGCTGATGAGATCGGGCGTCCCATCAAAGTAGGTGCTCTCAAGGAAAGCGCTTCAAATCGTTTTTACACTCGCCATGGCTTCGTGTTCGTCGAAAGCGGTGAATTCGATAACTATTACGTCCGGGCTAGCGGTAATGCCGTTGATTTTGGCGACTAGGCAGATGTTGATACGGTGCCCTGTCAGAGGTTGCACCGTTGGATGGGCATCTACCTGTGCGGCAGTAAGTCGGTAATCTCATTCGCCCGCTGAACATTCAAAGGGTCGGATCTATTTTTCAAAAATAAATCCGCACCCTTTTCCTTCTTATCGGGAACGAATTCCGTAACGCCTCTCTGAATAGATCCGTCCACTTATCCCTAGCGAAATGCTCAACCTCGCAGCCCATCGAAACCCCGCTCGCCGCAAAACCGTGCTTCTCTGCCGTCTGGCCCTCTTCCCTCCTGATGGCCAACGACTGAATTACCGAACGTGGTCAGCATGACTATGCTGTTGACTTACCTAGCTGAAAAAAGTCATGCAATGCCAATATCGAGGCTGATGTTTAGAACGCGAGACACCGATCTGACATCAATCGATCTGGTAAATAAAGCAAAGGAGTGCGAGATGAAAATCATCGCTTTTTTAGCCATTTACCTCGCAGGTGGGGTTGCCCTGTTTCCTTTCCTCGACCTCATGCGTCCCGTAGGTGTTTTCCTCGACCATTTCTATTCACAAATTTTCCTTGGTTCCGGCGCTGATGTAGCGGAACGCCTGAGCCTGAGCTTTATGTACGCAAGCCTGTTTCATCTGGTGTGGTCGGCTTTATTTTCTGAAACTGCAAAAAGCTGGGTACGCACGGTTAACTTCAGAGACCTTTGCTATCTCGCTATTCGATGCCTGAGTTTTTTTTGCGTCAGCGTGATAAGTCTCGGGCTGGTTGGAACAAGCAGCCAAAATGTGCCCCGTACGGACTTTCATCAATATTTCACTTTTTTGGTGATCTGCATGCTTCTGGGTCTTTGGGCGTGGTCGCTCAAGGATTTTTTGGTGGCAGCCTTTCATTGCACCGGAAGAAAAATCACAGGAACGACTAATAAAAGCAGGCAATAACCTAGGTCACTTCTACTAGGCTCGGCGCTAGGCCGAAAGCAGCAACAAGGGAGGCAGCACGTCCCGAATGGCTGGCACCAAGAATCACCATCCTCCGCAACCTCATACCGAGGATCCGGAGTTTTTGTCGAGCTAGAGTCGGCTATAGGAACTGTAATTGAAGGCCTCGACCCTCGTATTTTTCGCAATTTATTGCACGGGTATCAGCGCAGCGTTTGCCGATGACTCACAGGCGCCAAACGACATGCACGGGCCAGCAGACATCGTCGTCGGTGAGCGTTTGGCTGCGGCCAGACCCAAGCTAATCAAACAAGGATGGAACCCGACGCGGATGCATACCAACGACGGCTATGAATACAGCGGCGTAGAGAAGGAGCTGGCTGCACACGAGTTCTTCGAACTGGATACCTGCTCGTTTGATAGCTCGCGTTGCATCTTGTACTACGCGAAGAAAGGAACTTGCCTACGCGTCGATACCATCGGTGAGAAATTCAATGACATGACCGTGACGCGATGGACCCGCGAATGTCCTGAAGCGCCTCAATAATCACACGAAGACGAAGCGGTAATAATCAACTGCTCCCACAGGTTTCAACATCGTACACAACACCTGCAATCAGCATAAAACCCTGTGGGAGCGAGCCTGCTCGCGAAGGCGCCAGAATGAACACCCGATCAATCACCAGGTTATCCCGGCACCCGCATCACTCCGGCAATTGCAAATTATCCAACGCCCGATTCACCGCCAACTCCCCGAGCATGATCAACTGCGCAATCCCCGCCAGCGCATGACGCTGCGATGCCGGCAACAGGCTGGAGACGTTCTGGGCGATGGTTTTGGCCGAAGCGAGTGTTGCACTGGCATCGACCAGCAGTTCTTCGTTTTTGTTGTCCGCAGTCACGGCATACATCCCACGGGTTTTACGTGGCGGCGGCGTGGAACCGGGCGGACAGAGGTAATGGTCGAGCGCGCGGTCGGCGGCTTCGTGGAGTTTTTTGGAATCGATGGATTCGTAGGGGGAAACCGAGGCGGTTTCAGGCGGGTTGGGTGTTGGTTTGATCATGGTGAAGCTCCATTTTTATACCTGGTGGAACCACCAACACCTGTCGCTAAACAAGTAAGGGTGGCAGCTGTACGCGGGTTAGCGAACCGAGAGGTATAAGACCCGGCAGACCCGAAGGTCTCCCACGCACAGCCACCATATCGTCATCGCAAACGTCTGCGACAAACTGGAGCGTCGTTGTACTTATACCTGGTCAGGTCGCTAAACCCGGTCGCTGGGTTGCCAGCGACACGTAGACGATAAAGACCAGGTACAAAGCGCACAAGCCGGCGGATTCTGGCGTAGCTGTAGGCAAAGGCGCAAGGATTTGTAGCCTGAGAGAGTGTTTGAAGATGTCTTTTAAACATTGGTGTTTATGGGGGCCCCTCATTCCGTCTCGGATCCCTCAACAGATTCGTGCCCTTGTCCCAACAGACAAAAGAAAATGGCCGAGATTGTCAGTCGTAACTAACAACCTCGGCCAAATGAACAGCTCTATTTTTTCCGGCACATCTCAACGTCATCCTGGGTTTTCAGGTCTGCATCAATTCCCAAGCGGTACCGGCAGTAGTCGATAATCCTCCCCCGCTCCTCTGCCGTCAGGCGCTCTACCTTCCTGATCTCACCGTCGTTTGCGTGGATGTTGTAGAACTTCATCTGAAACGTGGGATGTTTCTTGATGAAGACAATCGTCTCGATGTCACCATCCTCTAGGGCTTCGTAGTAACCGACGTAGAGCATCGTCACCACGGCGAGGATTACTGCGATTAAAAGCTTTTTCATTCTTGCGGCGCCGGAGGTAGGAGTAGTTGGGTCTTGGCAGGAAAGAAGGCTGATTGCTTTTCAGAAAATGAATCAGTCGCCATTTTTCACCACCAGCCCAACTCTTACAGGTATCAGCATCCTACAAAATATCTGTGATCAACATAAAACCCTGTAGGAGTGAGCCTGCTCGCGAAGGCGCCAGAACGGACACCTAATCAATCACCAGAAGTGCCCGACGCCAGCATCAATCCGCCAATTGCAGATTATCCAGCGCCCGATTCACCGCCAACTCACCAAGCATGATCAACTGCGCAATCCCCAACAACGCCCGACGCTGCGCCGCCGGCAACAGACTGGCGCAGTCCTGCGCGATGGTTTTGGCCGAAGCAAGTGTTTCGCTGGCATCAATCAGCAATTCTTCGTTTTTGTTGTCCGCAGTCACGGCATACATCCCGCGGATTCTACGTGGGGGCGGCGTGGACCCGGGCGGACAGAGATAATGGTCGAGGGCGCGGTCGGCGGCTTCGTGGAGTTTTTTTGAGTCGAGGGATTCGTAGGGGGAAACCGAGTCGGTTTCGGGCGGGTTGGGTGTTGGTTTGATCATGAGTGAATCTCCAAA